>URFZ01000005.1 GCA_900547165.1 uncultured Eubacteriales bacterium
AAACTCGTCGATTTCCGAAATGGGAATATCCCTTATCTTGCTTAACTTTGCTTCCTCACGGCTCTCGTCCGTCTGGAAAAGGTCATCGTATGCAGTCAGCTCGATTTCTGTGCTTTTGTTTCTCGCCAATCTCTGCCACCTCCTTTCCGAACTGCTCGTAAGCGGCGGCGACCTTTCCGCTTTTGTCATAAGCGAAAATGCTTTTGCCCTCTGCCGTGGCTTCTACCGCACGGATAGAATGCGGTATCTCAGTATCAAACACCTTGATTTTTTGACCGTAGGCACTTTTTACCGTTGCCGTGATTTCCTTAGAAATGTTGGTACGGGGCATTACCATAGTCATTAAAATACCGTCTATCCGCAGCTTGGGATTGATTTGTCGTTTTACCATTGACACAGAGCGAAGCAACAGCTCCAAACCTTTCGCTGAAAGGTAGTGCGGCTGTGTTGGGATAATCACGCTATCTGCCGCCGCCAGAGCATTTATCGTTATCATACCGAGAGAGGGCATACAGTCGATAAGCACATAATCGTAATTCTTCTTAACCTCATTCACATAGGTTTTCAGAACACGCTCACGGCTCATAGCATTGATAAGCCTTACTTCAAAGCCTGATAACTCAATGTTGGACGGAAGCAGGTCAACGCCCTCGCTGTGGTGTATGACACCTTGCGAAACATCAAAAGATTTATCGTCTATGATGTTCTGCATTACGGTGGAGAGCGTTATGGGTATATCGTCAGGTCTGTTGTAGCCGAGTGCCATTGTGAGATTTGCCTGTGCATCGGCATCAATGAGCAAGACTTTCTTTCCTTGCTGTACCAGACCTACGCCCAGATTGACCGCCGTGGTCGTTTTACCGACACCGCCTTTCTGATTGGTCAGAGCAATCACTTTGCAATTTGACATTTGTGCGTCCTCCTTTCGCATAAATTTAGCCGCTTTGTCAAGGCGGCTATGTAAAAGAGTGAGAGAACGCAAAAAAGCCGCTTACTCTTAGGTGAATAAGAATAAGCGGCTATGTGTGATATGCCTTAGATATGTTCAATTTTCATTTTCTTAACAGGAGCATTGACAACCTTGAAAATCAGCTCGTCAACGCAGTCCGTGTATCTGCCTTCCTGTATCAGTCTGTTTTTCAGCTCTACAAGGCTATGTATTACCAACTGTCGCTCGTGGCTATCCAGATACGCGTGGTAGGTTTTATCTTTCATAACGAATACCTCCGTTTCATTTTTCATTATAGATATGTTTAAGAAATTACGCCATTGTGTCATCGCTGCCTGTACGCAATTTTCGTATTTGCTCATTAAACCTCTGGTGCTTGACAGACTTCACGGCAATTCCTATGAAATATCTGCTTACAAGGAAATCCAATAGATACTCTTTAGGGATTTGATAACGCTGTTTGATATAAAAGCATTTCAGCTCTTTTTTACCGCACCAGCGACTAACCGAATTTTTATTGTAGCCCGTAAACTGAGCTACCTGCTCAACTGACATAACATCTGGGTTGTTTTTTAGCAGTCGTTCATAATACTGCCGCATACGAATTAAATCCTCTTGTGTAAACACCTCATCAAAGGACGGAGCTTTTTTATCTCCGCCTTTTCCTTTGTAAAAGCCGTCTGGAGCTTTGAATAGCTCTGGGTAATCATCTCTGTCTTTCAAATACTGAATAACATCAACCGTCTTGATTTTGAAGCGGCGTGTTTTTTTGCCGCTATCTATGTTCGGCACAAGACCGCTTTCCAATAAAAACAAGCAGGTCTTTTTGCTGATATGACAGATACGGTACATCTGGTCTTTGGTTATGTATTCGGGGTATTGCTGCAAAATCTCGTTGCAATATTTTTCTGTAATCATCACTTACACCTCTTTGCACTTTTTGGTCAACAGCAGAAGAAAGGTGTAAAAGTTCTCTCCAATAGTATTTTGAGAGTGCCTGAAAAGCAGGCGGGAAAAAGGGTTTTGTTCTCTCCTGAGTTCTCTCCGTTCTCTCCAAGTTCTCTCTTTTTTGCTTTTTTTAAGCCATTTTTTGCTCCTTAACTGTGGGTTCGAATTTTCCTTGCAGTTGCAGGACTTACGAGCCATAGTCCCTTGAATTTACTGTACTTTTCATCATTTTTAACTTCTTATATAAGGCATCAAAAACGGTGATTTACCGCTAAAGTGTGTTCGGAGTAAAACACTCGAAATCATGATGCCCCTTGAGGGACGAGGGTTCGAATCCCTCCGTCTCCGCCAACTTAACCCTTGAAAACTTATTGTTTTCAAGGGTTTTTTCTATTCGGTGAAAATTCTTTCGCTTCGATTTTTTTGTGCTTCTGTCGCTTTTTCGAGCCGATTTTATGCTCTTTTTCGCCCGTGTATATTAGAATAAAAAATCTTCAAATATCGCATGAAATAAGACTTTTCAACGCCTGTGTGTTTTTTGCGGCATTGGAATAATTTCTGCCGGACAGAAGTTTGTCTGTTTTAAAAATAACCGGTTGAGGGCAACCGCATCAAAAGTCATGTGTGGGTTTTAGTGCTCGGGGTTCAAACCGGCAGAAAGAAAAATGTACTTTGCTTCTTTTCGTTTTGACATTATACAGAAGTGCTCCGTTTGAAGAATCTGATTGTGTGAAATCCTATTGCAAAAACTCTTAATATGTGATATAATATATTTATTAAGAGGTAATGTGTTCCCCAACATTGATTATTCGTATCATGAGAGTACGAATTAGATTGGGAGGAATTTGGCCTTTTAATGACATGAGTAAATCATTGAAACTATTGATTTCTTTCAAATTCTCATTATGAAATCAAGAAAGCGGCTGTGTGTTGACTTTTGTTGTCCCCCTGCTGTTTCACTGCTTTACACCACAATTCGAACCGATGTGTTTGCGTCGGTCTTGTTTTGTTGCGTGTAAAGCGATTGTATAATCTGAAATCGTAGTCCACGCACGATGCAAGTGCGTGGATTTTTTCGGTTCAGAAAGGAGAAAGCAATGAAAAAAGTGTCTGGGAAAACGCATACCCAAAAGCAACTGGATGATTGGTCAAATCAGAATAATCCGAACAACAAGGCATACAAAGCGAACAAGGATAATCATTCAAACCAAATGAACCCCAATCATAAGACACATCAGCAAGTTCACAATTCTCGCCGCAGAAACAAAGCACAACTATGGCCTGATTGGGATCCCGACTATCCCGATTATGACGATTAAACATTTTAAGGAGGAAAATCTATGAGTAAGCATTTCTTCGACTGTGACGACGGCGATTTTGCGTATACCGTTTCCGACAATATGGCAATCGACTCCGACGGCAATATGATGATGCGCATGGGCGACAATATGGCTATGGACATGGACAGCGGAGAACTTCACATTATTTCGTCATGGGAAGATGAGGACGATTAAAAAATCGTTATAAATGAACACCGCAGCCCCGCACCTCATTCAAAGGTGCGGGGCTGCAATGTTTTTGTTATGCAAAAAACAGTTTGAGCGGAATTGATTGATTTTTTTCCTTTATTCCTTTCCTTTGTTTGTATTCTTGTGCAAGGTATGACGAATCAAAAATTTTCTTTTGTACCGCTTATTACTGCAATAAATTAAAAACGGAATAAAAATTGCAAAAATGTGTCTGAAAAGGGTTGAAAAATATATTCGGTGTGCTATAATATATCATATAAGTGAATGTTTCATCTGCGACGGAGAGACAATGGATATTGCATTCGTGATTTTTTTTTATTGTTAAAAAATTCCGCCGCGAAACTGTTGTTTCGCGGCGGATATAAACGAATTATACTTTTAATTACGCAAGTTCTGCGAAGTATTTGATCGTTCTTACCATCTGAGAAGTGTAGGAGTTCTCGTTGTCATACCAAGAAACTACCTGAACCTGATAGGTGTCGTCGTCGATCTTGGAAACCATGGTCTGAGTTGCGTCAAACAGAGAACCGTATCTCATTCCGATAACGTCGGAAGAAACGATGGGATCTTCATTGTAACCGAAAGATGCGGAAGCAGCCGCTTTCATAGCCGCGTTGATTCCTTCTTTGGTAACGTCCTTGCCTTTAACAACAGCGGTAAGGATGGTGGTCGAACCTGTCGGAACGGGAACGCGCTGTGCGGAACCGATGAGTTTGCCGTTCAGTTCGGGGATAACAAGACCGATTGCTTTTGCAGCACCGGTGGAGTTGGGAACGATGTTTGCAGCGCCGGCTCTTGCTCTTCTGAGGTCGCCCTTTCTGTGAGGACCGTCAAGAATCATCTGGTCGCCGGTGTAAGCGTGAATGGTGGACATGATGCCGCTCTGAATGGGAGCGTAATCGTTAAGGGTTTTAGCCATGGGTGCAAGGCAGTTGGTGGTGCAGGAAGCCGCAGAAATAATCTTGTCGTCAGCGGTAAGAGTTTTCTCGTTTACGCTGAAAACGATTGTTTTGAGGTCGCTGCCCGCGGGAGCGGAAATAACAACTTTCTTTGCGCCTGCGTCGATATGAGCCTGAGACTTTTCTTTGGAGCAGTAGAAACCTGTGCATTCAAGAACAACGTCAACGCCGATCTCTCCCCAAGGAAGATCTTTTGCATCTTTCATTGCATAGATTTTGATGGTCTTGCCGTCAACGGTGATGGAATCTTCACCCGCTTCAACGGTGTGAGCTCCTTCGCCGATCTTGCCGCAGTAGCCGCCCTGAGCGGTATCGTACTTAAGAAGATGAGCAAGCATTTTCGGATCGGTAAGGTCGTTGATCGCAACTACCTCGTAGCCCTCTGCGCCGAACATCTGTCTGAACGCAAGACGACCGATACGGCCGAAGCCGTTAATAGCAACTTTAACTGACATAGTAAAGTCCTCCTGAATATGTTTTTGTTTTTACCTAATTATATTGTAAACTAAAATTGTGTTTTATACAAGACACATTGTTAAATTTCTAACCAAAAAATGTGTAGAATTTTTAATGTAAAAAATTTGCTTTAATGTATAATTTGCACAATAATATTGCAGTTTGGAGTGTTGAAAGGTATGATATACGGTGAACCTAACATAATTCTTGCCGATGTGTCGAAGGCTTATGACGACAGTAAGATTCCCGTGATCCTGCTTGACAGAACATTTTCGCCCGTATATTACAACAGGGCGGCAACCGCTGTTTACAAGTATCTTGTAACTTCGGATTTTCTGAACCGTCACCTTTCCGACGATGAAAAATCCCGTGTTGCGGCAGGTTTGCGCGACGCCGCATTCTTTCGTCTGATACCCGCAAAGACAACGGTTTTCAAAGCGTTTATATTCAGCCTTGTTTTTGACTCAAAAGGAAACAGACTTCCTTTTATGAAATTTCAAGCCGAGGAAGCGTATTCTTCCGAAGATTTTCTGAATTCCGAATTTTCAGGCGGCAAACTCGCTTCCATGATAGCCTCTTCGCTGTTGCGCCCCATCGGTGTTATGAGTTCTGTTGTCGAATTGCTCGAAAAACGCATCGGTGATGAGAAAAGCAAACTCTATCTTGAAAGCATCGGCGAAAATGCGTTTTTGCTCGAACGCGGTGTCAGCCGTATTGCGGCTATATATTCTACTTTTGCTTCTTACGGTCATTTCAATGTGTCCGCATTCGATCCCGTTCCGTTTCTCCGCGCACTTTCGGCAGAACTGAAAACGGAATTTTCGACCGAAACAGAGGAACACTCGACATTGGTATTTCTTGACAAAGACGCCTTTCGCAAATCGTTTCTTGACATATATTGCTACGTTTCGGGGCTTCGCTCCGCGTTCAAAACAAAACATCCGATAACGACCCGCCTGTGCGAAGAAAAGCATTTTTTCGTTGCTGAGGTATCCCGACGCGGGGTTCTGCGTTCGGATATAAACGAGAATGACGCCTTTTCTTTCAGTCTGGACGAAAACAGAGAAATAAAAGATACGCTGGCGTTCGCAAAACGTATATTTGAGACCGCGGGCGGTGAACTGAAAATTGAGACCGACGGAAGAGGTAAATCCGTTACGGCAACGGTTCGCGTCGCTCTTCCTACGGCGCTTCCCGAAAAAGATACACTCGGCTCGGAAAGAAAAGAATTTATTGATTTCCGTAATATTTATTATCGCGCATTTATAGACAAGATAAAGCGAAATACGGATAACTGACGATACATATTTAATAATTTCCCCCTGTTTCGGAAACACTTTCCGAGAGGGGGATTTTTATGGGTATAATGTTTATCAGAACCGTTATCCTTTATCTGCTGACGGTCGTTGCGCTTCGCGTTATGGGAAAAAGACAGATAGGGGAACTTGAACCGACGGAACTTGTTACGACAATACTTGTTTCCGAAATAGCGACGCTTCCGCTTCAGGATATGCAACTGCCGCTGCTTTTTTCTGTTGTTCCCGTTTTTGCGCTTGTCGGGCTGGAAATGATTTCAAGCGTCATATCTCTGAACAGCGCGCGTTACCGCTCTTTTCTTGCGGGTGAATACAATATCGTCATAAACGAGGGAAAAATCGACATAGAGCAGATGAAAAAAGCGCAGTTGACGGTTGACGAACTTATGGAAGAACTGCGGCAACATGAAATTTTGGACATCTGCGACGTCAGGTTCTGTATTCTCGAAACGAGCGGAAAAATGAGCGTTATTCCGAAAACATCGGACCAAAAACATCTTTCTTATTCGCTTGTCGTTGACGGCAGACCGGTTTTGCGCAATCTGAAAAAATTGGGGCTGACAAAAAAAGATATATCCGAGGTCGCTCGGGAACACGGACTCGGCGTGAAAGGGGTCTTTTTGATGACCGTTTGCGGTGAAAAATTTACGGTGGTGGCTAAGAATAAATGAAAAAACTCATAGGTTCGGTTGTTGTTATTTCGGTTCTTGTTGCGCTTGCCGTCGGGACTCGGTTATATCTTAAAAATTGTGTGGAATCTTTTCTTGCGTCCGTTGAATACGTTTCGCAGGCTCCGACGGAAAGGGAAGAGGCGTTTTCGGATATGGTCGGAAAATTCTCGAAAAAACGTAAAGTGCTCGCGCTTTTCGTTCACGGAGAGTACCTGTCCGAGATAGGACAAAAACTTTCGGAACTTTCAAAAATGTATTCCTCGGGCGCGGACGGGGAAGAATTGCGCGACGGATTGACGGAAGTTTCTGTCTTGCTCAACGAAATGTATTCCTCGGGCGTGGTTTCTTTCGATACGGTATTTTAATTCCGACAGCCCTTGCCATGAAGTTCTTTTGTGAGCCGAAATTCGCAAAAATCGGCAAATTCATAATTTTTTTTCAATATCGGGTATTGACATTTTTGCGAAGTATGATATAATGAATAGGCAGACTGTAATGGGATAGGTATGCACTTTTTGCGGAGGTACGCTATGAGAGAAGTTAAAACCGTGCTTGATATAGCGTCGTTTTTTAAGAGTACGGGAATGACCGAAACTCTTGATTTCTCCGTTCCGATGCCTCCCGAACAGTCGGAGTTTTCCGATGTTACCGTTGTGGGAAAAATGAAGAATACCGCGGACGTTGTCAGCCTTAAAGTGACCGTAAGCGGGCTTTATAAGACCGAATGTGACCGTTGCCTTGACGAGGTTTCCGTTCCTCTTGAAGCGGAAATTGATACCATTGTCACGGAAAATGAGTCCAAGGACGATTCCGTTACGGTAAACGGCGGCAAGATAGATCTTGTCAAAACCGCATACGATGCGCTGTCGCTTGAAATCCCTCTGATAGTCCACTGCTCCGAGGATTGCAAGGGTATATGCCAGGGGTGCGGTGCAAATCTCAATCACGAGGCTTGCCGCTGCGAACAAAACGACGGAGAACTTTGATTAACATAGTTAAAAAAATAATATTTATTACGAGCGGGAGGTGTTTTTGAATGATAGCTCCGAAGAACAGAATTTCCAAACAGAGAAAGCACAAGAGAAGATCCAGCACATGGAAACTTGATATGCCCGGCATAGTTAAGTGTTCTCATTGCGGCGAGGCGGTTTTGTCGCACAGAGTCTGCAAGGCTTGCGGCTACTACAACGGCAAACAGGTTATTAAGGTAGACGCCGAATGATAAAACGTCTTCGGACGTTTTCGGAAAATGATTGTTGATGGGAAAACATCGGTGTGCTTTTTCAGTGCGCGCCGCGTTTTCCCTTTAATCATTTATGGGGAGAGTTTATGGCAAAAATAATTTCCGTTGACAGAAAAAGTCCTTTTTACGGAAAAATCAAAGCCGACGATGAACTTGTCAGCGTGAACGGAAGAAAAATCCGCGACGTGTTGGATTATATGTTCGAAACGGCGGATATTTCGGGTGATGTTACCGTCATTGTCTGCCGCAACGGGGAACAGCATTGCTTTTCCGGAAAATGCGATGGAGATCTCGGTTTTTCTTTTTCGAATTTTCTGATGGACAAACAGCGCAGCTGCAAAAATAAATGCGTTTTTTGTTTCATAGACCAGATGCCGCCTGCCATGCGCGACACTCTATATTTCAAGGACGACGATTTCCGTCTTTCGCTTGTGTACGGCAACTATGTGACACTGACAAACGTTGACGACGAAGAAATTGACAGAATATGCGAACTTCATGTTTCTCCTCTTAATATTTCGGTTCATTCTACCGACCCCGAAACGAGATATAAAATGCTTCGCAACCCGCGTGCGAAAGATATTATGAAAAATCTGCGCAAACTGAAAGATGCGGGAATAAATCTGCGCTGCCAGATAGTGCTTTGCCCCGGGATAAACGACGGCGACGGTCTGACAAAGTCCTTGGAAGACCTTGCGTCTCTTTATCCTGCGGTCTCAAGCGTTTCCATAGTTCCCGTCGGACTGACCAAATTCCGCGACGGGCTTGCCCCGCTTGTGCCGTTCACGAAAGAGACTGCTGCGGACGCCCTGCGGCGTATCAACGAGATAGGGGACGAGTGCCTGAAAAAGTACGGCACGCGCATCTTTTACGGCGCAGACGAATTTTATCTGAAAGCCGAAGTCCCCGTGCCCGATGTTTCGTTTTACGAGGACATGGAACAGTATGAAAACGGCGTGGGAATGCTTTCCTGCTTCAAGGACGATTTTGCATATTATTCGGAAGAAAAGAAACCGAATGATTCAAAGGTGAAAATTTCGCTTGTAACGGGTGTTGCCGCCGCCGAAACGATTGACGGCGCGTTAAAAACGCTTTCGGATAAATACCCGGGACTTGATTATACCTTATATACCATATATAACGATTATTTCGGACGCACGATAACGGTTGCCGGACTTGTGACCGCTACCGATATTATCGCGCAACTCAAAGGCAAAGATCTCGGGGCGTATCTCATAATTCCCGACGTTATGCTTCGCGACGATACGTTCCTTGACGATCTGACCGTTTCGGACGTTGAAAGAGAACTTGCCGTTCCCGTGCGCGTTGCGTCAGACGGTGCCGAGGGGCTTTTGGACGCCGTTGAATTCTGCGTCAAACATTCAAAGAAGAGAGGTTAGGGGATATGGCGATTGTTGCTGTTGTCGGCAGACCCAATGTGGGAAAGTCGTCGCTTTTTAATAAAATAGTCAATCAGAGGCTTTCGATAGTGGAGGATACTCCCGGCGTTACCCGTGACCGTATATACTGCGACACGGAGTGGAACGGCGTAAAATTCACGCTTGTCGATACGGGCGGTATCGAGCCGCGCACCAATGACGTCATTCTTTCACAGATGCGCGCACAGGCGCAGGTGGCGATAGATAAGGCTGACGTTGTTATCATGGTCGTGGATATTCAGTCCGGTATGACTTCAACCGATGCCGACGTTGCGCAAATGCTTTTGAAAGCGAATAAAAAGGTCGTTCTTTGCGTTAACAAGGTTGATAAACCGGGGGCGGAACCTCCCGAAATATATGAGTTTTACAACCTCGGTCTCGGCGACCCGTTCGGCGTTTCCGCCGTTCACGGTCTCGGAATAGGTGATCTGCTTGACGAGGTGGTAAAGGAACTCAAAGACGCTCCCGAGGAACCCGAATACGAGGGCGCGATAAAGGTCGCTCTCATCGGAAAGCCGAATGTCGGTAAATCGTCGCTTGTCAACTATATGCTCGGCGAAAAACGTATGCTTGTTTCCGATATTCCCGGCACGACCCGCGACGCCGTCGATTCCGTCAAGGAAAACAAGTACGGCAAATTCGTGTTTATCGACACTGCGGGACTGCGCAAAAAGAGCAAAGTCAATGAAAATATCGAGCGTTATAGCGTTGTTCGTTCGTATATGGCGGTGGACCGTGCGGATGTCGTTCTTATTATGATAGACGCGAACGAGGGTGTCACCGAACAGGATACCAAGATCGCGGGCTTTGCGCATGAGCGCGGCAAGGCTTCCGTTATCGTTGTGAATAAATGGGACATCGTTGAAAAAGACGATAAGACCATGAACAAGATAAAGGAAAAAGTCGTAGAAGATTTGAAATATATGTCCTACGCTCCTGTTATATTTATTTCGGCAAAAACGGGACAGCGTGTTGAGAAACTTTACGAACTTATAAATTATGTTCATGAACAGCACGGCAGACGCGTTTCGACGGGCGTTCTGAACGATGTTCTTGCGGACGCGACGACAAAGGTTCAGCCGCCGACGGACAAGGGCAAACGTTTGAAAATATTCTATATGACACAGCCCGCAACAAATCCGCCCACGTTCGTGGCGTTCTGCAACGATGCCGATTTGTTCCATTTTTCATATCAGAGATATCTTGAAAATCAGATAAGACAGACTTTCGGACTTGAAGGCACACCGATACGCTTTATCGTTCGCGAGAAGAACGAAAAGGATAAATAAATGAGTATTTTTGAAAGAGAAGCGCTGCTTGTCGGAGAAGACGGCGTTCGGAAACTTTCCGAAAAAACGGTTGCCGTGTTCGGCCTCGGCGGCGTCGGCTCATTTGTGTGCGAAGCGCTTGCGCGCGGCGGGATAGGACATCTTATTCTTGTCGATAACGATACCGTAGCCGAATCGAACATCAACCGCCAACTTGTGGCGCTGCATTCGACGCTCGGAAAAAAGAAGACAGAAGTCGCAAAAGCGCGTGTTTTTGATATAAACCCCGCTGCAAAAGTCGAAACATACGAAATGTTCTATATGCCCGATACCGCAGACGAAATAGACCTTTCGGTCTGCGATTTTGTGGTTGACGCCATTGACACCGTGACCGCAAAACTCGAACTTGCCGTTCGCTGCGACCGCCTCGGCGTTCCGTGCATAAGCTGCATGGGCACGGGCAACAGGCTTGACGCAACAAAATTCTGCGTGACGGATATAAACAAAACCGATACCTGCCGCTTGGCGCGTGTCATGCGCAGGGAACTTCGTAAACGCGGCGTCAAAAAACTGAAAGTCGTTTACTCAAAAGCGGAACCCAAACCGCCGACTCCCGACCCGTCGAAAAGAAAGCAGACTCCCGGCAGCATATCTTTTGTTCCGCCCGTTGCGGGCATGATATGTGCGGGCGAGGTCATACGCACTTTGTTGGAAATTGAATAATATGTATTAAAAATGCTTCGACCGAAAGGCCGAAGCATTTTTAGATTTTTTCTGTAATTATTCTTCAATCTCTTTGCCGCACACGTCGCAAATGCCGTCTTCGTTATCGTCCGTGTGATAGCCGAGTTTCGGTTCAACAATGTCTTCTATGTTATCTATGCGTTCTTCTCCCGCCACGTCGTAAAACCTCCCCGCGCACTTTTCGCAGATATAGTATTCGCAGCTGCCGCTCTTTTCGCATTCGGCGATAACTTCGTCAACTTTTTTCAACTCGTGTGAGCATTCCGCAACGCCGAGAAGCCTTTCAACGGTCTTATCACCGACCGTGACGGTTATTTTTTCCGTGTTTGCGGACTTCGGAACGGTCAGCGTATATACGAAATATCCGTTTTTTGCTTCCTTTTCAAAGTCTTTGCCGTTTGCCGAAACATTTATATTATTTTCGGAATAGACCGTTACCGTGTTCGAGCCGTCCTCATTCATTTTTGTCGTGACAAGCGTTGTGTCATCGCTCATCAGATATTCAGCGATGAGTTTTCTCATCTGCGTCAGCAGGGAAGAGTCGTGCTCGTAATCCCCGACGCTTCTGAACAGAGCCTGAGTATATGTGGAAAGAAGTTCTTTCGCGTCCGCGTCTATCGAATATTTTTCGATGAATTTCTGCATTTTTGCTTCCGCAAGCGTCAGATATTCATAGTCTTCCATTCCGTCGCGTATCGCTTCGAGTCTCAATGTCGGAACCAGCATATTCCTGCCGACTATGCCGTCGCCCTCTTTGCCCGGATAGCAAAGATAGCCGTCTCCTGGAAGTCCTTCCGAGGTGTACGGGTTTGTCCACACGTCTCTGGCAACATAGTTGCCGCCGCCTTTGTAGTAATCAAAAAGCGTAGTAGCCCAATAAAGTTCTCCCTCAACTCCGTAATCTTTTTGCATCCAATGAACTATTCGAGGCGAAAGCAGATTATCGTTGAGATGATATGTCGGATACGGCGCCGCGGGAACAGCGCATCCGTACCACCAAACGTGTTCGCCGAGCGCCTGTTTTCCCGCAACAAAGCTTTTGTCTATCATATTCCAAAGCGGGCACCAGCATGAGATGTATCCGTCATATTTTGAATTGTTCGTTGTTACGATATTTTTTATGTCGGGCGCAAAGCCGCTTATTCCCGCCGCAAGGTCTTTTATCAATTTTTCGTTCGCTTCCGTGTCTGCGGGCTCGTCAACAACGTAGTACGACGCGATCTGTGTCAGATCGTACTTTTTCAGAAGTTCGTACATATATTTATTGTTCTTGTTGTTTGCCATCGCTTCGGAATCGACCGTGCCGCTGTAATCCCATTGGTGAAGCAGAAGTTGAACGTGCGTTATCTCGGGGTGTTCATCTACAAATTCTTTCATCGACTTGACGTAGTTTTCCAAGTCCGCGCCGTAGCCGTCGTATTCGATGAAAAACATATAGTTGCCCGAAATGCGGTAATCGAGGAAAAATTCCCACACCATTCGGTTCATCTCTTTGCTCGATATGCCGACATCTTCATAATAATTATTGTTCCAATGATGCAAGAAATTCGTTTGCATAGAACTTTTGACGGGGAGCGCAAAATCCCATACTTCGACGCTGACGGGAATTTCTCTTTCGCCTCCGTCAAACGTAACGCTGACCTTTCCGGTATATTTGCCTGCCGCCTGCGTCTGCGCCGAGCGGACGGTTATCCAATAACCCTGATTTTTGCCCGCATCGATGTCGCAGATGTCGTTTGCCGCCTTGCCGTCCGAGCCGTCGAACATCGGTATCAGCGCATCGGGATAAAAACCCGTTTCGGTCGGGAATCTCTCTTCCGAAACTTCGATATAACGCTGCCTGTAAAGCGTGAAATCGAGTTTGTCGCCGTTTTCGTTCGAAATATCCGAAACGCTGACCTTGACATTCTTCACATCGCTGTCAAAACGGAGCAGAAATTGCATTCCCTCGCTCTCGTTTTTTGCAAGAAAAGCCGTAAGTCCTCCGTTTTCCGTCTTTGTCGGAAATTCGTCCCGCAAAACGCTTTCCGTGTTCGGAACGATATACACATTGTCGATTTTCAACGGTTCTCCTCCTTTTTTTTCGCACGCCGCCGTCAGCGTGAGCGAAAGAACCAGAAAAAGTATTGTCGCGATAATTTTTTTCATTTGTTTTCTCCTGTCTTTGCTTTTTCGGCGGCAGTTCTCTTTTTTCGTTCTACCGCCTCTTTTTTCGAAAATACGCACCCGCAGTAATCCTGCCTGTAAAGTCCGTATTTCGCGGACAACTCAACGGAACGCTTGTATCCGTCTTTTTTCTTGAAATCCGACGGCAGCCACTTCGCGCCGAACTCCTTTGCCTTTTCTTCTCCGACTTCGTTCAGTACCTCCGCATTTTTAAGAGGGGATATTGTCAACGTCGTTGCGAAAAGGTCGAATCCGTGAGCGCCCGCTTCTTTTGCGGTTTGTCCGAGCCTCAGTTCGAAGCATTTTTTACAGCGTTCGCCGCCCTCCGGAATGTTTTCAAGCCCTTTCACCGCGTCAAAAAACTCCTGCGGGTCGTATTCGGCTTCAAGCAGTTTTATCGGGTTTTCGGGCTTCATTTCCGATATCAGCCTTTTCAGTTCCGTCAATCTCTTCTCGTATTCGTCGGCGGGGGAGATGTTCGGATTGAAGAAAAACACAGTCACTTTTGCTTTGTCCGCGATGCGTTCAAGCACAGTTGACGAACACGGCGCGCAACAGCAATGCAAAAGCACCGTCGGCATATCTTTTTCGGACAGAAGCCTGTCCGTTTCAAGCGAATAATTCTTTTTCAAGTTGACCTCCGAACGGGATATTTTATTGGCAGCTTCATTTATATAATTATAGCATATCTTATATATAAAATGGAATGGTTTTCGGTGAAAGTTTTCCGTAAGTTTGCATTTTGCAACGGTTTGCGAAAATCGTGCGTTAATTCTTTAACAATCTTTCTCAAACAAAAATTCACAAATCCTATATTGAATAGCGTGGAAATTTGTGGTATACTATTATTGTGGAAAATGTGGGTCACCACATACATTTCTTTGCTTGTCGCAGCATTGCGAAAACAGGCGAAGAGGATATTTTGAAAGAAAAAAATATTAAGGAATAAGAGGTAATAGGTATGACGACAACGAACAAAACCGTTCTCGCATGGCTTGACGAAGTCAAGAATCTTACCAATCCCGACAACGTTGTTTGGATAGACGGCAGCGAAGATCAGGCAAACGCTCTCAGAGCGGAAGCCGTTGCATCGGGTGAAATGATTAAACTGAATGAAGAGAAACTTCCCGGCTGCTATCTTCACAGAACAAAGCCCAACGACGTTGCGCGTGTTGAGAACAGAACATTCATCTGCTCCCGCAAACAGGAAAACGCAGGTCCGACCAACAACTGGTGCGACCCGAAAGAAATGTATGAAAAACTTTATAACATCGCACGCGACAGTTATAAAGGCAGAACAATGTATATCATCCCCTATTCGATGGGTCCCGTCGGCTCGCCGCTTGCAAAAGTCGGCATTGAAGTAACCGACTCCATTTACGTTGTTCTCAATATGAGAATCATGACCAGAGTCAGCCCGAAAGTTCTTGAAGTTCTCGGCGACAGCAACGACTGGGTAAGAGGTCTTCACTGCAAATGCGACGTTGACCCCGAAAACAGATATATCTGCCAGTTCCCCGAAGATAATACTATTATCTCCGTTAACTCCGCTTACGGCGGAAACGTTCTTCTCGGCAAAAAGTGCTTTGCGCTGAGAATCGCTTCCTACCAAGGTTGGAAAGAGGGCTGGATGGCGGAACACATGCTTATCCTCGGTCTTGAAAATCCGCAGGGCGACATTCACTACATCGCGGCTGCGTTCCCGTCCGCTTGCGGCAAGACCAACCTTGCAATGCTTATTCCTCCCAAGTATCTTCGTGAAAAAGGATACAAGGTTTGGACTGTCGGCGACGATATCGCTTGGATGCGTATAGGTTCCGACGGCAGACTTTATGCAATAAACCCGGAAAACGGCTTCTTCGGCGTTGCTCCCGGAACAAACGAGCATTCGAACTTCAACGCTCTTGCTTCCACAAAGAAGAACGCTATCTTCACCAACGTTGCTCTTAATCCCGCAGACAATACTGTTTGGTGGGAAGGTCTTACCAAAGAGGCTCCCCAAAAACTGATTGACTGGAAAGGCAATCCGTGGGATCCCTCCATGTTCGTAAAAGCCGACAAGACCACTTATGCGGCTCATCCGAACTCGAGATTTACCGCTCCGGCAGAAAACTGCCCTTGCATCTCTTCCGAATTTGACAAGGGCGCGGGCGTTCCCATTTCCGCTATAATCTTCGGCGGACGCCGTGCAAAGTGCGCTCCGCTTGTATATCAGTCCAGAGACTGGGAGAACGGTGTATTCATCGGTTCCACCATGGCATCCGAGACCACCGCTGCCGCGGCAGGCGCTGTCGGCGTAGTTCGTCGTGACCCGATGGCTATGCTTCCGTTCTGCGGTTACAACATGGGCGACTACTTCCAGCACTGGCTCGACATGGGCAAGAAACTCGGTGACAAGGCTCCGAAGATATTCAACGTCAACTGGTTCAGAACCGACGACGAGGGCAACTTCGTATGGCCCGGCTTCGGCGACAATATGCGTGTTCTTAACTGGATCGTTGACCGTTGCGAGGGCAAGGCTGACGCTCAGGAGACCGCTATCGGTTACGTTCCCAGACCGGAAGACATCGACCTTACCGACCTTGATATGGATATCGAAACTCTCAAATCCATTCTCAAAGTTGACAAGGACGTTTGGGAGAAAGAAGCGGCTGAGATCGAGGAACACTACAAGAAGTTCGGCGACAAACTTCCGAAAGAACTCAAAGCACAGCTTGAAACTCTCAAAGCAAACCTTAACAAGTAATTCAATACTTGATATAAAAATATCGCGACGGCAAAAGCCGTCGCGATATTTTTAGTCTGAATACATTCAGCACATACAAAAAACGGAGATGCAAAAACATACGTTTTTCGCATCTCCGAAAAGGATTACGCCATTATGTAAAGAATACCAAGAGTATCTTTGCCGCAATGCGACGTTACGGTGCTGCCCGCAATCGTTATAAGAACTTCGTCAAACAGTCCGAGACTTTCGACAATTTCTTTTGCGTAATTCGGCAGGTCGTAATCTGTGCAGGTGCAGGTTACGAAAATTCTGTCTCTCTTGAATTTGACGTCGGGAAGCGTCAGACGGTCGAGAATGTATTTCTTTACAACGTCTTTCATGTTTCCCCTATATTTGCCCGCCATATCCATTTTGCCCGAATGAACCTCGATAAGCGGTTTGAGTTTGAGCAGGTTCGCGCCTACCGCCGCAACGCCCGAGCAACGACCGCCCTTGTAAAGGTAATTGACGGAGTTGATAACAAAACTTACGTTCAGTCTGTCAACAAGAGAGGTGACATAGTCAAATATTTCCTGTCCCGTTTTCGTCTCGTCCTGCGCCATTATCGCAGCTTCTATCGCAAGATGACCGATACCGGAGGAAAGCGTGCGGGAGTCAACAACGTATATTCCGCCTATTTCTTCCGCCGCGAGTTTCGCGTTCTGATAGCAGCTTGACATCTCGGAACTTATGGTGAAATGGATTATTTCATCGCAGTCCTTTTTGAGTTCCGTGAACACGTCCGTATATGTTCCCACGCTGACCGCCGCTGTCTTCGGAAGTATTCCCGTTTTGGCAACATAGTCGTATATTGTCTGCGGGAATATATCTTTTTGGTCCGTGTAGTCCTTATCTCCGAGAAAGATTTGGAGCGGGGTGATCGTTATATTGTACTTTTCAATGAGTTCGGGTGAAAGGTCGCAGGTGCTGTCGGCACAAATTCTGATTTTCGACATTTTTTTCCTCCGTTGTTAAAATATAACTAATTATACATCATTTTTTCTTAACAGTCAAGCATTTTGAGAAGATTTCGTTTCGGAATATATTTTTTTTCGCGGAGTATAATATAGAAAGAACGAAACGGGAGATTTGCAATTATGAAAAGACCGGAAGATTTTTCTGTAATCAAAAAATACTGTCCGATACTGAAAAAGAACGTTGCCGTCAAAGTCTGCCACGAAAACGAGAACCGCCGCGAATGTCTGAACAGCGCGGAATGTGACGGAAAGTGCCAAAATTCGTATCTGTAAACAGTATTTCTATCGAAAACGGGCGGGGTAATCCCGCCCGTTTTGCTGATATTTTCTTTATCAGAGTTCTATTTTTATAAAGTTTTTCTTTCCGCGTTTGAGTATGAACTCTTCCGTGAAAGCGTCTTTTGCATAAGATGTTTTGATGTCTGCGACTTTTTCGCCGTTGACGCTGACGCCGCCCTGCTCGACTGCGCGTCTGCCCTCTGCTCTTGACGGAACAAGTCCCGATTTGACAAGGACGGAAACGATGTCTATGCTGCCGTTTTCGTTGAAATCTTCGTCCGCAAGTTTGAACGACGGCATGTGTTCGCTCGAAACGCCTTTACCGAACAGCGCACGGGAGCCCTCCTGCGCTTTGGTCGCTTCTTCTTCGCCGTGAACGAGTTTTGTCAACTCAAACGCAAGAATCTCTTTTGCTTCGTTGAGTTTGCTGCCTTCCCAAGTGTCCATTTCGTCTATCTGTTCAAGCGGCAGGAACGTCAGCATACGCAGGCATTTGAGCACGTCCGCGTCCGCAATGTTGCGCCAATACTGATAAAACTCGAACGGGGAAGTCTTGTTCGGGTCGAGCCAGACCGCACCGGACTGTGTTTTGCCCATCTTTTTGCCCTCGGAGTTGAGCAGTAGCGTTATCGTCATCGCATAAGCGTCTTTGCCGAGTTTTTTTCTGATGAGTTCGGTACCGCCGAGCATATTCGACCACTGGTCGTCGCCGCCGAACTGCATATTGCAGCCGTATTTTTGATACAATGCGTAGAAGTCGTAGGACTGCATTATCATGTAGTTGAATTCAAGGAACGAAAGACCCTTTTCCATTCTTTGCTTATAGCATTCGGCACGAAGCATATTGTTTACAGAGAAGCACGCGCCGACATCGCGAAGCAGTTCTATGTAGTTGAGATTAAGAAGCCAGTCCGCATTATTCACCATCAGCGCTTTGCCGTCCGAGAAGTCAATGAAACGGCTCATCTGCTTTTTGAAGCAGTCGCAGTTATGCTGTATCTGCTCGGGCGTCATCATGTTTCTCATGTCCGTGCGTCCTGACGGGTCGCCGATATATCCCGTGCCGCCGCCGATAAGCGCGATGGGCTTGTTACCCGCCATTTGAAGTCTCTTCATCAGGCAGAGCGCCATAAAGTGACCGACATGAAGACTGTCCGCGGTCGGGTCGAAGCCGATATAGAAGACGGCTTTTCCTCCGTTGATGAGTTCTCTGATTTCTTTCTCGTCCGTTACCTGGGCGATAAGCCCTCTTGCAACGAGTTCTTCGTAGATTTGCATTGAGTTTCCTCCATATAAGATTAAATTTTTTCAATAAAAAAAGTCCTTGAAAGCCCGATAAAGACTTTCAAGGACGACATTTGCCGTGTTACCACCTTGATTCGCATTTTCCTCGCGGAAAAAGCCTTTGCAAGTGCCTTGTTTGTATAGAAACACTGACACTCTGTTTCGTAACGGGAAACTGCCGTCGCAGCCTACTTGTTATTCGTTCGGTGCGCCGCTCGGGGATGTATTCGCAAAGCCGACTCCCGCGCCTCTCACCGACCGGTTGCTCTCTTTCGGAACGTGTCTTTGTTACTTCTTCCCGTCTTCGCGTTTTTTATATAATACAATATAAATTCCGATTTGTCAAGTGTTTTTTTGTGAATAATCGAGGCTGTAAAAAAACGCACCCCTTTTTATTTGCCGCCGCCCTCGATATCAAGATTGGGAACTGTTGTGGTCTGCGCTTCCGCTTCTCTTGCAAGCACGGACGCGGGTTTTGCAAAACCGTGCATAAAGCCGCCGAGTGACGTTGATGAAACGTCGCCCGCGATTATTGTTTCGTCAACGACTATCAGGTTCGCGTTTACGGTCTCTGCGTTGTCGGGATAGTTAGTCACTTTGTAGGTGTATTTGACCGCTTTTTCGCCCTTGTATTTCGAAAGGTCAAGTCCCTGCGCCAACTGAATGTTGTTGTATGTGTCGTAAGTCGCGTCAAAATTCGTCGGTATAACGATGTCCGAAACGCTTACGGGGTCATTTTCGACTTCCCAACCGAAATCTTTGAGAAAATCAACTCTTTCGTCGTTTGTCTTTGTGACGTAATCCGCGTTCGCGGCAACGGTGCCGCCGCTTCCCGCAACTGCGACAATGATTACAAGCGCAACGCAGCACAGCGCAAGCGCCGCGACAAGTATCTTGCCTTTCGTGATCTTTGCAGCCATTACAAACATTTTCGTACCCTCTGTTCTGAAATTTTTTTTGCTTTTCAGCGTTCAATAATCTATATGACCGTCTTGTCTTTTCAATGACAGTTAAAAAAGGGATTTTTCGGTTTTTTCTCGTTTGCTATTGCTTTTTTCTTTGAAATCTGATAAAATATATGTACTTTTTTTGAGGGAGGATAGAAATGAGGGCTTTTATATGCGTTGACGATGACCTCGGCAGACTGTTCGGCAGCCGCCGCCAGAGCCGTGACGGAACGCTTTGCGCAGATATGATAAAAACCGTGGGCGACGGGCTTCTTTATATAGAAAAGTATTCCGAACCTCTGTTTTCGGATCTTGCCGAAAAAGTCTGCGTTTGCGCCGAACCCCCGAAAGACGATTCATATTTCTTTTTTGAAAAAACAGATCCTGAAATATACGGCAGGTTCGTTTCCGAATGGACTGTTTACCGTTGGAACAGACTTTATCCGTCCGACGAAAAGTTTTCGAAGGAACTTTTGAGGGGTTTTCGACTTACGGCAACGGAAGAATTTGTCGGCTCCTCTCACGAAAAAATAACGAAAGAGGTGTATGTCCGTGAATAAGCGGCTTATTGCGGCGTTGATTGCCGTTATTATTCTTGTTGCCGCGTCCGTGACGGCTTGCACTCTGCTGCGTTCTTCCGTCAAAGAAAATGAGACGACCGTTCCGTCGGGCACACAAACGGACGAAGCGTATATAAAAGTCAACGGAAACGTTCCTCGTTTTTCGGACGAGGAAAAGAAAACTGCGGCGGCGTTTGAGAATTATTCAGACCTTGACGCTCTCGGCAGATGCGGCGTTGCTTTTGCCTGTGTGGGCAAAGAAACGATGCCGACCGAGGAACGCGGCCCGATAGGAAGTATAAAGCCGAGCGGCTGGCACAGCGTGAAGTACGATTTCGTTGACGGAAAATATCTTTATAATCGCTGCCACTTGATAGGGTATCAGTTGACTGCGGAAAACGCAAACGAGAAAAATCTGATAACGGGAACGCGATATCTGAATACAAAAGGTATGCTTCCGTTTGAGAATATGGTCGCCGACTATGTAAAAGAAACGGGAAATCATGTCCTTTACCGCGTCACACCTGTATTCGAGGGCAAGAACCTTGTTGCGTCGGGCGTTTATATGGAAGCGTATTCCGTCGAGGACGACGGCGACGGCATTTGTTTTTATGTCTATGTCTTCAACCGTCAGCCGGGCGTGAAGATAGATTATCTGACGGGCGACAGCGTTGCGGACGGTACTGTGGAATCCGCTTCGGGCGAAACGACTTCCGCCGAAAAAGAAGAAACAAAAACGTATGTGCTGAATATTTCAAACGGAAAATTTCATCTGCCTGACTGTGATTCGGTAAAAAAAATGAAAGAAGAAAACAAACAGATAATGAAGTGTAAACGCTCCGAACTGATAAAAGCGGGATATTCGCCGTGCGGTTCGTGTAAACCGTGACAGAGAAAGGAATAGGGCAGATGTCGGAAGAAAGAATTTTTGAAAATGAGGAGAGAGAACACCTCGCTTTCATAGAAAAATATATAAAAGAAAGACTTTCTGAAACGGGAACGGATCTTTCTTCTTTGCGCGATTACATTTACGAACAGCGCAGAAGAACATGGGAAGATTTTGCCCGCGCAAGCGAACATCCCGAACAGAATATGCAGGAACTGACGCAGATGGCGCTGACCGAACAGCGCGACGTCGGCAGATACGAACGCCTTGAAAAAACGCAGGAAACGCTTGTTCGTCTTGCGGATAATCCGTATTTTGCCCGCCTTGACATCGAGGAGGACGGAGACACGGACAAGGTTTATATCGGCAGACGTTCGCTTATAGATGAGGAGAGTTCCGATATTCTCATCTGCGACTGGCGTTCGGATATAGCGTCGCTTTTTTACGATACGGGTCTCGGTAAAAAGTTCTATGACTGTCCCGCGGGACGCATGGAGTGCGATTTGAGACTCAAACGCCAATTTGTTATCCGTGACGGCGAACTTCAATATATGTTTGACAGCGATATGGCGGTCGAAGACGACGTTCTCATGCACGAACTCGGCAAAGACAGCAACCTTAAAATGAAGACCGTTGTCAATACCATACAGCGCGAACAAAACGAGATAATCAGAAACACAACAAGCGAAGTATGTCTTGTTCAGGGCGTTGCGGGCAGCGGAAAAACGTCCATCGCGCTTCACAGACTTGCATATCTTCTTTATAAGTACAGAGACAGCCTTGCCGCGGGCAATATCATTATTTTTTCGCCGAACCGCGTGTTTGACGCATATATTGCGGACGTGCTTCCCGAACTCGGAGAAGACCGCGTGGCGCAGACAAGTTTTCACGACCTGTTTTCTCCGTACTTTGAAAATATAACGTTCGGAGATTTTGTTTCCCAGGCGGAGGACCTTTTCGAAGAAAGAATAACGGCGGAAGAGATAGTTGCAAAAGGCGGAAAGACGCTTTGCGAAAAAATAGTTGCGAATGCGGGAAAACTTTCCGACGAGCAGATAAATATTTCCGACGTAATGTTTTACGATGAGGTCGTTTGCTCAGAAACGGAACTGAAAAAAATCTATTTTGAACTTTACGGAAAATTCGCCCACGATGTCAGAAAAGAAAAGATTCTGACGGGACTTGGCGAACGCCTCGACTCGGATTTCAAAAACACGAGACGTTCCCTGTATGCCGCAGAATTGACGCAGGAAGGCATTATCGACTATTCCGATGAAGCGCTTGAAGAGGCTTTGGAACAGCGCTGGAAAGAGGACAGACAAAAAGTCCTCGATTCCGTAGCCGCGATGCTTGATGTGCGCGCAGAAAAGGTCTATCTTCGCTGTCTTGAAACGCTTTATCCCGAATACGCAAAAGACGTTGCCGACGGTATTGAAAATGGCAAACTGAAATACTGTGATATGTTTGCCTGCGCTCTTGTCAAGGCTATCCTCGGACAAATAAGAATAGATGTTCATATAAAACACGCCGTTATAGATGAGGCTCAGGATTATCCTTACATTCTGTATAAAACCCTGAATATTATCTATCCGAAATGCCGTTTTACGGTGCTCGGAGACCTTTCGCAGGGTGCGGTGCGTCATTATGCGTCGATAGGCGACCTTGCGGAAATATTCGAGGGGCGGAGCGTATGTTTCCGCGAACTGAAAAAGAGTTACCGCTCCACCGTTGAAATAAACGAATTTGCTTCCCGTTTCTGCGACAACGACTCGGACTATTCGTTCTTTGAACGTCACGGCGACCCTGTCGAAGAGATAGATTTCGAAGACATCGGCAAAGTTCTTGACGCAAACCCGCAGTATACTTCAAAAGCCGTTATCTGCCGCACGCTTGCGGAATGCAAGGCGGTTTATTCCGAACTGCGCAAGCAGGACAGAAAACTGACGCTTATCGGCAAGGAAGACGTTCTTTATCCCGAAAGAACCGCGGTCGTTCCGTCTTATCTGGCAAAAGGTCTTGAATTTGACCTCGTCGTCATTGCCGACCCTGTCGAGTCGTTTAAGAGCAACGCTGAAAAACGTGCTCTTTTCGTAAGTGCGTCGCGCGCTCTGCATAAACTTTATGTGTGCCGCGGCAGAACTGCAAGCAAAAAGCGGAAACCTTGTCAGAACTTGCCTGAATAAAGGGAAGTATCGCAAAAAAAAACGAATTTTTGTATATAAAGGTTTACTTTGTACTTTATATACTGTATAATACAACGTGGTAAATAATTTTATCAACATATAAATTCAGGAGGATTTCACATGGCAAACAGACGAAAGATTTCCATGGACGGTAACACCGCCGCCGCACACGTTGCGTATGCGTTTACGGAAGTTGCCGCAATCTATCCGATCACTCCCTCCAGCCCGATGGCGGAAGTGACCGACACTTGGTCCGCGACCGACAAGAATATCTTCGGTGAACCCGCAAGAAATATTTTCGGTGAACGTGTCAAGATGATTGAGATGGAGTCCGAGGGCGGTGCCGCAGGTGCGGTTCACGGTTCTCTTGCCGCAGGCGCTTTGACAACGACCTACACGGCTTCTCAGGGACTTCTTCTTATGATCCCGAATATGTACAAGATCGCAGGCGAACTGCTTCCGAACGTTATTCATGTTTCCGCTCGCTGCGTTGCTTCTCACGCGCTGAATATTTTCGGCGACCACTCGGACGTATACGCTTGCCGTCAGACCGGTTATGCTATGCTTGCCGAAACCAACCAGCAGGAGATTATGGACCTTGGCGCGGTTGCTCACCTTTCCACCATCAAGGGCAGAGTTCCGTTCCTTAACTTCTTCGACGGCTTCCGCACTTCTCACGAAGTTCAGAAGATCGAGGTTTGGGAGACCGAAGACCTTAAAGAAATGGTTGATATGGATGCTGTTAAAGCGTTCAGGCAGAGAGCGCTCAACCCCGAGCACCCCGTTCTCCGCGGCTCTGCCGAAAACGGAGACATCTTCTTCCAGCACAGAGAAGCCTGCAACTCTTATTACAATGCTCTTCCCGCAATCGTTGAAGAGTATATGGACAAGGTAAACGCAAAGATAGGCACGAACTACAAACTGTTCAACTACTACGGTGCGGAAGACGCCGACCGCGTTATCATCGCGATGGGTTCCGTCTGCGACGTTGCGGAAGAAGTTATCGACTACATGAACGCTCACGGCGAAAAAGTCGGTCTTATCAAAGTTCGTCTTTACAGACCGTTCTGCGCCGACAGACTTGTTGCGGCTCTTCCGAAGACCGCAAAGAAAGTTGCCGTTCTTGACAGAACAAAAGAACCCGGTTCTTTGGGCGAACCCCTTTACCTTGACGTTGTTACTTCGTTTGCGACTCAGGGCGTGACCGGCGTTAAAGTTGTCGGTGGCCGTTACGGTCTCGGTTCGAAAGACACACCGCCGTCGTCCATATTCGCGGTTTACGAAAACCTTGCAAAAGATGAACCGAAAGCAAACTTCACCATCGGTATAGTTGATGACGTTACCGGACTTTCTCTTGAAGAGCACGCTTGCCCGGACACCGCTCCCGCAGGAACCGTTTCCTGTAAGTTCTGGGGTCTCGGCGGAGACGGAACCGTCGGTGCGAACAAGAACTCCATCAAGATCATCGGCGACCATACCGACAAGTACATTCAGGCTTACTTCCAGTATGACTCGAAGAAGACCGGCGGTGTTACAATCTCGCACCTGAGATTCGGCGACAAGCCCATCAAGAGCCCGTACTACATCACCAAGGCTGACTTTGTTGCTTGCCACAACCCCTCTTACATTCTTAAAGGCTTTAAGATTGTTAACGACGTTAAACCGGGCGGAACGTTCCTTCTCGACTGCCTCTGGAAGCCCGAAGAACTCGACGCGCACCTTCCCGCTGCCGTTAAGTCTTACATAGCCAACAACAACATCAACTTCTACATCATAAACGCTACGTCCATCGCAAAGAACGACGTCGGCAATATGAAAGTTAAGAACACCGTTCTTCAGTCCGCATTCTTCGCACTTGCAAAACTCCTTCCCGCAGAAGAAGCGATCGGATATATGAAAGAAAAGGCTACCAAGTCTTACTCCAAGTTCGGTGAAGATGTTGTTGCACAGAACCACAAGGCTATCGAACTCGGCGCAAACGCATTTGTCAAAGTCGATGTTCCCGAAAGCTGGAAGAACGCAGACGTTAAACCCGTTGTTGAGGACGTTGAGGGCGACAGACCCGAACTCGTTAAATTCGTTAAAGAAGTCGTTATCCCCGTTGACAAAATGGACGGTGATTCGCTTCCCGTTTCCGCATTCGTCGATCACGTTGACGGTACGTTCCCGCAGGGCGCTGCCGCTTACGAAAAGAGAGGCGTTGCCGTATTTGCACCCATTTGGCATGAAGAGAACTGCATCCAGTGCAACAACTGCGCGTTTGTATGTCCGCACGCCGCTATCCGTCCGTTTGCAATGACAGAGGAAGAGGCTGCCAAGGCTCCCGCAGGCACAAAGTTTGCTCCGAAGCCTGTTCTCAAAACCACTTACAAATATAATCTTGCGGTAAGCCCGCTCGACTGCATGGGCTGTACGCTCTGCGTCAAGGCTTGCCCGGTTTCCAAGAAAGCCATTGCCGACGGAACTCCCGAAAAGGCTGCTCTCGTTATGGCAACTCAGGCTCAGGCTCTCGACCAGCAGGCAACTTTCGATTATGCTGTTGCAAATGTTTCCGAGAAGCCCGAAATAATCAACAACACCGTAAAGGGCAGCCAGTTCAAGCAGCCGTTGCTTGAGTTCTCCGGCTCCTGCGCGGGCTGTGCCGAGACTTCTTATGCTCGTCTCATCACGCAGCTTTTCGGCGAAAGAATGTACATCTCCAACGCGACCGGATGCTCCTCCATTTGGGGCGGTTCCGCACCCGCAACTCCGTACACCGTCAACACCGCCAGCAAGAGAGGTCCCGCATGGGCTAACTCGCTGTTTGAGGACAACGCGGAGCACGGTCTCGGAATATATCTCGGTCAGAAGACCATCAGAGAAAAACTTATCGGCTACGTTAAAGCGCTCCGCGAAAACGTTTCCGACGATGCAAAACTTGCGGTTATCGACGCTTACCTTAATACCGTTGACGACGGCAAGGCAAACGAACAGGCAACGAAAGACCTTGTTGCGATGCTCGAATCCTGCGATTGCAACAACGAATACAGACAGAAGATTCTTGACGAGAAAGATTACCTCTCCAAGAAATCCATCTGGATATTCGGCGGCGACGGCTGGGCATACGATATCGGCTTCGGCGGTCTTGACCACGTTCTTGCTTCCGGCGAAGACGTAAACGTTATGGTATTCGATACCGAAGTTTACTCCAACACCGGCGGACAGGCTTCCAAGGCTTCCAACATCGGTCAGGTTGCGCAGTTCGCGGCGGCAGGCAAGGCGATAGGCAAGAAGAACCTTGCGGAAATCGCAATGTCTTACGGCTACGTTTACGTTGCACAGGTTGCCATGGGCGCGGATAAGAGCCAGCTTCTCAAAGCACTTACCGAGGCTGAGGCATACCACGGACCTTCCTTGATCATCGGCTACGCTCCCTGCGAAATGCACGGTATCAAGAAGGGCGGCATGCAGAACTGCCAGGACGAGATGGAAAAGGCTGTCAAGGCAGGTTATTGGCAGATGTTCAGATTCAACCCCGCGCTCAAAGCGGAAGGCAAGAATCCGTTCTCGCTCGACTGCAAAGAGCCCACGGCTGACTATATCGACTTCATCAAGAATGAAGCACGTTACAGCCGCTTGACCCAGCAGTTCCCCGACAGAGCAGAAAAACTCTTCGAACTTGCGGCTGAAAAGGCAAAAGACAAGTTCAAGAGACTTGAAAACTACGGTAAACTCTACGAATAATCTTTGATTATAAGTTGAGAAAAGCATAATCCAAAGCCCCGACGGTATGACCGTCGGGGCTTTGGACTTTTATATTATATAATGTAAATATATATATGCTTTTTAGAGAATATTTGCCGATGAGTTCATTCTCCATGATTGGTAGCAAATCGCGCCCGGTTTGAAGTCTGCGCCGTTGCCGTGGAGATCGAGCAAAGGCTCTTCAAGTTCGTCTATCTTGTCTGTTTTGCCCTCGGCATAGTCGCGGAGCATTTGTCCGCAATGTTCAACGCGCTTTATAAGACCGCCTATTCGGATGTCCTGAACTTCAAAGCCCTGACCTTTGTTTTCTTTGTACCATTGCTCTTTGTACGCTTCATGGAATGCGTTGAGTTTCTTTTGCAGTTTTTTGCAGTTATCCGCTTCCGCAAGCAATGCGGCTTTGTCTTTTGCGGAATACGCCGCGCGGATACGTTGACCGAGATTCGCTTTTATTGCAAGCGCATCGCAAAGCGTGTAAAGAGTTCTGAAAAGATATCCCCATTCGGGTTCGTTTTTGGCGTATACGAGTTTTCTTGCCGCTTTTGCGAATTTTTCGCCCTCGTCGCCGACAAGTGTTGAGTCAAGTATGCCCATAAACGGGTCGTTGAAAAGCAGATATTTTTCGGTGTTTTTAATTCCGTCCGCGTTTTTGTTCGGGCTGTCGGGCAGGTCAAGAAGCATAAATCTGTCAAAAGAGATTCCGAAAGTGTTTTTGAAATCCTCTTTTATCTGCGCCTTGTTTGTGATACCTTTTGCGATTTCCGCAGCATAGAAAAGCGAGGGCAGAAGCGAAAACTTGGAGCATTCTCCGCCGTCGTCGCCCCACATCGTCAGAAATACGTCTTTGACGCTGTGCTTTATACAGGCGCCGAGCGCCGCTTTCGTCGAACGCATGCTGTATTCGTTGTGCGCCGCATATCCGACCCATGTCCAAAGTCCGCCCGCGAACCACGTTCCGTCCTTTATCTTCGCGTGCGCGGAAAGCATTTTGTCATAGTGTTTTCTGTCCGTCGAATAATAATCCCAGTATATGAGCTCGACGTTGTCGGGTATTTGTTCTTTTACGCTTTCATCAATCTTCGCGTTTGACCTGTAATAATCTCCCGCCGCAAGACGGAAGAACATATCCGACCAAATAAGAAGCGTCAGACCGTATTTTTTGCCTATTCCCGAGACCTTTTTAATATGCTCGATAAGGATCTTGACCTTGTCGGTGTCTCCGTGCAGATCGTAATATCTGCCGCGACCTATCATATGCGCTTCGTCCATTCCGATGTTGACGATTTTTGTCGAATACGAGGCGGCGACGGACGCGAACATTCTGTCTATCAGTTCATAAGTCCTGTCTTCGCCCGCAAGCAGTATGTCCGCCGTGTCGATAATGGGCGCGAACGCCGGCCAGCGAACTATTCCGTTAACGTGCGCAAGCGTCTGAATGCATGGAATGAGTTCCACGCCGCGCTCTTTTGCGAAAGCGTCAACTTCTTTGATTTCGGCTTGCGAGTATCTGCCGCGGAGATAGCCGAAATAAGGCTCTTCGGGAATTTCATAGGTGTCTTCGGTGTAAAGCAGAACCGTATTGAACCCTATCTTTGCGCAGATATCTATCCACTTTTTAAGCGAGTTCACATTCATGACCGCATTGCGGGAACAGTCAAGCATAGTTCCCATGCGGCGAAAAGGCGTTTCGTTCATTTTAGTTTCCTTTCGGTACAGCGTTCGGAGAACCGAACTTTGGTTTGTCTTGATTGAGTTGTACTCAATTAAATCAAGTATAACATACCTGATATTAAAAATCAAGGTTAAAATGTAATTTTGACAAAATATAAAAATATGAAGAAAGGGTATTGCAAATCGCGAGAATTTGTGGTAATATATTTAGGCTGACATCCGGGCGTAGCGCAGTTTGGTAGCGTGCTTGAATGGGGTTCAAGAGGCCGCTGGTTCAAGTCCAGTCGCTCGGACCATGAAAAATCCGCTTTTGTTGATTTTGACAAAAGCGGATTTTTCGAATTAAACTGTTTTTTTCAGTTGTAGTTATTATAATATGTATATTCGGAGGATCTTATTATGGCTCAAATAACGACCGAGGCAATAACCAAATGGGTTGCGGGAAAAGGTAAATGGCTCAATTTTTCGTTGACGATGTGCGGCGCATATCTCAAAGACGGCGAAGTGACTTTTTATCATCAGTTTCAGGGGCAGGGCACGGATGTGAATGTTCTTGACAAGACGTATGACAAAATAACCGACCTGACGGAAGTTATCAATAACTATGCAAAGGGTTTGACCACAAAAGAGCAGACCGTTGAAATCGTTGAGGGAAAAATCAATGAGGAACTTCTTGCATAGTGTGTTCGATGGTTTGAGTAAGTTCTGCATAAATGATAAAATTTAATTTTTATGCTATAAAATGTATAAAATTCACTTTTAGTTTGCAAAAACGCAGTCGTAAACCGTGTTTTGTTTCATTTTCTTGATTGACTTATGCATAAATATGTGGTATCATATATGCATCAAAAATCAAAAACGAGGTATGAGAAAATGAAAAAGTTTATTGCAGTTGTTTTGATTGTCGCTGTTTTTGCGACACTCGGACTTACCGCTTGCGGTTCAAAAAACGATAACACGGCGACCACTACGGCTCCCCAGGGAACAAGCGGTGAGACAAAGGCTACCGTAAAGACCGCAAAAGACGGTGTTCTTACGATGGTTACAAACGCAGAGTTCCCGCCGTATGAATATTACGACGGCGACAAGATCGTAGGCATCGACGCGGAAGTTGCTCAGCTTATTGCCGAAAAACTCGGGCTTACTCTTGAAATCGTGGACGGCGACTTCAACGCGGTCGTTCCCGGTGTTCAGAGTAATAAATACGATATGGGTATGGCGGGTCTTACCGTTAACGAAGACCGTTTGAAGAGTGTTGATTTCACAACTTCATACGCAAAAGGTATTCAGGTAGTTATCGTTAAAGAAGATTCCGGAATTGAATCCATTGATGACCTTGCAGGAAAGAAGATAGGCGTTCAGGAAACAACCACCGGCGATATTTACGCTTCCGATGATTTCGGCGAAGACAACGTTATTAGATATGCGAACGGTGCGGTTGCCGTTGAAGCGCTCAAAGCAGGCAAAGTTGACTGCGTTATCATAGACAACGAACCCGCAAAGGCTTACGTTGCCGCTAACGAGGGCTTGAAGATACTTGAAACGTCTTATGCCGATGAAGATTACGCAATAGCGGTTTCGAAAGACAATCCGGAACTCAAAGACGCCATAGACGCGGCGCTCAAAGAACTTATCGCAGACGGCTCTTTGCAGAAGATAGTTGACAAATACATCCCCGCATAAACGGCGGATAAACACAAAATGAATATGGGCGGATGATCTCCGCCCATATTTCGGGTATTATAAAAGGGGTTAAATCTATAATGTTTGAAGGCATCGGAGCGTTCTTTTCACGCTTGTGGACGGATATTTCGGGCTGGTTTGTCAATCTTTACGACCAGTTCTGTTTTGTCTTTGTCGAAAAGGACAGATATAAACAGATGTTTACCGGTCTCGGAAATACGCTGAAAATAACAGGCGGCGCATTGCTTGTGGGTATCGTTATCGGTATCGTTGTTGCGGCAATACGTTCTTCATACGACAAGAATAAGGAAGATTTGAAGAAAAAGGGCGGCGCGGGTCGCTTCTTTATGGGACTTCTGAACGGAATATGCAAAGTCTATCTGACGGTTATCCGCGGAACTCCCGTTGTGGTTCAGTTGATGATTTCCTATTTCCTTATCTTTGTTTCCGCGCAAAACGGCGTTTTGGTCGGTATTTTCGCGTTCGGTATAAACTCCGGCGCATACGTCGCGGAAATATTCCGCGGCGGCATTATGTCCGTTGACGAGGGACAGTTTGAGGCTGGACGAAGCCTCGGGTTCGGCTATGTGGGCACGATGTGGCACATTGTTCTTCCTCAGGCTTTCAAGACAGTTTTACCCACGCTGTGCAACGAATTTATCGCGCTTTTGAAAGAAACTTCCGTTGCGGGTTATGTCGGTGTTATCGACCTGACCAAGGCGGGAAACGTAATAGCGGGCAGAACCTATCAGTATTTTATTCCGCTGATAACGGTTGCAATTATTTATCTTGCCATCGTTATGATAATGAGTTGGCTTTCGGGCAAACTCGAAAGGAGGTTGCGTAAGAGTGATAGAAGTTAAGAATCTTTATAAGTCGTTCGGCAAAAAGAATGAAATCGAAGTTCTGAAAGGGATAACCAAAACTATCAATAAGGGCGACATCATTTCTATCATCGGTCCTTCCGGTTCTGGCAAAAGCACGTTTTTGCGCTGTCTGAATCTGCTCGAAATGCCGACCTCCGGCTCTGTTACATTCGAGGGCGTTGATATAACCGACCCGAAAACAGATATAAATCTGATGAGACAGGAAATGGGAATGGTCTTCCAGCATTTCAATCTGTTTCCTCACAAAACAATACTCGAAAACATAACGCTTGCTCCGCAAAAATTGAGAAAAATTCCAAAACAGCAGGCGGTCGAGAACGCATTGGACTTGCTCGCTTCCGTCGGACTTGCCGATAAAGCGGACGCATACCCTTCACAACTCTCGGGAGGTCAGAAACAGCGTGCGGCTATTGTCCGTGCCATGGCAATGAATCCGAAAGTAATGCTTTTTGACGAGCCCACCTCGGCGCTTGACCCCGAAATGGTCGGCGAAGTTCTCGACGTTATAAAGCGTCTTGCGGACGGCGGTATGACGATGCTTATCGTAACCCATGAGATGGGCTTTGCGCGCGAAGTTTCAAACAGACTTTTCTTTATAGATGAGGGCGTTGTTCTTGAGGATGCCGATCCGAAAGTTTTTTTCGAAGCGCCGCAGACCGAACGCGCTCGGAACTTCTTGAAAAAGGTGCTTTGATATGGGAAAATTCAGCGGTTATCTTATGGTCAGCGACCTTGACAAAACCTTTTTTGCCGAGGGAACGGATATTCCTCCCCGCAACATTGAAGCCGTAAAATATTTTATTGAAAACGGCGGAAAATTTACTCTTGCGACGGGCAGAGGTGCTGTTGCCGCAAAAATTATTGCCGCGGATATTCCGCAGAACGCTCCCGAGATACTCTTCAACGGCGCGATGCTTTACGATATGGCAAGGGAAGAGGTTATCGAGCAACACGGAGTGAATACTCCCGATATGGTTTCTCTTATGCACTCGATAATCGAAAAATATCCCGATATAATGCTTGTTGTTTTCAAGAACGACAAAATGTATTGCATATCCGAAAAGTGCGACCAACGGGTTGTCGAAGCGTTGAAAAACCCTGCAATTATGATAAATGTAGATGATTTGCCTCTTCCGTGGTTCAAGGTACTTTGCGTTGAAAAGGACTCTGTTTTGCGCGAACTTCAACCGTTTGTCGAGAGTTTCGGCTATCCGGATCTGCGATTTGTCAGAAGCACACCGATACTTCTTGAAGTTGTCGGAAAGGACAACAACAAGGGCTTTGGTCTGACAAACCTTGCGTCGAGGCTCGGAATAGATATGAAAAAAACGATTGCGGTCGGAGACTTTTTCAATGACGAACCGATGTTCAAAGTTGCGGGAAGGGTATTTCTTCCCGAAAACGCCGCAGAGGAACTGAAACATTACGGGACGGTCGTTTGTGACCATATGCAGGGAACGCTCGGCGACGTTGTCGAGATCCTTGACAGGGAACTTTCCTGATTATAAAATTCAATATGTGTATTTACCGACAGAGAGGAAAACCTTATCTGTCGGTTTTTGTCTGATTTCGGCAATATATTCAGCATAATAAATTACGAAACTTTCGGTAAAAGTAAATTATAATTACTTTTAATTCTCAAAATTATTCAGCAATAACGAAAAGACTGACAATTTGTCTGTAAATATATACCGGTTTAAGAAAACTTTTGTGCATAAATTCATCACAAAAAAACGCTTGTGACTTTTTTTAAGCATTTTGTTAAAATAACTTGCAAACCCGTTTTTTTTCAGTTATAATTATAAGACAAACTACATACTTCTGCCATTATCGGGAGGGTCTTTATGTTGGAGTTTTTGCAAAACTATTATCCCTTCATCTCTCTTGCGGCGGCGCTTATCGCGCTTTTCTATGTGATTTTGACCGCAAGACGTGTCTTGAAATTCGATGAGGGAACGGACTTGATGAAAAAGATTTCAAAAGCGGTCCGTGACGGAGCGTCCGCGTTCCTGAAACGACAGTATGCCGTGGTTACGGTCTTTTTCCTTGTCGTGTTTGCCATTCTTGAAACGTTGACGCTGTTTAACGTTCTGAAAAATCCGTATATTCCGTTTGCGTTTTTGACGGGCGGCATATATTCGGGACTTTCCGGTTTTATCGGAATGAAAATAGCAACGGCGTCCAATGCGCGTACCGCAAAAGCCTGCACCGAGGGACTTAACAAAGGTCTCCGCGTTGCTTTTTCCGCGGGCAGCGTTATGGGCTTTACCGTTGTCGGTCTCGGACTTCTCGATCTTTCGGTATGGCTTATTCTTTTGAAATATGCTTTCGGCGTGGAAGCAAGCGTTATTGCCGCGACTGTTGTCACTTTCGGCATGGGAGCTTCTTCCATGGCGCTGTTTGCAAGAGTCGGCGGCGGTATATTTACCAAAGCGGCTGACGTCGGCGCAGACCTTGTGGGAAAAGTTGAAGCAGGCATTCCCGAAGACGACGCAAGAAACCCTGCCGTTATAGCCGATAACGTAGGAGATAACGTCGGAGACGTTGCGGGTATGGGTGCGGACCTTTATGAATCTTATTTCGGTTCTCTTGTTTCTGCCATCGCACTCGGTGCGGTCGCTTTCGGGGGAGGAGAGGCTGTTAAAGGTATAATAATTCCTCTTATCCTTGCGGCTGTCGGCGTTGTGTTCTCCATTTTAGGCACATTTTTCGTCAGAACAAAGGAAAACGCAGATCAAAAGAGCCTGCTTTCTTCTCTTCGCAGAGGTACGAATTTCAGCGCGGTTCTTATTGCGATTTCCGCTTTTCCGATAATCTGGTTCTTGCTCGGCAAAGAACATATCGGCCTTTATTTTGCTATACTTGCGGGACTTTTGGGCGGCGTACTCATCGGTCTTGCAACCGAATATTTTACATCGGATTCTTATAAACCGACCCGCAAACTCGCAAAGGACTCCGAAACGAGTTCCGCAACGACCATAATCGGCGGCGTCGGCCTCGGAATGCTTTCGACCGCCATACCCATAATCATTATCGTTGCTGCTATACTTGTCGCGTACTTTGTTTCGGGTGACGGCTTCGGAATGTACGGCATCGCGCTTGCCGCGGTCGGAATGCTTTCAACTCTCGGCATAACGCTTGCCACCGACGCTTACGGTCCCATTGCGGACAACGCGGGCGGTATTGCTCAAATGGCGGGACTTGACGAAACGGTTCGCCAGCGCACGGACGCGCTTGACTCTCTCGGAAACACCACAGCCGCAACAGGCAAGGGCTTTGCCATAGGCTCAGCGGCTTTGACCGCACTTGCGCTTATCGCATCTTACAAAGAACAGATCTGTTCGATACTGGGCGTTGAAAACTTCTCGGTCGATCTTCTGAATCCCGTCGTTCTCGGCGGTTTGTTTATCGGTGCGTGTCTGCCGTTTATCTTCGCGGCTCTTACGATGCGTTCCGTCGGACGAGCTGCGGAAAGCGTTGTCAAAGAGGTTCGCAGACAGTTCCGTTCCATCGCGGGAATTATGGAGGGAAAAGCCGATCCCGATTACAAGACCTGCGTAGACCTCTGCACCCGCGCATCTCTTCGTGAGATGATCGCGCCCACGGTTATTGCCGTTATTGTTCCCGTTGCTGTGGGACTTATTTTGGGGCCTGCGGGCGTTATCGGTCTTCTTGCGGGCGCTACCGCAACCGGTTTCCTGCTTGCCGTATTCATGAGCAATTCAGGCGGCGCATGGGACAATGCGAAAAAATATATTGAGAGCGGCAACCACGGCGGAAAAGGCAGCGACAGCCACAAGGCGGCTGTTGTCGGAGATACCGTAGGCGACCCGTTCAAGGATACTTCGGGTCCTGCAATAAATATTCTGATAAAACTTCTTTCCATCGTGTCCATAGTGTTTGCCGCGCTTGTAGCGAATGTTCATTGGCTCGGTTAAAAGGCATAGAACTGAAAGGACTTGAAAGACAATGGCTAAAAAACACGGAATAGTTTCCGAATTCAAAGAGTTTATAACAAGAGGGAACGTTATCGACCTTGCCGTCGGCTTGATCATGGGCTCAGCTTTTACGGCGATAGTCAATTCTCTTGTAAATCAGATAATAATGCCGTTTCTCAGCATCATAATCGGCAAGGTCAATTTTGAAGACCTTAAATGGGTCATAACCGAGGCTGACGAATCCGCGGGCGTTGCGGAAGTGGCGGTTTGCTACGGCGCGTTCATTCAGGCAATAATCAATTTCCTGCTTATTGCGCTGGTTATCTTCCTTATGATAAAGGCCATAAACACTGTAAGACGTAAGTTTGAGCATAAGAAAGAAGAAGAGGAAGCCAAGGAAGAAGAACCGAAAGGTCCTACGACCGAGGAACTTCTTGCGGAGATTCGTGACCTGCTCAAAGAAAAAGAAGAAACAAAATAACAGTTTCATACAACGGAAAATCGGACGGCAACCGCCGTCCGATTTTTTATATATTCGAATGAAAAATGCCTTTTTACTTTTTACCGAGTTCCTCTGTTCTCTCGAAAGCGTCAACCACTGCTCTCATTGCAGCAGCTCTGAATGCCGCATCTTCAAGCGCTTCAACTCCCGCAATTGTGCTTCCCATCGGACTGCAAACCGCATCTTTCAGTTCTCCCGGATGTTTTCCCGTGTCAAGAACCGTTTGTGCCGAGCCGAGAACCGTCTGTGCCGCATAACGGAGAGCCTTGTTTCTCGGCAATCCGCATTTTACGCCACCGTCCGCAAGTGCTTCGATGAAGATGTATACGAAGGCGGGACCGCAGCCTGATATTGCGCTTGCCGCGTCTATGAGGTTTTCCGCTATCGGGTCAATGTCTCCCGCTGCCGAAAGTGCTTTTTCGAAGGTCGAAACCTCGTCTTTCGTTACCGCCGCATTTTCGCAGTGAAGAATCAAACCCTTTCCGACCGACGCGGGTGTATTCGGCATTATTCTGATTATCGGATACTCTTTTCCGAAGAGTTCCGTAACGGCGCTTATCGAAACTCCCGCCGCCATGGAAACAAGCGTGAATCTGTCGGTTCTTTTTTCGAGAACGGGCGCGATCTGCTTGATGAGAGAGGGGAGAACCTGCGGCTTAACGCCGAGAAAAATATATCTGCAATTTGCTGCGATTTCTTCGTTTGAGTGAATGTCCGCGCCTGTTTTTGCCGAAATTTCCGCTGTTTTTGATGCGTCAAAATCCGCAACCGCTATCTTGTCCGAAACGGATTTCGCAACCGCCGCGGCAAGCGTTCCGCCCATATTCCCGCAACCTATAAAACCGAATGCATTATTCATATTAAAACGCTCCTTTCAGCGAATTTGTCCGTTTCCTCGGACTATATATTTGTAAGATGTCAATTCACGAAGGCCCATAGGTCCTCTTGCGTGAAGTTTTTGCGTAGAAATTCCTATTTCGCAGCCGAGTCCGAACTCTCCTCCGTCCGTGAACCGTGTTGAGGCATTGACGTATACCGCCGCGCTGTCAACCGCCTCCGTGAATTTTTTCGCGGTTTTTTCGTCTTCGGTGATGATTGCGTCGCTGTGGTGTGTTGAGTGCTTTTCGATATGGTCTATTGCTTCGTCAACGTCTTTGACTATGCCGACGGCAATTATGTAATCAAGAAATTCTGTGTCAAAATCTTTTTCTCCCGCTGCGGTCCCCGAAATTATCTTTGCCGCTTTTTTGTCGAGTTTCATCTCTACCGGGTGCAGCCCTTTTTCTTCTCTTTCTTTTTCGAGCCGTTTTTTCAGCAGCGGAAGAAATTCTTGCGCTATGTTTTCGTTGACAAGGCAAACTTCTGCGGCATTGCAGACAGACGGTCTGCTTGCCTTCGCGTTTTCGATTATATCAAGAGCCTTTTTGAAGTTCGCTTTTTCGTCAACATAAAGGTGGCAAATGCCCGTTCCCGTTTCGATACAGGGAACTTTTGCGTTTTCCACACAGGCGCGTATAAGTCCCGCGCCGCCTCTCGGAATGAGCAGATCTACTTTTCCTGCCGCCGTCATAAGTTCCGCTGAACTGTTTCTTGTTGTGTCCGTCACAAGGCATATCGCGTCTTCCGGCAATCCCGCATTTTTCAAGCCTTCACGCAACGCTTCCGTAATAGCTTTGTTTGAGTTTATCGCCTCTTTGCCGCCGCGCAAAACGCAGACGTTTCCGCTTTTGAGCGCAAGCGACGCCGCATCCGACGTGACGTTCGGACGGCTTTCGTAGATTATCGCCAGCAAGCCTATCGGAACGGAAACTTTTGTTATCGTCAGCCCGTTCGGACGCTTTATCTCGTCGATTTTTCTGCCTACGGGATCGGGTAGTTTTGCAACGTCCCGTATTGCGTCCGACATTGCCTTGATTCTTTTTTCATCGAGAGTAAGACGGTCTATCATAACGTCGGAAATATGTCCGCGTGCATTGTCGATATCTTTTTTGTTTTCGTCGATTATGTTTTGAGTATGCTTTATGAGCGCGTCCGCGATCTTTTCGAGCGCTTCGTTCTTTTCTGCCGTCGTTGCGGCCGTGAGTCTGCGTTTTTGTTTTGAGGCTCTTTCAAGGAGTTCTGCCGTCGTCATATTTCTTTCCTCCCGTAAAATTTCGTGCCGACGGATTTTCCGTCCGCAATGTCATATAACAGGTCGGGTTTCGACCCGTCCGCAATAATGACATCTATTCCTTTTTCCATGCATATCTGCGCGGCTTTCAATTTCGTTTGCATTCCGCCGGTTCCGAGTTTTGAACCCGAACCGCCCGCAAGCGCAACTATTTCCGGCGTCAGTTCATCCACCGTAGGTATCAACTTCGCATTTTTATCAGTATGCGGGTCTGCTGTGTAAAGTCCCTCTATGTCCGATAAGAGTATCAGCAGGTCTGCATTTGCCACAACAGCCACAATCGCACCGAGAGTGTCGTTGTCTCCGACCGAAATCTCTTCCGTTGCAACGGTGTCGTTTTCGTTGATTATCGGAAGCGCACGGAATTCAAGCAATCTGTTAAGCGTATTTTTGAAATTGGTATATCTTTCTTCGTTGCTCATATCGCTGCCCGTTACAAGGATTTGTCCCACGATATGACCGTATTCGGAAAACAATTTGTCGTATGTATACATCAGTTCGCATTGACCGACTGCCGCCGCCGCCTGTTTTGACGGAATATCCTGCGGTCGTTCGAGCAGCGCCAATTTGCCTATGCCCATGCCTATCGCTCCCGAAGATACCAGAATTATCTCGTCTCCCGCATTTTTCAGGTCGCTGATGACTTTGCAGAGTTCTTCGACGTGGCGAATGTTCAGGTTGCCCGTTTTGTGCGTCAATGTCGATGTTCCGACTTTTATGACAGTTCTCATAATCTTACCGTCCGTTAAAATGTGTTTCCGATTTTGGATTATTCTGTATTATATCACGTTTTTGTTTCGATTTCAACGCTTTTTTATGCCGCAGTGTATAAATATGAAAAAATGTCGATTTTTAACAAGTAAAAACGCTCTTTCAACCGTATGAAAGAGCGTTTTCCGTGTATGTTTACCGGTTTTATTCAATCTCCGTTCCGCTGTAATAATATGTTATTATCTGCTCGTAAGTCTTGCCCTCTTTTGCCATTTCGTTTGCCCCGAAAAGGCTCATTCCCGCAAGGTTTCCGTAGCCCTTGACCGTGAATATGAACTCACCGTTTTTTATCCTGTATGAAAAATTCGGACTGCGCAGACCGAGAACCCTGCGCAATGTTTCACCGTCGTTTTGTTCTCCGCCGACCTTTGCCCCGATAACAGCGCCCGCCTTTGTCCTTTTAATTTCCGTTACCCATTCGGTTTCGCTGCCCGAAAGGGTTGTTTTCAAGCCTTTTTTCAGCATACGTTTTACTTCATCGACTTTGATTTTTTTCTCCGTTATATATCCCTTTGCCGTTTTGTCCGCTTCCGATTCAACGCTTTTCAAGTATGGAATTTCGTCACCCTCGGCATTTCCGACGCTTTCCGTTTTTCCTGCGGAAATTATATGTATCTGCGCGTTTATCGGTTCTCCGTCATAAGTTATCGTCTTGCCGTTGCACTCTTTCACAAGTTTTTCTATTCTGTTAACCGTATCTTCGCCGTACAGGCGCACACAATCTTCTTTTGACGGCAGTTCTGTTCCGTAAAAGTTTTCATCTTCGGTGGTCACTCCGTTTTTTGCGTCATATAATTCTTTTGTGCGAAGCGCGACCGCCGCCGCTTTGATGCTTTCGTCTTCCGTCAGATATTCCGAAAGCGAGCATATTCGGCAAACGATTTTGTCCGATTCTCTTTGCGGTTGCAACGTCTGCTCTGTCCGCTGTTCAGGGTTGTTTATCTGTGCTATTGCGGGTGTTGCGTCCCGTCTCACTCCTATCGTTGCGCAGTAGGGCAGAAGCACAAAAGAAACCGCAAATATAAGAAAAAAAGCCAAAAACTTGTTCATAATCTTCCATTTCTTATTTTTTTGTTAATATGCTTGACTATTTGATACTTTTAGAGTATACTATAATAAATATCTATGGTAAATTATATTCATTTTGATAACCGATAATGACCGAAAGGAATCAGAAAATGACCGAAAAACCGAAATCTCAATCCGTCAGACGGAAAAACAGATACGGGGCAGCGTTCTTTTATACTTTTTGCGGCGCTTTTGTCGTTGTCGGAATAATCGCCATTGCGATATTCCTCGGAACGCAGGATCATAATATTTTTGACTTTTCTTCCCGTCAGTTGTACGAGGAAGCGCGTCAGTATATACTTGTCGGAGATTACGACAACGCAGAAAAATCCCTGAAAAAATGTGTCAAGAAAAATGCGACCAATACGGACGCGGTGCTGTTGCTTGCCGATTTGTATGACGGGCAGTCAAGACAGGACGACGCAATAAATATGATCCTCGACTGCATTGACGAGTCCGAAAAAAACGCTCGAAACGACCAGCTTTATAAGCGCATTATCCAACTTTACGTTTCAAAAGGCGACATTTCCGCCGCAATAGACTTTTCAAACGGTCTTTCGTCTTATATCAAGACAAGACTTTCAAAAGTCAGACCCGCAGATCTGAAAGTTACTCCCGCGGGCGGTGAATACGAAAGTTCCGTAAATGCTACGATAAAATATGCGGAGGGCTGCACCGTTTATTATACGATAGACGGCTCGACGCCGAGTTCTTCAAGTTCTGTTTACGGTGAAGAGCCCATATTGCTTCCTGTTGGAAATATAACACTCAAAGCGGTTGCTGTAAACCCCGAAAACAATCTTGTCAGCGAACTGTTTGAGGGCACATATACGATAAAGGGCGACCTTAACCCGTACCAATTTGCCGATGCAAAGGTTGAACAGATTGTGCGCTTCACGATAGGCAAGAGTTCAGGAACGGTTTATTACAAAGACCTTGCAAGGGTCAAAAAGTTCGATAACTCCGTCGGAGGCGACGGTCTTATAACGACTTTTGAGGACCTGAAAATGATGACGGGCATAACCGAGATAGTTCTGAACGGCGAAACAAAAGTTGCCGACTTCGACGTTTTCGGTTCGCTTCCGTCTCTGCGCCGCGTGACGCTCACAAACTGCAACCTCAACAACGGCGACGCTTCAAAACTCTTCTCCGCGTGTCCGAACCTGACGTATCTTGACATAAGCGGAAACAATCTTAGTGATATTTCTTCGATAGTCGCGCTGAGGAGCATTTCCACGCTCGATATTTCGGGCAATGCCATTGAGGACGCCGCTCCGATAGGCGAGTTGACAAGCCTTACTTCGCTCAACATCGCCGCAAATAAGATATCGACCGTGAAATGGTGCTCGTCGCTTACCTCTCTTACTTCTTTGACTGCGGGCGGCAACGATATCACCGATTATTCTCCGATATCCGTTCTCGGTTCGCTGAAAACGCTTTCTTTGAACTACGCGGGAATTTCCGATGTCGGATTTATCTCTTCGCTGAAAAACCTCGAAACTCTTGATTTGAAGAGCAACTCAATTTCGAGCGTATCCGCTTTGACGTCGCTTTCGTCTCTCGAAACGATAAACGTTTCGGGAAATGCTTACATAGAAGATCTCGGCGCTCTGAAAAATTGCGGCAGTCTCAATGTTGTTACTTGCTCAAACATTACATCCGAGCAGGAGCAGGAACTCATCTCCGCAAATATAACCGTTGTCAGAAATTAGAGGTCTGTATGCCTGTTATTGTAAACAAATCCGAATATAACGAAGAGACTTTCTGGAAAGGCGTGACCGTTTCCAAACGCGGTATTTTTATTGCCGTAAGAAGCATATATATTGTTATTTCTCTTGCGGCGCTCATAATCGCGGTCTTTGTTATGGGCAAAGTCGGGTTGAGCGTTGATGAAATTCAGGCGGCTGTTCGCAGTTCCGCGGTTCCTATGGCAATATTGCTTGCCGTTTTTGCGTATTCAACTGTAAAAATATTTACGTTCAAACGCGGAATAAGAAAAAAGTTTATGGATTCCCGTACCCGCGCTTTTGAGTCAAAGACTCTTACATTTAACGACGAGGGATATTCATGTGTCGGCGAATATGAGAGCCGCGACGTGACTTATACATATGTTGACCGTGTTATCGAAACAAAAACGGCGTTTTATATTATAAATAAGTCGGGCATGGACATTGTGGCAAAAGACGGATTTGAGCAGGGGACTGCCGACGATTTCAAAAAATTGATTTCGGAGAAGTGTCCCGGAGCTAAGAAGAATTTCAGATAAAATATCAAACATCGCAATATTGAACTTTTTTTGATAGGAGAAACGTATGCTGACGGAAGACGATGTTATAGAATACGCGCTTTCGATGCCGGGCGCTTGCGTGCGGTATCCTTACGGCGACACTCCGCTTGTTCTTTCGACCTCCGATGTGCATGAGTTCTGCGACGTATATGAGGGAACGAATCCCATTCATCTTGTTATGAAATGCGACCCGGACGAAGCCGTGAGACTTCGTGAGAAATATCCCGAATCCGTCAAACCCGGTTACCGCTGCAACAAGCGGCATTGGAACTCTGTATTCCTTGACGGAAGGATTCCCGATGATGAAATCAAAGAAATGATTTATAATGCGTTTATGCTGATGAATAAGCGCAAAAAACGCAAATAACATTCAATTTATCATATATGATAGTTTTTGGAGGTCTGTTATGGCAATTCTTGTTACGGGAGGCACCGGTTATATCGGCAGCCACACATGTGTTGAACTTATCAAAGCGGGCTATGAGCCTGTTATTGTTGACGATTTGAGTAACTCGAAAGCAGATGTCGTTGACAAAATTGAGACCATCACCGGCAAACGTCCCAAGTTTTATCAGGCGGGTGTTCAAGACGCTGACGCGATGAGAAAAGTTTTCACCGAAAACAAAATCGACGCCGTTATCCATTTTGCCGCATTCAAGGCAGTAGGTGAGTCCGTAAAATTCCCGCTTAAATATTACAGAAACAATATTTCGGGAACTGTTTCTCTCTGCGAGATAATGAACGAATTCGGCTGCAAGCGCATTGTTTTCTCCTCTTCCGCAACCGTTTACGGCGCGCCGAAGAGCGTTCCCATAAGAGAAGATTTCCCGCTTCATACCACAAACCCGTACGGCAGTACCAAACTGATGATGGAAATGATTCTTTCCGACGTTGCGAAAGCAGATCCCGAATGGAGCGTTATCCTGCTTCGTTACTTCAATCCCATCGGTGCGCATGAAAGCGGACTTATCGGCGAAATGCCCAACGGCATTCCCAACAACCTTATGCCTTACATCGCACAGGTCGGTGCGGGAAAACTTGATCATCTGAACGTTTTCGGCAACGATTATCCGACAAAAGACGGCACTGGCGTCCGCGATTACATTCACGTTGTGGATCTTGCAAAAGGTCATATCAAAGCGATTGAAAAGGCGATGAAGAGCGACGGCGTGAACATATACAACCTCGGTACGGGCAACGGTTACAGCGTGCTTGAAATCGTTCATGCCTTTGAAAAGGTGAACGGTATTCCCATTCCTTATGAAATAAAGCCGAGAAGAGACGGCGATATAGCGGAATGCTACGCAGATCCGACGAAAGCATTGAACGAACTCGGTTGGAAAGCCGAACTCGGCATAGAAGAAATGTGCCGTTCTTCTTGGGAGTTCACTCGCAGATTTTTCGGTAAATAATCAGCATATTTATAGGTGGAGCGTTGTATGACCGTAAGGCTCGTTGTTAATTTCATACTTGCGGGGCTTGCGGTCGCGGCGCTCGTGTTTGACAAAAACAAGTACGACAAAATTCTCGGCGCGCTGCTTCTTGTCTTTGCCGCGCAGGGAATAATCAGTCATTATCTCGACGGAATACATCCCGCAAGCATAGTTCTGGCGTATTGTTTGCCTCCCGCAGGGCTGGCGTTTATCCTTGTCGCCGCAAAACGGCTGGCGGAATTGTTCGGAAAAAAAAGGTAGAAAGATATTGTTTTTGGCAAAAGCGGTTAAGAAAATTTGAACTTTTTATTCGGTGCCGTTTTTTGTATTGACATTTCGGAGGTAATGTGATATACTTCCTATGTATGTAGGCGGTAGTTCGCCTGTAAGTAAATGTTTCACTGCTGAATTTCTTGTTTGGGGAGATTGAAAAATGAAATACGAAACCCCTTATATTGAAATAATCGGATTCGAAGATGCGGACATTGTCACATCGTCGGGTCTTACCGTTGAGTCTACCGGCGACGGGGATTGGAAAGATTTCGGCGATCTTTTCGGCTGATTCTTCCGTATATTATCGGTTATAATTTTTTATTGAAGTTGTGTGTCGGCGTAAGCCGACACTTTTTGTTTATATTGGGGATGCTCGACATAACTATGTTTCTGTTTGATACCGATGTATACTTTCGGCGCAAATATTTACAGTTGTCTACCTATTAAAATAATGTATTGAATTGTGAAATAAAATTGAATGAAAAATGTGAAAAAGTATTGACATATGATGCTTGATATGTTATACTTAAATAAATATGACTCGGTTATTTTTTTGCTTTTTAGGGGGCTTTTATATGAAAAGGAGGATAATATCCTCGCTGTTGGCGATTATATTGATGATTTCCGTCGTTGCCGTCGGAGCATCTGCGGCTGCCGCCGTCGATCTTTCCGATTATACCGCCTCGGACAGCACGGTCGATTTTCATATTAAAGAGATATATTCCAGGATAGATGTTGCCGAATACCGTGCGCTTGATGAAGTTGTCGCTTATGCGAATGCCTTGAAGTCTGCGGCTGTCAACGGTACGTCCGTTTCCGATATTTCGATTTCGTGGAACGGTTCGGAATACGGTCTTGAAGAGTTCTGCGACGAAATCGTTTTTCCCGTTATTCCTATGGGTTCGGGCGCAAGAAAAGCGGCGGACGCCGTTATGAACAATTCTTCACTTTGGCCGCTCGGAACTCCCGTAAAGGACATTTCTCAAACCGTTTATGATTCCGCGTCGTATACGGAAGTTTACAACCTTTGGAAACATCTGCGCGACGACCACAAGGACGGCTTCCTTTCCGTCGCCGAGTTCGTTGCCGAAAAAGCGCAGCTCGAAACAAAAATAAAAGCGCTGAAAATGCCCTCGGCTGGTCCTGTTTCTACATTGAAGATAGCCGGAGCAAACGTATCTCTTCAGGAGAGCATATCGTTGTTCTTTGCAATAGATCCTGCTTGTGCAAGCGAATATACCGATCTTTATGTAGAGTTCAAGAAAGGTGACGTAGTTACCACAAGTTCTGAAACCGTAAATCTCGGCGGAAGAACCTGTTTCAGATTCTCCAATATCGCAGCGAAGGAAGTAAACGATACGATAACTGTAACGCTTTACGGAACATTCAACGGCAAAGTTTATAAGGCTGAAGAGTATTCGTACTCTGTAGCAACTTATTGTTATAACAGACTTGCGAAGTCCAGCGACGCTAAATTTAAGAGAGTCTGCGTAGATCTTCTTAATTACGGTGCTGCTGCACAGACATACTTCTCCTACAATACCGAAAATCTTGCAAACGCTGCACTTACCGATGAGCAGAAGACATTTGGTTCCACCGAATACTCCGCGCTTACCGATAACAGAACCAACAGTGGCGAGTATACCGATTACGGAGTAAAGGCGTTCAACCTTGTATACGAAGAAGTAATCAAAGTACTTGTAGCAGTTGAAGCGAAAGATCTTAACGGAGTAGTTGCGAAAGTAACGCTTGACGGAAAAGTATATGAAATAGCATCTTCTGAATTTACACCGCTCACGATCGGCGGCGTACAGTGCTATGCGTTCTATTTCACAAACATTCTTCCGAATCAGACGAGATCCGTATTCTCTGTAACGCTTGAAAAAGACGGTGTTGCGGTAGGTAACACGATGACGTACAGCATCGAGTCCTATCTTGCAAGACAGATTCCGCGTACTACCAATGCGGCATATAAAGATCTTATGGAATCTACCGCTAAATACAGTGACGCTTGCGTTGCTATGTACGGTTGATTTAAAAATGAAAAGGGTCTGTAAAAAAACGCAAATTTTTTTACAGACCCTTTTGTTTAATGAAAAAGTAAATATAAAAATTCTTTTACTCTACATTATTCGCCGGTATTTATGCTTTCGATATATTATAATCATTTCTCGGTCAAATTGAAACAAAAGTTTGCGGCAGAACACCGTGTTTGGTGCACTGTTTGTTAAAAGATACTACACCAAACACTTTTTATTGGTTATGATGAACAATTTAATGTGACTTATTTTTACACCGGAACAGAAAACAAATTTGATTTTCTCTTGACAAATTTTGTGTGCTGTGATATAATGCTACTGAGAGAATAGTTACTCTATTCGCTAAAAAAAATTTTTACAGGAGGTCATATTCTATGACTAAAAGAATTTTTGCTGTTGTCATAGCGATTGCAATGGTTTGCACGATGTTTGCTTTCGTTACGTCCGCAGCAGCAGAAACCACAAGAGTTACACTTGACTCTTCAGTCACGGCTCACGGTTATCCTCAAATCATTAATGCAATTAATTTTAATGATTATGACAAAGATGAAGACGGCTGGAAACAAGTCCCTGAAACTCAGAATCTTCTTGCAATACTGAAATACGGAATGGGACTTGAGGGTTGGACTATAGGCGCAGAAGAACCGTGGAATACAGTTCTTTACCTTAAGTGTAAGGTCTCCAGTCTTATCGCTGAGGGCATTGCATGGAATGGCGAAGCTCCGGCTGCCGATGTTCTTGTTTGCGACTATATGCAGAACACTTTCGGTTATGCTGCATACGCTCTCCGCGGCGGTAAACAGAGAGCCGTAGATCTTTGGAACTCGCTGTGCGATCTTCCGGTTGCACTTGACGGCGACAATGCTTATACTTATACCAATAATACTAAATATACAACTGCATCTTACGATGCTGCATTGCTTGCTCTCAAGAGTTATATGGATATGGCTCAGGATAACCAGGTTTGCAACGTAGATACTTTCGGTCGTTGGACTGCTCAAAAGACAAGATTTGCTAAACTTGAGAATGCTCTTAACGCTCTTGTAGAGGGTACTCCGGATACTCCCGAAGTCGTTACCACGACTACCAAGACTCTCAATACCGCAAATAATTATACTTGGTACGGCTATCTTAACGTTGTTAACGTAATTCCCGACACCGAGAAAGAAGGTCTTCGTGCGGAAGGAACTCCGTACAAAGTATTCCTTACCGAAATGCTTGCAATCATGAACGGCAACGGCGCTGCTTCCGATGCTGCGTACATGAACTCCTATGCAATGTCCGACGGAACTCTTCTTAAAGATTACGCTCAGGATACTTTCGGCGCCTATGCTTATGTTCTTCGCGGCGGCAGACAGAAGGCTGCTGACTACTGGAACAGCAAACTCAGCGTTGCTCTTACTCTCGGCAATAATAGTTATACCTATACCAATGCTGACAAGCAGGATGCTTATGATGCAACTGCATATCAGGCAGCGGTAGACGCTCTTAATGCTTATATGGAAAATACTGCTGACTCCAGCTGCTTCGATGTTGAAAACGGCGGCGGCAGATTCTTCGATCAGAGAACAAAGTACAATGCTCTTGTAGCTGCTGTTGACGCTTGTGCTGCAACCGCAGTTCAGACACTTGTAGACTTCACAGGTGTTACCACCCCTGATGGTACTCTTACTTACCTCATCACTATGTATAACAACGTAGACGTTGAGTCCATTAAGGCTGATGCTGATGTTCAGAACTGGGCAAAAGCAATCAAAGAAGGTATCGCAGCCGGTCTCGATTCCTCTTCTATCAATGTTGGTTCTACCAATGTTGTTAAACTTTGGGAAAACATGATTCGCTATACCGTTAAATTGAATGACGGTGCAAGACGTGCAGCTGACGCTGTTTTTAACGATTCGACCCTTTGGCCTCTCGGCGCTGCAATTGCCGATCTGAATCAGACAACTTACAAAACTGCTCAGTACAATGAAGTTTACAACCTTTGGGTACAGATCAGAGACGATTACAGATCCAACACTACAATTAAAACTTCCGAAGTTATCGCTGCTTGCGAAAGCCTGAAAGCAAAGATCCAGGCTCTTGAAGTCGCAAGCTATAAATTCACTCAGGAACAGAAAGATGCTTACAGCGTTCTTAAAACTTATGTTCCCATTTACCGCGGAAGAGTTGAAAGAGTCGTTCTTGATTCCAACAAAGCAACCGATATTTATAAAAACTATGTGGCTCTCGTAGTTAAGGCTGAGGGATACCTTGCCCTCGACTGGGAGAACGGTACTTCCGAGTCCTATCCTTCCGTTGAAGAGATGCATGCACTCATTATGCCCGAAGCTATGGGTGGTTCTCTTGAATTGGATTGGTATCCGTTCCGTCAGGCATTCGGTCTTGACAACAACGGTTACGACACATTGCTTAAAAATACTTACAATGCATGGGTAGAATCCGGTAAATATACCGAGGCTTCTCTTGCAGATGTAAAGGCAAGAATTGACAACTTGGAAGCTGCTAAACTTTCCGGCAACCGCGGCTCCAACAACACCGACGCGGGAGCTCAGGAAGACATTGAATACTATCAGGCATTCCTTGTTGAAAAACCGGTTGGTCCTGTTTCTACGTTGAAGATAGCCGGAGCAAACGTATCTCTTCAGGAGAGCATATCGTTGTTCTTTGCAATAGATCCTGCTTGTGCAAGCGAATATACCGATCTTTATGTAGAGTTCAAGAAAGGTGACGTAGTTACCACAAGTTCTGAAACCGTAAATCTCGGCGGAAGAACCTGTTTCAGATTCTCCAATATCGCAGCGAAGGAAGTAAACGATACGATAACTGTAACGCTTTACGGAACATTCAACGGCAAAGTTTATAAGGCTGAAGAGTATTCGTACTCTGTAGCAACTTATTGTTATAACAGACTTGCGAAGTCCAGCGACGCTAAATTTAAGAGAGTCTGCGTAGATCTTCTTAATTACGGTGCTGCTGCACAGACATACTTCTCCTACAATACCGAAAATCTTGCAAACGCTGCACTTACCGATGAGCAGAAGACATTTGGTTCCACCGAATACTCCGCGCTTACCGATAACAGAACCAACAGTGGCGAGTATACCGATTACGGAGTAAAGGCGTTCAACCTTGTATACGAAGAAGTAATCAAAGTACTTGTAGCAGTTGAAGCGAAAGATCTTAACGGAGTAGTTGCGAAAGTAACGCTTGACGGAAAAGTATATGAAATAGCATCTTCTGAATTTACACCGCTCACGATCGGCGGCGTACAGTGCTATGCGTTCTATTTCACAAACATTCTTCCGAATCAGACGAGATCCGTATTCTCTGTAACGCTTGAAAAAGACGGTGTTGCGGTAGGTAACACGATGACGTACAGCATCGAGTCCTATCTTGCAAGACAGATTCCGCGTACTACCAATGCGGCATATAAAGATCTTATGGAATCTACCGCTAAATACAGTGATGCTTGCGTTGCTATGTACGGCTGATATCACATAGATATCTAATGCGTATTTTATTAAAGGTGGTGAAAATAGATGATCAGACCTGAATTTGAAATCATAATGGTTGAAGATGTTATCACAACATCTGCGACTCAGCCCTCTGAGCCGGAAATTCCCAATACCGGAGAATGGGACTAATAGTCATTGATGACTGATTAGGTTTTTCCCGCCGAATACTCGGGCGACCGTTTATTCGGCGGGAAACCCTCTTAAAAGGGTTTTCTCAAATTTTAAACTGTATATGAGGATGAGAGATAAAACATGGTTTTATAGTTGATCTTTTTATATAGAAATTTTAGGAGCGTTTATCGTCTGTATCTCTGGTATTTACGCTTTCTTATTTTCACGCTTCATATCGCAAGGAGGTCAATAAATATGAAGAGTAATTTTGTTTGCATTTTGGTTTGTGTTGCGGTTGTTTTGTTGCTTTCTCTCTGCGCTTGCACCGCGTCGAGGAAGGACGATCCGACATCCGAACCTACGTCTCATCCCACAACGGCTTCTTCTTCGTATAGCGGCGGGCTTACGGAAAAAACATATGACCCAAGTCATGAGGAATCGGGAGATTTCAGTTCGCTTTTCGGAAGTGACGCTTCGGCTTCTACACAAAAGGGAAGCCAATCGGCACAGGAGAAGACAACCGAGAAAAAAACCGATGATGCGGAACCGTCAGGAAGTTCCGCAGGTTTGAATGTTGAAGAAAACACGGAGGATTCGGATTGGAATCCATGGTTTTGAATGATAAACTTGTTTTAGGTTTGGCGGGACTTTCGATTCTTGTTCGTTTTCGCTGTTCTCAATTCAGAGAGTTTTGCTCAAAATATATAATGCCTGACTGCGATATTGTTGATTTTGAGGTCTTTGTGACCGATGAGCAAATTGCAGAAGAGATGGCGTGCGGCTCGCAGACCGAAAGTGAAGCGGAAATATTGTGTATATACAGAGCGATAGCGGAAAAACTTCCGCTTTACAACAGATTTGTTATGCACGGGGCGGCGATTTCGTTTGAGGATAAAGCGTATATTTTTACTGCCGCAAGCGGAACGGGCAAATCAACACATATCAGACTTTGGCGCAAAGCATTCGGAAATCCTGTCGGAATTATTAACGGCGATAAGCCTGTAATAGAAATCAAAGATGACGGGACAAGCCTTGTTTACGGTACGCCGTGGGCAGGGAAAGAGCGTTGGGAAAAAAATGTGTGTTTCCCGCTCGGCGGTGTCTGCGTTTTGCATCGCGCAGAGAAAAATTCAATCAAAAAACTTTCCGCCTCCGAGGCGCTGTTGCCGATTATGCATCAGATATATCTCCCGAAAGCAGAGCATTCGGCACAACTTCAACTGGAACTTGCGGACAAGTTTTTGCAAAGCGCTCCGTTTTGGTCTCTTTTCTGCAATATCGGTTTTGAGGCTGTCAGAGTCAGTTTTGAAGCAATGACAGGAAATTGTTTCAACAGTTATTTTATTGAAAATGAGGTTAAGTGATTATGAAAATAAAAGACGGATTTGTTCTGCGTGACATCGCGGGTGATACCGTTGTTATTGCCACAGGTGAGTTAAGTAAAACTTTTCACGGAATGATAAAACTCAACTCTACGGGAAAAGAAATTTGGCAGATATTGTCTTCGGGCGATGTCACCGAGGAATATGTTATAGAAGAAATGGCAAAAAGACACGACGCAAAGCCCGAAGAGATATCAGAGGGTGTTATTGCGTTTATTTCGAAAATAAAAGAGGCAGGGCTTTTTGAGTAATGAGCATTGAAGAGGGCTTGAAGAAGAACGGGTATCATGCTTCTACGACTTCCGGATACAGTATGTATCCGCTTCTTCGTGACAGACGTGACAATATAGTTGTTCGCCCTTGTTCGGGACGGTTGAAAAAATATGATGTGCCGCTTTATAAACGAGGCAATGAATATGTTCTTCACCGTATCATAAAAGTTCTTCCCGACGGCTATGTCATTTGCGGAGACAACTGCATAAACAAAGAGTACAACATCAAGGATGAAAACATTCTCGGAGTTTTGACAGAGGTTTATCGCAATGATAAAAAGATAAACATGGATGGTTTGCCGTATAAAATATATGTTCGCATGTGCCGTTTTTTTTACCCTTTGCGAGTTGCTTACAAAAAGACCCTTTGTTTACTTTCCTCTGTTAAGCACAAGTTATTTAAAAAAGGTAATCCTACATGAGTAAAAAATCCGTAATCATTATTTTCGTATGTTTGTTGCTTTGTAGTGGTATGATAATAGGAGCGATTTTTTTTCGAAATAATAGAAATTCAGATGAGAAACAACTGTCAGATTCGATTTCATCCATTGCAAAATTGAATCAACTTGAAAACGAAAAATTTGTTTTGGAAAAAAGACTTCTAGTAAAAAAAGAGTTACTTGAAAAACAAGCAAAAGGAAAAGGTACTATTTCTTTCGTTTGCGTAGGAACACATCGTAAGGCTTATGATGTTGTTTTTGCCGAAACAAGAAACCGCAATATTCCATGCACGATAGTTCTTACTACTGATTTGAATATTGATGTTCCCAAGGGCATTACAACTTCTCAACTTCGAGAAATGGTAGATTCCGGTTGGGAGATAGCTCTTGCTTTTCCGACCGGTAGTAACCACCCTATATCAAAAATTAAAGAAAGCATACAAAAACTTGATGAACTCGGTTTTGAAGTTGGACATACTGTTTATTTCAATCGTTCCGAGTATACGGCAAATTATGACAGGGAACTTTATAATTTGGGCTTTTACAGCGTCATAGAACATGGCGAATCTCAGATAACCGTTGATTCTAATGGTATTACACTCTCTGCAGCAGATGAGAATTCTATTTGGAAAGTTCGTGGGTACGGTTATGCTCAAGTCGGAAAAGTCGAGACCCTTTCTCGTGTCAAAGAGAATGGTGGTTCTGTTTTTATAGAGGTAAGTTTCGATTCTTCACATCTATGGTCCTATTGTATTCGGAATAGTTTGGTAAATGTTTTTTCGAGATGCTTGGAACTTGATATGAACACTGTTTGCGTGAAGCCCGTGTCAGGAGTTCATGACTATTTGATTTCACAACAGAACGGAGAGATCTCAGTTGACAGTAAACTTGAAGCCGAAGTTATGGATTTGGAAAAAAAGATTACTGACATTGAAGCGGAAATTAGAAATCTTCGTGATTTTACAAAAGAATAAGAAAAAACGCCCTGTTTGGCGTTTTTTGTAAAGAGAGCGGGCTTCGAAAGAAGCCCGCCTTTATATCGCTTGTTTTTTGTTTTCTTTTTTAATTAAGTGAAAATTCGTTTCTGAACTCTTCGAAAGTGTTCTGGAAATCTGTCGAACTTTCCGTTTTGACGCGGTTGAGATATTCGTGCGTATCGAATTCCGCGGCTTTCAGTTCAATCATTGCAACCGCTATGTTCGAGCAATGGTCCGCTATGCGTTCGAGGTTTGTCAATAGGTCATTGTAGACAAAACCGAGGTCAAGGGTGCAGTCACCGTCGCGCAGACGCTTTATATGTCTTATCTTTATTTCATCACAAAGGTCGTCGATGACCTGTTCGAGCGGCTCGACCTTTTTCGCCATGGCAATGTCGTTGTCCGTGAAAGAATCAACCGTCAGGATCACTATTTTAGAGAGCGCTGAACTGATAACCCCGAGGTCTTTTTGTGCGGCGGGGGAGAACACAAGTTTCTTTGCGTTCATCTCTTTTGCCGCGTTTGCAATATTTACCGCGTGGTCTCCGATGCGCTCAAAATCGCCTATCGTATGCAGGAATTTCGATGCTTCGCTGCTCTGTTCCTGCGTCAACTCGCGTCGTGTCAGTTTGACAAGGTATGTTCCGAGTTTGTCTTCGTAGCGGTCGAGAACCTCTTCTTTTGCCTGAACCTTGCGGTAGCCCTCTTCGGAGTACCCGTAAAGCAGGTTCATCGCTCTGGAAAGGTTCTTTCTCGCTTTTCGCGCCATCGCACAAACCGCTTCGTTGCTCTGTTCAAGCGCTATTGCGGGGTGGGTGAGGAATCGTTCTTCGAGTTTGTCTATATCGTCCGAGTCTTCTTCGTCGTCCGGCTTGTCCTTGAATATGAAAGTAACTATCTTTTCAAGCACTTTTGTGAACGGCATAAGCACAACGACAGTGGCAAGTCTGAAAAGCGTGTTCATCAGCGCAATGGAGACCATGTTCATTTCCATATCCATGAAGGGGAAACCACCGAAAATCGCATCCGCAGCATAGAATACCGATGCCCATATAACGACGCCGAGAATGTCAATAAGCAGATATACAAACGCGGTTCTTTTGCCCGCAACGCTCGCTCCGAGAGCTGAAAGAAGAACGGGAACAGCCGCGCCTATCGCTATACCCATAACTATCGGGAGCGCTATATCAAACGAAATCGCTCCTGTGACGGAAAGCACCTGCAAGATTCCGACGGTCGCAGATGCGCTCTGCAAGACGCACGTTATAAGCATGCCCGCAACTATTCCGACAAAGGGGTTTGAGAACGTAGGCGCAAGTTTCGCAAACAGTTCTGAAACGCCCGTGCCGTCCTTGATAACGTCGCTCATCATCGACATTCCCGTCATCAGAACCGCAAAGCCGAGAAGAATGTCTCCTATGTGATTCTGTGTCGGGCTTTTGCAGAACATTCGCAGGATTATTCCTATAACGGCAACAACACACGTCAAAGTCGATGTCGAAAGCAGTTTGACCCATACCGAGCCTCCGTCGCCGTCCATGCCCGAAAGACAGACAACCCAGCCCGTGACGCTTGTTCCGAGTATCGCTCCGAGAATGATGCCTATCGCCTGACGCATCTTCATCATGCCCGAATTGACAAATCCGACCGCCATGATAGATGTCGCCGACGAGGACTGAATAATCGCCGTAACTCCGGTTCCAAGCAAAACGCCTTTCAGCGGGGTATTTGTTAACTTGAAAAGAATCATTTCAAGTTTGTTTCCCGCGACGTTTTTCAGACCGCTTCCCATTAAAAGCATTCCGAAAAGGAACAACGCGACGCCGCAAAGTAACCCTACGACTACGTCCATAATGTTTCTCCTTAAAAATCATAAGTCGGATTTTGCCGACTGTCTGCTTTTTATATTATAACAAAAGTCCGCATAAACTTCAAGCCCTTTTTGACAAAAAATCCGTCCGTCATTATATATTGTATACTTTTCATCAGTTTTTTCGGAGTGCTGTGCTTTGCTATGTGAACATTTATTGAACAATTCGCTTTTTCGAGTGCTTTTTGTTTGTATTTGTGATATAATCATCAGACCCGCAGATGTGAAAAGTCTTATATATAAATAGGTTGAAAAAAATGAATAAATTAAAAAATAACGGAAATTTCATAAGAACCGCTTTACGGTTGGCTGTACCCATAGCCTTTCAGAATCTTCTGACTTCATGCGCCACGCTTGTCGATACCGCAATGGTCGTAGGTCTCGGGAACGACGCGACGTCGGCAATGGGCGTTGCGTCACGTTTCAGTTTTTTGCTGAACGTTATCTGTTTCGGATTCGCTTCGGGCTGTTCGGCGTTGCTTTCTCAATATTGGGGCGCGGGAGATCGTGTCAACATTCGCCGTTCAACGGGCTTTGCAATAACCGTTGCGATGAGTTTCGGAATTATATATACCGCCGCGCTGTTGGTCTTTCCCAATGCTCTGGCAAGCATTTTCACGGACAACGAAACGATTATAACCCTTGCGGGAGAATATCTTTCGACTTTTGCATTCGCCGTTCCGTTTCTTGTTTTTTCGCAGATAATGTGCATTGCGCTCCGCTCCGTCGAATGCGTTATGATACCGCTTGTTTCCTCTTTCGTGTCGGTCGGAGTCAACATCTTTTTCAATTATTGCTTCATCGGCGGAAATCTCGGCTTTCCCTCTCTCGGGCTTCGCGGTGCGGCAATCGGTTCGGTTCTCGGCTGTGCCGTACAAACGGTTGTTATCCTTATTTCCGTCTTTGTTGCAAAAACTCCGTTCAAAGGCGGTTTCCGAGACTATTTTTCGTTCTCGCGTCCGTTTGTCAAAAAGTATTTCGGCATCGCCGCGCCCGTGTTGTTGAACGAAACTATGTGGGCGATAGGCACAAATATATATGTTATGGTAATTGCGCGTCAGGGCGTGGAAAATCATGCGGGATATACCCTGTATGAAAATATTCAGCAGATATTCTTTGTATTCTTCGTCGGAATCTGCGGCGCTGCCGCCGTTATGGTCGGTATGCAGGTGGGAAAAGGCGACCATGAAGAGGCATACAAGGTTGCTCGACGTTTTGCCGTTATGACGCCGTGTGTGGGCGTTGTTCTCGGTGCCGTTCTTATTGTGCTTCGCAATCCCATTCTTTCGCTGTTCCCGATAGAGACCGAGACCGCCCGTTCCGTTGCTTCCGATTGTCTTTTGTTTTATGGTTGTTGGATAGCGATAAGAATGATACAGTACACGCTTGTCTGCGGTGTATTCCGCGCGGGCGGCGATACAAAAACCGGTTGCATTTACGAAATGATAGGTCTTTACGGTGTCGGAATTCCCGCAGTTCTGATAACGGGACTTTTGATAAAACCGACGCATTTTGTCGTTATAATAATCGTTATGTTTGTTGCGGAAGACGTGAGCAAGGGCATACTTTGTGTCCGTCATTTCCGCTCGCGTAAATGGATAAAACAGATTACCGAAAATGCTCCGAGGGAGGAAAGTCGATGACACCTTTCGACATCTCCGCACTGCCCGGCAAAAAGCGCGCGCTTTATCATATCTGTGTGCTTCTCATATATGCCCTGATAGGTTGGATATGGGAGACCGTCACTCTCTCCGCAATGGCGGGGCATTATGTCAAGCGCGGATTTTTGATTCTTCCGTTTTGCCTGATATACGGTTTCGGCGCAAACTTTATACTTCTGCTTTACCGCAAACTGAAAAAGTTGAATCCCGCGGCGTTTGCACTTGTCTGTGCCGTTATAATAACCGCATTTGAGCTGTTGACTGCGTTCGGGCTTGATTTCTTGTTTCACACCCGCCTTTGGTCCTATGAAACATGGCCGCTGAACCTGAACGGTTATATATGTCTGCCCGTCAGCATCATTTGGGGCATTATGAGCCTTTTTGTGGTTTATGTTTCGCAGCCTTTGATAGACGCCGTTATACTTCCGCTTTTGCGGAAACGCGCCGCTTCCGTCGCCGTATGGTGCGTCTTTATATGCGTTGCGAGCGAATATGTTTTCCGAATGGTCGAACTGTTTTTAAATAATTAAGAGAGCCCTTTCAAGGACTCTCTTTTTCTTATCTGTTGTCAAGTAATGCTTCAAGCGTTTTGGCTATGTCTGCGTTTATGCAGATGCTTCGCTTTTCGAGTTCCCGCGCCGTAACCGCCTGCCCGAGGTTCAGACAGGCGTAAACCGCATTCTCGCTTTCGGCGGTCATTCGCAGAAACGGGTATTTTATTATCGAGGGCGTGTTAAACCCTACGCCTAGTTCCAGAAACAGCAGTTTTTGTCCTCGTATTGCACGCAAAAACGCCGCATACCGTTCCGCCGCCGCATCCCAGCCAGCGTCTTGCACAAATGTTTCGTCCGTGCGCAGATTTATCGCCATAGGCGCGCCGCAAACGGGACATTTCGGCAACAGTTCGGTCGGGATTTTCAGGTTTTTCTGTTCTTTGACCATCTGCCGAACGGCTTGTTCGTTGTCGTATGTTACCTGTCTGCACGGGTGTGAACATTGAAAAAGTCCGTAGTCGCCCTGCGTGTAGAACAGCCGCTTTTTGTCAAACCCCGCAAGTTGGAACTGATGATCCACATTCGTTGTCAGCACAAAATAATCTTTTCCGTCAAGCAGCGCAAGCAAGTCCTTGTACGGCTTTCCGACATCGACTTCATAACGGTTGCAGAGTATTTGTCGCGACCACCACGCCCAATATTCTTCCTGTGTTTCGAACGGATAAAAACCGCCCAAGTACATATCCGTTATTCCGTATTTTTCGCGAAAATCCGAAAAGTATTTTTCAAAGCGCTTTCCACCGTAATCAAAACCCGCCGCTGCGGAGAGTCCCGCACCCGCACCTACAACGACTGCGTCCGCTTCATGAAGATCTTTTGCAAGTTCAGCCGTTAATGCCGAAAATTCGTCTGTAAATGTCGAGGTCTTTTTGCAGGAAAACATTGAATATCACCTTTATATCTTTGTTTGCTTTGAGAAAATTGCGGACTGTTTTGATCGCTATGTGCGCTGCCACTTCGTTAGGAAAGTGGAATTCTCCCGTCGAAATACAGCAAAAAGCAACGCTTTTTATCCCTTTTTTCGCAGCAAGAGCGAGACAGTTTGTATAGCAAGCCGCAAGTTCTTTTTCGTCTTTTTCCGTGAGTTTGCCGCCTATTATCGGTCCGACCGTGTGCAGAACGTATTCGCTCGGCAGGTTATACGCTTTTGTCAGTTTCGCTTTTCCTGTCGGTTCGGGGTATCCCTGTTCTGTCATAATGCGGTCGCATTCAAGCCGCAGTTGCACTCCCGCAAACGTGTGGATAGCGTTGTCTATGCAGAGATGGCACGGCGCAAAACAGCCTAACAGACGCGAGTTTGCCGCATTGACTATCGCGCCGCATTTCAGCGTCGTTATATCGCCCTGCCAAAGATATATTCCGTCTTCGACAGGTTCGAGAGTGTTCGCGTCCGTTATTCCTTTTTCCCGTATTTCTTCTTGCAGATAAGCGTCCTGCACCCGCAAAAACTCCGCGTTCGGTTCTTTCGGTTCGCGTATATTCAAAAGCGAGCGCAAAACTCTTTTTTGCTCCGCTTCGTTCATCGGCGGAAGGGAAGCCCGACACGCTTTCCTCTCTTCGAACAGATATTTTATTAAAAACAGCCGTCTTTCGCTTTGTGTCATGACTTCTCTTCCTCCGAAAATGCAGGTCTTTGTCCCCGCTTTTATTTGCCGACAACGCTGATACGCTGTCCGATGTGGTTTCCTTTTTCGAGTTCGTCCGTAAGCGCCAGCGCATAGTCCGCATAACTGATAACGCTTTCGCCCTTTTCGTTCAACATCAGTTCTTCGCCGCCGAGGATATATTCTCCCGTGCGCGCTCCGTCAGCCTGATAGTCCGCCGCGGGGCTGATATAAGTCCATCTGACGTCATTTCTGCCACGCAGAAGTTTTAACGCCTCGTCATGCGCTGCCGCAAGGGGCTTGAATGTGTCGGGCAAAAATTTTTCTTTCTGATTGTCAGTTATTCATTTCTTCAATTCATTTTTTGCCGTGTTTTTTGACAGAAAAAGCCCCGCAAGAAGAACTGTCGGAAAAATAACAGCCGCAAATATTCCTTTATGTAAGTCTCCGCCCGCTGCGCTTGAAGCAAGTCCCGCAAGTGTGGGACCTCCCGAACAGCCGAGATCTCCCGCCAACGCCAATAATGCAAAAAGTGCCGTTCCGCCGCCTTTTATTGATACGGCGGCTTTGCTGAAAGTTCCCGGCCACATGATTCCTACGGAAAAGCCGCATACAGCGCAGCCGATGAGTCCGACCGCAGGCGACGGCACGAAAGCAATAACAATATACGAAGCAATACAAAGTACCGTGCTTGCCGTCATACACTTATCAAGGTTCAGTCTGTCGCCGTACTTGCCGTAAATAAGCCTTGAAAAGCCCATAAGTGCCGCGAATGCCGTGGGTCCCGCAAGGTCTCCTACGGTTTTGCTGACGCCGAGTCCCTGTTCGGCAAACGTCGATGCCCATTGGCTGACAGCCTGCTCGGATGCTCCCGCACAAGCCATCATAAGCATAAGCAACCAAAAAATCTTTGTTTTGAATAATTGCTTAACGGACAGACCCGTTTCGCCCTCTTCAATAAGGGAGAACATCGGAACTTTTGTGAAAAACAGTCCGTTTATAACGGGAACAGCCGCCCATATCAGCGCAAGTATCTTCCAGTTTTCTATTCCGAGCAGAGCAAAAAACGCAGTTGAAAGAAGAACCACGCCCATGTGCCCCCAGCAGTAAAACGAGTGGAGCAGGCTCATTGCTTTTTCTTTGTTGTCCGTTGGGCAAGCCTCAACTATGGGACTTATCAACACTTCTATAAGCCCGCCGCCGACCGCATATATCGCAACGGAGACCACTATGCCCGCAAATGCGCTCGGAAAGACTTCGGGAAGTATCGTCAGCAGAATAAGCCCCGCCGCCGAACAAGCGTGAGCGATAATGACGGATGTTCTGTATCCTATTTTGTCAACGAATTTCGCCGACAACAGGTCAATAAGCAGTTGTATGGCAAAATTTATCGTTATCAAAATCGTTATCTGTGAAAGAGGTATCGAATACGATGTCTGAAACGTGACGAACAGCAGCGGCACAAAATTGTTGACTATCGCCTGAACGATATAGCCCACAAAGCAGGCGTACATCGTGTTTTGATAATGCGGTTTGTTCATTTTTTCAGTTCTCATTTTTTTACTCTCTTTTTCGGCAGGGGAGTTATTTTGACAAGCAGGTCGGTTACTTCTCTCGCAAAATCTCGGTTTTCTATATCAAGAATATAGTGTTCTTTCGCCCCGTCATACGGAAACCCCTTTTCCGCGTTCTGCATAAGCGTTTCGAGTTCGGGCAGAATTTTTACAGAAACCGTGTCGTCGCACACAAGCAATACGGGTTTATCGTCCGCATAAACCATATATTCGCCGAACATCTTTTTATATCTGATAACTCCGACCCCCTCTATTTGTTCGCATACAAATTTAATGTAACTTTCAGTTGTCGCCATATCGTCTCCTTATATATGCAGGCAAAATGCCTTGTAATCCGTGAATTTTTCTGCGCCGAAGCGTTTTGCGAGTTCGGTCTCCCTCTCGTCCTCCGTAAACCAATACATTGCTTTTGCGCTCCCGTGTTTCTTTGCTTCGTTCAATGCGGCTGTCAGCAACTCTTCCGCCGACGAGTCGTCGAATCCGCCGGAAAAATCGAGTCCGAATATCTCTGCGATATTTTCCGCAAATACAAAGTATATAGCCGCCGATTTCCCGTTCTTCTCCGTCAGATATATTCGCCACTTGTCACCGCCGAAATACGCCTCGGTCAACCGTTTTGTGTTCCAATACATCTCGACTTTATCATGCAATTTCGCAAAGACCGCAAGATTATTTTTCGTCAGCGGTTCAACTCTTCTGCTTTCGGACTGTGGTTCATAATCCGAGAAAAACAGTATATTTACCGCACTTTCTTCTATTATTTCAAAGCCGTTTTCGATTGCCGCCGAAACAGCTCTTTCGTTTTGTGACGGAAATCCCGCGGTGACTTCGTATCCCGCGTACTTTTCTTTCAGCAACGCAGCGAACTCCGCAAACTGCTCTTTTTCAAATCCGTCCGTTTCGAACGCTTCAATACCAATGTATTTATCTTCCGTCAACACATAAAAATGTATCCAACCGCGCATCTCGCCGCCGTGCTCAAAAATGTATATCTCTTCGTTTTCGCTCTCAAATCCTCGTTTTGCGATTGCAAGAAAATCCTCTTTTGTCTTTATTCCGTCCGCATAAGACGGGAACGAAGATCTCGACGGGTCAAGCGCAAGCACATAAGCCCGTTCGGAATATTCTTCAAATTCGTTTGCCGTAGGTATTCTTAACATACTATAAAGTTCCTTTCAACAGTTTCTGCAAAAACAGCACATCGAGTTCTTTTCCGAATTTTACGCCGACCTTTTCAAGCCGCCCTGAGTGTGTGAATCCGTGTTTTTTATGAAAAAGAACGCTGGCGGCGTTTTCTTCCGTCACCAATGAAATTATGTTTTCGAAACCGCGTGCTGCCGCTTCTTTTTCGATTTTGTCAAGAAGCAACGAGCCGAGCCCCCTTGATACGGTGCTTTTGTCGAGATATATCGAAAGGTCTGTCGTTTTTCTGTATGCGGAACGCGGATTGAACGTGTCAAGATATGCGTAGCCGACCGTTTTCCCGTGTTCTTCCGCAACAAAAAACGGGTATTTTTCGGTTATGCGCAAAAAACGCGCTTCAAATTCTTCGACCGTCAGCGGTGTTTCTTCAAAAGTCACTGTTGTATTTTCAATATAATAATTGTAAATTTCGACGCACGCGCCGAAGTCTTTCAATTCCGCTTTTCTGATAACCGAACTCATTTTTCGTTCTCTTTTCGTGGCTTTTGCCGTATTATATCACATCTTTCCGATTTTTTCAAGATATTGATTTTTACTGTGCGATATGCTATAATTATTTCATATCGGAAAGGAGTTACGAATGTGGAACAGGATAAGCTCATAAAATATGCCGTAGAACTGCAAAGTATTGCTCAGGCGGGACTTTTTTACGGAAAAGACGTTTACGACCGCGAACGCTATGAACGTATACGCGAGATCTCTGCCGAGATGATCGCGGATAAGACAGAACTTCCTCTTGACACCGTAAAGGGGCTTTTCTGCTCCGATTACGGCTATCAGACGCCGAAAATAGACACCCGCGCTGCAATTTTCAGGGACGGAAAAATTCTGCTTGTTCATGAATCGAACGGAGCTTGGTCTCTGCCGGGCGGTTGGTGCGAAGTCGATATGTCGCCGGTTGCGAACACCGTCAAAGAGGCAAAGGAGGAGGCCGGAAGGGATATAGTCGTCAAATCGGTCATCGCCGTTCAGGACAGATCATTGCACAATCAGCCGCTGTATGCTTACGGTGTGGTCAAGATATTTTATCTGTGCGAAGAACTCGGCGGCGAATTTTGCGAAAATTCGGAGACCGTCGGCGTCGGATATTTTGCGGAAGACGAACTTCCGACGCTTGCGGAGGAAAAATGCAACGCGGAACAGGTAAAAATGTGTTTTGCGGCGGAACGCGCTTCCGAATGGAAAACATTGTTTGATTGATCTTTGTTTACCCATAAAAACATTTAAGGTATTAAAACGTGTATTTTTAATTGTTTGCCATACCTTAATAATCCCGAAACAGTTTTGTAAAAGAACAACGCTATAATCTATCTGCATTTTGATTTTGAAAGGACTGTTCCCGTGAAACAGGCAAAGAAAAAACAGGGAATAGATATGCTTCACGGTTCGATTTGGAACAAGCTGCCTCTTTTTGCGCTGCCTGTTGCCGCGACCGCGATCCTCGAACAACTTTTCAATGCTTCCGACATTGCGGTTGTCGGAAACTTTACGGGCGGCGAAAAGACTGTTGCTGTTGCCGCAGTCGGAGCAAACAGCCCGATAATAGGACTTATCGTTAATCTTTTTATCGGAATAGCTTTGGGCGCGAATGTTGTTATCGCCAACGCGATAGGCAGAAACGACGAAAACGGCGCGTCCCGCGCCGTGCATACTTCAATAATCGTTTCCGTCATAGGCGGACTTGCCGTTGCGTTGATTGGCGAACTTGCAGCCGCGCCGCTGCTGTCGACTCTGAACGTTCCCTCCGATGTTTTTGATTTGGCTCTTCTTTATCTTCGCATATATCTTCTCGGAATGCCCGTTATTCTGCTGTATAATTTTGAAGCCGCCGTTTTTCGCAGTGTTGGGGACACAAAAACACCGCTTATAACGCTTGCCGTTTCGGGCGTTCTGAATGTTCTGCTGAATCTGTTTTTTGTTATAGTTCTTCACATGAACGTAAACGGCGTTGCGATAGCGACCGTTATTTCAAACGCGGTCAGCGCGGTAATTCTTTTCATAAAACTGATGAAGTCGGAAAAATATATTCGCCTTGAACCTAAAAAACTCAGAATAGATCTTCCGACGCTCGGAAAAATTCTGCGCATAGGACTGCCCGCGGGCGTGCAAAGCGCGGTATTTTCCGTCTCGAACATTGTTATTCAGTCTGCCATAAACAGCCTCGGAAAAGTAGTAATGGCGGCTTCGAGCGCAGCGTTCAATATCGAAATATTTGCATACGACGTAATGAACTCTTTCAGTCAGACCTGCACAACATTTGTCGGACAGAATTACGGTGCGGGGCAACTCAAACGCTGTCGTAAAACGCTGTTTTTATGCCTTATCGAGGACGCTGTCGCATCCGCCGCGGCAATAGGCATAGTTCTTCTGTCGGGCAGGTTCCTGCTCTCGATATTCAACAATGACCCTGCGGTTATAGACCTCGGTTATGTTCGCCTTGTAACAATCTTCTTTGCGTATATTTTCAGTATGCTTTATGAGGTAATGTCGGGGTATCTGCGCGGATTCGGCATCTCTCTGACGCCCGCGATACTGACAACTCTCGGTGTTTGCGGGGTGCGTATCGTTTGGATCGCCGCCGTTTTTCCGAAAAGCAGAACGTTCGAACCCATAATGACCGCATATCCCGTCAGCCTTTCGCTTACAGCGGTTTTGATATTTATAGCGCTTCTTATCGCGCACCCGTCACGCCGTTACGCTTCAAAATTTGTGACGCAGAAAGCGACGGACAACAACTGATATAAAAGGAAAGGAAAAAAAAGAAATGAGCAGTATATGCGGTGCGGATTGTTCCGCCTGTAAAATGAAAGACGAATGTCGGGGGTGCGCAGAGACCTGCGGCAGCCCGTTCGGAGGAAAATGTATTGCAGCCGAGTACATAAGATTCGGAGGAAAGACCGCCTATGAAACGTTCAGACGCGGCTTGCTTGACGAAATAAACGCATTGCTTGCCCGTGAGGGACTTCCGAAAGCGGACGCGCTTTATGAACTTTGCGGCGCATTTGTCAATCTCGAATATTCGCTTCCGAGCGGAGAAAAAGTAAAATTTCTGAACGATAAAAACGTTTATCTCGGCTCGCAGATAGAGTTTGCCGACCTCGGCGTTTGTTACGGCGTCGTTGCTGATAAAGATTTCATTCTTGTCTGCTCTTACAGCGTGAACGGCAGCGAACCCGAAATAATTATTTACAAAAGAAGATAGGAGACGTTGTTTTGGAACAGGCAATACAGCAGATTATAGATTCTCCATGGTTTTTCCGTGCGCTTGCGCTTGTAGTTCTTGCGTTTTTCTACGGAATATATTTTGCAAAACAAATCGCGCAGAAAAAACGCGGAATACAGACCCGTCAGATAGGTCGCCGAAAAGAAAAAGGACTGCGCACGGTCGAACTTCTGATGGCGGCGGCAACGCTTTCCGTCGTTGTTGCGGAACTCGTCTCCGTTGCGCTTGATTGGAACTATATGCCGTCGGGAGCACGTTTTACGGGCTTCTGCCTCGGTATGTGCGGCGACGTTCTGTTCCTCATTTCCGTGCTTTTCATGAAAGACAGCTGGCGTGCGGGCATTCCCGAAAAAGACAAGACAAAACTTGTTACAAACGGCATTTACCGATATTCCAGAAACCCCGCATTCTGCGGATTTGATTTGATGTATATCGGCGTTTTGTTGCTCTTTTTCAACCCCGTTTCTCTTGTATTTTCCGCTTTTGCCGTTGTAATGCTTCATTTGCAGATATTGCAGGAAGAGAAATATATGCTAAAAACATTCGGCGACGAATATGCCGGTTATAAAAAAACCGTTTTCCGTTATCTCGGACGTCGTTCGAAAAAGAAACAGCAGGGGGAGTAAATATGCAAAAAATAGAGTTAAAGCGCGTGTATCGCCACTTCAAAGGCGATTATTATCTCGTCGAAGACATTGCCCGTCATTCGGAAACGGGAGACGAATATGTCGTTTACCGCAAACTTTACGGTGACGGCAGTTTGTGGATTCGTCCGCTTGATATGTTTTTGAGCAAGGTGGACAAGACAAAATATCCAGATTGCAGCCAGAAATACCGTTTTGAATTGCAGAACATAGAAAGCGTTGCAAAGCATTGAATAACATGGTAATGCTCGGCAATATTTGCAATACATTTGAAAAGAAAGGTATATTGCGTTTTTTTATAAAACAGAACCGTCCGTATCGGTTTTCCCGAAACGGACGGTCTTTCTTCTATTCTGCATTCATGTCATATTCAACGTCGTTTATTATAAGCACATCGTCAGTCTGCCAATGCATTTCGACTCTTGACAAAGCGCCCCAATTCCCGACGTAAATGTCTTTCTTCGGTTTGTGGATTTCAAGTATTAAGAAGTCAATATCGTTGTTTTTATATACTTTAACTCTCGTACTTCCTCCGAGAGCACCTTCGCTGTCGCTTATCAATTCCGCATAGTATGTCCCATCGGTCGATTCAAACGTATCTACAACCGTTGTCTCACCAAAATTCTTCAGCATAACGGTAAAAAACGCATAAATACACAGCGGAACCACAATCAGCAACGAAATCAGCGAAGCGGGGACACCGAATTTCGGTGGCAAACCTACCCGTATTGCTGCGAACAGGCAGCATATGACCGTTGCCACCGCACCAAATGTTGCCGCTATATTTCCTCTTTGCGATATCAACGGAAATGTGCTCACGATTGAGACAGGAACCGTCAGAATAAGCAGAACTCTGTAAAATACGGGAAATGGTTCTTTTCTTGCGATTTCTGTCGCTATTACCGTTCCCAACGCAAGCGCCGCGCCGACAACGGCGACCGCCCAATCGGTTTTTATATAGATTTCATACTTCGCGATTATGCCCGCGATCCGTGTAACGGACAAGAACAAAAGCCAAATCACCGTTGCCCATATTATCACTTTCGCCGCTTTTTTCAATTTCTTTTACTCCTTTCCTATCATCGTCGCATATCTGCTTGATAAGACCTTTGACAATACGCAAAGCAAAACCGTTATCAACACTCCGAACCCGAACAGGGAAGCAAAACTTTGAACATCTGTCAATCTTTCGGAAAAATCCGCACGATAGTGAAGTACGCTCCAAATATATCCGCCGACGGAAACCCCGAGCGTCGCAAACATTGAACACACGGAAAAAAGTTTTTTGCTTTTATAAAATCGCACAAAATACCAGTTTGCCAACGAAATGAGAAAACCCGTCAAGGGAACAATGAGCGTTACCGCCCAAAAACCGTTGCCGCCTCCCGACGGTGTCGCCGCTTCGAGAGTGACACCGGCTGTTATCCCCGCAAATGCCAAAAACAGCAGAACAGACTGCAAAACAGACGCTTTCCATTCGCTGATTCTGACAGCTTTCATCGGCGTCGAAACAGTTGCTTTCATTTCAATCGGCTTTTTGATACTTTTCAGATATTTTCTGCATTCTTCACAGTTTTTAATATGTTCTTCAATCGCTTTCGCACTTTCTTCACAGCAACATCCGTCAACATAAAGAGGAAGCAGATCTTTAATAATATTGCAATTCATTTTTACATCAACCTTTCCGATAATTTCTGTTTTGCTCTGTAAAATGTGACGCGCGCCCAACTTTCGCTCTTGCCGAACGCTTCGCTTATTTCTCGGAACGAAAGCCCGCCGAACACCGAAAGCATAAACACCTCTTTGTAGGGTTCTTCCAACTCATTCAGACACTCAATCGCCCTTTGCGAAAGTTCTTTTTGCATATACCGTTCTTCCGCGCTTTCGCTTGTCCCGAGCGTCTCGGGCTCCTCAATCGGAACGGTTCGCTTTTTCTCATTGTACTGCGCGTAGTACGCGTTTTTTGCAATCTGACAGAGCCATATCGAAACTTTTGTCTTGTCCCGCAGCGCGGAATAGTTCATATAAGCCCTAAAAAACGTCTCCTGCGTCAACTCTTCCGCCACCGCCGCATTCCTCGAAAGTTTCATCAGGTACTTAAAAACATAATCCCTGTTTTCTCGGAATACCCGTTCAAACTCCGACACTCTGCCACCGTCCTTTCCTCTTTTTTCTGCTCATGTTTCCTCATACCCGCGTTTTGTGTTCTACTGCTTTCCTGAATCTTCGCATATCTTTCATGTGCGCTCATTTTTTGCAGAATCGCTGTTTTCTGTGTTTTTGTATCCCTTTATTTATGTGTATATATATCTTTTGTTCCAGCCCCGCGCCTGCATTCCCTTTGCTCTTTCATTCATTAGATAACAAAATCTCCGAAACGTTACAAAAATTATAGCATATTTTTCATCAGTTTTCAATGTGCTTCTCTAAACAATCTCGCTTTGCGAGACTTAGTCTTAAACTCCACTTTCAAATAAAAAATGTGCGGCGGATTTCCGCCGCACAAACACAAAGTTTAATGCAAGAATATAGAGATTATTTCCACTCGCAACCACAAAACCAACCTTAAACGATTTTGTTTTAGCGTAGTGGCACAAATTGATTTGCTTTGTTTTAGATTATCCTATATACATAGGTAGTCCTAACTTTTGCTATCACGGTTTGCTATCACTTTTTTAGCATCCGTTTTCTCTAGTATATCAGTTCACTTAAAGAATCACCATTTTACAAAGCAGAAACCTTTCTATAAAGTTCTTTCAAACTCCAATCCGAAATATCGATTAATGGTTCAAACATAAACGAATTCAAATGAATGCTTTCTGGTGTAATTAAGTTTACTTCCTCAACAACATCTTTTTGTTCGTCTGTCAGGAACGGTAATGCTTGCAAAAACCATTCCCGAGTTTGATTGCTTGTTGCATCAACGCAAGTTTGCCCATTGGCTATAAGTGTTTGCTGAAGAAACTTTTCGGTTTTTAATCTAATAGCAATAGCTATAACAAGTTTGTTATCCAACAACACTTCATTTGTAGTGTCTGCAACACAACTATTTGCAATCCGAATAAGAGCATCATAATATGGCTCATCCGTTCCTGTAAATGTAGCATTGTCGAGAAAAGGATTAATTATATTCCACAGCTCGGAAATATTCACAGCCACGGTATCAATAGGATTTGTTTTCAGATGCAAAAAGCTCGTTAGTTTTAGATACGCATCTTCTTTACCGCTATACTCACACAAATTACGATAGAAAGGGATGCTGGAAAACAGCAATTTTTTCTTTTCATCCGTTGTTATATTGCCATCTTTGATTTCAGCAATGATAACTTGTTTGAAGAAATCTTTCTGATATCTAAACACAGTCATCGAAACAACGCCCTCTTCATCACGCTGTGCTATAAAACAATTAGAACGAGAAACACCTAGTCTCATTTTAATTGTTCTGTAGAAATCAAAATTATGCGTAAGCATCAACAAATCAATACCATTTGTATTTGCCAAATCATTCAGATATTCAATTATTGCGTATTTGTTTTTATAGTCAAAAGAATCGGCTATGTCATCTGCAATAATTAAAAACTGTCCACCTCCAGCACTTGCTTGTTGACGAATTCGTTCGAGGTCAAATAAAATATATAAGAGATATAACGCTCTTTTTTCTCCTGTACTTAACGACACCATTAAATCGTCTTTTTTTAAAGTTGCAGTCTGTTGAACAGTTATACCTCTTGTGTATTTAAAACTTAGGTTTGGAGCTTCATCTTTTAACAGAAAATTGGCTTTATTTTCGATTTGCACTTCAAACGGAACACGGAATCTTCTGTTAAATTCAGCAACTATGGTCTGCCATCTTTGTGATTGTGCTGCTGCTTGCTCGTACAATCCTCTTATCTGCTCGGTGTACTGAGAAATCCTTGAATAATACTGTTCAAAAGGCAAATCAAGCTTTGAGAAACAGTCTAACCAAACTTGCTTTTTGAAAACATCAATATTGTTGAAATACGGTATAATTTCTCTATGTGCAACAATAATATCACGTAATCTTGATGTTTCAGTATTCTTTGTGAGAAGACCTTTAAGTTTCTGAAAAACAGTACTTAATTCTGGAGTTGAATACAATCTGTCTAACTGCTCACTAACAATAGTGTTCCATTCGTCTAGCGAATGAATAATAGTTGAACCATCTTTCAAACAAATAGTATGCTGAGCATTAAAAATATTGTGCTTAGCCAATTCCTTGCCAAGCGTTTCCGCATTTCTATCGGTAAATCTTTCGTTTAAAACCGGATTATCCACAAGCAGAGAATTGAGGTTTGTAATATATTCTTCGATAGAATTAACGAACTCTCTTTTGGAATAAATTGCAAGAACCTTATCATTGAACAACTCGGCATATTGACAATCGTCAAGAAAGCCGAGAGTTTCTCGTTCTGTAAGAGACTCGTGAATCTTCTCAAATATATCCGTCCAATCGGCGGTAGCGGATAACCCCAAGTCGTTAATCAACTTTCCTTTAATTTGAGGTTTTGTCAATCCCGTCAAGGTTCTAAGTTTTTCCTCAATCTGTCTAACCTCGCCACTGAACTGTTCCATCAAAACATTGTATGCATTTCTTGTAGTTTCGTCAGCCAAAAGAGTGCTTACTGTTTCTTTCGTAAAATCAAACGAATCTGCAAACGTATTGACAACATATATCCTATCTGTTGCAGACGGAGTTGCACTCGGATTAGCCGAACTAAACGTATACTGACTGGTATAATGTGTTATAGAATAGGCACTTACAACATTATTGAAGATTCTGTCTTTAGTAGGTTTTCCTTTAGATATATCATCAAAAACTTGAGACAGCGAGCTTTTCATTACGCCATTAGGAGCGTATATGATCGCCTTATTACATTGAGAAAAATTTATATTTGATAATTGAAATTGTTTCAATCCATAGCAATTTGCAAAATTCCCGTTTAACACATTTTACACCTTACTTTCTAAACACAAACAGATACTCGTGTGATATTAGCAAAAAGTTATATTTTACACTATTGGTTTTCCAATATCCCGTTGCCTTACAATTATGTTGTTCTTTGATAATCAGTTCTTTGAGTTTAAATCCCGCCTCTTCAAATATACGCATAACATCAAATGACATAGGTATCATATGACCTTTTTGTCGTGTATCACCCATAAGAACTGCACAGAACTTGTCCTTTTCAGAACACGGTAGCTTTCTGCGGCTACCTTTTTCATTTCCTCAAGAAAATCTAACCTTTAACAAAGATAAATCTTCGGGAATATCCTCGCTGTATTGAATAATATCAGCATACGGCGGATGGGTACAGATCAAATCAATACTGTTATCCGGCACGAAATCAAGATTTCTTGCATCACCTTTATGCAAATATACTTTCCCATTTGCACCCTCGTGTGCAAATGCAGTTTTTTCCTTACAGCGAGCAAGAGCAACATCATTAACATCTACACCAATAATGTTTCTGTTAAGCAATTTTGCTTCTACAAGGGTGGTACCACCATCCGCAAACTGATCGAGAACTAAATCGTTCTCTTGTGAATAGCGGAGCAGAATGTTTCGAGGAATATATGGTGACCAATTACCACGCCATTTTACATCATGGGTAGCCCAATCGCCACGCTTAGGAAAAGACCAATGGGATTTATATAGTAGAATAAATCAAATCACTTTGCGATAATAGCCTCTTCCCAAAAATTCAATAACTCCCTTGTCTCTTAAAATCTGTAATTGTTGTCTTATTTTTGCCTCGACATTATTATTGCTTATATGCTTTTTCTGAAGCACTTCCACAAAAGCATAAACATCTTGTAGCGAGAATACAACAGAATCAATTGCATTTATGCAGGTTAAAACATCTAAAATCCAACCTCGATTTTCAATGTTATTTGTTTGCAGCTTTTTTATCTTTGAGTATTCCTCGGTGACATTTTTTATATCTGACAATTTTTGTCTGCTTACTATTTTTATTTTACCTTGTTGAGGAATATCAGAATAAAGAATATTGCATCCAATCCAACCAGCTCTTTTAGCATTTGCTGATAACGGCTTCCTCTTTTCTATTATTGACGGGGTAAAAAAGAATTTAGGAACAAGAGTAAGATTAACCACTTGAAAATCGGCAGAATATTGCATAACAAACAAATCCGGATTATCTGAACTTGTGATTCTCTTAATCATTGTAGAATAAGCGCCATCAGTAATCTTATTTCCAATATTACCACATTTACTTTTGAGCTCAAATATTTCTCCACAATAATTACACGTTAAATCTGCAACTGGCACATTATTACTTAAACTTGAAATGTGGGGATTTCCACAAATAGGGCAAAATATATTATGTGCAACCCAACTCTCACTCATAACTCTTATTTTTTGTGAATTGCTTTTGTATTTCTGTGCAAGTTCTGTATTGAAATAATAATTCATTAAAACCTTGTCCATTCTATTATTTCTGTGGCATCTTGGTTTTCAGCATATATTTGTTTGGCAACTAATGTTCCGGGAGAAAGCGTGAATTCCCCACTATTATATTTTTCTTCAGCGATACTCACAGCTTCTTCTATAGAGTTGGCGTTAATTTTGAATTCTTGGCTTATCAATTCTTCAATGGTTATAGAGTAAATCATATGTACACCCATTCCTCACGACAATTTTTCCACCTTTTCTGTGCATATCATCAACGAACTTTGCAAGTTCAATCTGTTCTTCATCGTTAAACAGGTTTTCCGTGTATGCGGTAAAACTCGCCGTGTTAGTGATAGGACGATATGAGGGATCGAAGTAAACAAAGGTACTATCATCAATGAAATCAGCGGATTCTCTATAGTCCCCGCATACAATCGTTACGTGCCGGAGTTTTTCAGAGACAGCTCGTAAATTTTCTTCATCGCAAATCATTGGATTTTTGTAAGAGCCCATAGGAACGTTGAACAAGCCTTTTTTATTTACTCGGAACAGACCGTTGAAGCAAGTTTTATTAAGGAAAATCATCAATGCCGCTTTTTCGATATTGATGTTTTCGTCACCGTTTACTTTAAAGTCATTAAAACACTCACGCTTTTCCATATAATATGCTTTTCGTTCATCCGTATTAAGCGGAATGAAATCGTTTTGCATAGCGCAAAGCATTTCTATTAAAACATCAATATCATCACGAATAATACGATAAGTATTGATAAGTTCAGCGTTAATATCGCTGATATAAACTTCTTCTAAATCATATTTGCTAAGTATATCAAACAAAACAGCACCGCCGCCAACAAATGGTTCAGCGTATTTTGTGATTTTACCGGTTTCAAACGGATAATATTTTTCGATTTCAGAAAGCAACTGCCCTTTACCGCCTGCCCATTTCAAGAACGGTTTTACTTTTTTATCATTATTTGCTATATATCGTAGGCTTCTTGCATCAATCGGCTTTTCAGCTGTTGCGGGTATAATCCACATATTTCCTACCATTGTTGCATTTCTAATTCTGTTTTCAGCACAAAGTACGGCTACTCTTCTTTGAGAAATTCCCCATTTGTTTGCGGCATCTTTTGCCGAGATGTATTCCATGACAAACTCCTGAATTCTAATGGTTGTACTAAAAGTATTATATTCTAAATCGCGAATGATAGCAATATCATTTTTGTTAAATAACTGTGAACTGATGTTTTTACTGTTATTCTTTTATAAATATGAGACAGACATCTCTATTGACATTATTAAAGCAAATCCCCGAAGCCTTAAATTGGCTTTCGGGGACTTGTATATAATAAATTCTTAAAAAAATCATTCCCACTCGATCGTGCCGCAAGGCTTCGGGGTCATGTCGTAGACGACGCGGTTGACGCCCTTGACCTCGGCGAGGATGCGGTCGGTGATTTTGGAGAGTACGGCGAAGTCGAGAGGCTCGACGGTCGCGGTCATTGCGTCAACGGTGTTGACTGCACGGATGATGACGGGCCATTCAAAGCAGCGTTTGCCGTCCTTGACGCCGGTGGAGCGGAAGTCCGGAATTGCCGTGAAATACTGCCAAACTTTGCCTTCAAGCCCCGCTTTTGCAAATTCTTCGCGCAAAATCGCGTCGGATTCGCGAACGGCTTCGAGACGGTCGCGGGTGATAGCACCGAGGCAACGTACACCGAGACCGGGACCGGGGAAGGGCTGACGGAAAACCATGCCGTCGGGAAGACCGAGTTCTTTGCCGACAACTCTGACTTCATCTTTGTAAAGGTAGCGAAGCGGTTCGACGAGTTCGAATTTGAGGTCGTCGGGAAGTCCGCCTGCGTTGTGATGCGCTTTTACGCCCGCGCTTTCAACGATGTCGGGGTAGATGGTGCCTTGCGCGAGAAATTCGATGCCTTCGAGCTTTCTTGCTTCTTCTTCAAAAACTCTGATAAACTCAGCTCCGATGATCTTTCTCTTTGTTTCGGGGTCGTCAACGCCCGCGAGCTTGTCGAGGAAGCGGTCAACAGCGTCCACATAAACGAGGTTGGCGTCCATTTCTTCTTTGAAAACGCGGATGACCTGCTCGGGTTCACCTTTGCGGAGCAGTCCGTGATTGACGTGAACGCAAACGAGTTGTTTGCCGACGGCTTTGATAAGAAGCGCGGCAACGACGGAAGAGTCAACGCCGCCCGAAAGCGCGAGAAGCACTTTTTTGTCTCCTATTTGTTTGCGGAGAAGCGCCACTTGTTCTTCTATGAACGCATCGGCAAGTTCTTTGGTGTTTATTCTTTTCATTGATTCCGGTCTTTTGTCTTCCATTTATCTTTACCTCAATTATTTGTATAGTTGTCGAAATATCCCTGAACGAGAACCACGGGCGTGCCTTTGTCGCCGGAACCGCTTGTCAGATCGCAGAGCGAGCCGATAAGGTCGGTCAGTCGGCGCGGGGTAGTGCCCTGCGAAGCCATATTGCCGACAAGGTCGGATTTTTTCGCTTTTATCGAGGCGGAAATTGCGTCTTTGAGTGCGTCGCCGTAAAGGTCTTTGAAATCGTTGTCCGCAAGATATTTGAGTTTGAGTTCGTTGGGCGTGCCTTCAAGTCCGTCCGTGTAAGAGGGGGAAACAACGGGGTCGGCGAGTTCCCAGATTTTGCCCTGCGGGTCTTTGAACGCGCCGTCGCCGTAAACCATAACTTCAACGTGCTTGCCTGTTGCGTCGAAAATTCTCTTCTGAATATCGAGAACAAGCGCCTTGCATTCGCGGGGGAACAGTTTAATTTTGTCTTCGGTTGATTTGTTTGAACCGAGAAGACCGTATTTTTCATTGCAGCCGCTGCCGTTGACGGGTGCATTCAGAATCTCGTCAAGCCCGAGAACGGTTTTTGCGCCTGCGGCTTTCAATATGCGTTTAGTTCTTTGTCTTGTGTGTATATCACAGGTAATCACCGTATCCGTGTAGTCAAGTATTGCCTGTGCGCGGTTTGCAAAGATTATTTCGACTTCTGCGCCGCATTCTTTGATAAGGTCGCCGTAATACGCCACATAATCCACTCCCGTGAACGGGTGAACGCCGTAGCCGAACAGTTCTCTGTATTTTTCAAGCGTCAGCACATCGCTGTAAGTGTTGACGCCCGCTTCGTCAAGTCTGTCTATCGAAACAAGTTCGTTACCGACTTCATCAGACGGATAACTGAGCATCAGAACTATCTTTTTTGCACCTTTTGCGATACCTTTCAGGCATATTGCAAAACGGTTGCGAGAAAGTATGGGGAAAATAACGCCGACGGTGCCTCCGCCGAGTTTTGTTTTGACGTCTTCCGCGATATCGTCTACTGTTGCGTAATTGCCTTGTGAACGTGCAACGATGGATTCCGTTGCCGCGATAACGTCTCTGTCATTCAGCGAAAAACCCTCGTCCTCCGCCGCGAGAAGTACGCTGTCGGCAATGATTTTTGCCAAGTCGTCGCCTTCTCTTATAATCGGGCAACGTATGCCACGGGAAACGGTTCCGACTCTGCGTTCTTTTGTCATTTGAGGTCAATTCCTTTCGGTCGCGCCTCTTCCGAGCCGCGGTATTTGGCTTTTGCGCGCAACCGAAGACTCGGAAACCCCATGCCCCCTTGCACGCTTCCATATTTTAATTATACCATCTGCCGTGTCTTTCGTCAAGCATTGCCGCATTTTTTTCGTTTATCATTGACAAACACGGCATTTTGTGCTATACTTTGTTCCGAACTTTGCGGAAAATGTTTTTATTCCGCACTCTACATCTATGTTTTTTCAGAGAAAGGAAACTTAAAAAATGAAAAAATCATTGAAACTGATTGCTTTGATGCTTGCTATTGTTGCTCTTGTGAGCCTTTCCGCTTGCAAAAAAGCCGAAGAAACAACCCCCACCACAACGGAAACTCCGACCACGACAGAAGCAAAAATAACCGCCTCCGACCTTGTTGGCACATGGCGCTTTGACGCATCCGAACTTGACGATGAAAAGTTCTCGGCACTTTGCGTCAGTCTGGCTGGTTCTATTACCAACGGCAGCGATGCGCTGAATGATCTTATGACGAAAGTTGTTAAAAGAGACATCGTAGGAAAACTTTTCAATTCCATGGCTCTGCGTTTCTACGAGGACGGAACTTATGCGATGGTGGTTTCTCCCGAAGATTTCGCAGACGGTTATGAAGCGCTTATCAACAGTATTTTTGAAGCCATGGGCGAAATGAGCATTGAAGATGCCGCGGCTATGAACGGTGTTTCCGCAGCTGAACTTGAAGAGTCTCTCAACGGCGCCACATGGAAAGATTATTGCGTTCAATCCGGTCAGGTTACTGCGGCAACTCTTAAATCGACGATGACCGCTGACGGTATTGCCGATATGCTCGGAGGAAAAGTCGGCGAAGACGGTTTCATTGTTTCCGGCGACAGCCAAAAATATGACTTCGACGGCGAAACGCTCACTCTCGGGAACTGTTCCATAAAAGTTACTATAAAAGACGGGGAACTTACTTTTGACTCCGTTTCCGGCACGGTAAACGACAACTATAAAGAACTCGTTGAAAGCGGTTGCAAACTCGTAAAAGAGAAATAAGAAACGTACAAAACCGAATAAAGCGGAACGGCTTCGCGTGTGTTTTCGGCACATTGCGGAGCCGCTCTTTTTTTGATTATTAAAAAAATTACGAAAAAGCGGAACTTTTTCTTCCCGATTTCGTCTAAACGGTTATAGAACGAAAAAAATCCCATTTTGCAGATACTTTCGGGAGGGCAATATTTTGGAAACCTTTATCGGAATATTCAATTTCTTTGTATTTTTCTTTTTCCTTTTGCTTTATTCTTACCAACTTGTTTATATCGGAATAGGCATATTCAAAAACAAAAGGAAACTTAGAGATGCATCAAAACTGCATCATTTTGCATTCGTCATCGCCGCAAGAAACGAAAGCAACGTTATCGGCGGTCTTATCGAAAGCATCAAACTTCAAAAATATCCGAAAGAACTTATAGATATTTTTGTCGTTGCCGATAACTGCACGGACAACACCGCGGAAATCGCACGCAACGCGGGTGCGATAGTTTACGAGCGTGAGTCAAAGACTCATGTCGGAAAAGGCTATGCGCTTGATTTCATTTTTAACAGAATAAATACCGAACACGCGGATAAAGGAATCGAAGCATTCTTTATTTTTGACGCCGACAATGTTATAAAGGACAACTATGTTCTTGAAATGAACAAGGCATTTGACGCGGGTTATGAGGCTTGTACATCTTACAGAAACAGCAAAAACTACGGCACAAACTGGATAAGCGCAGGCTATTCGCTTTGGTTCGTCCGTGAAGCGAAGTTCCTGAACAATCCCCGCTTTATCTGCGGCACGAACTGCGCTGTTTCCGGCACGGGCTTTATGATAAGCAAACGTATCGTTGATATGAACGGCGGTTGGAAATACAATCTTCTGACCGAAGATATTGAGTTCTCCGTGGATGCGGCTCTGAAACATATCCGCATAGGTTATGTTCACGATGCCGAATTTTTCGACGAACAGCCCGAAACATTCGCGCAGTCATGGAAACAGCGTATGCGTTGGTCAAAAGGCTTTTATCAGGTTCTCGGCAACTACGGCGGTAAACTCTGCAAGGGCATTTTCTCCAAGAAATTCGGCTTTGCGTGCTACGATATGCTGATGAACATTATGCCCGCACTTATTCTTTCGCTGTTCTGCCTTGTTTTGAACACTGTGTTCCTGCTTATCGGACTTGTTACCGCAAATCCGACGCTTGTTGCAAGCACTCTTGTCAGCGTTATGCACACGATACTGAGTTTTTACGCAACGCTTTACATAGTGGGACTTATTACGACTATATCCGAATGGGAAAAGATCGACTGCTCAGCCGCGGGCAAGATTCTTTACACTTTCACGTTCCCCATATTTATGTTTACTTACGTTCCCATCGCGGTCGTTGCCATCTTCAAAAAGGTCGGCTGGTCGCCCATCGCGCACACCGTTACAAAATCCATCAAGGAACTCAACAGACAGCAGTAAACAGATTTGCCGAAAAAAATATACCGGTCGCCGCAACTTGCGGCGACCGGTTTTTTGCTTTGGTTGAAAAACGAATTTTTGCAAAGGTACTTTACAAATCTTTTATTTGATGATATACTTATATGTAATATAGATTTATGAACAATGGAGGAGTATATAAATGGAAAATATTGATTATCTTTGCGATTACGACCCCGAGGTCGGACAGGCAATGCAAAAGGAACTTGACAGACAGCGTCACAACATTGAACTTATCGCATCCGAGAATATCGTTTCGGAAGCCGTTTTGAAGGCAATGGGTTCGGTTCTGACGAATAAATATGCCGAGGGCTATCCCGGAAAAAGATATTACGGCGGCTGTGAGTGCGTTGATATTGTGGAGAATATCGCCCGAGACAGAGCAAAAAAACTTTTTGGCGCGGAACACGTCAACGTGCAGCCCCATTCGGGTGCGCAGGCAAACCTTGCCGTTTATTTTGCGCTGCTGAATCCCGGCGACACGGTGCTCGGAATGAGCCTTGCCGAGGGCGGACACCTGACCCACGGTTCACCCGTTAATATGTCGGGCAAATATTATAACTTTGTTCCTTACGGCATAAATTCCGAAACGGGCAGACTTGATTACGACGCTCTTGAAACTCTTGTAAAAGAGCATAAGCCCAAACTTGTTGTTGCGGGTGCAAGTGCATATCCGAGAGTTATTGATTTTGAGCGCATTGCAAACATAGCACACGCAAACGGCGCGCTTCTTATGGTCGATATGGCGCACATCGCGGGCCTTGTCGCCGCGGGGCTTCACCCGTCGCCGTTCCCGTTTGCGGATATAGTTACCACGACTACGCACAAAACGCTTCGCGGTCCTCGCGGAGGTATGATAATGTGCAAAGAAGAGTTCGCAAAGGCGATAGACAAGGCGATATTCCCCGGCACGCAGGGCGGACCTCTGATGCACGTCATCGCAGGTAAAGCGGTTTGTTTCGGAGAAGCTCTCAAACCTGAATTCAAGGAATATCAGAAACAGGTTCTCTCCAATTCAAAAGCGCTTGCCGACGCGCTTCTCGGCTACGGCTTTGACCTTGTCAGCGGCGGCAGCGACAACCACCTTATTCTTGTCGATCTGCGCACCTTCAATGTAACGGGCAAAGAAATGGAGAAAAAGCTCGACGAAGTACGCATAACCGCAAACAAAAACGCGATTCCCAACGACCCGCAGTCGCCGTTTATAACAAGCGGTATCCGTCTCGGAACTCCCGCAGTTACTTCGAGAGGTTTTGACGAGGACGATATGAGAGTTGTTGCAGAGTGTGTTTATAATGTCGCTTCGGGCAACGACACAAAGGAGAACATTCTTGCAAAAGTTGACGCTCTCTGCAAAAAACACCCGATTTACGAAGATTAAAAGGTATTTCGCCCGCACGGAGGAAACGAAATGTATACGCCGCTTGCCGCAAGGCTTCGTCCTCACAGAATAGAGGATATGGTCGGTCAACAGCATTTGATAGGAAAGGGAAAACCGCTTTACAAGATTATCGAGAGCGGTTCCGTTCCCAATATGATATTTTACGGTTATTCGGGCATCGGAAAAACCACGCTTGCCAGCATAATCGCCGAAAAGACCGACAAAACGCTTTATAAACTGAATGCGACGACCGCCTCGACAAGCGACATCAAAAGCGTTATTTCCGACATCGGCGCGCTCGGAAACGAGAACGGAATAATCATTTATATCGACGAAATCCAGTATTTCACAAAAAAACAGCAACAGGTACTTCTCGAATTTATCGAGGACGGAAGTATTACACTTATCGCATCGACGGCGGAAAATCCGTATTTTTACGTCTATTCGGCAATTCTGAGCCGTTCAACTGTATTTGAGTTCAAACCTGTTTCGGGCAAGGACGTTGAAAAAGCTGTGCGCAGGGCGTTTGACTTTGTGCGCGACGAGGACAAGGTGGATCTTACCGTTGAGGACGGCGTTGTCGAATACATCGCGTCCGCTTGCGGCGGCGATGTTCGTAAGTCTATAAACAGCGTTGAAGTGCTGACAGCCCGAAAACCGGGGCAAAAGTCGGTTACGGTCACTCTTGAAGATGCCGTATCCGTCGCGCAGAAGAGTAATATCCGTTACGACCGTGACGGGGATATGCATTATGACATACTTTCCGCATTTCAGAAATCCATTCGCGGTTCGGACGAAAACGCCGCGCTGCACTATCTTGCGCGGCTTATAAAGGGCGGCGACCTTGCGTCGATATGCCGCCGTCTGCTCGTTATCTCTTCGGAGGACATCGGACTTGCTTATCCGCTTGCGGCTGCTGTGACGAAATCCTGTGTTGACAGCGCGCTCCAACTCGGTTTTCCCGAGGCTCGGATACCGCTTGCGGAGGCTGTTATTCTGCTTGCCACCGCGCCGAAGTCTAACTCCGTCATAAATGCGATAGACGCGGCAATTTCCGACGTGGAAAACACGGAATGCGGAGATATACCCGCAGACTTGCGTGACGCGCATTATTCGGGCGCAAAAAAACTCGGACACGGCATGGGCTACAAATACCCTCATTCGTATCCGAACCACTACGTCAAACAGCAGTATCTGCCCACGAAGATAAAAAATGCCGTTTACTATATTGCGGGTGAGAACAAAACCGAACAGGCTGCGAAAAAATATTGGGACGTAATAAAAAACGATGAGAAAAAATCAAAAACTGACTGAAAAAATTCTTGAACTGTACCCGCAGGGCGAATGTGCGCTTGAATACCGCGACCCGTTTGAACTGCTGGTCGCTTCGCGTCTTTCGGCGCAATGCACCGACGTTCGCGTCAATATCGTCACTGCGGAGATGTTCAAAAAACTTAAAACGCCCGAGGATTTTGCGTCTGCGCCCGTCGAAGAGATAGAAAATTATATCCGCTCATGCGGTCTTTTTCACACAAAAGCGCGTGATATAAAAGCGATGTCGCAAATGATTCTTGATGAGTTTGACGGCAAAGTGCCCGACAATATGCAGGATCTTTTGCGCCTGCCGGGGGTAGGGAGAAAGATTGCAAATCTCATTCTCGGCGAAGTTTACGGTGCAAAGGGCTCAGTTGTTGCGGACACTCATTGCATACGGCTGTCAAACAGGCTCGGTTACAGTCAAAGCACGAATCCCGCAGTCGTCGAACGCGATCTGCGTGCCGTGCTTCCTCCCGAAAAGAGTATGACGTTCTGCCATGCTCTCGTATCTCACGGACGCGCCGTTTGCAAGGCGCAGCGTCCCGATTGCGAAAACTGTGCGCTGAAAGGGGATTGCAAATATGCAAGAGAAAGACAAAAAGAAAAAATCGGAAAATGACTCGCCTTACGCCGACTGTCCGAGTTGTCTTTATTATATTTACGACGAAGATTACGAAGAATATATGTGCACGATGTATTTGGACGAGGACGACATAATCCGCCTGCAAATGCGAAAAAATCCGACTTGCCCGTACTATCGCAACGGCGACGAATATTTGACCGTCAGAAAACAGAACTGACGCCGACCGTAACTTTTCGGAATTCGCGTTTTCCGATTTTTCAAAAAACAAGAACGGCTATCCGCCCTCTCGGACGGATAGCCGAATTTTTTATCTCTTTTTTTGAAGCAGGTACGACCGAACCCGAAAAACGCCGAGCCGTTTTAATCCTAATAAGAAGCAATTCCGACGATTGAAAGCGTTTTGCCGTCATAATCGGTTCTGAACTCCAAGCCTGTCACTCCGTTTCCGACGGCGAAGGTGCAATTCGTTTGACCGTGCTGTTCTTCGAAGGTGTTTTTGTATCCCTCGATTTCCGCCGCCTCTTTCGAAAAAACGGAGGAAAACTGTTGCAGAACGGAAGCCGCTTCGTCTTTGGTTATCGAATCAAAAGTAACGGTCACATTTACGAGCTCGGACGAAAGAAGCGTTTCGAAAAAGCCGTAGCCGACGCTCGCTTTTCTTCCGAAAACATTCTGTTCATACAAATAATATTTTGTTTTTGAGACTTCCGTGCGGTCTTTGACTTCCTTCGGGTTGCCGCACACATTTTTCAAGTCGGAAAAGCTCATTGAAAAATATAAATTGCCGTCAAAAGGCAATTTGACATTTTTATAAGGCGAGTTAACTCCGCAGGAAGAAAGCACAAATATCAAGCACAGAAAAAGGGGTATGATTCTTTTCATTTTTTTCTCTCCCAAAACAAGTTTTTTGAAGTCCTTCGAGGAACAAATACCGTTTACGAAAATATTATATCACTCAGGCTTTCCGAAAGTCAATCACCTTAATGAAATCTTAATTTGCCGATTGTTTCCCGTATGAAAGCTTGTGCAAAATGTGACAGAAAAAGACAGACATCTGAAAAATGCCTGTCTTTTCGTATATAAAAGGTTTTTTATCAGCCCTTGAATTGCTGTTTTTCTTTGAGCATGACATCGTGTGCGCCGCCTTCGACGATGCTTGTTGCCGAAACAACGGTGATTTTCGCCTTTTTCTGCAATTCGGGAATGGAGAGCGCTCCGCAGTTACACATCGTGGAACGAACCTTGCTCAACGAAAGTCCCACATTGTCTTTGAGCGAACCCGCATAGGGAACATAGGAGTCAACGCCCTCTTCAAACGAGAGTTTTGCCGCTCCTCCCATGTCGTAACGCTGCCAGTTTCTTGCTCTTGCGCTGCCCTCGCCCCAATACTCTTTCATATAACTTCCGTTTATGTTGACTTTGTTTGAGGGGGATTCGTCGAAGCGCGCAAAGTATCTGCCGAGCATGATAAAGTCCGCGCCCATTGCAAGCGCAAGCGTCATGTGATAATCGTAAACAATGCCGCCGTCGGCGCAAACGGGAATATAAACGCCCGTCTTTTCAAAATATTCGTCACGTGCTTTTGCAACTTCCATAACAGCCGTTGCCTGACCTCTGCCTATACCTTTCTGCTCTCTTGTTATGCAGATTGAGCCGCCGCCTATGCCGACTTTGATAAAGTCTGCGCCCGCTTCGGCAAGGAAGTCAAAGCCCTCTTTGTCCACAACGTTGCCCGCGCCGACCTTAACAGTATCTCCGTAGGTCTTTTTTATCCAACCGAGAGTTCTGGATTGCCATTCGGAAAAGCCTTCGGAAGAGTCGATGCAAAGCACGTCCGCGCCCGCTTCGATAAGGGCGGGAACACGCTTTTCAAAGTCTCTTGTGTTGATACCCGCGCCGACAACATAACGCTTCTGAGAGTCCAGCAGTTCAAGCGCGTTTTCCTTGTGCGAGTCGTAGTCTTTTCTGAATACGAAATATTTGAGATTGCCGTTTTTGTCGATTATCGGCAGGGAATTGAGTTTGTTGTCCCAGATTATGTCGTTCGCGGTTTTGAGCGTTGTCGATTCGTTACCGTAAACGAGTTTTGAAAACGGCGTCATAAACTCTTTGACTTTGGTGTCGGGGCTCATTCTCGAAACACGGTAGTCTCTTGAAGTTACTATGCCGAGCAATTTGCCGTTCGGAGTGCCGTCTTCCGTTACCGCCATGGTCGAGTGACCGAGTTTTGCTTTCAAATCTATAACGTCCGCAAGTGTTGCGTCGGGCGTAAGGTTGGAATCGCTTGTAACAAATCCCGCCTTGTGATTCTTTACGCGTGCAACCATCTGTGCTTCGGATTCAATGGACTGTGAACCGTAGATAAACGATATGCCGCCCTCCTGTGCGAGTGCTATCGCCATTCTGTCGTCGGAAACCGCCTGCATGATGGCGGAAACGAGAGGAATATTGAGCGAGATTGCGGGTTCTTCGCCTTTGCGGTACTTGACCAAAGGCGTTTTAAGGCTGACATTTGACGGAATGCATTCTGCGGAAGAATAACCGGGAACGAGCAGGTATTCTCCGAATGTGCGAGAGGGTTCTTCGAATATAAATGCCATAACGATTCTCCTTGATTTCTTTTTAATATTACTGATTATTATATACCGACGGCTTGCCAAATGTCAACCCCGTTTTCGAAATGTTACGAATAATTCCGAACACGGTTTAATATGAATGGAACAAGATGAATGATTTTGATACCGAAAAATATTTCCCATATCCGCTGTCCGCGGTCGTCGGTCACGCCTTTGCCCGCAGCGGGGACGGGCTTCGTCAGATAAGACTTTCCCGTTCGGGTTTTCTGAGTTTTGACATCGGCGGTAAGAACGTGTTCCCGTCTTCCGTGGGACGTGCCGACGGCAATCCGATACGCATATCGGACGAGATTTTTGACGAATGTTTTCTGCGCGCCTGCGAATACTCCGTCCATACTTATGCTTCGCGCATACGGGATGGGTTTATTCCTCTTGACGGCGGGCATCGCGTCGGGGTTTGCGGCAGCGCCGTTACCGATGAGGGACAGGTTCTGCGCGTAAAAAATATTTCGTCGCTCGATTATCGCGTGGCTCACGCATTTTTCGGCTGTGCCGAACTCGGAGCGCGGTATATAACGGACGGCAAACGAATAAAAAATACCGTGATAGCGTCGCGCCCCGGCTGCGGAAAAACGACTTTCGTCCGAGACCTGTCGCGTCTGCTTTCCGCAAAAGGTTTTCGTGTCTGTGTCGTTGACACACGCTCCGAAATAGCCGCCATGAAAAACGGCGTTCCCGGCTTTGACGTCGGTGCGCTGACGTCTGTTTTCGACGGTTATCCGAAAGCGTTCGGTATGGAAAGCGCCGTTCGCGCATTCTGTCCCGATGCGGTCGTCTGCGACGAAATAGGCAACGGGGACGACCTTTCCGCTCTGCGTTTTTTGTTTGCGCGTGGCGTGCCGTTTGTTGTGACCCTGCATTGCGCCGACGCTTGCGAAATGATGAAAAATGCCGTGCTTCGCGAACTTATAGGCGAAAAACTCGTCGAAACAGTCATATTTCTCGACAGTTTGCCCTGTCCCACGCATATCAGAGAGGTGTTGACGCTGTGAAAATTTTTCTTTTGACGGTGGTCTTCGTCTGTTGCTGTTCCGTAGGGCTTTTGCGTGCGTTTTCTCTTGAAAAACGTCGAAAGTCGCTTTCGGAATTTATAGCGTTCCTTGATTTTGCGGAAACGCTTCTGAAAACGGAGAACCCTCCGACGGCAAGGATAGTCGAACGTTCGGATTTTTCTCTGTTTGACGGCGTGACACCGCTTGCGGACACGGAAAAAACATATCGCGATTCCGTTGAAAAAAATCTTGCGCGGACGGGCTTTCTTGCACAGGACATCGCCTTGCTCGACACGTTTTTTTCGGAGTTCGGAAAGACTGACACCGAAAATCAACTGACGCTTGTTTCTTCCGTGCGCGAAGCCGCAGAAAAACTGTTTGCGGAAGCGGACGCGGACAAGACAAAATATGCAAGACCGTATGCCGTGTTCGGGCTTTTGGCAGGTGCGGCGCTTGTTATAATCTTTATTTAGGAGTTTTGAATGGACATCTCCGTTTTGTTTAAGATAGCCGCCGTGGGCTTGATAGTTGCGCTGCTCAATCAACTGCTGACAAAAACGGACAGGGGAGAGTATGCCATGCTCGTGACCGTTGCGGGACTTATTGTTGTAATACTCGTCCTGCTCGGCAGTCTGACCGACCTTTTCGGAGCCATGCGCTCCGCATTCGGATTATGAGTGCGCTTCGGGTCGTCGGCATCGCTCTTGCCGCCGTGATGATGACGCTTGTTCTGAAAAAAGAAAACGGTGCGGCGGCGCTTGCCGTTTCCGTTGCCGCAGGCGTTATCGTTTTGCTTTCCGCCGTTTCGGATATAACGTATCTTGTTTCGTATCTTCGCGGACTTGTCGCAAAAACGCCGACTGCGGCGGAGGGTCTCGGCGTTCTGCTCAAATGTGTCGGAATAGGGTACATAACCGCTTTCGGCGCGTCCGTCTGTTCCGATATGGGCGAAAAAGGACTTGCGGACAAGGTTACTTTTGTCGGTCGGATACTTGTTCTCGTTACGGGCTTGCCCCTCGTGACTTCGTTCATTGATACGGTTGGTGAGATCCTGTGCTGAAAAAGGTTTTTGTCATTGCGCTTGTCCTTGTTTTTACGCTTACATTGCCGTTTTCAACCTACGCGGAATCTCTTGAACAAGGACTTGCGGACGTAGAAGATGCGTTGCCCGAAAGCGTTCGCGAATACGGTCTGACAGCCGAAAACACCGCAGATTTCCTTGACCTCGGTAACGTGTTTTCGTTGCTGTTATCCGCACTCAAAAAGGCTTTTTCGGCGGCGGTCGTTCCGTTTTTGGCAACTCTTGCCTTTCTTGTCGCGCTTTATCTTTTGAATGCTCTTTTGTCGGACAAAGACAGTCCTCTTCAAAAAACGCTTTGCGCCGTTTTCGCGTTCGGTTCGCTTGTTTCGACTTTCGTTTCGGTTTTTGACGTTTCGTCCGCCGTTCGCACCTCGATAAGCGACGTCTGCGCGTTCGGTCAGTCTCTTTTCCCCGTCCTGCTTTCATGTGTCGGTGCGTCGGGACGAGCCGCCCGCGCCGCGGCGGCTTCTGTCGAAACGGGAGTGCTGTTTTCCGCGTTGTCTTTTGTCGGGACGGAACTTGTCGTTCCATGCGTTAATACGTTTTTCGCAATAGGCGTGACCTCTTCCGTCTTGTCGAACGGGGCTCTTTATTCGCTGTCCAAAACGCTTAAAAAAATCTGCGTTTCCGCGCTCGGCGTCTGCTCTCTCGTTTTCTCTCTTTCCGTCGGTGCACGGCATGCGCTTGCGTCGGGTGCTGATGCAACTTCCGTCCGTTCCGCCGCTTATGCTGTGGGTAACGGTATCCCCGTCGTAGGCGGAAGCATAGGCGAATCAATGTCCGCCGTGTTTGCAAGCGCGGAAGCCGTCGCAAAAAATATCGGGGTGTTCGGCGCGGTCGCCGTTGTTTTACTGCTCTTTTCACCGCTGGTCACCGTCGGCGTGCTGTGGCTTTTGTCTTCGGTTTCGGGTGCTGTTGCGGAAATGTTCGGTCTTGACCGTATGCGCCGTTTTTTCTCTGTCGTTTGCGACGCGTATTCTCTCGTTGCCGCGCTTGCCGCAGGCGTCGGCGTGCTTGTCATTATCAGTCTTGGGTTGGTGATGTGATGAACGAATTTTTTTTCACCGTCATTGTTCTCTGTGTGGTTTGCGCTTTTCTCGAATGTCTGCTGCCGAAAAAGGCGGGCGATCTCGGCGCGCTCTGCTCCCTTTTTGTCGTTGTCTGCGTGCTCGGTGCATTCACTCTTTCGGACGGCATTGAATTTTCTCCGTCCGCACCCGTGGCGTATGACGATATGTCCGACTACGCATTCCGCAAAGCCTGCGAAGAGCACGTTTCGGAAATATGCGAGGAATACGGCGTTACGGCATCTTCCGTGCAGATTGTTTCGCAGAACGGCAAAAGCGTGGAAAAACTGACGCTGGGCACCGAAAAAAACGACGGTCTTGCGGCACGTCTCCGCGAGATTTTCGGGTGCGAGGTGACGTTTGAATGAGACAGAAAAAATTTGACCTGAAAGAACTGAAAAAACGGTTTTTACACAAAAAAACTCTGATTCCCGTTTTGATATGCGCCGTCGCGGTTCTGTTCCTTGCTTTCGGCTTCGGCTCGGGAAACAAAGAAACTGTGACGGAAGCTGAAAGCACCTCCGTCGAACGTTATGTCGCCGATATCGAACGCCGCCTTTGCGAACTGCTATCGAAAATAGATGGCGTGGGAAGATGCGAAGTCATGATAACCGTTTCGACGTCGGAACGGAGCGTATTTCTTTCCGACACGGAGAAAAACGGTGATAATTCTTCGACTTCGCACATAAAGATAAAAACGGGCGGGAACGAACAGGCTGTCGCGGAATTTCGGTATATGCCCGCCGTTGCGGGGGTCGCCGTCGTCTGCGAGGGCGCGGGAAGCGTCAGCGTCAGAAGCGAAGTTGCCGAAGTCGTCAGCGGCGTTCTCGGCATAGACAGAACCCTTGTTTCGGTCGCAAAACGTAAATGATTTTGGGGAGAACTCTTATGAAATTCAGAAAAACACGTTGGTTGATAGCATTCCTGACCGTTGCCGTTATCGTTGCCGTCGGCATAGGCTGGCGCGTCTCTTCCGGCAAAAAGACCGTGCCCGAAACCGTGGGAACGGACAAAACCGTCAAGACTTCTGCGGACGACGATTATTTTGACACCGCCCGTTACACACGCCAGCAGTCCCGCGACGAGGCGATAGGTGTGCTGAAAAGTGTTGTCAACAACGAAAACGCCGACGACCAATCAAGACTTGAAGCCGCCGATAAGATAAACGGTTATGCCGTGCGCAGCGAACAGGAAAAAGCGATAGAAAATCAGATAATCGCAAAAGGGTTCGAGGACTGTATAGTGTTTGTCGGCGAGGATAACGCCTGCGTTGTCGTCAAAACCGACGGTCTGACTTCCGCACAGGCGGCTCAGATACTCGACATAATCGCTTCTGCCACACATCTGAACTCAAATGTCATAAAAATTATTGAGATGAAGTAGTGACAAACGGGAAAAAATGTGATATAATATACTCGGAACATTATAAACGGATTCTTAAAACCCCGTATTTGCCGTTTTCGGCATTGCGGCATTTTATCCGAAAGACCAAGGAGGCTGTACATTATGGCAGATGAGAACATCGGTTCCGTAAAGATTTCCGAAGAAGTTATCGCAGGCATCGCTTCGACCGCCGCTTGCGAGGTCGAGGGCGTTACCCGTCTTTCCTCAAAAGGCGTTGCGGCAGCGAAAGAACTTGTTACAGAATATAAACAGATAGCAAAAGGCGTCTATGCCGCGGCTGCGCCCGGAGTTGTCAATTTCTGCGTGGGAATAGTCGTTGAAAACGGCGTAAAAGTGCAGAAAGTGTCTTCCGAAGTGCAGAAGAAAGTCAAGGACGCGGTTGAGACCATGACGGGACTTTGCGTCGGAGAAGTCAACGTTCTTGTTGTCGGCGTTCATACCGATAAAAAACCTGCTGCGGAAAACAACGACTGAACCGTAAAACGGAAGGATATTGCCTTTATATGAAAAGAAAAGACGCCAGAGAAAACGCTTTTAAGGTCCTTTTTGAAATATCTTTTTCGGACGATGCGGACGTTGACGAAACAATGACGCTTGCCGCCGAAAATATGGGATATGAGTTCGATGACTATTGCCGCGGACTTATAAAAGGCGTTGTCTCGGAAAAAGAAAAAATAGATTCCGTTCTGAACGAGTTCAGCACAAAATGGAAAACGGACAGACTGTCCCGCGTTGCTCTTTGCGCTTCGGAGATAGCCGTTTTCGAAATCATGGGCGGTGAAGTTCCGCTCGCAGTCGCCGTCAACGAGGCTATCGAACTTGTCAAAAAATTCGATACGGATACAAGCGCGAAATACATAAACGGCGTTCTCGGCGGTTATGTTCGCTCCAAAGATGTCGGCTGACAAAGCGCTGGCTTTCGATACAAGCAATTACACCACCTCCGCCGCAACGCTCACCGTTTCGGGAGAGGTCTTCAACTCAAAAAAACTTTTGCCCGTCGAAAGCGGCAAACGCGGACTGCGGCAGTCCGATGCCGTGTTTGCGCATACCAAGCAATTATATGATGTTTTTCAAAGCCTCGATCCAAGCGGTATCGAGGCTGTCGGTGTTTCAACGCGCCCGCGCAGCATTGAGGGCTCATATATGCCGTGTTTTCTTGTCGGCAAAAACGTCGGTCACATCGTAGCCAAAACGCTCGGCGTTCCCGTGTATGAATTTTCGCATCAGCAGGGTCATATCGCTGCGGGCATTTTTTCCTGCGGCAAAAAAGAATTGCTGAACGGCGGTTTTTATGCGTTTCATCTTTCGGGCGGCACGATGGAACTTGCCGAAGTCGAAAGCATGGACAAGATAAGAATAGTCGCAGAGACCGACGACCTTACGGCGGGACAACTCATAGACCGCTGCGGAGTCCGTCTCGGGCTCGGTTTTCCCTCAGGCGCGGAACTTGAAAAACTTGCGCGTGACGGCACATCGCCGCGAAAACCGAAAGTCGTTTTCAGAAACGGAAAATGCAGTCTTTCGGGCTTTGAAAACATTGCCGAAAAAATGATTTCGGACGGCGTTTCGCCTTGCGATACCGCCGCATTTGTTTTTGAGAGCGTTTATAAAAATATAGAGACCATGACCGATTATGCCGTTCGCGAATACGGCGAAAAACCGGTTCTTTTCGTCGGCGGCGTTATGTCAAACGCACTTATGCGCCCTCGGCTTGAAGCGCGGTACGAATCGTATTTTGCCGAGCCGTCTCTTTCAAGCGATAATGCCGTCGGCACCGCTTATCTGACGCTTGCCGCCGCAAACGGCGATATTGATATTTTCAGCCCCGCGGCAGAGTAGGGAGGGTTTATCATGGCTTTGACCGTGACGGTCTCACAACTGAATATGTATGTTAAGTCCGTGTTGACTTCCGACCCTAATCTGAAAGGCGTTACCGTTCGCGGAGAAATTTCCAACTATACGCGCAACGCCCGCAGCGGACATGCTTATTTCACTTTGAAAGATTCCTCCGCCGCCGTCAAGTGCGTGATGTTTTCTTCGGCGTGTTCGAAAGTAAAGTTTGACGTGTCGGACGGGCTTGAAGTGTTTGTTACGGGAAGCGTCGCTTTGTATGAACGTGACGGCGCTTATCAACTCTATGCCGAAAAAATGACACCTGTCGGAATAGGCGCGGCGTATCTGGCTTTTCTTCAACTCAAAGAAAAACTTGAAAAAACGGGACTTTTCGCTCCCGAATATAAAAAACCTCTTCCGCGCTTTCCGCGCACGATAGGGCTTATAACATCAAAAACGGGTGCTGCGGTAAAGGACTTCCTCTCAATATCGAAAGCAAGGTTTCCGTCTGCCGAGATAATCGTTTATCCCGCAACCGTTCAGGGCGACGGGTGCCGTGACAGCGTTGTCGGCGGTATCGGATATTTCGAACACCGAGGCGTAGACGTTATTTGTATCGCCCGCGGCGGAGGTTCATACGAGGACCTTGCCTGTTTCAACGACGAAGCGCTTGCTTATGCCATATTTCAGGCAAAAACGCCTGTCGTCAGCGCAATAGGACACGACATAGATTTCACCGTTCCGGATTTTGTTGCAGACGTCCGAGCCGCAACCCCGTCGAACGCCGCCGAACTTATCTGCCCGTCTTCATCCGAACTGAAAAATTCAGTGACTTCTTTGAAGACCCGCGCCGCAAACGCCGCCGTTTCGCAGATAAGAGCCGAACAAAACAGGGTTGAAACGCTTTGCTCCCGCTCTTCGCCTCTCCGTTTAGTCGGAGAAAAAACGATATTGCTCGACGGACTTTCCGCCCGCATTTCATCCGCCGCAAAACACGACGTCGCACTTTTGGGGCAAACGCTTGAAAGGCTTGTCGGAAAAGTTGAGGCAATGAACCCGCTGTCCGTGTTAAAACGCGGATATGCCGCCGTTTCTCTCGGCAAAAAAACCGTATCACGCGCTTCGGAAATATCCGAGGGCGACAAAATAAAACTCAGATTTACCGATGGGGTGATTGACTGTGTCGCAGGAAAAAGAGATGACTTATGAAAAGGCGATAAAACGCCTTGAAGAGATCGCTTTGCAGATGGAAAGCGGAAAACTTACGCTTGACGAATCAATAAAGTATTACGAAGAGAGCGTAAAACTCACGGAGTTTTGCTATTCAAAACTCGAATCCTTCAAACAACGCATTTATGAAGTAACATCATCGGGAGAAAAGGAGTTCGCTCAAAATGATTGATTTTGAACAGAGATTCAACGACTACCGCGCATATATCAACGAAAAACTTGCCGCTTACGTTGCAACGGACGGCTCAAAAATTTGCGATTCGATGAATTACAGCGTCATGGCTGGCGGCAAACGCATACGTCCTGTTCTTGCGCTCGAATGCTGCCGCCTTTGCTGCGGTGATTACAAAAAGGCGACTGCCTTTGCGTGCGCGCTTGAAATAATCCATTCATATTCGCTCATTTACGATGACCTGCCGTGCATGGACAACGACACCATGCGCCGCGGAAAACCGACAAACCACGTTGTTTTCGGCGAGGACATCGCGCTCATGGCGGGTATGGGACTCTATTGCCGCGCATTTGAGATAGTTACCGATACATACAAGGAGTTCGGATTGACCGAAACGCAACTGATAGACGGTATAAAGGCTCTTCTCAAAGCGTCGGGCATGAACGGAATAGTTCTCGGACAGGTACTCGACATCGACAATGTGGCAGGCAAACATACCGACCTTGATTATATCCAAAGGGTTCACGATTATAAAACAAGCGCCATGCTCGAAGCATCTTCTGAAGTCGGCGCTATCTGCGGCGGCGCGACCGAAAAACAGCGTGCGGCGCTGCTTGAATATTCGAAAAACATCGGTCTGGCTTTCCAAATAAGAGATGATATTCTCGATGTTACGGGCACTGACGGCAATATGGGAAAAACGCTCGGCAAGGATAAGGAAAGCGGCAAGACCACGTTCGTGGACATCTTCGGTGTCGGCGGCGCACAGCGCAAAGTCGTTGAACTGACCGAACGTGCAAAATCTGCGATATCGTGCTTCTACGACGGCGGTTTTCTTATTTCTTTCGCGGACTATCTCTGCGGCAGGGACAATTGACGTATTGTTTAGGCTGAATGTACCCTGTCTGACGTTTCGACGGAAGACGACTTTTTTCAAATTTCCCGAATCTGTTTTATCATCTGTCAAAAATGTGCCGAAAATACAGCGTATACTATACTTGCAAACACAAAGGAGAGATTGTGTTAGCCTGTCGGTGACAGTTGCTTTTTTCTTTTCATTTCTAATCCTTTTTTTCTGAGAGAGATCCCTTCGGGGGTCTCTTCTTCTTTTATATGAGAATGAAAGACTTTCGTGGTGTTTTGTGTGTTTGTTCTTTTGTGCTCGGTGCAAGTTTTGAGATTACGGTGTTTATTGTACGAATTTTTTATGACGCCGATTGAATTAAATATATATTTATGATATAATATCAAATAAATGTATAACGAAAGAAAGTGGACGTTATGAGACCTTATAACCAAACATTACTTTGCGATTTTTATGAATTGACCATGGGCAACGGTTACCTGCTTTCCGGCAAAAAGGATATGCAGGCGTGCTTTGACCTTTATTTCAGAAAAGTTCCCGATAACGGCGGTTATGCAATTGCCGCAGGTCTTTCGGAAATGATCGAATTTTTGGAACAACTCCATTTTGACAAGGAAGATATTGACTATCTTCGCTCGAAAAATCAGTTCAGCGAAGAATTCTTACAGTATTTGGCGGACTTCAAGTTTGAGTGCGACGTTTACGCTGTCGAAGAGGGAACACCCGTATTTCCGAACGAACCTCTTGTTACGGTCAAAGGTCCCGCAATACAGGCACAACTGCTTGAAACGATGCTGCTTCTGACCATAAACCATCAATCGCTTATTGCGACAAAAGCGAACAGAATAGTCCGCGCCGCACAGGGCAGACCCGTTTTTGAGTTCGGTTCAAGACGTGCGCAAGGCAGCAATGCCGCGATACTCGGCGCAAGAGCCGCATTTGTCGGAGGTTGTGCGGGAACCGCCTGCGCTTGCTGTGAGCAACTTTACGGCATTCCTGCGGTTGGCACCATGGCGCACTCGTGGATACAGATGTATGACACCGAACTTGAAGCGTTTGAAGCGTATGCGAGATACTATCCCGACAACTGCATTTTGCTTGTCGATACCTACAACGTTGTCAAATCGGGAATCCCGAATGCGATAAAGGCATACGAAAATGTTCTAAAACCGCTCGGCAAGAGGCTTAAAGGTATCAGAATAGACTCGGGCGACATAACTTATCTGACAAAGAAAGTCAGAAAGATGCTTGACGAAGCGGGACTTGAAGATTGCACTATCTTTATTTCCAACTCTCTTGACGAATATATCATCAGAGACATTCTTCTTCAAGGTGCGCAGATAAACTCTTTCGGCGTCGGCGAAAGACTTATAACCTCGAAGTCCGAACCTGTTTTCGGCGGCGTTTACAAACTTGTTGCGACCGAAAAGGACGGCGAATACGTTCCGAAGATCAAACTTTCGGAGAACGTTGAAAAGATAACCACTCCCGGTTATAAAAAAATATACCGTCTGTTCTCCAACGAAACGGGAAATATGGTTGCGGATCTTATCGCATTGCATGACGAAGAGTTTGATTTCACAAAGCCCATAACGCTTTTTGACCCCGTTTACACATGGAAGAAAAAGACGTTTGAAAATTATCGTGTTGAAGAGATATTGAAACCGATATACCTGAACGGCAAACTCGTTTACAAAACACCGTCCGTTATCGAATCGAAGAAATACTGTGCAGAACAGGTCGGAAAACTGTGGGACGAAGTTAAGCGTTTCGAGAACCCGCAGACGTATTACGTTGACCTTTCGCAGAAACTTTGGGACGTTAAACACAGCCTGCTCAGCGAGGGCGCGGGAGAGAAAAAGTGAGATACGGTTACTATATGCCCGTCCGTCTCGTTTCGGGCGAGGGGATAGTTGCAAGATATGACGGTTATTCCAAACTCGGAAAACGCTGTCTTATAATATCGGGCAAAAATCTGTACAAGCACAGTTCCGTATTCGCAGACCTCCAAAAAGGGCTTCGCAACTGCGGCGTCGATTACAAAACATTTTTTGAGGTCGAGAATAACCCGTCTTACGAAACCGTTAAACGTGCCGTTTCGGCGGTTCGCGATTTCGGCGCGGATTTCATCGTAGGTGTCGGCGGCGGCAGTTCCATGGACGCCGCAAAGGCAACTGCTTTGCTTTGCGCAAATCCGCAGGTGACGGAAACGGATATTTTTAATGCTTCCGCTTTTGTCAACAAACCGCTTCCGCTTCTTGTGATAGGCACAACGGCGGGTACGGGCAGCGAAGTTACTTCCGCGTCGGTTCTGACATTTAACACCCCCGACGGTATTGTGAAAAAGACCGTCAAATCCGCCGAAAGTTATGCCACTTGCGCTCTTTGCGATTCGACGTATACGGAAACTTTGTCCGAGAGAACCACCGTGGCAACCGCGCTTGACGCAATCTGTCATGCCGTTGAAGCGTATTACAGCAAAAAAGTCGGTTCGTTCGGCAGAATGTATTCAAGAAAAGCGATTTCTGTTATAGTTCCCGCTCTTAAAAAATTTACGGAGCACGGAAGTTCGAAAGCAGTCCGCGAGGAACTTTATATAGGCTCTTTGTACGCAGGCTGCGCCATAAATGACGGCGGCACGTCGTTTGCTCACTCTCTCGGATATCAGTTGACGAATTATCTCGGTTACGAACACGGTTTTGCCTGTGCCGCGCTGATGCCCGCATTTATTTCAAAAGCGAGCGATGCGGACGGTCTGGCGGCGTATGCGGATATGACGGCGCTTGAATTGAGCGACTTTATCGCGAACCTTTTCAAAAAATATATCCCCGAAACGGATATTTCGGACGACGATGCGAAAAAGTTCTCCGAAATAGGGCTTACGATGCCGAGTCTGAACAATCATGTATTCGAACCTCTCGACCTTAACGAGTGCGAAAGAATATATAAAGGCATCTGAAAATACGATAAATCAGGGTTTTTCTAATGATTAAATGGTTGATAAAAAAACAGGACGAAGTGGCTGTTGCCTTGATAAGGAAACAGTTCGGCTTTTGCGAAGCCGTTGCCCGTGTGTTGTATAACCGTGGGTTGACGGATAAAGCGAGCATAGAGTCCTTTTTTGATATAGATATAGCAAACCTGCACGACCCGCTTTTGCTTGCCGATATGGATAAGGCGACGGCACGCATAAGAAAGGCGGTTGCGAACGGGGAAAAGATAACCGTTTACGGTGATTATGACGTGGATGGCATAACGTCCGTTGTCGTGCTTTACAGGTATCTGACTTCGGTCGGCGCAAAAGTGGATTATTATATTCCCGACAGAACGGAAGAGGGTTATGGGCTTAACACCGCGGCGCTTCGCTCCATATATGAGTCGGGCACGTCTCTTATCGTTACTGTCGATACGGGAACAACCGCCGTTGAAGAAATAGCCGAGGCGGAGGGATACGGTCTTGACGTTATCGTGACCGACCACCACGAGTGCAAACCTACGCTTCCGGAATGTATTGCGGTTGTGAACCCGAAAAGACCTGACAGCGTTTATCCTTACAAGGAACTTGCGGGCGTCGGAGTTGTTTTCAAACTTGTCTGCGCCCTTATCGGCGACAGTTCAAAGGCGTTTTCGCTTTACGGGGATCTTGTCGCAATAGGCACGATAGCGGATATAATGCCGCTGGTTGACGAAAACCGCATACTTGTGTCTCTCGGTTTGGAACTTCTGCGCAAACGTCCGTCCTGCGGTATTCGCGCGCTTTTGGAGGCTTCGGGCGGATATAAGCACGGACAGATAACCGCTTCGACGATAGCGTTTCAGGTCGCGCCGCGCATAAATGCTGCCGGAAGAATAGGCGACCCCAAACAGTCTGTCGAACTTCTGCTTTGTGAGGACCCTGAAAATGCCGCCGTACTTGCGGAGGGTCTTTGCGAGGAGAACAGAACGCGCCGCAAGATGGAAGCGGACATAATCGACGACGTCGAAAAGATGCTTGAAAACAGAAATCCCAAAGACCGGATAATCGTTGTCGGCTCCGAAAATTGGCATCACGGCGTTATAGGAATTGTTGCTTCCAAAATAGTTGAAAAATATCATTTGCCGTGCATATTGGTATGCTTTGACGGGGACAGGACAAAAGGCTCCGCAAGAAGCATAAAAGACGTAAGTATGTTTGAGTTGCTGACACAGGCTTCCGAACATCTCGAAAAATTCGGCGGTCATGAGATGGCGGCGGGACTGACACTTGAAAGAAAAGATTTTGATGCTTTCGTCCGCGACATAACAGCTATCGCAAACGAAAAAATCAACGATGATATGATGATTCCCGTGGTTGAGTCCGAATGCGTTATTCCTTTTTCGGAAATCTCTCTCGACACGGTTCACGAACTTCAACGTTTGGAACCGTTCGGAACGGGCAACCCCACACCGAGTTTTGCATTCGGCAACGTGGTTCTGACCGATGTTCTTGCCGTCGGCGCGGGAATGCACCTTAAATTGACGTTCTCTTACGGCGGACAGGACTTTTCCGCAATGCTTTTCGGCACGACCCCGCAGGATTTTGATTTTGCGGTGGGAGATACCGTGGATATGGTCTTCTCGATGTCGGAAAACTTTTTCAATAACAGATATTCTCTTAACATGAGCATAAAGCGTATGCGACTTTGTGCCGATACCGAGAGAAAAGAGTCGGAAGCGGAAGCGCGTTACATCGCTTTTTCGAACGGCGCACCCGTTGACTGTGCCGCATTGACCCGAAAAGAGTTTACTGCGGTATACAGACATCTTCACAGAAATTATATCAATTCCAAGCAGACAAAATATATGCCGCACGCTTTTGCGAGAGGCTTTGCAAGGCGCGGCTTTGCGGAATTCGATTTCTGCAAACTCATGTTTTGTCTCGATATTCTTTCCGAACTCGGGATAATAGAGTACACATATAACGGCAACGTAAATATTATTTTCAAAGATACACAGAACAAGAAAAATCTTGCCGACAGCCGAACATGGCGAGCCGTCGGAGGTGAATGAGAGTGAATGATTTCGGAATAGGTCTTATAGACCTGCTTGAAAAAAACGGAAACTACGATATGGAGCGGATAGGGAAAGCGCTCGATTTCGCGACCGCCGCCCATGAGGGGCAGTTCCGAAAGAGCGGAGAACCCTATATCACGCACCCCATTCATGTCGCAAAGATTCTTGCGTCTTACGAAAGTGATTCGGACGCCATTATCGCCGCACTTTTGCACGATACGGTAGAAGACACTCCCGTAACCATAGATGAGATAAAAAAAGAGTTCGGCGAAAACGTCATGCAGCTTGTTGACGGCGTTACCAAACTGAACAAACTTTCGTTCAATTCCCGCGAAGAGCAGCAGATAGAAAATATCAGAAAAATGCTGCTTGCCATGGCAAAAGATATCCGCGTTATTCTGATAAAACTTGCGGACAGGCTTCACAATATCAGAACCATGGACGCACAGTCCGAGGAAAAACGCCGCGAAAAAGCGCTTGAAACGATTGAGGTTTACGCGCCTCTTGCGCACCGTCTCGGTATCCAGAGCCTGAAAACAGAACTTGAAGACACGTCACTCAAATACCTTGACCCCGTGGGTTACAATGAGATAGTGGCGGACTTGAAATCGTTCAATGCAAACAGCGATGTTTTGAACGAGATTCGCGGCATAATCACGGATAAACTTGCCGAGGTCGGCATAAAAGCCCGCGTAACGGGACGTATAAAGCATATTTACAGCATATACCGCAAGATGTTCAATCAGAACAAGCAGTTTAACGAGATATATGACCTTTACGCGTTCCGTATCATCGTTGAAAAGGTGAATGACTGTTACAATGCGCTCGGCTATATGCACGATATATTCCGCGCCATTCCGGGCAGACTTAAAGACTATATCGCAACGCCGAAACCGAATATGTATCAGTCCCTGCATACGACCGTTTCCTACAAGGGACATATTTTCGAAATACAGATAAGAACGGAAGAAATGCACCGTATAGCCGAAATGGGTATCGCGGCGCACTGGAAATACAAATCGGGCGAAAGTGCTTCTGCCGAAATGGACTCGAAACTTGCGTGGGTACGCAAACTTCTCGAAGTTCAGGATAACGTCAACGAACACGACGACTTTGTTCAGACGTTCAAGATAGACCTCTTTGCGGATCAGGTATTTGTTTCTACCCCGAGAGGTGATATAATAACGCTTCCCGCCGATTCGAATCCGATAGATTTTGCTTACGCCATTCACAGCGCCATAGGCAACAAGATGATAGGCGCAAAAGTGAACGGCAGAATGGTCGAACTCACAACGCACCTGCGTAACGGCGACGTTTGCGAAATACTGACTTCTTCCAACAGTACAGGTCCTTCCCGTGACTGGCTCAAACTTGTCCGCACCAATGAAGCAAAGAGCAAGATTCGCCAATGGTTCAAAAAAGAGAAGAAGGAAGAAAATATTGTCAACGGCCGCGAAGACCTTGAAAGAGAACTTCGCCGCATAAACGTAACTTTCAACGTGTTTACACGCGAAGAAGTTTATGCCAACGTGATGAAACATTATCAGGTCGAAACACTTGACGAGTTTTATGCGATGATAGGTTACGGCGGTATTTCCATTTCGAAAATACTTCCGCGAATCAAAGACGATTATACAAAACTTATCAGACAGCGCGAAGCGACAACTCCCGATTCGCCGACGCTCCAAAAACCGAAAAAAGCGGTCAACGGCGTTGTTGTTGAGGGTATAGACAACTGCCTTGTACGTTTGGCAAGATGCTGTGTTCCGCTTCCCGGAGACGATATAATTGGCTTTGTTACAAGAGGTTACGGCGTTGCGGTTCACAAATGCGACTGTCCCAACGTCAAGAATGCCGACCCCGAACGCCTTGTCAGCGTGCATTGGGAGGGCTATGACAACGGCTATTTTGCAACGAGCCTTGTGATTTCCGCATTCAGCCGTATCGACCTTATGGCGGATATAACCTCCGCGCTTGCGGCAATGCGAATAGCGCTTCATTCAATGTCAAGCAAAGAAATGAACGACGGATGCAGTGAAGTTTATATTACGATAGACGTTCACGGACTTGACCACCTGCGTTCCGTTTGCTCCCGCCTTGAAAAGATAAGGAGCGTTTTCAAGATAGAAAGGGGAACTCTCAGTTAATGACTGCCGTTATACAAAGAGTTTTGCGCTGTTCTCTCGTCGCCGACGGAGAGCCTTATTCGGAGATAGAAAGAGGACTTCTTATTCTGCTCGGCGTGCGCGAGGGTGATACGGATAAAGATGTTGAAGTTCTTTCTTCAAAAATCGACGGGCTGAGAATATTTACGGACGAAAACGACAAAATGAATCTTTCCGTCAACGATATAGGCGGTAGCATAATGGTCGTTTCGAATTTCACGCTTTGCGCCGATGTCAGAAAAGGCAAGCGTCCGTCTTTTACTCCCGCCGCCGCGCCCGAAGAGGCAAACCGCCTTTACGAAGCGTTCGTTGAGCGTTTGCGAGGTTCAACCCCTGTCAGAACAGGAGTTTTCGGCGCGGATATGCAGATAGAACTTGTCAACGACGGTCCTATAACCCTTGTTGTCAATTCGGAGGACTTGATTAAAAAATGAAAGTGAAACGAGTTGCTGTCGGCGAATATGCGACAAACTGTTATATAATCATTTCCGCCGACGAAAAAAGCGTTATGCTTATAGACCCGTCGTTCGATATTCCCCGTATAGAGCATTTTGTCGGCGATAAACAGGTTACGGATATAGTGCTGACGCACGCGCACATAGACCATATATACGAAGCGCCTGTGTTAAGAGAAAAATACGGTGCAAAAGTATATATCGGCAAGAATGACGCACCGTTGCTTGAAAACAGAACTCTGTATGCTCCGCAGAATTGCATGGCATACTGCGAAAACAGGAAGTATCCCGTTGATGTCTTGCTCGAAGACGGCGACGAGGTCAATTTTTCCGATTACAAATTCCGCGTTCTTGAACTTCCCGGGCATACTCCCGGAGGAATTGCTCTTTACGGCGAGGACGCTCTTTTCTGCGGCGACGTTTTGTTTTACCGCAGTTGCGGCAGAACCGATTTTGAACTCGGAAACGCCGATGATATGGAAAAGTCTTTGCAAAGACTTTCTGCCCTTGACCCCGATACCCGCGTTTATCCCGGGCATGGTTTTACAACTACGATAGGCTCCGAAATCGAAAACAATCCGTTTATGAAATAAAGAGGAATTGAAAAATGATTAGTGTAAAAGATATTACATCGAAAAAAGAAGAACGTGACGGAATAGTTTATATTGACGTTCTTGACTGCGACGCATTCCGTTTGACGGGGCTTCCGTGGAAGAACTCAAACGGCAACTATCACCGTCTTGACGACAGAATGAACGACAAACTTTCGCCCGGTCTGAAAGTACGTTCAAACAACACATCAGGCGCACAGGTCTCTTTCAAAACGGATTCTTCTGTTTTCTCGGTTCATATCGTTCGCAACACTCCCGAATTTATGGAGCATATGTGCGACGACGCAACGGGTGGAACGGATATTTACATCGGCTCGGGCAAAGAAAAGAAGTTCTGGCACGTCTGCTATTGCTTTAACCGTGAGAGCGAAAGCCTTTCGACATTTAATACAGACGGCAAAATGAACGAATATACCGTTAATCTGCCTCTTTACAGCGGTATCGACAAACTCGAAATAGGGCTTTCTCCCGACGCGAACATCGAGGTTCCGTCCGAATATGCCGTTGATCGTCCCGTGCTTGTTTACGGCTCTTCGATAACGCAGGGCGGCTGCTGCACACGCCCCGGACTGCTTTATACCAACCTTATCGGCAGAATGCTGAATGTTGAGACGATATGTATGGGCTTTTCGTCGAACGCAAGAGGTGAGGAATATATGGCACAGTCTTTCGCGACGCTTGACCTTGCCGCTTTCGTTATGGACTATGACTGGAATGCCCCGAACGCCGAATGGCTTGAAAAAACGCACGAAAAATTCTTTAAGATCTTACGCGAGGCGCGCCCCGGGCTGCCGATAATCATCGTTTCCAAATGCGATTACGACGATGACCCCGTTTCGGGCGAAGAACGCAGGCTTGTGATAAAAAGAACTTTTGACAACGCTGTTGCGGCAGGCGACAAAAACGTATACTTCGTTGACGGAAAAGAAATATTCGGGCACGACTTTTTCCGCAACGAATGCACCGTTGACGGAAATCACCCGTCGGATATAGGTCACATGAGACTTGCCGAAGCGATAGGAAACGCCGTGAAACAGGCGTTGGGGCTTTGATATGAGGATTTATCTTTCGGGCACGGACAGAGAATATGACCTGCAATGTCTTTCTTTGTTGTTTTTCCCCGGTTCCGATTTTTCTTCCGATGGCGGAAAAGAATTGTCCGTCACCGTCGAGGGCAACACCGCAACCGCCGTTTTCAAACTCGGCGAAAATGAATATAACGCAACCGCAGAGGTCAGGGACGAGTTCGATTCTGCCCGCCTTGCTGTAAAGCGCTGCGCTTATGACGCCATGAGTGAGGCAACGGGCATAACAAGCCCGTGGGGGCTGCTGACAGGTATCAAGTCCGCGCTTTACTACGGAACTCTCAAAGAGGCGCACGGCGATAATGCAAGAAAAGTCTTTTCCGAACGTTATCTTGTCCGCAACGATAAAATTGACCTTTGCGAAAAAATTCTCGAAACGCGCAAAAGTGCGGTTCAGATGTGCCAAAAGGACACTTGCAGCGTATATATATCTGTTCCGTTTTGTCCGACACGGTGCAGTTACTGTTCTTTTGTGTCTTCCGCAACATCTGCTGAGGGGCGGTTCCTCGACCCTTATGTTGACCGTCTTGTGCAGGAAATAGAGCAAAAGGCGCAGCTGGTAAAGGAAAGAGAATTAAAAGTTCTGAGCCTTTATATCGGCGGCGGCACTCCGACCGTTCTTTCTGATGAACAGTTGGACAGAATCCTTTCGGCGTATGAAAAGCACTTTTCCTACGATAATATAAAAGAGATCACCGTCGAAGCGGGCAGACCCGATACAATAACTTCTAAAAAACTCCGAACGCTTAAAGCGCACGGCGTAAATCGCATAAGTGTCAATCCGCAGACGCTGAACGACAAAGTGCTTGAAGTTATCGGGCGCAAACATACAAGCGAGGACTTTTTTGACGCTTACGAACTTGCGGCAAAAGAGAATTTCCGCATAAACGTCGATATTATTGCGGGACTTCCGACCGATACGTTCGAAAGTTTCGAAAAAACGGTTGTCGGCGTTTCCGCTCTCGATCCCGCGAATGTGACATTGCATACGCTGTATGTCAAGCGCGCGGCGGATATTCATTCGTTGAATCCCGCGGCGGAAAAAGCGAATGGTGAACTTGCGGGCAAAATGGTCGGATTTGCGGAAAAATACCTTGATGAAAAAGGGTATTTGCCGTATTATCTTTATCGGCAGAAAAACACCGTCGGCAATCACGAAAATGTCGGTTACACAAAACCGTGGCGGGAGTGTCTTTACAATATCTTTATGATGGACGATATTCAGACCGTCATCGGGATAGGAGCAAACACCGTATCCAAAGTCGTGCATGACGGCGGGCATATCGAACGTTTTGCGAACACCAAATTCGCTTACAATTATTTGAAAGAGGATTTCAAACCGATTTCTTTCGAATGATAAAATCTTTGTTAAAAAAAATGCCGCATATTTTCTTGTTTTCCTATTGACAAGCCCCTTATTTTGGTGTATAATGGTTTAGCAAGAATGGTATACATTTTTTTTCTTGTAATGTGCAAAGTCGTTGCGGTTTTCCGAGCGATGGAGGGAGGGTAGTCTGATATGGCAGAAGTAAAACTTAAAGAGAATGAGTCTTTGGACAATGCTCTTCGTCGTTTTAAGAAGCAGTGCGCGAGATCCGGTATTCTTACCGAGGTCAAGAGACGCGAACACTATGAAAAGCCTTCCGTAAAAAGAAAGAAGAAGTCCGAGGCTGCCAGAAAACGCAAATATAAGTAAGATTTTAAAGGTTGTGATTTCGGTCGCAGCCTTTGTCTTTTTTTTGAGGTAAAAATGAATTTCAGACCCGACATATACGTTTCGAGTTTCAAAAAGATAACTCCCGAACTTCTTTCGTCTCTCGGAGTCAGGGCCTTGCTTACGGATCTTGACGACACTCTTGTTCCGCACGGCTGTATGGTCATTCCCGACGAAGTAAAAAATTGGGTTGCCGCGCTGTCGGAAAATGGAATAGGCGTTTGTATTGTTTCCAACAATTCCGAAGAGCGAGTCAGACCCGTAGCCGAAGAATTGAAGACCAAATATGAACACGACGCGCATAAGCCCTCGACCGCATTTATCGAGGACGCAAGCCGCAAATTCGGTGTCGGAAAAGACGAAATGATTCTTATGGGTGACCAACTGTTCACGGATATTGCCGCCGCCAAAAGGGCAAAAATACGCTGTATTCTTGTCGAACCCGTCGGCGGAGCAAAAACCACCGTTTGGATAAGACTCAAACGTATTGCCGAAAAATTGATTAAAAAGAACTTCCGAAAGGATGATTGACATATGACAAGTATTGAAAGATTGCAGGCAAAAATGAACGTCGGCGACGGCGCGATAATCTGCGACGAGTACAACAGAAGATATTTCACCGGTTTTGAATCGTCTAACGGCGTTCTTGCCGTTACGAAAACGAATGCGGTATTCTTCACGGATTTCAGATATATCGAAGCCGCGAAAAATACGATAAAATCGGCAGAAGTCCGCATTCTCGAAGCATCTCATTCCGCTGCTTGCATAAGTGTTTTTGAAAAAGAAGAAATTAAAAAAGTTTATTTTGAAGCGGAAGCGTCCTATTCGTACTGCACCACAATGCAAAAAGCGATGCCCGCTTATGAGTTTGTTCCGGGCGACGATATATTTGCCTCTCTCCGCGCGCAGAAGACACCCGAGGAGATAGAATATATCAAAAAATCGCAGGCAATAACCGATAAAGGCTATGCGCATATTCTTGAATTTGTAAAGGAAAATTACAAGAAAGGCATCTCCGAAAAAGATGTCGCGCTCGAACTTGAATTTTTCCTGCGCAAAAACGGCTCCGGAAAAATGCCGTTTGATATTATCTGCGCATCGGGCGAAAACACTTCTCGTCCCCATGCCGTTCCCTCCGACAAGATAATTGCGGAAGGCGATTTTGTAACTCTCGATTTCGGTTCGTCTTACAACGGTTACGCAAGCGATATGACAAGAACTTTTGCGGTCGGTCACGTCAGCGAAGAAAAGCGCAAGATTTATGAACTTGTTCTTGAAGCGCAACTTTCCGCGATGAAACAGATAAAAGCGGGCGTCAGAGGCTGCGACATCGACGCAATAGCAAGAAATCTGTTTGCCGAACACGGCGTAGCGGAAGCATTCGGACATTCTCTCGGACATTCTCTCGGACTTTATATCCACGAAAGCCCGAATTTCAGCCCCAGATATACGGGCGAAATCCCCGAAAACGCGGTTCTTTCCGATGAACCGGGACTTTATTTCGAGGGCAAATTCGGTGTCCGTATCGAAGATATCGTTCATATCAAAAAGGACGGCTGTGAAAGTCTTACCCACAGCCCGAAGAATTTGATAATAGTTCAATAATTACCTATTGCAATTCGGCGCAAAGTGTGGTATACTATGCGGGTATAAGACATCTTGCGCCTTGTATGCTGATATGGCTCAGTCGGTAGAGCGGTTCACTCGTAATGAACAGGTCGTGGGTTCGATTCCCACTATCAGCTCCATAAAAAAATCCCTCACACATTGTGTGAGGAATTTTTTTATGCGCTGAAGCGGTCAAGAGAACCCTTTTCGCGCTGCGAAAAGGGTTCGTCGGAACGGCGAAAAAAGGAACTTTTTCCGCCGCGAAGTCGGGAGCGAGCAATGAATTGCGGGCACCGTATCAACGGTCGCAATTCGGCGAAGCGCACCGTTTCCCCTAAAAGCCAATGCAAGCTCAAATCGCTTCCCATAAAGGCAATATTATTTTGTTTTAGCTATAGAATTTCTGATGCTATGGTTTTTTTTGAGTACCGTAATTGACATCTCTTTATGGCGCTGTGTGTAATGTAATATCACATAAACGAGAAGAAAAACACGCAAAAAAGAGTGTTGGGCACACGAAATGGCACACGAAATTTATTGAAAACACGGTGCAAAAGGCGGAGAATATTGCGGCGTGGTCACACGGTTGCGGTGGGGCTGACTTGTGAAAGATATTGCGGCGATGGATACCGTTCCATGTAACGGTTAATACGGTTCGCTTTTACTTTTATATGCGAGATGTTTTTGTCAATACCGTCATAAATATCCGTCCTTACAACGGATATTTGCCCTTTTGGCAAAGTCCTGAACTCTGCCGGCCGCACACAAGTGTGTCGTAAAAAAAATTCCGCAAATATTTTATTCAAAGGCTTATGCGAGGTTCTGAAACAAACTTTGTTCCCGAGACGTTGGCAATCAATATTTTTCTTATAAACCACTATTTTTTCGTCTTAGAAAATTAGTCGGCGCTAACTTATTGATTGTCCGCTTAAAATGTGATATAATCTATAAAAGAAATATGCGAAAAAACCTAAAAGGGGATATTGATTTGACATCGCTTTTGCTGAAACTGTTTGTGAAAAATCGGGAGGACACGACCTCTCCCAAGGTCCGCACGGCTTATGGGGTTCTTTCCGGAGTTGTGGGAATAATCTGCAACGTGCTGCTCTGCGCAGGCAAACTTGCGGCGGGCTTTATCAGCGGAAGCGTTTCCGTTGTTGCCGACGCCGTGAACAACCTTTCCGACGCGTCAAGTTCTGTCGTGACCCTGATAGGTTTTCGTCTTGCCGCCAAACCCGCAGACGAAAAACACCCGTTCGGGTATCATCGTATAGAGTATTTTTCGGGGCTTGCGGTCGCCGTTATGATAGTGGTCATCGGTGTTGAACTTATAAAAACTTCGGTTGAGAAAATAATTTCTCCCGAACCTGTTGAGTTTTCTGTTCCGCTTGCTGCTGTTCTTATTGCGTCGATGCTGGTAAAAGCATGGATGGCGCTGTTCAATTCAAAACTTGGCAAAAAGATAAATTCTCCCGCTCTGACCGCAACCGTTGCGGACAGCCGAAACGACGTTATAACGACCGCAGGCGTCCTTGCTTCCTGCATTGTCGGAAAACTGACGGGGCTGCGCATCGACGGATATATGGGCGTTGCCGTTGCGCTGTTCATTATCTGGTCGGGCATAGGCATTGCCAAAGACACGATAAGCCCGCTTCTCGGCGAAGCGCCCGACGAGGGACTTGTGCACGCACTTGCCGCGCATATATGCCGTTACGATAAAATTCTCGGTATTCACGACCTTATAGTTCATGATTATGGTCCCGGCAGACGCTTTGCCAGCGTTCATGTGGAGATAGACCACCGTGAAGACGTACTTGACGCGCATGAACTGATAGACGACATCGAAAGGGAAGTCAATCAGACGATGAACGTCGATCTTGTCATTCACTATGACCCCGTTGTGACCGATGACGCGGAACTGAACGAGATAAAAGGAAAAGTGACCGATGCGTTGAAAAGTTTTGACGAACGGCTCGGAATCCACGATTTCCGCATGGTTCGCGGCACTGGACATACAAACGTGATTTTTGACGTTGTTATCCCGCACGAATACGAGAAGCGCACGGACGAACTGAAAAAACTGATAAATCAGACGCTTGAAAACGATAAAATTAAATATTTTGCCGTTGTCACTTTTGATTCCGAATCGTTCAACGACAGGCACGTTACATAAAACCGAACATGCCCTACCCGTCAAAAAAGTCAATTTGGAACGAAAAAATTAAAAAGTTCAAAAAAAAAGTGTCGAGGGGACTTGAAAAACGCCTTGATATGTTGTATAATAAATTGTAAATTATGTATTCTATTCAGGAGGATATTCCTATGTATTCAGCAGGCGATTTCAGAAACGGCGTTACGTTCGAGTGGGACGGCAACGTTTATACAGTTGTTGAATTTCAGCACGTTAAACCCGGCAAAGGCGCTGCTTTTGTAAGAACAAAGATAAAGAACGTTATCACCGGCGGCGTTATAGAGCATTCTTTCAGCCCGACGGAAAAATTCCCGCAGGCTTTCATCGAAAGAAAAGATATGGAGTACCTTTACAATGACGGCGACCTTTGGTACTTCATGGATCAGGACACCTATGAGCAGATGCCTCTCGGGGCTGATAAACTTCCCGACAACTTCAAGTTTGTTAAGGAAAACGTTATCGTTAAGATCCTTTCCTATAAGGGCGAAGTTTTCAGCGTTGAGCCTCCCGCATTTGTTGAACTTGCCGTTACCGAGTGCGAACCCGGCGTAAAGGGCAATACCGCGACGAACGCGCTCAAAAACGCGACACTCGAAACCGGCGCAAACATCAAAGTTCCGATGTTCATCGAAGAGGGCGAAGTTATCAAAATCGACACCCGTACCGGCGAATATCTTTCCAGAGCATAAGATTTTAACTGTTGTCTGCCGTCCCTCGGGGCGGCAGTCTTTTTAACGGAGGTTATAATATGTATCTTTCGACACGACTTGATGCTATAAAAAAGACGCTCAATACTCTCTGCAAAACCGCAACAGAGGAAGAAAAATCGTTTTATGAATCTCTTTACGACCTTGTGTCCGCAACGGCGCAGCAGGTGGACGTTATCGGCTCACGCCTTGACGAACTTGAAGAAAAGACGGAAAACTTCGAGACATACAGCGAACATCTTTCAGCGTCCCTGCAAGCGCTGCGCGACTGTATCGTCGGCGATGTGACCGTTGATACGGACGCCTACACCGCCGATTATGACGAACATCATCACGACGGTTGTGACTGCGGCTGCGAACACGAGCATGAGCATGACGGCTGCGGCTGCGATTGTGACGAGTGTGAACACGATTGCGGCGACGATTCGTTTGAAGATTTTCTGACGGTTCAATGCCCGTTCTGCCAGGAAATATTCTTTCTTGAACGCGCTGAATACGAGGACAATGTAGAGTGCCCGCTCTGCGGTCATACCGTTGCCGTGCTTGACAATATTGTCGAAAACGAGGATATATAAATATAAAAATTAAGCCCGACCGTTCGGTCGGGCTTAATTCTTTTGTTATCATATTTTTCTTGAAAGTATGAATGCGTAAATATCCGCTATCGGCGCGATAATGCAAAAAATCTCCGCCGCCTTGTCGGTTCTGCCTGTGACGGTATCAGATATTATGCCGAGCGATTTTGCTATGACAAACCTGTTTGAAAGTCCGAATATCAGACGGAACAAAAAACATATTCCCGCCGATACCAGCACTGCTGTGACGCTTGCGGAAAATTCGTAACCGCCTTTTCCGTACATAACAAATGCAAGAACCGCAAGAATTGCGGCGCACAGGTCCGCGCTGATATTTCCGACTTGCAGGGTAGAGCAGTATTTTGAATATTCCGTACAGGACGTTCCGTGTTTTTTCTCATAGAGTTTTTCGGCAGTCCGACAAAGCAAAACATTTCTTGCATACGGCAGAAAACTTTTTGCGCCGTCGAGCAATCCCGCATTTTTTGAAAGTCTCTGCGTCGCCGTGCCGCGAAAACATATCGAGAAAATATTAAACGCCGGGAGTATAAGCAAGAAATAAAAACAGCCGTAAATTATATCCGCGAACAGTTGTGATTCGAGAAAACGGTAAAAACCCCCCATATCAGTTCTCTATCTTTCTGATAAATCTTGCGGGATTGCCCGCCACTATCGTATCCGGCTCAACATCGTGCGTCACAACGCTTCCCGCACCTATTACCGCATTGTCGCCTATCGTGACACCGCCCATGATTATCGCGCTGCCGCCTATCCACACGCCGTTGCCTATGGTTATCGGCGCGCCCGTTCCTATATTGTCAAGCCTGCCTTGCAGTTCAATTGGGTGTCCCGCTGTATAAAGCGAAACGTTCGGCGCAAAAAGGCAGTTATCGCCGATATGAACTTCCGCAATGTCAAGTATGGTGCAGTTGTAATTGCAGAAAAAGTTTTTTCCGATAAAAATATGTGAGCCGAAGTCACAGTAAAAGTTCGGGTTCAGGTCCGAACCCTCTCCTATCTCTCCGAAAAGTTCTTCCATGATTGCTCTTTTCGCTTCGTCGTCGTTGACATCGACCGAGTTGAGTTTCTGCACAAGCCCGCGGGCGCGTTTCAACTCTTTTCGCATATTTTCGTCTGTCAGGTCGTATATAAACGCTTTTTCGGAAAGTTTATTTGTCTTCATCGTTCAGTCCTCCGCAGCCTTTATCACGTCTGTGGGTGTATGCGCGAAATATTCGCATTTCCCGACGTCTTTCATCTGCTCGTATGTACGGAACCCCCAAAGCACGCAGCAGGCGCGGCAGCCCGAATTATTCGCCGTCAGCACGTCGTTTTCGGAATCTCCGACATACATTACTTCGTCAACGGTCAGTCCCATATCGTTTATCATTTTGTAAACGACCGTCGGGTCGGGCTTTCGAGGTATTCCGTCACGCTGACCGTAAACGAAATCGAAAAAGTTATCTCCGAAATGCGTGTTTACCATAGGCACGGTGTCCGCGTGCGGTTTGTTTGAAAGCACTCCGAGACGGTATTTGCCTTTGAGCTTTTCAAGCATTTCGACTATGCCCGCATAAGGAGCGGTCTTGTCCTCGCGGTGCTTGCTGTAATATTCGATATATTCGTCAAAAACTTCTTTGTACAGTTTTTCGTCGTTCGCTTTTTCTCCGAGTGCCGACGTTATCAGTACCTTTGCGCCGCTTCCGACAAACGTTTTGTATTCTTCGACGGTATGCGTTGGCAGTCCGTGTTTTTTGAGAACCGCGTTTACGCTGTCCGCAATGTCGTCGATAGTGTTCAGAAGCGTTCCGTCAAGGTCAAAAATTATACCTTTTATCATTATTCATCACCAACAACAAGTATATCATATTTTCAAACATTTTGCAAGGAGACTTGCAAAAAATTTGCCGTAGTGATATAATCAATCTATAATATCCGAGAGGGGAATGTTTATGCGGACTTACGGAAAGAAAGAATGGCTCATAGCCGATTGTTTTTACGATTCAAAATGGAACGGACAGGTCAGCCACGAGGCTGTTTGCGTGCTTAATACGTCGGAAAAAGAAGCACATATTGCTTTTACGCTCTTTTTTGAAGACAGCGAACCGATAACGGGCTTTTCCGCAACGTGCGGTTCAATGAGAACGCACCATATCAGAATGGATAGAATTCTGAATGACAAAGGCGAACATATCCCTGTCGATACGCCCTATGCACTGCTTGTGGAAAGCGACGTTGAAGTGGTTTGCCAATATTCGCGACTTGACACCGCACAATCCGAAATGGCGCTTATGACGACCATTGCATATTGAGGCGGACTATGATAAATATAGAAAACAAAGAACTTCTCGGCGTCATCTTTGATATGGACGGGCTGATGTTTGACACCGAATCCGTTTATACGTTGACTTGGCCCATTGCCGCAAAAGATTTCGGTTACGATGTAACGGAAGATGTTGTCGTCGGCGCGATAGGTCTGAATGCGGAAGACGGCTGCGCTCATTTCAAAGCAGTTTACGGACAGGATTTTCCGTTTTACGAGATACGCGTTCACAGACTTGACATTGCGATGAATTATATAATCGAGCATGGCTTGCAGGTCAAAAAAGGACTTTACGGTCTTCTCGATTATCTGAAATCAAAAAATATCAAAATCGCGGTTGCGACTTCTTCCGAACGCGCAAGAGCCGACGCATATCTGAAAATGGCAAAATTGACCGACACTTTCGATTATGTCGTTTGCGGAGACGAAGTCAAACTCGGAAAACCGAATCCCGATATTTTTCTGACCGCCGCATCAAAACTCGGCGTTCCCGCAGAAAACTGTATAATTCTGGAAGATTCCGAAAACGGTATAAAAGCGGCTCACGCATCGGGTGCGTTTCCGATAATGGTGCCTGACAGAAAACAGCCGACCCCCGAATTGCAAAAAATCGTTTACCGTGTTTATCCCGACTTGTCGGAAGTCGAAAAAATGCTGAAAGAACACGAAATTCAATAACTGAAAAGTCGTAACCGTTCGTATATGCAAAGTTGAAAACGGTTGTAAATAACAGAATAAAATATGGGCGTACCGAAAAACGGTACGCCCTCTTTTGTTTTGTGTTACTTTGGCTCTTTAATCAACATCCGTAACCCGTTCGTTTCGGAACAACAGGGAAATGGACCATATTCCGCCCAGTGCTACAAGCGTGTAGATCACTCTCGTCACAACGGACATTGCACCGAACAACCATGCAACGAGGTCAAAAGAGAATACGCCTATCAATCCCCAGTTCAAGGCTCCGATAATAACGAGAGCCAAAGCAATCTTGTCTATAACAGCCATGACAAAACTACCTTTCGTGATCATTGTGCCGACCACGATGATAATTTGCCTCAAAACAATATTGATTATGCTTTATTTTTGCTGTCAAATATTGTTTTTTTCTTTTTTTGAACGAATTATGATTATAATTGCCGCAGCAGCAAAGACCGCAACCGCTATAACTATCCAAAGCCAAAGAAGCGAAGATGTCTTCTCTGCGGGCGCATTGTCCGCCGCCGTAGAGGACTGCTGCTCGCCCGCTTTTACAAGTGCAGAAATCGCATCGTTAAGCTTCTTTACAAGGTCGTCAACATCGGTCTGAACCGCGTCCGCTTTTCCGTCGATATCTTTTGCCTTGTCGTAAACTTCTTTCAGCTTTGCCCACGATTCAGCCGTATAGTCGGCTTCGTTGAGTCCTTCGACCTGCGCTATTTTTGCTTCAAGTTGAGTGAAGTCAACCTCAGTCAATTCCTGATCCGCGGGAACAAGACCTTTGATCGCGGTGTTGAGCGCTTCCGTCGCTGCCGCAATATCTTCTTTCGAAGATTTTTCCGTCAACTTCTTTGCGCTGTCCAACGCCTTTGCAAACGCTTCCCAAGTCTGCGCATGATAATCTTCTTCGACAAATTCATTTGCCGCCGTTATCGCCGCCTGCAATGCTTCAAACGGAGTCATGTCCGCGCTCTTTTTCAGATTCTTGATTGCATCGTCAAGTTTTTTGTATGCGGCGTCAACGGTTGCCTGTTTGTCTTCCGCCTTAACCGCTTTTGCCTCTTTCAGAGCAAGCTCAAACGCCGAATATGTAGCTTCGAGATATTCCGCCTTGTTTTTCTCTACCTCTTCCGCTTTTTTGATAAGTTCGTTGAGTTTTGTGAGATCGGAATCCGATTTGTATCCCGGAGGATATACCGTTTCGCCGAACGTTACCTGATTGTAAAGTTTGGGAACGCCCGCAATGTCAACTATTTTTTTGCCATTGCCGAAGTCCGCAATGTCATAGTAATATCTTGCACCGACCCAGTCCATGCAGATTATGCCTATGCCCATTTTCGCTCCGACTTTATGGCGGGGAAGTTTGTCATTGAGGTTAAGAAGCGACCACGGAATGAATATTTCCATTGTGTAGCCGTTTTTATCTCTTTTCGCCTTGACCTGATATTTGAACATTGTCAATGGCTTTGATTTAAACTGATAGTGCTCAAATATAAGAGCCGTCCCCTTTTTCGTTGTCTCGGGCGAGAAATCGAAAATGAAAGCCTTTTTGCTGTTGCTCAGACGGTAGTTGAACGGGTCTATCGCCAACTGGAAGCAGTCGCTTGCATTGGACGCTTCGCCGTCGTTGAATATCGTTCCGTATGTTTTATCCTGCGCAACCACGCAGATATACAGACCGCCTTTTTTAACATCGAGCAGCTTTCCGCTTTCATTCGGGTCGTCGTACCAATACATATAAATATCGAAACCTTTGCATTGGTTTGCCTTGTCCTCGACGTCGGGACTCGGGTTGTCCGAATAGTCGTAGTTGCCTTTTTCGTTGTTCATGAACTTATGGTACGCGCCGTACCATTCGTTTTTGGACATTTTTCCGTCGATTGTAGGCGGAACCGCGCATTGCGGAATTGTGTATGCTTCGCCCGCGCTTGAAACAAGAGTAAAAGATGTCAGCATAAGGGCGATAGCCAGTACAGAGAGAAACAGTTTTTTCATTGGGATTCTCCTTTTGCATGAGTGAGGGGGTGTCTTGGCGCGCTCAACGAAAGCAAGCGCAACCGTTTTCATATTTTTCTCTGCGTCGGTCCGATTTTATGCCCGTCATCGACATAAAAGCATTCCGCCGCATATAGAAAACAAATTTATTTTCTGATAAGAATATATATGAGCGGGAGCGCCACGAATTGAGCGCCGCTGAGTAAAAATGTCGTAATCGAAAGGGCTTTTGACGTCTTTCCGAAAGATTTTACTCCGTAAAACACGGAAATGCCAGTAAGCCCCAACCAAACGGCAACGGGCATAATAAATGCCCAAACGCCCATTTTGAGGCTTGAAAACTTTTCCATGTTTATCAGATAAAACATCATAACGATGCCTGCGACTGCGGCAATAACGCTGAACGCCAGCGCTTTTTTGCCCATATTGCGCAGTTCTGCGCGATGTTTCTCCGCCTTTTTCTTCTTCAAAGCGCCGAGTTCCGCATAGCAATTCGAACAGTACTCCTGTCCGTCCTCCGCAACGGTTCCGCACTTTTTGCAGATCTGTGACATTTTTCTTATTCCTTATCTCCCGTTATTATATCGAGCAACTGCCGATATTGTCTCGGATTGTTTTTTTTCATCTCGAAAATCTTTTTTGCGACATAGCGATAGAATGTTCTTTCATCGGGTATGCCCGAATCGCCTATCAGTTCGACAAAATCGAGACCGTATGCTTTACATACGTTGAAAACTACTCCCGCAGACGGTGTTACGGGTTTTTTACTTCTCGGATCCCGCCCGTTTTCGAGGGCGGAAAGATATGTGTGACTGATACCTATCAGCGCAGACGCTTCGCGAAGGCTCAATCCTTTTTCGAGCCGCTTCGCTTTTATCGTTTGCGCAAACGTTTCGGTATTATTCTTCATCCCAGTTGTGGTAAACGTTCTGAACGTCGTCGTCATCTTCAAGCATATCAAGAAGACGCTGCATCTTGTCCTTTGCTTCTTCGCTGTCTATCGAAGAGTAGGAAGACGGAACCTGTTCCTCTTCCGCGGAAATGAATGTATAGTCCTTGTCGCGGAGGAAGTCTCTTGTCGTTCTGAAATCTTCGTCGGGTGCGGTATATATCTCGTATACGCTTTCTTCCGTCACAAAGTCCTCGATAGGCGCTTCCATAACGGTTTCCATAAGACGGTCTTCGTCATACTCTTCTTTGTCTATAACAATAACGCCTTTTTTGGTGAACATCCAGCCCACCGAACCGTTCTGACCGAGGTTGCCGCCGTTTTTATCAAAGTAGTGGCGGAGATTGCCTGCGGTTCTGTTTCTGTTGTCTGTCAGACATTCAACGATAACAGCTATTCCGCACGGACCGTAACCCTCGTAGGTTATCTCTTCAAAATTGTCGGAGTTTTCGGCACCCGACGCTTTCTTTATAACGCGGTCGATATTGTCGTTGGGAACGTTGTTGTCCTTCGCTTTTGCGATAAGATCTTTGAGTTTCGAGTTCGATGCGGGGTCGGGACCGCCCTCTTTAACCGCAAGAATTATCTCTCTTCCGATTTTGGTGAAGACTTTTGCTCGCTGGCTGTCGGTCTTCTCCTTTTTGTGCATGATATTCTTCCATTTGGAATGTCCGGACATATATGTTTGCCTCCGTAAATATGATTAAACTTTTATTTCAGAATAAATCCGAACGATAACCCGATAACGGGCAGCGTCCATATAATATTGAAAACAAGAACCCAAACAGGGGAGAGCAACGCGGGCACGGCAAGCGCCGCTATTGCGGTAAGAGCAAGCCCCGTGAAAACGCTTATCTGCTTGATTCGAACGCTTGCGGTCAGCGCGGACGAAAGCTGCTGCGCCATTTCTATGCCGGAAAGCGTTCCGAGCGCGCTTTTTGTCGAAAGCATAACGGGTCTTGTTTTTTTACCTCTTGTCAGTCTTTTTCTGACGGCGTTCAGTTTTCTTGTCTCTTCCGCCGTTGCAACGGTCATCGTTGCGTTTGTCAGACTGTATCTCTTTTGAACCGTCGCTTCCGTAACGAGAGGGTCTTCGGTCTGGACTATTACGGTTATGTCGCGTCCGACTCTCTCAACCGCTTTTTTCAATTTCGGGTCGGCTTTGTATTCCGCAAACACAACTGCGGAAACAGTTCCGTCAATAACCGTGTAAGCCGTGCTGAAACCTCTTGAGGTCTGCTCCGCTTCTTTTTCCTGCGGAAGCGGCTTTATGCCGTAGGACAACAGCAGATTTCTTGTTCCGTAAAGCACTTCGCGCCCGTCAATCGTTGCCGCAAAGCCGTGTTCCTGAACCGCCTTGAAGTTTTCCACCGAGTGAAGCGATTCGTCCGCACGAAAAATGTATCTTTCCATCGACGCATACAGCGGGCTTTTGATTTTTCTCAATATCAATGCCAAATATTCGACTGTTTCGGACATATATTCCGCTTTGATGAATTTTATGTCGGATATCGCAGCGCAATCGTCGGGGAAGAGGTCTTTATCTTTGACTATAAGTGTCCGAACGTCTTTGAGACGGTCTATCGAAAACGCTCCGAAAATCATACAGCCGAGTTCTTTCAATCTTTTTTGCGCCGAATTGTAGGGGAGTACGAATGAGACTTCTCCCGTAAAGCCCGCGCATATTCCCAGCGTCAGAACAAGCGTTGAAAACAGTGCGTTTCTTCCGTGTATGAGCCCCGCCGCAACGGAAACAACCGCCGATGCGAGAATCACCCAAGGAACATACTTGAAGCCCGCGCTTTCGCACGCGTCGTTGCGAAAAGTCTTTCCCACAACATTCGGAATGCGTTTCATGCGGTATGTTATGCACGCTCTGTCTATATATCTTTTGTCAAGCGGCACTCGGGCGTCCTCGACGCAGTAAATTTTGTTTTTGCGTATGGTTTTCAGGTTCTGCGGAATTTCGAGAACGTAAACGTATTTCATCACGGTCGAAACTGTGCAGGAGATGAATACCACCCACGCATAAAGTTTGCCCGAAGACGGTACGAATATCGTAAAAATACTTTGTAAAAGCGCCGCAAGCATGGCATACGCGTTCAGCGTGTCGTTTGTCGGCAGTCCTCCGAATACGGAGATTATGCCCTCGTAAAGTTCTTTGTAACATACCGCGCAGACGGCGACCGCAAGCGCCGTGGTTATTTCCGCTTTCAGCCGCATATCCGTAGGCAGCAGTACGGTCGCTATCGCCGCCACGGTGGCAACAACGCAGATAATTGTTTTTATCAAATACTCTTTTTGCAGTTTTTGCGCCTTGTAATACTGTTCTTGCAAAGTATGACGTGGGCGTGGCATATATCAGCCCTCCGTCTTTTCTTTTTCGAGTTTTCTGCGCACGGCTTCATACATCATCACCGCGCCCGCAACGGAAACGTTCAGAGAGTTTATGTTTCCGAACATCGGAATGCTTATAACGCCGTCGCATCTTTGTCTGACAAGGCGGGAAATGCCTTTGCCCTCGTCTCCGAGAACAATTGCCGTCGAACCCGTCAGATCGGTCGAATAGAGGTCGCAGTCTCCGTCTCCGTCCGCCGCATACGTCCAAACGCCGCGCTCTTTCAGCGCACTTATCGTTTCCGCAATATTTGTGACTTTTGCTATCTTCATATATTCGCAGGCACCCGCCGCCGCTTTGAACACGGTCGTTGTCAGCCCGCAACAGCCGCGTTTCGGAATGATTATGCCGTGAACGCCGCAGCATTCCGCAGTTCTGATTATCGCACCGAGATTTCGCGGGTCTGTCACGCCGTCAAGCACCACAATGAACGGCTTTTCGCCCTTTTCTTCCGCATAAGCGAAAATATCGTCGATGTCGCAATAGTCGTAATCCGTTGCAAACGCAACAACTCCTTGGTGGTTCGACGTTCCCGCAATGCTTTCAAGTTTGTATTTGTCCGCCTCGACAACGGGAATCCCCATATCCCGCGCTTCCGCTATGATTTTTACGATAGAGCCCTCGCGTTCGCCGTGTGCAACATAGAGTTTGTCAACCGTTCTGCCGCTTCTGAGCAGTTCCGAAACGGGATTTCTGCCCGCGACCACGTTTTCGCTGTCCACGCCGTTATCGGGCGCGAATACGGACCGGGGTCTTTTCGGCATATTCTTTTTCGCGGTAGGCTTCTTTTTGCCGACAGGGGAGTAAGACGGTTTTTTGCCGCCTTTTTTAGTGAAATCTTTTTTTCCGTTCTTTGCGTTTTTCATATTTATTCTTTCCTTTTGAGTGCGGATTACGCCTCGGATTGTTCTTCTTCCTCGTCTTCGGGAACGGTCACGTCTTCGATTATCTGACGCAGCTGCTCAACGCCCGCTTTTGTCTGTGCTGAAAACATTATAGGTTCCGCACCGAATTTTTCGGCAAGATATTTTCTTCTTTTTTCTGTTTCGGTTTTGTTCAACTTATCGCATTTGGTTGCGACTACGCAGAACAAAAATTCCGTATTCATCAGATAATCATACATCAGCAGATCGTCTTTTGTCGGGTCGTGCCGCGCGTCCGTCAGCATACATACAAGGCGTATGTCCCGGTTTTCGAGCGTCAGATAACTTTCTATCAGACTGCCCCAATTTTGACGTTGTTCTTTCGAACGCTGCGCATATCCGTAACCCGGCAGGTCTGTAAGGAACACCTTGTCGTCTATTCCGTAGAAATTGACGCTGACCGTCTTTCCGGGCGTGGACGATGTTCTCGCCAACGCTTTTCTGCCGAGAACCGCATTTATCATAGAGGATTTTCCGACGTTTGAACGTCCGACAAACACTATCTCCGGTTTTTTCGGAAGTTTCATTTTCCGAACGTCGAAACAACTGTCGAGAAACTCCGCTTTCTGAAAATTGAGAGCCATATTCTTACCTCAAAGCCGCAGCGAAAACGTCTTTTATCGAGTCTGCATATACGAACGCGACATTATCGCGAACGACCTGCGCGATTTCCGATATGTCGGGTTTGTTGTCTTTCGGTACGATGACTGTTTTTACTCCCGCTTTGTATGCCGCCATGGTCTTTTCTTTAAGACCGCCTATCGCAAGCACATCGCCTCGGATAGTTATTTCTCCCGTCATTGCAACGTCGTTTTTAATCGGCTTTGACGAAAGTTGACTGTAAAGGGCGGTCGCCATTGCGCAGCCCGCGCTCGGTCCGTCTTTCGGAACCGCTCCCTCGGGCGCGTGAATGTGTATATCCCTGTCCTTGTAGAACGTCGGGCTGATTCCGAGAGAGGACGCATTGCTGCGTATATAACTTATCGCCGCTTTCGCGCTTTCTTTCATAACGTCGCCGAGAGAACCTGTCAGCTCTATCTTTCCCGTGCCTTCCATAACATTGACTTCAAGCGGCATGATTTCACCGCCGACGGAGGTGAACGCAAGTCCCGTTACGACGCCTATTCTGTCCTTTGCTGGAATCTTGTCCTGAATAACTTTTCTCGGTCCGAGGTATTCGGCAATGTTTTTCTTTGAAATAACAACCTTGTCGCAGTTGTCTTCTATCATCTTTTTGGTCGCTTTTCTGCAAAGCGCCGCTATCTGCTTTTCAAGTCCGCGCACGCCCGCTTCGCGAGTGTAGAACATAATTATTTCGTTGAGCGCGGATGCGTCTATTCTGAGTTCGGAAGCTTTGAGCCCGTGTTTCGCAAACTGCTTCGGAACAAGATGTTTCTTTGCGATTTGAAGTTTTTCTTCGTATGTATAACTCGTCAGTTCGATAACGTCCATTCTGTCAAGCAACGGGGCGGGAATCTCGGACGCGTCGTTTGCCGTGGTGATGAAGAACACTTCGGAAAGATCGACGGGCATATCTATATAGTGGTCTTTGAATGTCTTGTTCTGCTCGGGGTCGAGCACCTCAAGCAATGCCGCAGCAGGGTCTCCGCGTCTGTCCGAACCGAGTTTGTCTATTTCGTCAAGCAGCATCAGCGGGTTCATCGTTCCCGCTTCTTTTATGCCTGCGATTATTTTACCCGGCATGGACGCAACGTAAGTGCGTCTGTGACCTCTGATTTCATTTTCGTCGTTGATGCCGCCGAGTGAAATTCGGACAAACTTTCTGTGAAGCGCCTTTGCAACGCTCTGCGCTATCGAGGTCTTGCCCGTGCCCGGAGGGCCTACAAGGCAAAGTATCTGTCCCTTATGGTTGGGAAATCTTTGTTTGACCGCAATCGTTTCAAGTATTCTTTCCTTGACTTTTTCAAGCCCGTAATGGTCTTTTTCGAGCACGTCGCGGGCTTTTTCGATGTCTGCCGATTCCTTTGAGTACACGCCCCACGGGATTTCGAGACACGATTCTATATATGTGCGGATAACCGCCGCTTCCTGAGAACCTATCGGCGTTTTGTAATATTTCTTTGTTTCCTTTATCAGGTAATTGTAGCATTCGTCGGGCATTTTCGACTTGTCGAGAAGTTCGTAAAGATCATCGTCGTCATCTTCGTAATACTCCTCTGTATCGCCGAGTTCTTCTTTTATCGCTTTAAGTTGTTCCCTCAAAAAGAAATCCGCCTGATTCTTTGCTATGCGCGAATGCACTTTTTGCATGATCGAGGATTGAATGTTTTTGATGTCTATTTGTCTGACGAGACATTCAAGCAATATTTCCGAGCGCTTGATGGGATCAACCGCGTCAAGCAGCGCTTGTTTTTCGGAAGCCCTGAACGGATAATTCGCCGCAATATAGTCCGCAACAACGCCGAGATCCGTATTCGTTCCGACAAAGAGTTCGATCTCGGGTGAGAGGTCTGTATCTTCTTCGCTGATACGGTTGAAAACGGTTCTGATCTCTTCAAGTATCGCCGCCGCCTCGTTGGATTCGTATTCGTCCAGTTTTTTTTCTTCTATCGGGAGCCTTTCCGCAAACATGGTCTGACCGGACTCTTTCAGTTCTTCTCCGAGACGTCCTCTTTCTTTGCAGTCAAAAGCGACGCGCAGAACATCTTTGCCCGTCTTTACTATTTGATTTACTGTCGCCAAAACACCCGTGTCAAAAAGATTGTCTCTTTCCACGGTCTCCGCAGCAGCGTCTTTTTGCGCGACAAGCAAAATGTCCGTTCCCTCGTTGAACGCATATTTTACCGCATTGACGGAAAGTTTTCTTTCGATATCCACATGAATGACCGCGTTCGGAAACGCAACGATGTTGCGGAGCGCAACAACGGGAATTCTGTCGAATTTATATTGAGTTTCTTTTGCTGTCGGAACTGTTTTTTCTGCTTGAATTTGAGCCATTTTTCCTCCGTGTTCGTCATGGGCGAACTACTGCCTGTGTCAATTCAATATATTATAGCATAACAAAGCGATTTTTGCAAGACATTTCTTATTTTTGTCCGATATTCATCGCATTTTGGTTCAAGTTCTCAAAAAGTTTCGAAAAATCACGAAAAAGTCGTGGTTCACGTCTTGCAAAAAAAATGATTGTGTTGTATAATATTAAAGATGATTTCGGCTTGAACGTTTTCATCCGCCGATAGGTTCGGCGGAATTCGGATAGGAGAGTTTTCAATGACAAAGGCAAGGAAAAAGTTTTCGAAGATCCTCGCTTGCGGTATGACCGCCGCGATGGTTCTTTCCGCAAGTATTCCTTTTTTTGCGGATGCTTCGGACAAAACCGAGGACAGCAATATTATATATAACGACGGCGGAGCGGACAGTACGAACCCCAACTTCTTCGATTATACAAATCTTATAACGAAGACATACGGCGATCGCGGTTACATCGACTCCGACGAGGGCAATTTTGTCGTAAACCTTGACGGAACAAAAAGCGATATCCGTCTTTTCGGAATAAGATACGACATCGCAAAAGAGGGTATCCCCACCGGCGACGCTTTGAAAAACATGGTCAGCGACATGGCGGCTCACGGTTACAACCTCGTTATTGTCGATGATGTTTATTCGGTATTGAAAAACTCTTCCAACTTCACGGCTTTCAGTGATTTCCTCGCAGAACTTTACAATGCAAATATGTATGCGGGCATCGGTCTTTTTTCGACCTCTTCGCTTGTCGTTAACAAAACAAGCAAGGGCGCCGCAATTTTGGACAGGGACACGATTCGTCGCGCTCAGGCATTCATCAAAAGATTTTTCGCAACCAAGAACGCCGCAAGAAGCGATGAAAACATAACCGTTACTTACGGCGACGATACAACCATTGCGTTTGTTACATACTGCTCCGATCTCGATGTCGGCGCGGATGCGGTTTGCTATTCCGACCTGCGTCCCGATTTCAACGATTGGCTGACGGAACAGTACGGCTCCACCGACGTTTTGCGCGGCGTATGGCTCGATGAGACGGGCGCTTGCATCCTCGGCGAAGACGAAAACGCAAAACGCGGAACGGTTCGCGTTCCCACCGAACCCGTCAGCACCGTTTATTCGGAAGCAAGCACGGGTCGTCAGCGCGAGGCGGATTTCGGCAGATTCCTTATTACCTATGTGAATAAACAGTTCTCGGCGATGAAAGATCTCATCAGATCCTGCGGTTACAATTCTCCCGTTCTTCTTTCCGATAACGATTCAAGCGCATTCAATGTCTGCATAAGCGGTCTCGGAGATGCTTCAAGAGGCGATTTTGAGTTCACTCCCGATATGACCGTGAAAGAAGCAGTTGCTCATGCGGCGCTCGGAACGGTTGCGGACAAACCTTACATCGTTTCGTGGAACACTTCTGCTGTCGCGGCAGGTGAAAATTCCGTCAAGGCAACCGATTCCGAATTTATATCTGAATTCATATCTCTTGTTTCTTACGCAAGTTATCAGGGCTGGGATGCTTTTGTTGTCGGAGATTATTCTTTGACGGACGCGACGGCAACCAATCAGAATGCGGCACTCTGGAACAACAGCGGCTTGATGGCTACTCTTTTTCGCCATACAGCGATAGCCGCATCTTACGGCTCGGGCTTCGGTATCGGATATTCGGGTTATGACACCGTAATGGATTTCGGCAGATTCAAAAATTCCACGCTTGCTTCCGCTCTTCTTGCAAAAACGGAAAACGTGTTCTTTGACACGGAATATACGGCAAATTCAAAATTCAAAGTAATCATGTCTTCGGGCAACACTTCGTCCGGCTCTTACGTCGGCGCGAACTCGAACAAAGAAAACGGTACAAAGGCTATTATCCAGGCTTTCTATCCGTATCAAAATGCAACGTTTGCCCAAGACTTCATGAAAAAGAAAGCATGGTACAACGACCAGGGACTTGTAAGCACCCGTGACAGAGTTATAGAAAACCTTGACGGGGTTGATGTTTATTTCGGCGAGGGCAAGGCAATCGTCCCCGACGGAATGATTGAAAGTTCCTCTCAGTTGGCAACGGCGCTTGACCGTCTCGGATTTACTTCTTACAGAAATGCGAACGACGCTTCCGACCTCGGATGTATTTCTTCCGACGGGCTTCTGATAACAGATAACGGCAGACTTTTCTATAACGAGGAAAGCGATACCGTAATAGGCTTCGGAACACGTTATTTCCTTGCAAACGGCGACCTTTCCGATGAGACTTTGAATGCCGCTTACAGCGCTTATATCAACAGATATTATTACGGAAGTTCAACAGAAAGCGAATATAAGAATCTTAAAGTTTCAATCTCCGGCGCAAGCGGAAACGGTACGGTTGCCGTATACGCTCTCGGTTCCGGCACAAACAACGAAACCGCAACGCGCTTTATCGTCTTTGCGCAGAGCAATGACGGAACTCCGTTGACGGCAAATCTTAAAATCATTCGCGAAAACACCGTATATAAGGCTTACGGTATCAGACGGGACGGCTTTGTCGGCACAAAAGGCGCATTGCTTAATCCCGACAACACGGTTTCCGACAGTTCGGGAAATATGACGATGTCGCTCAACGGCGAGTACGATTATTATATAGTAACGCTTGAAGAGACCGACCTTGACGCTTCTCTTGAAGGTTATGACCCGAACGATTCCATACCCGAAGCGCAGAACCTGTTCTGGTATATCGTTATCCCTGCCGTATTCTTCCTTATAGTTGTTTACAGTGCAATTCTTATCTCCGATAATCTGAAAGTTAAGAGAGAAGAAAGGCTCAGAATAGCAACAAGAAAAGTTACGCTCGGAAAAACCGGTAAATATGCGTCCGCACTTGACGTGGCAGACGATGACCTTAATTCGGGCAGAACAAAGGGCACTCCCGGTGCGGATATTTTCGAAGAAGACGAAGAGGAACGCAGAAGACGCGAAAATCCGTGGGAGAGAGACGACGGAACGATCGACTTCACAAAGATCGTTCGCTCCGACGACGAAGATGAGAACGCTTGGTAATTCATTGCGCCTGAACGTCTCTGCGTAAAAGGAAATATAACGGGGCGTTCATAGGCTTTATGAACGCCCTTGATTTTTTAGAGGTTTTGATATGCCGAATAACGATAGTCTTTTTGAAAATATTTATTCGGCTTTCCTGTCCGCCGTTGAAAAATACAGGCTTGTCGAGGCGGGCGACCGTGTTGCGGTCTGTGTTTCGGGCGGCAAGGATTCCATGCTTGCGTCTCTGTTTTTTAAGAGATATGCGGCGGCGAATCCGAATGTGACTGTTCGATATATCTGCATGGATCCCGGATACAATGCGGAAAACAGAAAAATGATAGAGTCGAACGCCGAAAAACTCGGCATACCTCTTGATATTTTTGAGACACAAATATTTGATTCCGTTGTCCGAATAGAAAAGTCTCCGTGTTATTTGTGCGCGCGTATGCGCAGGGGGTGGCTTTACCGCAAAGCAAAAGAGGAGGGCTGCAACAAAATCGCGCTCGGGCATCACTTTGACGATGTGACAGAAACCGTGCTAATGTCAACGCTTTACAGCGGACAGTATCAGACAATGCTTCCCGTTATTGATTCAACCAACTTTGAGGGTATGCGCCTTATACGTCCTTTATATCTTGTCCGTGAGCGGGATATAATAAGATGGAGAGACGAGAACGGACTTTGCTTTTTGAGATGTGCCTGCCGCTTTACGGAAAACGCCGCGGAGGACGAGCATCTTTCAAAACGTGCGGAGGTCAAAAAACTTATTGCACGTCTTGAAAAGATTGATTCGAAAATTCCTTATAACATATTCAATAGTACACACAATGCAGTCCTTGATGAAATTATGCTTGCTTCCGAGGAGAGTTACAAATGAAAAAACTGTTTTCAAAACTTGATTTTCTCTATCTTGTCCCGCCCGTTCTGACGCTTCTTATGTGCTTTCTTGTATACATAACAAAAAGTCAGGGACTCGCCGTTGTGAATATGTTTATTACTGCGGCAGGCTATGAAACGGCGACTTTCATAATCAAGTTTTATTCGCCTTACAGATTCCGTGCGTTTGACCTTGTAAAGATTCTTGTTTCGATGATTCTCGTTTACGGTATATACATCGGTCAGTATTTTGTTTCAGGTGTGGCGGATGAAGATATGTGGCCCATTTTGAAAGTGATGATGACCGCAAGCCTTGTGGTTCTTGCTGTTGCGGGTCCGCTTGTTATGCTTCTGAAAAAACGCAGGGAAGGAGATTGAACGTGAGGTATTTTACCAAAGAATGGTATGCTCTCTGCCTGAAAACGTTTCTTGCGGAATTGCTTGAAGATGATGAACGCGCCGCGACAAAAGACGAAGACTTTTACAATGAGGTTTTGAAACAGCGTCTCGGCGAAAGTCTTGCCATGCAGGACGAGATAGCAAAAATGTCCGATGAAGACGTTGAGATTGATATAGGGGAATACGAAACGGACTATTTGAGGGCGCTTGACGAACGGATAAAGGAACTTTCTGCCGTTATTCCCAAGGATATTCTTGCAGAGGTTGCGGATATAAGAGTTTTTGCCCTTAATAAGGCAACTCCCGCCTTGCATAAAAAATTGCGCATCTATTGCGACGGCGCACAGCGGAAAGTGGACGAAACGCTGAAAGCATATGAGGATTATTATAACTCTGTCGATGTTCCGTCCGAAATAGACGACAATCTCGGATTTCATGATGCGGTTATAACTTCCGCGGAAATGAAAGACGGCAATTTACGGCTTGATTTCGATATTTCGCAGAGTTTCGCAACGAAGTCGTCAGTTATATTTGCGGACGCAAAAATCCTTGAAAAGGAAACCGAATTTGAGGGCTGTGTCTGGCTTTACGACGAACTTTATCCTGTTGACGGAGGCTATGAACTTCATATTCTTGCGCAGGCGGCGGATATGGAACACCTTGTTTATTTTACCGTTTTTTGCAAAGATATATTATTCTGATTTTCAGTAAGGAGTATTTGAATATATGAACAAAAAAGTTGTACTCGTCGTTATGGACGGCGTAGGTATCTCGGACAAAGAATACGGCAATGCCGTTGCCGCGGCATATAAGCCGACATTGGATTCTCTCATGGCTTCCTATCCGTGGACAAAGATAAAGGCTCACGGCACGGCGGTCGGACTTCCGACCGATGACGATATGGGAAACAGCGAGGTCGGACATAACGCTCTCGGCTGCGGACAGGTTTATTCGCAGGGCGCAAAACTTGTAAACGAATCCATCGAAAGCGGCAGTATGTACACTTCCGATATCTGGAAAAAACTTGTTTCGAACTGCAAAGAAAACAACTCGACTTTCCATTTCCTCGGACTTCTCAGCGACGGCAACGTTCACTCTCATATAAAGCATCTTCTTTCGATGATAGCCCGTGCAAAACAGGACGGCGTTAAAAAATGCCGCATTCACATTCTGCTTGACGGCAGAGACGTTCCCGCAACAAGCGGAATGACGTATATCAAAGAACTTGAAGATAAACTTGCGGAGTTGAATGACGCCGATTTCGACGGTAAAATCGCTTCCGGCGGCGGAAGAATGAAGATAACCATGGACAGATACGAAGCCAACTGGGACATGGTAAAACTCGGTTGGGAAACCCATGTTCTCGGACAGGGCAGACAATTCGCATCTGCGGCGGAAGCCTATGAAACCCTGCGCACGGAAACAGGCGCGATAGACCAGGATCTGCCCCCGTTCGTTATTGCGGAAAACGGCAAACCCGTAGGCACGGTTGAGGACGGAGATTCGGTTGTATTCTTTAATTTCAGAGGCGACCGTTCGATAGAAATAAGCCGTGCATTTACCGAGGGGGCGGACTTCGACAAGTTTGACCGCGTTCGCGTTCCCAAAACACTTTATGCAGGAATGCTTCAATACGACGGTGATTTGAAGATACCCGAAAATTTCCTTGTTGCACCTCCCGCAATCAAAAATACTCTTACCGAGGCTCTCGTAAAAGCAGGTATCAAAGAGTACGCCGTTTCCGAGACACAGAAATACGGTCACGTTACCTACTTCTGGAACGGAAACAGAAGCGAAAAATTTTCCGAAGAACTTGAAGATTACGACGAAGTTGATTCCGATACAGTTCCCTTTGAACAGCGTCCCTGGATGAAAGCCGCGGAAGTTACAGATAAACTTATAGAAGCCATCTATTCCGGCAAATACGGATTTATCCGTTGCAACTATCCGAACGGCGATATGGTTGGTCATACAGGCGTTTTTGCCGCCGCAAAAATCGCGGTTGAAACGGTTGACCTTTGCCTTGCAAGGGTAAAGAAAGCCGTAGATGAGACCGGTTCTATTCTTCTTGTGACTGCGGACCACGGCAATGCCGATGAGATGTATGAAAAAGCAAAAGAGGGACAGGCTCCGAAGCCGAAGACCTCTCATACGCTCAATCCCGTTCCGTTTATAGTTTATGACCCGACAGCCGAGCACGAACTGAAAGACGGCAATTTCGGACTTTCAAATGTCGCAGCAACGGTTACTCAACTTCTCGGCGTAGAACCCCCCTCCATGTGGGATGAATCAATTCTCAAATTTTGATAGCATTTAAAAAGTGCGGGGATTTGCATATTGATTGCAAAGCCCCGCTTTTTTTAACTTAAAAATACAGAAAATATTGTTTTTTGCAAGATAATGCGCGGACTATTTGTCCGCGCATTATCTTGATATGTATTTATATATCTTGTTTAGTTTGCAGGGGCTACCAATTCAGCCTCATCGATTTTCTTTGCTACATAGTAGAAAATACGCATAGCGTCGAGGATGTCTATCTCGCCGGATTTATCAACGTCGCAGCGTGTAAGCTGATCTGCGTCGGTCATCATTTCTTTTTTCGCAACGTGATAGAAAACCAGCATTGCGTCGGAGATATCAACCGAGCCGTCGCCGTTAGCGTCTCCGTATACGATTGCCGGCTGCGGATTATCGTTTATGAAACCGCCGAGAGCGTATGTTGCATAGGTGCTCGGATTATCTACCGAAAGCCAGCCCTCATCTTCATCGCCGCCGTTGAGGTAAACTCTGTAAACGTGCTGCGCGGCTTCTACCGCTGCGCTGTCACTTACGTCTGTGTCGAAATCGTCAAACATGTAGTCTACAAGAGAAATCATAAGGCCGAACTGTCTGCCTTCATAGGGTTTGATTCCCATTTCTCCTTCGATATCAAATACATTCCAGTGAATTTTTGCTTCGATCTGATAACCTTCAATGGATGCATACTGATATGCCTGTCTGATGTAATTGACTCTCAATATGGGAACTTTAACGTCATCACCTGGAAGCTGATGCGCGGGATCGAAAACATAATCTGTGTTGGCTTTCATTTCAACGGCCTTTCTGAGAAGGTCGCCGCTGTTATCACCATAGCCAAAGCCGCCGCCCCAGTGCTGCCACCACCAGCCTCTGCCGCCGGCTATCGTTCCTACTCCGGGAGACGAAGGTTTGCCTTCGGGAGCAACTATCGAATAGGGGACAAACGAGAAGATTACGGAGCCGTCAGCTCCGCCGGACGTGCCGTTTTTGTCAAGGGGGTCAAACGCAAGCTGAACACAGTCGGTTGCATTTGCGGACGGGAATCCGTCAAATACTTCGTTTCCGAGCTTGTCATATTTTGTATTTCCGAAAGTAAATGCCTTGTGCTTATCGATGACTTCCATATAAACAAGAATACCACCATTGGTATCCTTAGAATAACGCATGGTCGCGGGATCGGTTCCCTCAGCTATTTCGCTGTAATAAGCCATCTTGATTTTGAGGGAGGGAAGATCCGTTGTCGGCTCTTCTTCCATCTGAGTTTCTTTTATGAATGCGTTTTCTTCATTCAGTTCTTCATAGTACGCGTTTGCCCAAAAGTCTTCATCGTCTTTTGCGTCAAGAGTCGCGTCGACTTTTGTTCTGGGAATAACGCCTCTGACCTCGTCATTTGCGGCGCTTGAAGAAAATGCAAAAGCGGCCATTGTCGCAGCCATTGCCACAGTCATGATTCCTGCAATAAATCTCTTCATTGTTGTGCCTCCTTTGTAAAAATACAGCTTTTGCTGTTTGTTTTTGGGGGAAACGAGAGGGAACGGTTCTACGCTTCATTTCAATTGAAATTATCTGCCTGTTATTGATAAAGGGCTACGATGCTCTCTAAAAAAGAACTGCACCGTAGCCCTTTACAGAGCCTAACTATTTAAATAGTTAATACTTTTTCAAAAGGTTAGTGAATCTTACGCTCTTTTTCTTCTAACGATAACAACTACTGCGCAAGCAAGCGAAGCGATTGCAAGAGCGATGAACGCGAACATACCCATAGCGCTTCCGTCAGAAGTGTTGGGGTCTTTTGCCGTCGTTGTCGGAGCGGTAGGATCGGTGGGATCGGTCGGATCAGTAGGATCGGTCGGATCAGTAGGATCGGTCGGATCGGTCGGATCAGTAGGATCGGTCGGATCGGTGGGATCGGTCGGATCAGTAGGATCGGTGGGATCAGTAGGATCGGTGGGATCGGTCGGATCAGTAGGATCGGTCGGATCAGTGGGATCGGTCGGAGCTGCCGGAAGATTATAATTTACCGTGCTGGACACAACGGTGGCATCGGACGTGGTCTTAATGAAAATAACCTTTACGGTATCTTCGGTGATTTCGCCGCTAACGTTTATGTCAAATACAATGATGCCCTTCGGATTGGAGGGGAACATACCGCTTGTTCCTCCGATCTCGGTTTCGATGTTGCCAGCCGAGTCAGCTGCGGTGAACTGAACCTTGTCTGCTTCATACAAAGTAGCTTCACGAAGGTTCCAGCCATATTCGTTTTCATCTTCGTCCGTTTTGTAAACGTTCTTATAATACTGTTTTGCGTTGGACTTTTGAATCATGGATGTTCCTTCACCGAATTGAATCCGCATCTGCAGTGCCGTAAGGGGGGCTTTTGCATTTACGTCAATGCTTACGGTTGCTTTTCCGTCAACGGGCTCACTTACATTTACCGTGAACGTGTTAACTGCTTCGTCAGCCGAACTCATAACGACAAACGCCATACCCATAACGACTGCAACTACCATGAAAATTGCCAAAAACTTTTTCATGTTTGAGTACCTTCCTTTAAGATAGATTTTGCCTTTTAGGCATTTTTGTCTCCTGCGTACTACATTAACAGCGACAGCCGCCACGCAGAAGACGCGCTGTCATTTTAAAATAATCGGTCTTCGGATTCCCGTCGAGTTTGCGTTCCGTTCCCTGCAAAAGCAACAGAAAATGCCTTTGACCTCATATTACGCTTACATTATATATCAAAATTCGTTGATTGTCAAGCATTTTTTATGACATTTTTATGTGTTCACGGGTTTTTCAAAGATTTGTTTGGTAAAAAACGGTATTATGGTCGATTTTTGGAAAAGTTCGATTTTTTTACACATTTGGAACGTTGCGCTGCACATTAAGTCGGCAATTCGGTTATCTTTTTTGCTACAAAATAGAATATCTGCATTGCGTCCGCTATATCGACCTCTTTGTTTTTATCCACGTTTGCGGCAAAAAGTTTTTCATTCGGCAATAATTTTTTTCTCGCAACATGATAGAAAACGAGCATTGCGTCGGATATATCCGTAGATCCGTCGCCGTTGACGTCTCCCGGTATGCATTGCGGCGGCTCGGAAACCGTGAAATCCGATGCCGTGTTCCTTGTCGCTATCGGAACATCATCCGTGCCGACGAGTTCTTTCACTTCTATATCTATTTTGATCTGTGTCGGATATGCATCGAGAGCCACGGTGACGGGAATCGTGAAAAGAACTCCGTCTTCCGTCACATTCTTACCGCTGACGAATCCGAGCGTTACAACTCCTTGTTTGCAGTCTGTTTCAATAATCTTAAATTTTGAACCGATATTGCCGACGGATATATCATTTTCATTCACGGAAAAAATCTCGGGATCATAACGTACAAAAAGGATCCCGTTTGATATTCCGGGGTTGTTTTTGACCGAAAGTGTAAGAGTTCTTTCCGTTCCCGCATAGCCTTCCGCGTCGGAAAGCCGCAATTCGCATTCAGCCGCATTTGCCGAAACAGCAAAAGACATCATGAGACAGACGCAAAGGCAAACGGCAAAAAACTTCTCGGCGCATTTTTGCATTTTCATTTTAATTCGTCCTCTAACAGTGATTCAAACGTTATCTTTTTCAGCGATGATATAAGGTCTTTGTTCAATATTCCAATTGCGCGGCGTATCACGCAACCGCCTTTCGCACCCTCGATTCCCGGACGTGAACAGCACCCAGATTCGGGGTCGAGACAGGCGTTTATGTACAGATCGCCGTTTATCGCCTTAAATACATCGTAGATTGAAACATCGGAACTCGGGAGCGTTACAACGTATCCTCCCTGATTGCCCTTGACAGAGGAAACAAGCCCCGCAGAACTTAGTTTTCTCATTATCTTTTGCGTGAACAGCGGCGTTACGCCCGTTTTTTCGGAAACCTCCGCAACGGTCATTTTGGAATTTGTTTTGAATAATTCATAGACTATACGAATGGCATAATCCTGTTCTTTTGTGAGTTTCATACCGACACCATTCCATACTTATTTGGTATGGTTTTATTATACCACAACAAAACTTTGTTGTCAATATGTTTTCTTTCTTTCGGTTTCCCGATTCGACGATTTTTTTGCGGCAGTTGATATACAATATATGAAAAGGAGGCTTTGATTTATGACAACAGGTTTCAAAAACGGAACGTTGTCCGTTTTTTTGAAAGGGGAGATAGACCATCATCGCGCCGCCTCCATACGCGAAGAGATAGACGGCGCGGTGCGTGCGTATCTGCCCGAAAAACTCGTTCTTGATTTCGGCGGTGTTACATTTTGCGACAGCAGCGGAATTGCTGTTGTGACAGGCAGACGAAAACTGATGAAATCCGTCGGCGGAGAGGTTGAATTGACAAATCTGACACGCCCGGTCGAAGCGGTTTTCCGTATGGCGAATCTTGAAAAACTCGTAACGATAAGGAGAGATGATTGAAATGATGATAAATTCCGCGGAACTGACATTTATAAGCCGTTCCGTAAACGAACGCTTTGCCCGCATGAGCGTTGCCGCTTTTGCCACGCAACTTGACCCGACGGTTGAAGAACTTGCAGAAATAAAGACCGCCGTTTCGGAAGCGGTCACGAATTGTATTGTTCACGCTTACGGTTCCGATCTCGGAACGATAAAGATGAAAATGCAACTGTTTGACAGCAATGTTTTGCGAATAACCGTCCGCGATTTCGGGCGGGGCATAGACGATGTGGAAAAAGCCATGGAACCGTGTTTTTCGACGGGGGCGGACGACCGTGCCGGAATGGGCTTTACGATAATGGAAAGTTTTTCGGACAGGCTTCGGGTTTCTTCAAAACCCGGAAAGGGTACAAAAGTTGTGATGGAACGAAAGATAGTCAAGCGTGGCTGATATGCAGACAGACGAAAAAACTTTTACATACTCGAACCCCCGTTCGGAGGAAGAACTTCTTCTGAAAAATATGGGATTGGTTCACAGCATTGCCGCGCGCTTTCCGTATTCTGGCGTTGAATACGAGGACCTTGTTCAGATAGGAAGCCTCGGGCTACTGAAAGCAATAAGAAATTTTGACGAATCAAAAGGTTTTGCGTTTTCCACTTATGCCGTGCCCGTTATAACGGGCGAGATAAAACGTTTTTTGCGCGATGACGGCGCAATAAAGGTCAGTCGCGCAGTCCGCTCGAATTTTGTGCGGATAAGAGCCTGCACCGAAAAACTGCGCAATCTTTTGGGCAGAGACCCTACGGTTTCGGAACTCGTCGAAAAGACGGGGTTGACTCTTGAAGAAGTTGTGGAGGCTCTTGATTCCGCCGCGCGCCCCGCATCGCTTGACGAGACGCTTTCCGATGACGGTGACCACACGCTGGCTGATACCGTAGCGGGCGGCGATTTTTCCGCAGACCTCGAAAAGATAGCATTGCGGCAGGGAATAGGCAAACTTTGTGCGGAGGACAGAAAACTTATTACACTTCGCTATTTCTGTTCAAAAACGCAGCAGCAAACTGCGGAGATGCTCGGGATGAGTCAGGTGCAGGTCTCCCGCAGAGAAAAAAAAATACTCGAAAAACTCAAAGAATACGTCTGAAAGTATTCCTGCATTTTCCGAGAAAAAACCGACGCCGCGGAGAGCGCGGCGTCTGCGATCGTCCCTGTGCGTTCAAGCGACAGTCCGCTTGTGCGTTTTGCGGGAGGATCGGGTTTGCTGTTTTAAGACTGACCGAAGCGTCAGTGTCGGCATTATATCATACTATTTTTTACTTGTCAATACTTTTTGTCACATCTCGTCTCACAAATTTCGTTTTTAGGTATTGACAATGGCGTTTATTTATGGTAAAATACTTCTGCTGACTTGAAAAAGCGGAATGTACGGAGAGGTGTCCGAGCGGTTTAAGGAGCCGGTCTTGAAAACCGGTGACTCGCAAGAGCCAAGAGTTCGAATCTCTTCCTCTCCGCCAAAATACGGAGAAGTACCCAAGTGGTGAAGGGGCTCCCCTGCTAAGGGAGTAGGTCGTGAAAGCGGCGCGAGCGTTCAAATCGCTTCTTCTCCGCCAAAAAAGAAAGAGCCCCCGTTTATGCGCGGGGCGTTTCTTTTTTTTCGCTGAAAAAGCAGTAAAACGCGGAAAATATTTATCGAAAGGGAATGTAGTATGAAAACCGTAAAAAAACTGTTGTCACTTATTATTGTTCTCGCTCTTTGCCTCGGCGTTTTCTGCGCCTGCGCGAATAAGGGCGAAACGCCTGCGACCTCCGCTCCGACGCAGACGACCTCCGCGCCGACCGAAGCGGAAGAAAAGGTCACCTTTGTTTTCGCTGTTACGGACAAGGACGGAAAAACAGTGGAACACGAAATAACCACGTCCGAAAAATTCCTTGCGGACGCGCTTATAGAGCAGGGAATACTGAAAGCCGATGAAAAAGAGTCCGGGATATATACTTCGATAGACGGTATGGTCGCGTATTGGGACGACGGCAACGCGTGGTGGAAGATCGTTAAGGACGGCGAAATGACAAACGATGGTATGAACGAACTTCCCATCGCGAACGGCGATCGCTATGAGGCGATTTACACGATAGGTTATTAAAGCAAATTTATTAAAAAGAAAAGATGCGGTTTCGAATGAGACTGCATCTTTTTCTTACGCATGTTTTCTTATTTTACCAGTACGAATTTAACAAGACCTATCATCTCTCTGACCCACGCTGAGCATTGAAGAGCGAACGGAGTGTGCGAGGAAACGGCGGTCGGATTAAGCCCGAAACGCTTTGCGTAAAGTGCGCCGCGCATTTGGTGATATGATTCCGTTACGATAACAATGTTTTTGTCAAGCCCTCGTTCCTCAATTATCTTTGCCGAATATTCAAGGTTTGTATCTGTATCTACCGCCTTGTTTTCGCATATTATTCTTTCGGAGTCAATGCCTTTTTTGACAAGTTCGTTTTTTATACATTCGGCTTCCGTTATGTTTTCGCCCTCGGCTTTGCCTCCCGTTGCGATGCAGACGGTCTGCGGGTGGGCTGCAAGATAGTCGTAAGCGGCGTTTATTCTCGATGTGAGAGACTGCGACGGGTGGTCGCCCCGTACCTGCGAGCCGAGAACCACAACCGTGCCCTCCTTTCCGATCGGCGTGTTGAACTGTGCCGAAACAAGAAATCCGAACATCGTCAGCGCCGTTGTCAGCCCAATGAAGAAAAATATCCAAACGGTTCTCATCACGGCTTTTGCGGCTTTCGGAAAAATTTTATATGCAATAAGTTTCAGTTCGGGAACAAAAAACAGATAAAGCCCCACGAACAGCAGCACGCTGTTCGCTATTCCGAAGATCCCGTATATCAATGTCGGAACAAGCCCGAGATATGCCCACGCCGCTCCCGCTATACGGAAAAATCGTCTGCGGCAAAGGCACATTTCGTTCGTCTTCGGCATTTTTTGCTTTTTTACATCGTCGTATATTACCGCAAAAAGCAGGAATATCACGGCAATGAGTATCGGAAGAACAACCGGTATAAACATTTTTGTCTCCTTAGGCGAATATATTCAGCTATATCCTATGTCCGAATTATAACATATTTTTCGGTGCTGTGTCAATCGGGTTAATACATTCTTAATCGCGCTTTCACATTTTTATAAGCTCTCGAATATAATGTATAACGGAAGGGGTATGCTTAATGAAAATAACGAAAGAAAGTGCGATAAGCGCGGGACTTTTGCTCGTGTCTCTGATAAATCAGGTACTGACGATGTTCGGTCATTCGCCGCTGCCGCTTGAAAACGACGCGGTTAAAAATGTTGTTTCAACGGTTTTTTTGATAGGAACAAGTATTTACGCTTGGCTTTCCGACAACCCGATATCAAAAACAGACTGCGCCTGCGCTTCTTTGAAAAAAGCGTTGCGCAAGGGGCATGTCAGCGAAGAAAAAGTCAAAGAACTTATCGCTTGGATAGAGTCCGACGAACTTGCCTCGGATGAGGAGGCGCTGAAAAATGAAGAAACCGACGGGTAGGAAACTTGCGGCTTTTTGCTTGGAAAAAACAAAAGAACACTCCGTTTATATGTGGGGCGAATACGGCAGACCCGTGTCGGAACGCATTATTTCGGCAAAGGCGAAGAAATATCCGTTGAGATATACCGAAAAAAGACAGGAAAAACTCCGTTCGCTTATAGGAAAAGGATATGTCGGGTGCGACTGCGGCGGACTTTATAAGTATTTTCTTTGGTCAGACGGAGGGCGTTCACCACTGCGCTATCGAAAAGCGACCGACCGTAACGCGGCGGGAATGTATTCCGCTGCGACGGAACGGGGAAAAGCGTCAGCCTTGCCCGAAATCGAGGGTCTTATTCTGTATATGCCCAATCATTGCGGCGTATATGTCGGAAACGGGTATGCTGTCGAATGCACTCTCGGCGCTTTCGGCGACGGAATAGTCAAAACTTCCGTTAAAGGCAGAGGTTGGACGCATTGGCTCAAAATGCCCGAAATTGATTACGAAGAGGGGAACACACCTTTGATACTGTCGAAAAAAACCGTTGACACGGTAGCCTTTCGCTCCGTGCCGTCCGTTACGGGCGGAAAACGCCATTTCTATATTCCCGAAGATACGCTTGTTTCCGTTATTCGGGAAAACGTTGCTTCCGCAGACGGTTTTGAGTGGGACGAAGTTGAATGTGACGGCGTTAAAGGATATTGCGCAAACCGTTATTTGCGCCGCGTGGAATTTGCGAAAACCAAAACAACTTCCGATGCTCTTGCACTTCGCTCGGAACCGTCGTCCGTTGCGGGAGAACGTTTCTTTTATATTCCGAGAGGCAAAGAGGTCACGGTTCTTGAAGAGAACGTCGCTTCATCGGACGGCTATTCGTGGGATAAGGTTGTTTACAACGAGACCGTGGGATATGCGGCAAACGAATTTCTCGATTGAAAATTCGGGGTTCGCAGCGGGGTAAAAGGCTTTATAATGGACGCAGGAGGTGAAAAAATGAAAAAGAACTATCTGATATTTCCCATGAAAGTTATGGGCATAACCCAGACTTACGACGGAAAAACTTCACACTATATCAGTTCACACGGAACACCTGCGTATTATCCGATAGACATCGCGGGTAAGGACACCGGCAGAGAACCGTTTTATTGCCCCTGCGATGAAATGGAAGTTGTCAAAATCGCCGGTGACGTAACGGGTAACAATCACGCGAACGGCGCGTGGCTCGTTTCGACATCCGAGGTCGATTTTGCGGACGGAACGCGTGACATCTGCACGATAAAATTTGTGCACATGAACAATTCCGATTTCGGCAGAAACGGCATTTACGTCGGACGCAGATACAAGCGCGGCGAACTTATCGGGCACGAGGGGACGTCTCACGCAAGCGGCAACCATGTTCACATGTCCGCGGGCAAGGGCGGACTGAAAGGCTCGGGCTGGACAAAAAATTCCAAAGGTTCTTGGGTTATAACCACAACGCACGGAACCGCAAAGCCCGAAACTCTTTTCTTTGTCGATCCCGAGTTCACAACGGTCAAAAATTCCAGAGGTCTGATTTTCAAAAGCGTTCCTGCCGACAGCGGCGAGAAAATCGAAGTTTCCACAGGCAAGACGAAGACGAAGAAATCGACCGATGCTTTGGCTCTGCGCTCCGCTCCGTCAACAAAAAACGGCGCGAGGTATCTTTATATTCCTCGCAGTTCCGAAGTTACGGTAATTTCCGAAAACGCGGCAACCGGCGACGGGTATTCGTGGGATTGTATTCTGTATAAGAATATAATAGGTTACAGCGCGAATAAATACTTGAAATAAACACTAAAATCAAACAAAAAAGAGCGTTTGCATACAAACGCTCTTTTTTATCTTATTTTATGTTTAACTTACAATGTTTGTCAACACCGCAAGTCCGAGCATTATAGCGGTGTAGAAAATGAATGACGGAGTAAAAAATGCCGCTTTGACCGAACCCTTTTCCGCTTTCGGTTCATTTTTAATCTTCTTTGCAAAAGATATAATTTCATATATTGCACAGCAAAGTCCTATCAGCGAAATCGCCGCGGTCAATATCAGGTCTGTTCTTGCCAACGCCTTTTCTTCAAGTACCCCGTTCAACAGCGAATACCCTACGGAAAGCAGATTGTTGCACGCATGCAGTATTATAGGAACGACTATCGACCCCGTGGAGTAGGCGAACCATCCAAGTATAAGACCCATGGCAAATGCGACGGGAATCTGATTGAAATTTGCGTGCATGAGTGCGAACAGCGCTGCGGAAAAGAAAATCGCGCCCTTGCCCATATACTGTTTCATTGTTCCGAGAATCGCACCTCGGAAGACCGCTTCTTCAAGCACGGGCGGCAAAACCGCCATTGCGATTATCCAAAGTACGGCTTCAAAGATATTATCGGTTGTAAAAGACGCGCTTTTTATCGGTTTTACGATTTCTACGGCATCGAGAAGGCTGGTATAGATTGAAGAAAGCGTAATTGCAGCAAACATAAATGCGAATGTCGCCGATGCCGTTTTTATGACAGGAACTTTTTTGACTGGCGTGGTCAGAAACGATGCAATGCTGTTTTTTGCAATCAGAAGATACGGCACTTCAAACAGAAGAGGGTAAATTATCTGCGGGATTATGAAACTTCGCAGATTTGCGGAGATTACTCCCTGCGGAATAAATCCCGTCGCAAAAGAAACTATAATTTGCGCGGGAATCGAAAGCAGCAAAAGAAGAATCAGTTTTGTTGCCGTGATTTTTATGTTATTCATTTGTGTTTTCTCCGTTTTGTGTTCTGATATTATAATAGCACATTTTTTAGCTCATTGCAACAAAACGCTTGACTTTTTACGAAAAAGATATATAATGGTAAATATAAAATGTATTTTGGAGAGTTTTATGAGAGCGAAAAACTATCTTTATATTCTGTTTCCGCTGACCGTTGTCGGCATTATTTTTCGCGTTGTCGAATTGCTGTACGGCGTTGAAGCCGAAACGGGCTACTATGTAAGGGGAAGCAGCCTTTACATATTCTTCAATATATTTATTCTTGCAGGCGTCATAGTGTTGCTTTCGCAGATGATATGGCGCGTCAAATCAAAAGTCGTTCCGAAAAAGAGCGTTATCCGCATCTGCCCCGATCCGTTTTCGTTTTCGGGAATAATGTTCCTGCTCTCTGCCGCAGGCATCGCCGCTTCGTCTTTTATCAGAATTTATACGACCGATTCGGTTATAAAAAGTTTTGCGAACGGGGTCGGAGGAGTTACGCTGAAAAACGTGTTCGCAGATTTTGATGCTTGGATACTTCTTGCGGGCATACTTTCCGCAGTCGTTCTTGTTGTTTTTGCAGTTGATCCGAGAAAATGCGTAAACAGAACCTTTTTCAATGTGCTGACACTTGCACCCGTTCTGTATTACGCACTCAGAACACTTGATCTGTTTTCGGAAAAATCTTCGATTTTGTCTCGCGCATACGACAGTTTTACAATACTTGCACTCGGGTTTATGACGCTTTTCTTTATGAGTTTTGCAAAAATGGTTGTCGGAATGCCGTCAAGAAGAACTCTTTGCGGCTTCGGTTCGGTTGCGTTCTTCCTCGGACTTATCCGCATTGCCGAAACGGTTCTTTATTTCATCGGCTCAAACAAGTTCGGCGTTGACGTTGAACCCGCGACCGCAATTTCCGATATAATTGTCAGTCTTTGTGTTTGCGTTTTTCTTCTGCGCCTGCACGCACTTCCGGAAACTCGCGAAAAGCCGATTTCGGAAACAAAGTAAAATTGAAAAATATAAAACGGGTTGCCGTATGCCGTGTGCCGATAAGACAGTAATCTGAGAAAACTACAAAATCGGCATCTGCCAAGCAGGATTGGACAACAAAACAGGCGGCACTCAACTTCGGTTGGGTGTCGCCTGTTTTTGTACAGCTAAGGGTTGAGAATCACCTGTTTTTTGCGCTGAAAAGCAAAGATAACGAAAAGGGTGAAATAGTTATCGCCTCTGTGCGGTTCTTTTGTGAAACAGCGAATCGCTGCATAGCGGATACCGTTCGCTGGGAAGTGCGTATATTTGCGGTCAAGCAAAATACCCCTCAAAACCGTAAAGTCGATAGATAGGTATTTCGATGCAGAGTATGATTGACACTGTAAGAATCGAAAAAACAGATTTTAGCACAAAATAATATTGCTAAATGGCGATAACTTCCGTCGCGCCTATTGAAAATAGAATGATTGCTGTGTTATACTGTGTGTACACACGAACGGGTGGGCACGTTTGACGATCTGATCTACACTGACCTGCTGACGTATGCCGTCGTCGTTTTGAATGGCGATTCAAAGGCGTATCTCGAAGTGGTCACGGGACATCAGCCTTTAGATCAGGCTCAATTATTATCATGAAGCAGACGATTGGAGAGATACCACATGACGATCAATTGTGTATGGGAGCATAACGGCAGAGACACCTTGCTTTATGCGGTGGATTTTGTAGGTGCATATACCCGCGGAGAAACATTGGAAGCCGCTGTCCGAAAAATGCAAGCAGAAATATGCTCTTATCTCAAATGGTGCGGCAAAAAAGCAGTAACAAGCATGGATATCGCCATCATAGAAGAAAAGGTTTCCGAGCTTGCGATCTGCGACGCGGACTCTGATGTGCTTTTTGAAAGTGAAAAAGCACCGCTGACAGCAGAAGAATATAAAAAGTTAAAGGCACTTGCGCTGAAATCAGCGCAGGATTTTCTTGCCTTGTATGATTCTGTTCCCGATAAGAATGCAACGGCTGCTCCCGAACGCAAGACCTTTTACGGCAAAGTTCCGCGCTCAGCTGATGAAATGTATGCGCATACGAAAAATGTAAACGAATACTATTTTTCGGAGATTCATGTTGATGCCGACAATGACGGAAGCATCTATGCGTGCCGCAAACGCGGATTTGAGGCGCTGGAAGCAAAGGAAGATTTTCTTGAAAATGTAGTCGTCGCAGGTAGCTATGGAGAAGATTGGTCTCTCCGTAAGGTGCTTCGTCGATTTATTTGGCATGACCGCATTCACGCCAAGGCAATGTATCGAATGGCTACAAAAGTTTTTGGTGTGGAGAGCATTGTAAATCCGTTTTACTTTTTTGATGAAGGAGTTTTAACATAATGGCAAGAACCGAAACGGTTGAATTTACAAATATGTGCATGATCTGTGATGGCAGCCGAGTTGTCGTGATCGACCGGAAAAAACGGGACTGGCCGGGCATCACCTTCCCCGGAGGTCATATAGAGCCGGGAGAATCCTTTACGGATGCCGTGATTCGTGAGGTGCAGGAGGAAACTGGACTGCATATCCGTTCTCCCCAGCTCTGCGGTATCAAAGACTGGTGTGAAAATCAGTGCAGGTTTGTTGTGCTGCTTTATAAGACAACTTGTTTTGATGGCGAATTACATTCCAGCTCCGAAGGTCGGGTTTGGTGGGAAGATATTTCCAATCTGCCTAATCTCAAGTTGTCTTTGGATATGCGTGATATGCTACGGGTTTTCAAAGAAGAAAATCTGAGCGAGTTCTTCTACTATCAAGAAAGCAGTGCATGGAAGTATGTCTTGAAATAGCAAAACGGTGAGGATATGAAATACGATCATGATTTTTGGAGTGCGATCGATACGCTTGTATCTTCTGGGAAAATTGTAATTGACAAACCGAAAGGTAGCACGCATCCCCGGTTTCCGCATATCCGGTATGACGTGGATTACGGCTATATTGAAAATACCACATCTATGGATGGCGATGGCATAGACGTTTGGAAAGGCTCTCTATCTTCTGTCAATGTCAATGCTATCATTTGCACCGTTGATCTGCTGAAAAGGGATTCCGAGATCAAGCTGCTGATCGGCTGTACGGAAGATGAAATGAAAACCGTCTGCGATTTCCATAATGATTCGGAGCTTATGAAAGGAATACTGATACGCAGAGAGGTAGAATAATGCCAGACAACAGGAATCGCAAGCGACCGATACAGGTCAAATTTTTCGTAGATGAAAGAGAACTCGGCTTGATAAAGGCGAGGATGGCACAGCTTGGTATAGAGAATATGAGCGCCTATCTTCGCCAAGTGGCGATCGACGGATATGCAGCAAAACCGGATTTGCCTGAACGCCGTGAGCCGAAAAATCCTTGACTCACTTTTCAAGATGGAGTGATGTTCAGCTCCGCAGGAGCGCAGCCGATTTCTCTGAAATCGTTCAGGGGTTTGGGGCAATTCCCCAACAAGATTGCACGGGTGTATAAACACGAGCATTGCTTGCCAAGTGCGTTTCACAGTTGGCAGGTAATGAGAAGTGGGTACCGCCGTGCATTGCTTGCCGGAATGGCAAGCTCCGGTGTGGGTACTCACCGGATTTGCTTGCTATTCTGCAAGGAAATCCCGGTCGTACCACGCCGGTTTTCGCAAGTGTAGCTACACTTGCTGTGCTTGCTATTCTCCGTTTCCCATGTTAGCAAGCGCCATTTCCTTAAATGGAAATCGGCGGCAACCGCCGCCTTGTCTGCCAAAAAGCGAAACGGACGGGCGCTGTCAATGGCGGCGCAGCCGTTCATCTTGACCATTGACGGCGTTCGTCCGTTTTGCTACTCCGACTGAATTTTTACATAAAATGAACTGAAGTGAAGGAGGCTTGACGAAGTGAATCCGAAAGAGAAGAATGATGAGATCATCGAACTGACTGACGAAGAACTGGACGAGATTTTTGCCGACGATGATTTTGATAACGGCGAGGAGGACGGTGAAATCCGCTCGTTTTATTTCTCCAATCCTGACCCGTATGCCAAGGTCAAGCCGCGCCCCGACGATGCCCCCAAGAGGGAGTTTTCTTTCGATGAAAAGGGCAACATCGTGGTGAAAAATCCGTCCGCCTTTTGGCTGCCCGACGTCAAAATCGTGGAGGAACACGGCGGCACGGAATACACCGTAACCGGCAGCTACGAGGGAACGGAAACCCTCGACAAGAAGCTCAGACGCATTATGGAGCAGAACGCTGCCGATGATAAAAGTAGTATCACGGAGGACGCCGATGAGTAACGACGTTTCTCTTGATATAAACCAAAAATCCAATCCTGTTCAGACAGTTGCCCCACCAAAGGAGGACAACAATATGTTAAGGGCAACCGACAAAATCACAGCGCTTTATTGCAGACTGTCCGTGGAGGACACCAAAGAAAAAGGCGGCAAAGATGACCCGTCGAACTCCATCCAGCATCAGCGCATTCTGCTTGAGAAGTACGCAAAAGATAACGGATTTGAGAATGTCATATTCCTTGCTGACAATGACTACTCCGGCACAAACTTCGAGCGCCCTTCCTGGAAACAGGTTATTGACATGATTGAAAGAGACGAAGTGGAAACTCTCATCGTCAAGGACCTCAGCCGACTCGGTCGTGAGTACCTGCAAGTGGGTTACTATACAGAAATCTACTTCCCGCAAAAGGGAGTCCGTTTCATTGCGGTCAATGATGGTGTAGATTCTCTGGTGGCAAGCAGCACCGATTTCAATCCCATCCGCAACTGGGCAAACGAACTCCATGCCAAGGACACCAGTAAAAAGGTGCGTGCCATCAAGCGGATGCAGGCCGAGCGTGGTGAGCGCTACGGCGGCAAGGCACCGTATGGCTATAAGAAGCGTGCCGCAGACAGCAAGGAGATTGTTCCCGATGAAGAAACTGCTCCCATTGTAGAATATATCTTCAAACTGTGTGCTGGCGGCAAAGGTCCGAATCAGATCGCACGTATTCTGCAGAATGAGCAGATACTCACTCCCGCCCATTACTACTACCTAAAGTATGGCAAAGGACAGGCTGGAATGGACATGCAGCGTCCCTATGGTTGGAGCAGTACTTCTGTTGCTCACATACTGGAGAATCAGACCTACCTCGGCCATACCCATCTGCAAAAGAGTTCCACCATCTCCTACAAGAATAAAACCAGAGTTGACATTCCCGAAAGTGAACAGATCATTGTCAAGAACACCCATGAGCCTCTCATCACGCAGGAACTCTGGAATATCGTTCGGGATGTGCGTTCTCACAAGCGCAGGCCGCCCAAGCACATGGACGAACCCAATATGTTCGCCGGCCTTGTCTTCTGTGCTGACTGCGGTAAGCCCATGGTGCTGTATCGAACCGAGGCCATCAAGCGCTCCCAGTTCCATCTCAAATGCTACACCTACGGCAAGAAGGGAAAGAAATACTGCACGCCGCATCAGATCCGAGAATCTGATTTGAAACAGGTTGTCTTGGATGACCTGCGCAGAGTTACCCACTTTGCCAGAATGAAGGAGCGACAGTTTGCGTCCTACATTAACGCGAAGAACAGCGCCGAGCTCCGACAGGAGATCAATGCCCTGCAAAGAGAATTGGATACCATGCAGAGAAGAAGCGATGAACTCACCGCTCTGTTCAAGCGGCTCTACGAGGACAATGTCCTTGGCCGCATTACCAATGAGCAGTTCCGCAGGCTATCTGCTGGCTACAACGCCGAACAGAAAACGCTGGAGGAAGCTATTCCTGTAAAACAGGAACGGTTGGCAAAGCTGAAAGCATCGGCAACAAATGTGGAGGCCTTCATTGAAAAGGCAAAGCGGTTCAGAAGCATTGATGAGCTGACACCTGAACTCCTGCGGTTGTTCATTCAGCGGATGGAGATCGGTGAGCGTGCCAAAAAGTATTCGCACTCTGCGGCACAGGATATCCGTATCGTCTACCGTGACATCGGCGTAGTTGACAGTAACATGGAGAAGGGAGAGCAGCCAGTTCACATGGTCACTCTCCCTCAAAGCATCGATGAAATTGTAAAAATGTTGGCCTAACGGCCCGAACGCACAGAGGCGGACGGCTTCCGCCGCCCGCCTCTGCTTCTAATAATGGATAGGTCACAAATTGTACCTATGAACACTATCAGAAAGGAACCGGGCTTTCTGATTTGGCCATGAGAAAGGGAAAAAAGTGGGCAAATCGCCCAAAAAGCACTGGAAAGTCATGGAAATTGCACAGTTTCCCGCAAAAACGCTGTGCACAGTGCACAGTAGACAGGCGGAATGTCGAACATTGTGCCTAATTGCAAGCAAAGGGAGATTTTTGTATTATATAGACACGAAAATATCTTGTATAGGTGATAGTAATGTTCACAATTGCGGTTATAACCATTGGGCAATCTCCCCGGCCGGACATCACCTCCGATCTGCGGAAACTGTTGCCGGAAGGGGTCTGCATGACCGAATACGGCGCGCTGGACGGTCTGACCCGTCAGCAGGCCGAAGAACAATTCGGTTATCGGGGCAGGGGAGAGCTGCTGATCACCCGGATGGGCGGCAGCGGATCCTCCCTCAAGGTGGACGGCGACAGCATCATGGGGCAGCTGCAGACCTGCATCTGCCGGGCCCAGGAAGACGGCGCCGACGCTGCCCTCATCGCCTGCACCGGTGTATTTCCGGATTATGAACATCAGATCCCCCTGCTTCTGCCGGGGGAGGCCCAGCGCAAAGCCACCATGAACCTGGCCGGAGAACAGCTGATGGGCGTGGTGATCCCAAAGGAGCATCAGCGGGAACAGATCGCCGGCTGGTGGCGCGAAAGCGGCGCGCGGCACATTCTGTTCGGTATCGCCGATCCTTATGAAGATCCAAAAAAAATCGTGGAGGCGGCGCTGGAACTGAAAGCCGCCGGCGCCCGGGTCCTTTGTCTGGACTGCTTTGGTTATACCACCCGGCAGCAGGCCGACGTCCAAAAGGCCACCGGATTGGAGACCGTTCTTCCCAGAACCGTTCTGATAGAAAAACTGACGGCCCTCCGGAACATTACTCCAAAAGACTCAGCTGACGCCAGATAAGGGCCAGATGGATGGCATCCCGCACCGACTTGGCATTGAGATCGTGGCGCAGCAGCTTTCCGATCTTGCGGATACGGTCATACAGGGTATTTCGATGAATCCCCAGCAAGGCGCAGGCCTTCTGCATATTGTAACTGCACTCGTCGGCAACACACAGGGTCTTTACCAGCTCTGCCGACTTCCGCTGGTCATAATCCATTACCGGACGGAGATATTCCTCCACCATCTGCAAAAGGGTGTCGCTGTCCATGTTTTCCCGGATAAAGGCGTATTCGATGTAATCGGTGTAGCGGTAAACCGGCTTTCGGGGCGCGCAGCAGCGGCCGATCTCCAGGGCGACGCCCGCGTGTTCATAAGCCGAACGAAGGGTGGCTGCCGTGGTGGAAAGCTCGCTGATACCCACGGTACAGCCGGGATTACAGTAGCTGTAAAACAGCTGCTGACCATATTGAAGCCCCTGCTCTGCGGAAGCGCCGGGGCGTAGCGTGAAAATACCGATGATTTGCTGACGCAGCTCATCATACAATAAAAAGAAATCAGGTGAGGGCCGCAGCAAAAGCCGGTCGATGGCATCCTTGGCAGTGCCGGGATCCATGGCCGCCGCAAAGATCAGCCGGTCAGAACGAAAGCTGAGGCCGGCCCGCTCCGAAAGGGTCTTCAGACTGGGGAGACTGTGGTCGTCTCCCAGCAGCACCTGAGAATAAAAGGCCACGATGTCGCTTCGCCCTGTGGTCTGGGCGGCGCCGGAAGGGCCATCCTCCCGGGAATGCAGCGAGATCCGCTGAATATCCCGGTAGCTCAGCTCCATGGGAATGGACAAAATGGGGAAGCGGTTTTCCTCGGCCAGCTCCCGGACGGAATCGGGGATCTGGTGGACATATTTTCCGATCTTGATGCCCAGTCCCACCACCTGGTTGTCGATCAGGCGGGTGACCAACCGTTCAAAGTCGGCGGGGGACTGGAGAAAATAACCGGTGGTGATGATCAAATCACCGGGCGAGGTCCAGGCGGAACCCTCCGGGATTTCCACAATATCAATGTAGCGAACGGTCCGGCTTCCACCGGACGGCGCGCAGAGATAGGTCATGTTGGCGTGGAGTTTTGTCAAATCGTCAACGATCATGGAAAGAGCTCCCAAAACGCAGAGTAAGTCAAAACTGACAGATTCTTATTATAACATTTCACGGTCGTTTATTCAATCATTGCAGAGAAATCTGCGGAAAAAAGAGGTGTCGACAAGGATGAAACTGACAAAAACCATAGGTAAAGAGATCCTGCTGGGCAGCTGGTTCCTGGGTGGCGGAGGCGGTGGCCTTCCCGAAGGGGGCGAAGCGGTTCTGGAGCAGGTGCTGCAGACCGGCGAGGTAGTCTTCCGGGACGTGGCGGAGCTAGCCGATGACGAGGTCATCGTGACGGCTTCTCTGGTGGGTTCGCCTGCCAGCACCACTTCCTGCATCAAGGACGTACATTACCGCCAGGTCTATGACTGGTTTTGTCTGAACAATCAAAAGCCCCTTTCCGCCGTGGTCACCAACGAGCCGGGCGGCCACAGCGTCACCAACGGCTGGATGCTTTCGGCCATCACCGGCCTGCCCATGCTGGACGCCGCCTGCAACGGCCGTGCCCACCCCACAGGCGTCATGGGCGCCATGGGCCTCAATGCCATTCCCGATTACCGGAGCCTGCAGACGGCAGCCGGCGGCGATGGCCCCCGGGAGATCGGCATCACCGCCACCGGAACGGTGGACGGCACCTCTCAGATGGTGCGGATGGCAGCGGTACAGGCCGGCGGTTATGTGACCGTCCTGCGCAACCCGGTAACGGCTGCTTATTTCCGGGAAAACGCCTCGGTGGGCGTGGTTTCCCAGGCACGGATGATCGGTCAGCACTGGCAGCAAAGCATGGGAGATCTGCCCACCCTGCTGCAGACACTGAAGGCGCTTTTGAACTGCACCCTGCTGGGCGAAGGCCGGATTCGGGCCATTGATCTGCAGATGTCCGGCGGCTTTGGCCGCGTCACGATCCCAACGAACCTTGGCGAGTTCCCGCCGGCCGCGCCGTCTCCTATTCA
>URFZ01000006.1 GCA_900547165.1 uncultured Eubacteriales bacterium
GGGAAGCGCAGACGCAGGCGGATCTTGAACATAAGAAGGCGCAGGCGCAAATAAAGAAAGAAATAGCGGACGTTTCATCTGCGATTTCCGAAAAAGTTCTCGGCAGAGAGATAAGCGAAGCCGATCACCGTGACTTGATAGAACGCGCCATCGCCGAAATGGGTGAAAACAATGACTGAACTCGGAAAAGAATATGCGTCGGCGCTTTTTGAACTTGCCCGTGAAAATTCGTGCGAAAAAGAAATTTCCGACGCCCTCGGTCTTATCGAACGTCAGTTTGAGGCTCAGCCGCAGTATGCGGAACTGCTTTCGTCTCCCGATATTTCGATAGGCGAGAGAAGAAAACTGCTTGAAGCCGCTTTCTGCGGAAAAGTTCCCGAATATGTGATGTCTTTTACTGAACTGCTCTGCGAAAACGGACGCATAAAACTGTTCGGAGAGTGCGTTTCCGAATACGAAAAAATGTATCGTGCCGTCAGCCTTGTTTCAACGGCAAAGGTCACAAGCGCCGTTGAACTTACGGCGGAAGAAAAACAAAAACTTACCGAAAAACTCAAAAAACTCTGCGGTCACGGTGTTGTTGCGGAGTATGAAACGGATAAAAACGTCATCGGAGGTCTTGTTGTCCGCATGGACGATATTCTGATAGACGGCAGCGTCGAAACAAAACTCAAACAGATAAAGGAAGTGATTGAAAAATGAGTTCGAACACCGAAGAAATAAGCAGCATAATAAAAGAACAAATAAAAGCATATCGCTCCCGAACCGAGATGACCGAAACAGGAACCGTTATCCGCGTCGGAGACGGCATTGCCCGCGTTTACGGCATACGAAACTGCATGGCAAACGAACTGCTCGAATTTGAGGATGGAAGCGTCGGTATGGCGCAGAACCTCGAAGACGAGACCGTGTCCGTTGCCGTGCTTGCAAACGAAAACGATATTCGCGAAGGCTCGCAGGTCAAAAGAACAGGCAGAGTTCTTTCCGTTCCCGTCGGCGAAGGAATGCTCGGCAGAGTTGTAAACGCGCTCGGCGAACCCATTGACGGAAAAGGTCCCATACAAACATCGGAAACACGTCCAATTGAGGCGGAAGCGCCCGGAATAATCGAAAGAAAAAGCGTTTCCGTGCCCCTGCAAACAGGTATCAAGGCGATCGATTGCATGATCCCGATAGGCAGAGGTCAGCGTGAACTTATCATAGGCGACCGTCAGACCGGAAAAACGGAGATAGCGATAGATACCATTATAAATCAGAAAAACAGCGACGTGCTTTGCATTTACGTCGCAATAGGGCAGAAGAGCACTTCCGTTGTTCAACTTGTAAACGAACTGACCCGTGCGGGGGCGATGGAGTATACCATCGTTGTTTCCGCCTCCGCTTCCGAGAGCGCGCCGCTTCAATACATTGCACCCTATGCGGGCTGTGCCATGGCTGAATATTTCAGACAGCAGGGCAAAGATGTTCTTGTTGTTTATGACGACCTGTCAAAACACGCAGTTGCATACCGTGCGCTTTCTTTGCTTATCAGACGTCCTCCGGGACGTGAAGCATACCCCGGCGATGTGTTCTATCTGCATTCCCGTCTTCTTGAAAGAGCGGCTTGCGTCGCGCCCGAATACGGCGGCGGTTCGATAACCGCACTTCCCATAATCGAAACGCAGGCGGGCGATGTTTCCGCATATATACCCACAAACGTTATTTCCATAACGGACGGTCAGATCTTCCTGGAAACGGAACTCTTCCATTCGGGAATAATGCCCGCTATAAACCCCGGTATCTCGGTCAGCCGTGTCGGCGGTTCGGCACAGTTGAAAGCCGTCAAAAAGGTTTCGGGAGCACTGAAACTTCTGTATTCGCAGTATCGCGAACTTCGTTCTTTCGCCCAATTCGGCAGCGACCTTGACGCAGATACAAAATCCCGCCTTGCACTCGGCGAACGCATTGTTGAGGTTCTGAAACAAAAACGCAATTCTCCCGTTTCCCCGGGCTGTCAGGTCTGCATAGTATATGCCGTGACGAACGGGTACCTGAATAATGTTCCCGTTGAAAAAGTCGGCGAATACGAACAGCGGCTTTACGAAAAAATGCGTTCCGAACATTCCGAATTGCTTGCGCGTTTCGAGGCGGGGTATTTTGATGAATCCGACGTTGAGGAACTGAAAAAGGCACTTTCGGAAATGGAGTGATGTTATGGCTACCGATATGAGAAGCCTGCGCACGCGAATCAAGAGTATCGACTCGACCATGCACCTGACAAAGGCGATGGGGCTTGTCGCTTCCTCAAAGTTGCGCCGTGCGACCGAAAATGCTCAAAAAAGTGAAGAATACGCCTCGGCTCTTGCCGCTGTGACAGAGGAACTTCTTTCGTGCCCCGAATGTTCGAAAAGCCCGTATCTGCGAGTTTCGGAAACGGACAGAACGAGACTTATCGTAATAGCGGGCGACAGGGGACTTGCGGGCGGATACAACGCAAATATTTTCCGTCTTGTCCGCAATTATCCCGACGCCGAAATAATTCCTGTCGGAAAACGCGCCTGCGACCGATACGAGAAAGACAAACTCTTTGCCGAAACGTTTACGGCGGCGGACGCACACGCGCTTGCAAAAAAACTGTGCGCGGATTTTGTAAGCGGCGATTACGATATTTTGGGCATTGTCGGCACACATTACGTTTCAGTTCTCAAACAGGAACCGTACGTCAACTTTGTATTCCCGCTTACAAAGAGCAAAAACAAAAAAAATCCGTCCGCGATATTCGAACCGGATGAAAGTACGATACTTGAAACGGCTATCCCCGAATATGTTGCGGGACTTATAACCTCGGCAGTTCGAGAGGGCTTTCTTTGCGAACTTGCCTCCCGCCGTATGGCGATGGACAATGCGGACAAGAACGCCGAAGCGATGATAGAAGACCTGCGCTTGAAGTATAATCGCGCAAGACAGGGCGCTATCACACAGGAAATAACCGAGATAGTCGCGGGCAGCGACGCTTGAAAGGAGAGATAAAAGTGGCACAGACACATACGGGAAAGGTTTGCCGGGTCATGGGACCTGTCGTTGACGTCCGCTTTGACGACGGAAAACTTCCCGCAATATATAATGCGCTGACCGTTCCGATAGGCGAAAGAACGCTGACAGTCGAAGTGGCGCAGCACATCGGCGACAATACCGCAAGATGTATCGCCATGTCCGCAACGGACGGTTTGCAGCGAGATGCCGTTGTTACCGATACGGGAAGTCCGATAAGCGTTCCCGTCGGCAGAGAAACGCTCGGCAGAATATTCAACGTCCTCGGCGACGTTGTGGATAACGGTGAAGAACCGAAAAATGCGGAAAGACGCAGTATACACCGTCCCGCGCCCGAATATGACGAACTTTCGACTTCTACGGAAATACTTGAAACGGGTATAAAGGTCATCGACCTTATCTGCCCGTTCGCAAAAGGCGGTAAGATAGGTCTATTCGGCGGCGCGGGCGTCGGAAAAACCGTTCTTATAATGGAACTTATAAACAACGTTGCAAAAGAACACGGCGGTCTTTCCGTTTTCACGGGCGTGGGAGAGCGTACCCGCGAGGGCAACGACCTTTACAACGAAATGAAAGAGTCGGGCGTCCTTTCAAAGACGGCGCTTGTTTACGGACAGATGAACGAGCCGCCGGGAGCGAGAATGAGAGTTGCGCTTTCGGGACTTACCATGGCTGAATCGTTCAGAGACGACGAGGGACAGGACGTTCTTCTTTTCATAGACAACATATTCCGTTTCACGCAAGCGGGCAGCGAGGTTTCCGCATTGCTCGGACGTATGCCGTCCGCAGTCGGATATCAACCCACGCTTGCAACGGAAATGGGTGCATTGCAGGAGCGTATAACCTCCACAAAACGCGGTTCCATAACATCTGTTCAGGCGGTATATGTTCCCGCAGACGACTTAACGGACCCTGCCCCCGCAACAACATTCGCACACCTTGACGCAACGACGGTTCTTTCAAGAAATATTGCATCGCAGGGTATCTATCCCGCGGTTGACCCGCTTGAATCGACAAGCCGTATTTTGTCTGCCGATATAGTCGGCAAGGAGCATTACGAAGTCGCCCGTGAAGTTCAGCGCGTGCTTCAACGTTATAACGAACTTATGGACATCATTGCCATTATGGGCATGGACGAACTTTCCGACGAGGATAAACTGCTTGTCAGCCGTGCGAGAAAGATTCAGAGATTCCTTTCCCAGCCTCTTCATGTTTCGGCAAAATTCAACGGTTTCCCCGGAATTTACGTTCCCCTCAGCGAAACCATTCGCGGATTCAAAGAAATTCTCGAAGGCAAACACGATGACCTGCCCGAATCCGCATTCCTGTTCGTCGGAACGATAGACGAAGCGGTCGAGAAAGCCAAGAGGGCGGAGAAATGAAGCCGTTTCGACTGAAAATATCGTCGCCCGACGGAGATATTTTTGACGGCGATATTCAAATGCTTATTCTCCGCGGCGCAGAGGGTGATCTTGCCGTTATGGCGGGGCACGCGCCTTTTATAACTTCCGTAAAAGCGGGGGAGTGCCGCATCACACTTGCAGACGGCAGTGAAAAGAAAGCGACGACAGACGGCGGTCTGCTGTCCGTTCAGAACGGCTGCGCAACGCTTCTTTCGTCAAGTTTTGCGTGGTAACATCTCCGTAAAATGTAAAAAGTGCCCCAATCAGGGGCACTTTCCGTAGTTATATATTTCAGTCTTTTGTATGTTTGCTTCGTTCGATAACTTCGGACGACAGTCCTCGACAGATTTCCGTTATGTGATGGAGTTCGTCCACGGCTTCGTCTTTCATTCCGTTTGATATCCAGTCGAACAGAAGCCCGTAAAGTTCGCATTTGAAAAACCGAATGGCTATCTTGCGGTCGGTCTCTCCGACCGTTCCCTTTTCAAATGCCGTGTCGAGATACGTTGTTACAAGATATTCGCACAACTGCATACAGTATTGTTCAAAGATATTGCGGTTGACCGAATTGTATATGTGCGACATCGCTTTTTTATTCTTTATCAACTGCTTAAAAACAATGTCAACACATTCGTCAAGCGAATTTATCGTGGGATATTTTTCAATCAAAAGGTCAATACTTTCCTTGATTATCTCTTCAATAAGCGTCGGCAGGTCCTGATAATAGTAATAGAACGTGTTTCTGTTTATGCCGCAGGCTTCAACCACGGTGCGGACGCTGATTTTGCTTAACGGCTGCTCGTTCAGCAATTCCAAGAATGAAGTCTTTATCGCCTTTTTTGTCAGATTCTGCATTTCTTTCTCCTCGATGTCACTTTTTGCGGATATTTGACAAGTATAATTATATCACAGAAAAATAAAAAAAGCAAGCCCCGAACGGGCATCACCCGCTCCGTTCGGACAAAATGAGGTGTGTTATGTGTACCGCAATAAATTTTAAGACGGAAGACCATTATTTCGGCAGAAATCTCGATTATGAACACGGCTACGGCGAAAGCATTGCCGTAGTTCCGCGAAATTTTCCGATAGGGAATTTATCACGGCATTATGCTCTTATAGGCACGGCACACGTTCTGAACGGGTATCCGCTTTTTTACGATGCGGCAAACGAAAAGGGACTTTGCGCGGCGGGATTGAATTTTGTCGGAAACGCATTTTACGGCAAACCTACGGACGGAAAAAACAATATCGCTCAATATGAATTTATTCCGATGCTGCTCGGAAAATGCGCCGATGTCGCCGAAGCAAGGGCTTTTCTTGAAAACGTGAATATAACCGATACTCCGTTTTGCGAGGGGCTGCCGTCCGCTCAACTTCATTGGCTCGTTGCGGATAAAAACGAGTGCATAGTTGTCGAGTCTGTGCGGGACGGGCTGCACATTTATGACAATCATTGCGGCGTGCTGACAAACAATCCGCCGTTTCTCACGCAGTTGTTTTCGCTCAATAATTATATGAATCTTTCTCCGAAATCGCCGAAGAACAACTTTGCGCCCGAACTTGATTTGAAAGCATACAGCAGGGGAATGGGTGCGCAGGGACTTCCCGGAGACCTTTCGTCGCAGTCCCGCTTTGTCCGCGCCGCGTTTGTTCTTGCAAATTCAAAGTCGGGCAAAGGAGAAGCCGAAAGCGTTCGGCAGTTCTTTCACATTCTCGGTTCTGTTGAACAACAGCGCGGCTGTTGCGAAGTTGCGGACGGCGAATACGAAATAACCATATATTCCTGTTGCTTCAATGCCGACAAGGGTATTTATTATTACACGACTTACGAAAACGGCGCGATAACCGCAGTTGATATGCACGCCGAAGATCTTGACGGAAAAACAGTCATCTCTTATCCGATGAGAAACGAAACACTTATAACGTTTGAAAACAAGTAAACTCGAAACTTTGTGCATTTTGTTCGTATATTCAGAAAAATCCCCCGCCGCGAAAGCGGCGGGGTAAATGTATGTTTTGCCTTTATCAGTCTACATCAACGGTTCCGTCTTTATGAATGGTTATTTTCATACCGTCCTTGACATAGTTCAGAAACTCTTCGCCGAGGCTGTCGATAACGGGCAGCGGTGTGCCTTCAAGCCACACGTCCGACAGAATTGCGCCTGCCGCGGCAAGCGAGTCTATCGGCTCTGAGAAAAGCATACAGGCGGGCTGGCGTCCCATGGCGCATGCGCAGTAAAGCACGAGACCTCCCGTAGTCGAACCTATCGTCATCGGCAGACAGAGCGCTTTGCCGAGCATCTTTTTGCCGTAAAGATCGGGGTTGTTCTGATCGCCGCAGGTTGCGGTTTTATCTCCGAATTGGAGCGCTTTTTGAAACGATGCAAGAGTGTTGAGACCGCCGTGCGAAACAAGTGCTTTCGCTGTCAGTTCGCCCTCCGCGACAACTCTTCCCTTAAAAGTTTTCATTATCGGTTGCCCCCTTTCGTGATTTCCGCAAGTATCTCATCGTCCGTATAATATCTTGCGCTCGTATAAGTTCTGAGTTTGTTGCTCGAAGTTATAACGGGCATTTTTGTGCTGAGCGGGTTGTTCATATACATCAGCGGGCAGATGTAACTTGTTATAACGCCCGTTTTTCTGAGCCTTTCCGCATACGGAGTTTTTTCAAACTCTTTAAGCACTGCGGGCGCTGCGGTGAACACCGTCGGGATGACTACTTTTGTGTTTCCTGCTTCTTTGAGCGCTGTTTCCACTTTGTCCGTCCATGTCATAAGTTGGTTCAGGCTCATGTGCGGGCAACCCATGAAGCAGAGTTTCGGTTTTGCGTCTTTGTTTTTCCAGATTATCGGATAACTGTCATAAACTCTTTGAAGTTCCGCATCGTCGATAACATAAACTTTTGCGTCCTCTTTGATGAGTTTTTCACCGAGTTCGACCGCTTCGGGTGTGATATTTTCGATATGGTAAAGTCCGACCGCTCCGTTAGATGCAGTTGCCGCACCGAAGTCTTTAAGATACGTTTTTGCGTCTTCATCAAGCGTTCCGAGCCATTTGTCAAGACCTCTGACAAACGGAACTTCTTCCATAACTTTCATTCCGATTGCCGAGCCGAGCAATTGCGCTTCGGGCTTTTTCGTCGTTTTTATCTCGACTACCCAACTTGCTTTTCTGCCTTCGTCTTTAAGAAAACCGAAAGAGGGAACATAGCCTACAACGGAACCCATAAGGTCGATTATACCGGAGTTTCTGTTGCAGCGTGCACCGAGTACGGAGTTGGCGTAAACTACCGCCGAGGATTCCGACCACGAAAGAACGTCGCCTTTTTTCGGAGTGTTTCCCACTTCGTCCATATAGCATGTGCAGGTAAATGCGTCGGGTGCCATAAGTCCGAGTTTTTGAAGTTGTCCTTCATAAAAATCCTGTTTCGTATACATGAACTTATTGAATACGAAGTTTTGCAGGAAGTTCGACGGAACGTTTTTGTCAAGCGGTCTGGGGTCTGCGGAAAATTTCTGCTGCGAAACCGCGCCCGCTTCTATAAGTTTATCCATAAGCGCATAAACGGGTGCAAGCGCTTTCAGCCCGAAAGAAGTAACAAGGTGATTGTATTTGCTTGTAACGGGCACCATTTCGTCCGCTCCGAACAGTTCGCCGTAACGGACAAGCGTTTCCATGACCTTTGCCATGGTCTCGCCCTTGCTTCCGTCAAGTATGGCTTTCTGTTCCTCGGACAGTTTCATTTTATATTCCATAAATATCCTATCCGCCTTTCTTATATCTTCATCGCAGTTTCGTATGCGTTCCAAACAACGGTGCGCAGGTTGCCCACTTTGTCGCAGTCGCCCACAAGGTATCTCTTTCCGCCTTTTTCCGCAACGGGGGCGGGAATGTAGCCCGCGCAGCTGATAACGGAATCACATTTTATCTCAATGTCTTTTCCGTCCTTGCCCGTGCATACGATAGCGCCGTCTTTGACTTCTTTGAGCGTTGTTTCAAGGTAAACGGGAACTTTGTGCAGTTCAAACCATTCTCGCAGATACGATGAGTTGGCAAGACATACGCCTTTTTGCGAGATAAGGTCGTCTTTCATCTCCACTATAACGGGGTTTTTGCCTTGAAGTGCGAGTTCGTAAGCAATTTCCGACCCCGTAAGACCGCCGCCGATTACCGCGACTGTCTGTCCCACTTCTTTGCTTCCTCTCAAATATTCGCAGGCTTCGACCATTTTTTCATATCCGGGAACTCTCTTCAACAATCTCGGTGTCGCACCTGTTGCGATAATAACCGGATCGTTTCCGAAAACCGAAACGTCTTTTACTTCGTCGTTCAGGCGGACTTCAATGCCGAGTTTGTCCATCTTTCTGATATACCATGCAAGCAGATCGCGGAGTTTGCCTTTGTAGGATTCCGCACTTGCCGCGATGAACGCACCGCCGAGTTCGCCGCTCTTTTCGTGGATTATCGGGTTATGTCCGCGCAATTTCAGCACTCTTGCCGCTTCCATGCCGCCGATACCGCCGCCGATAATGTGAACGGTTTTGGGCGAAGTCGTTTTCTTTATGTAATGCTTGTTCCATTGCATCGTTTCCGCATTGACGGCACAACGCGCAAGGTGCAGACTGTCAGAAAGGTCCTGATCGTTCGGCACGCCCTTGTAATGGCACATATTGAAGCATCCGTTATGACAGAGTATGCAGGGACGTATATCGTCCTGCTCGCCGTTCATGAGTTTTGTTATCCAGCGCTGATCCGCCAAGAACTGACGTGCAAAGCCCGCGCCGTCAAGTTCTCCATTTGCAACGGCGTCAGCCGCCGTTTCGGGGTCAAGTCTGCCCGCGCAGATAACTGGGATATCTACAAATTTCTTGATATGTTCTACGTCTTGCAGGTTGCAGTTTTCGGGCATATATATCGGCGGGTGCGCCCAATACCATGCGTCGTAAGTGCCGTTGTCGCAATTCAGGCAGTCATAACCTGCGTCCTGCAAATATTTTGCCGCTTTTTCGGATTCCGCCATATCTCTGCCGACTTCGGTATATTCTTCTCCCGGCAGCGCGCCTTGGCGGAATCCCTTTGTTTTTGAAATAACGCTGTAACGCAGGGAAACGGGGAAGTCCTTTCCGCACGCCGCTTTTATTGCGTCAACGACTTCGACCGCAAAGCGGTATCTGTTTTCAAACGAACCGCCGTAGGAGTCCGTTCTCTTGTTGACGTAACCGAGCGTGAACTGGTCAAGCAGGTACCCCTCGTGAACGGCGTGAACTTCAACGCCGTCAACGCCCGCTTCTTTGAGCAGTCTTGCGCTTTCCGCAAACGCTTCCACAAACTCGTGTATCTCTTCCACGGTCATCGCTCTCGACGGCACTTTGTCCGACCAACGGTTCGGGGACGGGCTTGCCGTCGCGGTTATTTTGTCGAGGTTCATAAACGGCTTGCTGACAACTCTCAAAAACTTGTTTGTATAAAGTTTTTCCATCATTTCGCTTATTGTGAACGAACGTCCGAATCCCGCCGTCAACTGCACGAAAAGTTTTGCGCCCGTCTTATGAAATTCGGGCATCCACTTTTTCAGATCCTCAAACATTTTCTTGTTCTTGTGCAGCCATTGCCCGAACATCGGGTTGTAAACGGGCTGACATCCCGGCATAACAAGTCCCGCATTGTTTTTTGCAACTTCCATGATGAAGCGCGCGCCGTCTTTGTCGAAATGGTTCTTCTCCATCCAGCCGAAGAGATCTGTTCCGCCCATGCTTGTCAGCACAAAGCGGTTTTTTATCTCACAGTTACCTATCTTCCACGGCGTGAATAATGGGTCGAGTCTTTTGTCCATATCTTTTCCTCCGTTATCCTGCTTTCCGCAGATATTTCCGCGGAAAACTTCTTTCAGCCGTAACCTACGCCTTTCGGCACGAGTTACGCTTTTATTTATAATTATAACATAAAAAATTCTGAATTACAAGGTTTGAAGAGCGTTATATCTAAAAAATATATATAAATTTATATATGTTTTTTTATGCAAAAAGAAAATCCCCGAAAAATCGGGGACAACGTGTCCGTTTTAAATTTACAGCGCAAAATCAAGGTTTTCCGCTTCTTTTTCCAACTCTTTTGCTTCGTTGACAAAGCCCTCTTCACGGCTTTCGGGCAAAAGGTTCGTCATGCTTTTAAGGCTGATGCCGAGAGTAGACATATTGTGAAGCATTGCGGAAGTCGTGGGCTGAATAAATCCCGCAACACCGAGAACTATAAGCATAAAGTTGAATCCGACAATGAAGCGGTAGTTTCTGTCTATCCGCTTTGTCAGCGCTGACGCAAGTTCACGGAGTTTGACAATTTCGAAAAGGTCTTCCGAGGATATTGTTATATCCGCTATCTCCTTTGCTATTGCCGCGCCCGTGTTTATCGCTATGCCGACATCGGCTTCCGAAAGTGCAGGGGTGTCGTTTACTCCGTCGCCTATCATGATAACGGTTCGTCCCGCCGTCTTTTCTTCTCTGATGAACTTTGCCTTGTCTTCGGGCAGAACCTCCGCATGATATTCGTCAACGCCGACTTCTCTTGCCACCGCCGCCGCGGTCTTTTCATTGTCTCCCGTCATCATAACAACGTTTTTGACGCCGAGAGCATGAAGCGCTTTTATAGCGTCTTTCGCTTCTTTGCGGAGCGGGTCGGAAATACATATAACCGCTGTCAGAACGCCCGAAACGGCAAGATAAAGGTGCGAGTATTCGTCCGAAATGTCCGCAAATTTTTGTTCGTCGCCGTCGGGTATACGGCAGTTTTCGTCTTCAAAAACGAAATGGTAACTTCCGATAACGACCTTTCTGTTTTCGACGGTGCTCGATATTCCGTGCGCAACGACGTATTCCACTTTTGAGTGATACTCTTCGTGGTTAAGACCTCTTGCTTTTGCTTCTTCCACAACGGCATTTGCAAGCGAGTGCGGATAGTGTTCTTCAAGGCACGCCGCAAGACGCAGCATATCGTTTTCCGCACGGTTGCCGAACGTCACTATTTTTGCCACTTTCGGTTGTGCATAGGTCAGAGTTCCCGTCTTGTCAAAAACTATCGTGTCCGCTTTTGCAGCCGCTTCAAGGAATTTTCCGCCTTTGACGGAAATGTTGTATTGGTTGCATTCGCGCATCGCGGAAAGCACGGCAATGGGCATGGAAAGTTTCAGCGCGCAGGAGAAATCGACCATGAGCACCGCAAGAGTTTTTGTGACGTTGCGGGTTAGCATATACGTCAGAACAGTTCCTCCGAGCGTGTAGGGAACAAGTCTGTCCGCAAGTCTCGACGCTTTGTCTTCCGCGGTCGATTTGAGTTTTTCGGATTCCTCTATCATCTTTACGATACGGTCATACCGTCCGCCGCCCGAGACTTTTTCGACTTCTATAACGCATTCGCCCTCTTCAACGACCGTTCCCGCATAAGCGTAGCTGCCGCAGACTTTGCGCACTGGGAGAGCCTCTCCCGTCATTGAAGCCTGATTTACAGCCGCTTCGCCCTCGACAACTTTTCCGTCAAGCGGAATCATGTTGCCCGTGCGGACGATTATTCTGTCGCCCTCTTTCACGTCGCTTACGGAAACGAGCGTTTCTTCTCCGTTTTTGAGCCATACTTTGTCAACATTCAGAGACATCGCTCCCGCAAGGTCGGAAACGGATTTTTTATGCGTCCAATCTTCAAGAAGTTCGCCGAGTCCGAGCATGAACATAACCGAACTTGCCGTTGAAAAGTCGCCTCTGACAAGCGAGACCGTGACCGCCGTTGCGTCAAGCACCGAAACGGAAAGTTTGCCGTTCAAAAGCGATTTCAGTCCCTCCGATATGTAGCGGACGGAACGGATTATCGCCATTCCCGCTCTTATCGGCGCGGGTAAAAACGATTTCGACGCAAAGCGCAGCAGCACTTTCATTACAAGTTTGTCTTCAAATTCTCTGTTCAGCACCCTTGAAGTGTGGTCGGGAACCAACCCCTCATTTTCTGCGGATTCAAACGAAAACGCGGCAAGAGCTTCGATTATTCTTTTGTTGCTTCCGCGGAAAAAGATAACCGTATCTGCGGTTCTGTCATAAACTTTTACGTCCGTTATTCCGTCGATGTTCCGAATGTAATATTCGAGTACGTCGGCTTGTCTTAACGTCATGCCGTTCACACACAGATGAACGCGGATACGTCCCGCCGAAGTGTGTAATATCTTACATTTCATATTTGTGCCTCAAAAATGAAAGAGCCGCTTTCGGACGGCTCTTTCGATGTTTTTTACTGTTCGGATACCGGTTCTTCGCAAGAGCAGTCTTCTATCACGGTTTCTTTTTCCGCTGCGCGCTTTTCGTTGAGCGCTTTTGCGTCTGCGAGAATGTCTCCCGCATTTTCCTTGATAACGGTTGCTCTCTTCATAACATCGTCTTTTGCACGAAGAGCCGCCGCAGTTGCGTGAGTGTAAGCCTTTTTGGCTTCTTTGCTGCCGAGGATCTTTATGCCCGCCGTGCCGAAAAGAAAGCCGCCTGCGAACAGTCCGATCTTACCCCAATTGCATTTCATGGCAAATACCTCCAAAATAGTTGTTTTATATTTAATAGAATAATATCACAAAATCCGACATTTTTCTACCCCGAAAAGACAGTTGCGAAATCATTGCAAATACTTCAAACTCCCGAAAAAAAACTGACGTGATTACATGTTTTTCGCTTGTAGTACCCGCAATACTTTTACGTTTTTTCGGAAAACAAAGGCTTTGTATCTGAAAAATCTCGAAAATTTTTCAGTTGAGGCTCCAATCGGACATTTTTACTTGAAAACGAATTGAACGAGCAGCATATAGCATACTGTTCCTCCCGCTATGGAAAGCAGCATTTGCCTTTTCCTCAGATGAAGAGAGACAACGGCGGCGATTGCAATGAGTTCGGGTAACCCGTGGCTTCCCGAGAATATGCTCACATCTTTGAGACAGTAAACGACAAGCAAACCGAAAATCGCTGACGGAAGTACCGTTCCGAGATATGAAATATATTTCGGAGTCGGCTTTCCCGCGGGAAAAACAACGAATGGAATATATCCGTATTTGTTTTCATCGCCGCTTTTTTGTTAAATCTTACAGGGCTGTAAAAAACTTACTTTTACAGCCCTGCAAGAAATTTTTTCCTTGTTAAATTTTTTAATAGTAGATTGAACCCTCATAGACGAGTTTTGTGTCGCCCGTAAGGATTATTCCGTTTTCACCGTAGTTTACGGTGAGGTCACCGCCGCGAACCTTGACGGTTATGTCTTCGCCTTTCTTGCAGTATCCGTTTTCGACCGCCGCAACAACAGCCGCACAAGCGCCCGTGCCGCAGGCGAGGGTCTCGCCGCTTCCGCGCTCCCAAACGCGGATTTTGAGCATCGTCGGGTTGACCACTCTTACAAATTCCGTGTTGACACGCTCGGGGAATATCGGTGCGTTTTCAAACTGCGGACCTACCGTTGCAAGATCTACCGCGTCAACGGAATCGCAGAACACTACGCAATGAGGGTTTCCGACGGAAACGCACGTTGCGTTATATTCGTTGCCCGCAACGGTTATCGGCGAATTTATAAGTTTGTCTTTGTCCGTTATCACGGGCACGGAAGCCGCCGTCAGATCCGCTTTCCCGATGTTTACATCAGCCAGCGTCACTTTGCCGTTTCGAGTGTAGAGTGTCAGGTTCTTTATACCGCTTGAAGTTTCTATCGTAATATCTGTTTTCGGCACTATGCCGTGGTCGTAGAGGTATTTGCCGACGGAGCGTATGCAGTTGCCTCCCATCGACCCCTCCGAGCCGTCACGGTTGAATACTCGCATTTTTGCATCCGCGACTTCCGATTTCTCTATCAGCGCAAGTCCGTCCGCACCAATGCCGAAATGGCGGTCGCATATACCTATGCTGATAGACTCGGGACAGTCGATGTTGCCGTCTCTGCCGTCGATGATGATATAGTCGTCGCCTGTCGCCTGCATTTTGAAGAAATCTATCTTTTGTTTTTCTTCACGCAGTTTGTTGATGTCAACAAGTTCCGTGTTGCTTTCGTTGAACCCGCCCGCGATGATGTCCGCCGCCGCGTGCGCCGTGTCAAGAGAAGTGAAGCAGGGTACGGAAAGCTGCAGACAGCGTCTGTTCAACGCGATATATTCATCCAGTGTGCCGTCAAGCAAAGCGCCCGTGTAAAGAACGTAACTTATTTTGCCGTCATCAAGAAGCGGAACAAAGTCTTTGAATGTGACTTCCGTTACGTCAATGCCGAGAGAACGTACCGCCTCTGCCGTTTCGGGTGTCGCATAAATCGAGAATTTGAGGTCGTCGAGTTTTTTCGCAAGAGAAACAACTTCGAGCAAGTCGTGCGTGTCAACGCTTAAAAGCACTCCGACGCTTCCGTCCTTGTGAGGATATTTGAAGTTTCTGCCCGAGGCGGTCATACCTTTGAAAAGCGCCTCGCTTAATGTTCTGCCTATGCCGAGAACTTCGCCCGTGGACTTCATCTCAGGTCCGAGTGACGCATTCGCATCTATAAGTTTTTCAAAAGAGAAAACAGGGAATTTGACCGCATAATACGGCGGAGTTCTGTAAAGTCCCGTGCCGTAACCCGCGTCGCGGAGTTTGCCTCCGAGCATTACGCTTGAAGCCACATCGACCATGGGAACGCCCGTGACCTTGCTTATGTAGGGAACGGTTCTCGACGCTCTTGGGTTTACTTCGATTACATAAAGTTCGCCGTGCCAGATAAGATACTGGATATTGACAAGCCCCTTTGTGCCGAGCGCCAGCGCAAGTTTTTCGGAGCAATCGACAATAGTCTGCGTCATCTTGTCGTTAATGCTGTAAGGCGGGTATACCGCAATGGAGTCGCCGCTGTGAACCCCGGCGCGTTCGATATGTTCCATTATTCCGGGAATGAGCACGTCTTCTCCGTCCGAGATAACATCGACTTCAAGTTCCACACCCATCATATATTTATCGACGAGAACCGGGTTGTCTATCTTTTGCGCGAGTATTCTGCGCATATAAAGGCGGACTTCCTTTTCATCGTGGACTATTCTCATATTCTGCCCGCCGATAACGTATGAGGGACGGAGCAGTACGGGATAGCCTATTCTTTCAGCTGCGGCAACGGCTTCTTCTTCCGTCGAAACACCGCAGCCCACGGGTCTGTGTATGTTGAATTTTTCAAGCAGAGCGTCAAAACGTTCTCTGTCTTCCGCAACGTCTATACCCTCTGCGGAAGTGCCGAGAATGGGTATTCCCGCTTTGTCCAGCGCGCCTGTCAGTTTTATGGCGGTCTGACCGCCGAATGCAACAACAACGCCGACGGGCTTTTCAATGCGTATGATGTTCATCACATCTTCTTCGCAGAGCGGCTCAAAATAAAGCCTGTCCGCCGTGTCATAGTCGGTCGAAACCGTTTCGGGGTTGTTGTTTATGATAACAACGTCATATCCCATTTGTTTCAACGACCAAACGCAATGGACGGATGAATAGTCAAACTCGATGCCCTGACCTATGCGTATCGGTCCAGAGCCGAGAACTATGACAACGGGCTTTCCGCTTCTGCCGAATTTGACCGCTTCGCATGCGCCGTCCGCGACCGAATAGAAATACGGCGTTTCCGCATCAAATTCCGCGGCGCAGGTGTCCACCATTTTATATGAAAGTGTGAAGCGCGGGCAGGGAAGAATGTCACAGCCCGAAAGTCTTTTAAGCGCCTTGTCGGGATAGCCGAATTTCTTTCCTTGCAGGTATTTTTCGGAATCAAGTCCGTTTTCTATGCTCTTTTCATAGTCCGCAAGGTGTTTGAGTTTGTTCAGGAAAAACGTATCTACACGGGTAACGTCGTGGATATGTTCAAGTGTAACGCCCGCTTTTATCGCCTCGAATATTGTAAACAGTCTGCGGTCGTCGGGTGTTGCAAGCCTTGTTTCGAGGTCATTGTCCGATATCGGGCGCGCATTGAGTGTGTCAAGCGAGATCTCCGCACCGCGCACCGCTTTCATCAGCGCGTTTTCAAACGACGGCGCAATAGCCATAACTTCGCCTGTCGCTTTCATCTGCGTGCCGAGTTTTCGGGACGCGCCTACAAACTTGTCGAACGGCCATTTCGGAAATTTTACCACAACATAGTCAAGCGCGGGTTCAAAGCACGCACAGGTCTTGCCTGTTATATCGTTTTTGATTTCGTCGAGAGTGTAGCCGAGCGCGATTTTTGTCGTTATCTTCGCGATGGGGTAGCCCGTCGCTTTCGATGCAAGCGCCGACGAGCGCGAAACTCTCGGATTGACTTCGATCACCGAATAATCAAAACTGTTCGGGTCAAGCGCGAACTGGCAGTTACAGCCGCCGACTATTCCGAGTGCGGAAATGATGTTCAGCGACGCCGAACGGAGCATCTGATATTCTTTGTCCGAAAGCGTCAGCGCGGGTGCGACAACGATGCTGTCGCCCGTGTGTATTCCGACCGGGTCGAAGTTTTCCATTGAGCAGACCGCTATGGCGTTTCCCGCCGCGTCTCTCATCGTTTCAAACTCTATCTCTTTCCAGCCGAATATGTATTTTTCCACGAGTATCTGCGTTATGGGGGAAGCATCAAGCCCCGTTTTTGCGGCTTTTTTCATCTGTTCCGCGTCATAAGCCACACCGCCGCCAGTTCCGCCGAGCGTGAATGCGGGACGGATGATCACGGGATAACCTATCTTTTCGGCGATTTCGAGAGCGTCTTCAACCGTTGTGGCAATATCGGAAGGAACCGTCGGTTCGCCTATCTGCGCCATTGTTTCCTTGAACAGTTTTCTGTCTTCGGCTTTGTCTATCGCTTCCGCATTCGTGCCGATAAGGCGTACGTTGTGAGCTTTCAGAAAACCGTCTTTTTCAAGTTCTGTCGCAAGCGTCAGTCCCGTCTGTCCGCCGAGCGAGGCAAGCAAACTGTCGGGCTTTTCTTTCTCGATAACGCGCTCAATGGTTCTTTTTGTCAGCGGTTCAAGATATATTTCATCGGCAAGAGCCTTGTCCGTCATTATCGTTGCGGGGTTTGAGTTGACGAGCACAACGTTTACGCCCGCATCTTTAAGCACGCGGCACGCCTGCGCTCCCGCATAGTCGAACTCAGCCGCCTGTCCGATAACTATCGGCCCCGAGCCGATAACGAGAACTTTTTTTATACTTGTGTCAAACGGCATTTCAGTTCCTGCCTTTCTGCATCAGTTCGCAAAATCTGTCAAAGAGAAATTCGGTGTCTTTCGGACCCGAACACGCTTCGGGGTGGAATTGGACGGAAAAAGCGTTGTATTCGGGATAGTCGATACCCTCACACGTTCCGTCGTTTGCGTTTACCCAGCGCACAACGCCGTTTTTGATGCTCTTTTCGTCAACCGCATATCCGTGATTCTGGCTTGTGATAAACGTTCTTGTTCCCAAAGCGTCCCTGACGGGCTGGTTAGCGCCTCTGTGTCCGTATTTGAGTTTGAACGTCCGTGCTCCCTGCGAAAGAGCCATAAGCTGGTGACCGAGACATATTCCGAATATGGGAACGTTTCCGAACAGTTTGCCTATCTCTTTGATTATCTGCGTATTCTCCGCAGGGTCGCCGGGACCGTTGGAAAGCATAACTCCGTCGGGTTTTTCCGCAAGGATTTCTTCCGCGGTCGTATCGTAGGGAACGGACACGACTTCACACCCGCGTTTGCAAAGACAGCGTTCGATGTTTGCCTTTGCTCCGAAATCCATAAGCACAACTCTGAATTTTCTGTCTCCGTCGGGCGTAAAAATCGTTTTTTTCGAGGTGCTGACGCTCTTTACGGCGTCCTTGACAGAGTATCTTTTCAAACTCTCAAAAACAGCAGTAGAAGCGGCGGCACCTTTCGGAATGTCGTCGCTTATCGTTGCGTTCATAACTCCGTATTCACGGATAATGCGTGTCAGCCGTCTTGTGTCAACGCCGCTTATGCCCGGAATACCGTTGTTTTTAAGAAATGTATCGAGGGTATATTCCGCTCGGAAATTTGACGGTTCGTCGCATTTTTCATGTACGACGTATCCCTTGACAAAGCATTTGCCCTCGAAATCGGGACTGATTATGCCGTAATTTCCTATCAGCGGAAATGTCTGTGTAACAATCTGCCCGTAATAACTCGGGTCGGTCAATGTTTCGATGTAACCGCACATACCTGTCGTGAAAACTATTTCTCCGACCTGCGTCACGTCCGCGCCGAACGCTTCGCCCTCAAAAACGCTTCCGTCCTGCAAAATAAGATATCTTTTTTTCATACTCATACTTCCGTAAGTGTTGCCGCCATAACGGCTTTTATTGTGTGCATCCTGTTTTCCGCTTCTCGGAAAACCACGGAATTTTTACTCTCAAATACTTCGTCCGTAACTTCCATTTCTGTTCTGCCGAACTTTTCGCCCATCTCTTTGCCTATCTTTGTTTTGATGTCGTGATAAGAGGGCAGACAATGCATAAATATCGTCGTGGCTTTTCCCGTTTTGCGCATAAGTTCCGCATTTACCTGATACGGCGAAAGTTCTTCTATGCGCTCCGCCCAAACGCTTTCGGGTTCTCCCATGGAGACCCAGATATCCGTATATATAACGTCTGCGTCCTTGACCGCTTTTGTCGCGTCGGTCTCAAACCTGAGTACGGAGCCGCTTTCTTTTGCAAACTCTTCGCATTTTGCTGTAAGGTTCTTTGACGGAAAATATTTTTCGGGACAGCACGCCGTGAAGTTCAGCCCGAGTTTTGCGCAACCGACCATAAGCGAGTTGCCCATGTTGAACCGTGCGTCGCCCATGTAAACAAAGTTAATGCCTTTCAGTCTGCCGAACTGTTCCCGTATGGTCAGCATATCGGCAAGTATCTGCGTCGGGTGCGCTTCGTCCGTCAGCCCGTTCCAAACGGGGACGTCGGAATATTCGGCGAGTTCTTCAACGGTTTTCTGCGCAAATCCTCTGTACTCTATTCCCTCGAACATAGACGAAAGCACACGAGCCGTGTCCGCAATGCTTTCTTTTTTGCCTATCTGCGAGCCCTGCGGGTCAAGATACGTCACTCCCATGCCGAGGTCGTGCGCCGCAACTTCAAAACTGCACCGCGTCCGTGTGCTTGTCTTTTCGAAGATAAGCGCAATGTTTTTGCCGTTGCAATACCTGTGCGGTACGCCGTCCTTTTTCAGCGTTTTCAACTTTTCGGCAAGGTCAATCAGATATGTTATCTCCTCACCCGAAAAGTCGAGTAGCTTCAAAAAGTCTCTTCCTTTCAAATTCATTTTTTTCCTCCGCGCAAACTTTTTTCAGTATATAAATGGATTTTTCCAGCAATTCAAACGGAATGTTCAATGCGGGCAACAGGCGTACCTTGTCTTTTGCCGTCAAAACGAGAACCCCGTTTTTCATACATTCGGTAACGACATCTTTTGCGGGACGCTTCGTTTTTACGCCTATCATAAGTCCGAGCCCCGCAACGCTTTCAACACCCGCGGCACCGCCCAATTCGTTGAATATATATTCGGATTTTTTGCGAACGTCTTCAAGCAGGGTATCGTCAATCCTTGAAAGCACATTCAGCGCCCCCGCGCAGCAAACGGGGTTTCCGCCGAATGTCGAACCATGCGAACCGGGAGTGAAAACGTTCCCGACTTTTTCGCCGAGCATTGTCGCGCCGAGCGGCAACCCGCCGCAAAGCCCTTTTGCCGTGGACACGATGTCGGGAGTGAGACCGTAATTCATATATGCGTAAAGTTTTCCGCTTCTGCCGTTGCCGCATTGCACTTCGTCCGCAATAAGCAGTATATCTTTTTCTTTTGCGATATTCACCATCGCCCGAACGAACTCTTTTTCAAGCGGAATAACGCCGCCCTCACCGCGGACAATTTCAAACATTATCGCCGCCGTGTCGTCTCCGATTTCTGCTCTCAACGCTTCTTCCGTCGGCTCCACGGAAACAAAGCCCTCTGTCAGCGGCAGAAAATCGTGATGAAATGCGTCCTGTCCCGTTGCCGCAAGCGTTGTCAGCGTTCTTCCGTGGAAACTGTTGTTGAGCGTGATTATTTTGAAGCAGCCTTTTCCTTTTTTATCCGCGGCATATTTCCTTGCCGCCTTTATCGCGCATTCGTTTGCCTCCGCGCCCGAATTGGAAAAGAATACTTTCTTCATTCCGGTTTTTTTGCAGAGTTCCTTCGCAAGTTTTGCGCAGGGTTCGGTGTAATAAAGGTTTGAGGTGTGCTGGAATTTTCCGAGCTGCGCGGTGACCGCTTTTATCCACTCTTCGTCCGCAACGCCGAATGTGTTTACCGCAATTCCGCTCCCGAGGTCTATGTATTCCTTGCCGTCGCAGTCGTAAACAAGCGACCCCTTTCCTGAAACTATATCAATGGGAAAACGCGCGTATGTGTTTGCAACGTATTCCCTGTCAGTCGAAAATATATCAGTCATTTTTGTCCCCCTCAAACATCGTTCCGATGCCCTCGTCCGTCAATGTTTCAACAAGAATAGAGTGCGGAACCTGTCCGTCAATGATGAAAACGCGTTGAACGCCGTCCGCAATGGCCTGCACGCAGCATTCGACTTTCGGAATCATTCCGCCTGCGATAACGCCGTCGTCAACAAGTTTTTTTGATTCGGAAACCGTCATGTGCGAAATAAGCGATGACGTGTCGTTTTTGTCTTTGAGTATTCCCGCAATATCGGTCAGAATGATAAGACTTTCCGCTTTCAGCGCACCCGCTATCTTTGCCGCCGCAGTGTCTGCGTTTATGTTATACACTTTTCCGTCATCGTCGCAGCCGAGCGTGGAAATAACGGGAATATATCCTTTTTCGAGAACGTCGAGTATGGGCTGCGGGTCGATTTCCGTAATCTTTCCCACATATCCGAGACGTTCGTCTTTTATCTGCGCTTTTATCATGTGTCCGTCAAGTCCCGAAAGCCCTATCGCCGAACCGCCGCGGCATTCAAGCAGATTGACAAGACTTTTGTTTATCTTGCCCGCAAGCACCATTTGTGCAACTTCTATCGTCTCTTCGTCGGTAACGCGAAGTCCGCCTACAAACTGCGTCTCTTTTCCTATTTTTGAAAGCATTTCCGTTATTTCGGGACCGCCGCCGTGAACAAGAACAACTTTCACGCCTATCAGGTTCAAAAGCACGATGTCTCTTGCAACGGAATCTTTCAGTTTTTCGCTTGTCATTGCGTTCCCGCCGTATTTCACAACGAGAATTTTGCCCGTATATTTTTTTATGTAGGGGAGCGCATGAACAAGTATTCTTGCTCTGTCGGCATTTGAAACAGTCATCGTGTCCGCTCCTCTCATGTGCGATAATCTCCGTTAATTTTAACGTAATCGTATGTCAGGTCGCAACCCCACGCAACGGCGCTTCCCGTGCCGTCGTCAAGGTCGATCTCTATCGTTATATCGTGTTCGAGCAGTATCTTTTTCGCAAGTTCTTCCGAAAAATCCACTCCCGCGCCGTCTTTGCACACCGTTATCCGTCCCGCGGAAGATATGAACGTAACGCCGACCTTTGAAACATCGACATCAGCGCCGCTGTAACCGAGCGCGCAGAGAACGCGTCCCCAGTTCGCGTCCGCTCCGAACATCGCCGCTTTGACAAGGGAAGAACATATAACGGACTTCGCCACCGTTTTTGCGCAGACCTCGTTTTTCGCTCCGATGACGGCACACTCAATCATCTTTGTCGCGCCCTCGCCGTCGCCCGCAATGGATTTGCAAAGGTGAACCGTGACTGTGTTGAGCGCCTGCATAAATACTTCATAGTCGCCGTTCGGCTCGGTTATCTCCTTGTTTTCGGCTTCGCCGTTTGCAAGCACAACAACCATATCGTTGGTCGATGTGTCGCCGTCCACGCTGACCATATTGAATGTGCTTTGTATATCCGTAGAAAGCGCTTCGGAAAGCATTTCCGAACTTATCGCGCAGTCGGTTGTTATAAAAACAAGCATCGTCGCCATGTTGGGGTGTATCATTCCCGAGCCTTTTGCAATGCCGCCGATATGACATACCCTGCCGCCCAACTCAAACTCCACGGCAATCTCTTTTTTCTTTGTATCGGTCGTCATTATGCCCTCTGCGGCAAGTTCGCTGTTATCTCCGAGCCCCGAAACAAGTTCGTCTATCCCGTTCGAGATAGGCGTTACGTCAAGCGGCAAGCCTATAACTCCCGTTGACGCAACCACAACGTCGCTTGCTTTTATTCCGAGCGCCGTCGCCGCGATCTCACTCATTTCTTCGGCTTTTTCAACGCCGTCCGCGTTGCAGGTGTTCGCGTTTCCGCTGTTGCAGATTATCGCCTTTGCCTTTCCGTTGGTAAGGTGTTGTTTTGTCACAAGCAGGGGAGCTCCCTTGACAAGATTTGTCGTATAGACCGCCGCCGCGTTTGCGACTTTGTCCGAAACGATAAGCGCAATGTCCCTTTTTGTTTTGTTTTTGCGTATTCCGCAATGTATTCCGTTTGCTTTGAATCCTTTCGCGGCACAAACGCCGCCGTTTATTATCTCCATATTCATATACTCCGTTTTCCGCTCTTCGCGTACATTTTCACTCTTTGTCTTGGTTCTTTCACTCTTTACGTTATATTCAGCCCGCTTGTTTCGTCTTTGCCGAGAATTATATTCATAACTTCTACCGCCGCACCCGACGCGCCTTTTCCGAGGTTGTCGTAAACCGCCGTCAGAAGCATTCTTTCATCGTTCCCGAAAACGCATATCTTCATTGAATCCAAACCCGACATCGTTGCCGCGGAAAGCATTCCGTCCGCCGCCTTATCTTCATAAGAGACTATCGCGGATGCGTATTTGGATTTGTATATCTCTTTGATTTCATTCGCTCCGACACCGTTTTGCAAATCGGAAACGAACAGGGGAAAGGTCACTTCCATTCCGCTGTAAAACGGCGCCACAACAGGACAGAATATCGGTGCGTTTTCAAGCCCCGTTATCGCCTGCATTTCTTTCAGGTGCTTGTGGTTCTGCGTCAGACCGTACTGTCTCGGCGCTTCCAAAAGTTTGTCCCTGCCGTCCTGTTCATATTGCGCTATCATCTTTTTTCCGCCGCCGCTGTAACCCGTCAGCGAATGACAGCACAGTTTTATACTCGGGTCGATAACTTTTTCGTCAATCAACGGTTTTACAAGAGCGATAAAGCCGCTTGCGTGACACCCCGGAACAGCTATTCTTTTCGCGCTTTTCAGTCTGTCTGAAAAATCCTTACCGAGTTCGGGAAAACCGTATATCCAACCGTTTGCCGTTCGGTGCGCCGTCGATGTGTCAATAACCACGGTGTTCGGATTTTCTATCATTTTCACCGCTTCGATCGCCGCATCGTCGGGCAGACACAAAAAAGCAATGTCCGCATCGTTTAACGCCGCTTTGCGCTTTTCCGCATTTTTCCTGTCTTCCTCGGCAAGCGTCAGCAGTTCGATGTCGTCTCTCTGTCCGAGCCTTTCGTATATCCGAAGCCCCGTCGTTCCCGCCTTGCCGTCGATAAATACCTTTTTCACTCTTTTTCACCGTCTTTCGAAGCCGTTGCATAAATAATCCGACTTGCGGATTTTATGTGCGACCTGATTTGCTGTAAGGATAATTATTCACAAAACTGCATATAAATGAATTGTTATGCATATATAATAGCACTTTTTGAGCATTTATGCAATATCTTAATTTGAAAAAGTTAAAAAACGGCAATTCGTACAAACACAGGCGTATATCAAATATATGAATTGTATATATTGAAAAAACGCTGTACGGAAAAAGAAAAAAGCGTTTCCGAAGAAACGCTTAAAAGTCGGTGGTTATATTATTGTCGGCGGAATAAGAATTTGAAAAAACGGGGTAAAAAGGCACTTTTTTTCGGCAATTCGTTTTGTAAACAAACACCGTTCCCATCTCGTTGCCCTCCGCCTTAAAATCTTTTTGGTTATTTTACCATATATAAAGCCCAATGTCAATACGTCGTAAAGTATTATTTAATTGAACTTTTTGCGGACAGCAAAAAACGGATTAGATTTCAGTTGTAACTCCTTTTTGATATAATTCAGGTTTCGTTCAGTAAATAATCTATAATGAGATATAGTAATACAGTAATTTTTTATACTTCATTCGAGGGGAATTTTCTGTTTATAAAAACAGAAAAAACTGATTTATGGATTTATCTCATGAAGAAAACGAAGAATTTTTTACTGCATACGGACATCGGCAGTATAGTGCTTAATCGAAAGTATCTCAAGTAATTGAAATGGATTGTCATATAACGCAACGCCGGAATAACAAATGCATGTGTGTTCAGACTGAGATTCGGGGCAACCAATGTAGTAACAGAAGCATAGAAGAAAATGAAGCAAGGTTTCTGTCCGGCATATTAATCGTTTTTTTGTCAGCGTACTTGTGCGCATTATACAAAACGTGATATGATAGTGGAATATTTTTGCCTGTTATTTGTGCACGTTTACAATTTTGCAAGCAGTAGAAATTTTTGAATTGACAAAATATGACGATTGTGTTATACTTAATCCAGAAAAAATTCATAAAAAGATAACGTCTCCAAAGCGTAAGTGCGAAACGCATTTCCCCACCCGAGACTTCCGAACCCGCACATGCGTTTGCTCTTTATTATGGCACGCTTGTGCGGGTTTTAAAAATCAAATTAAACGCAAATTGCAAAATGAAATTACAGCCCCAATTTTGCAAAAAACAAATTCGTAGCTCCTATTATAGATATAAAGCATAGTATCAAAAAATTAACGAAACATTGCATACCTCTTCAAATTGATATGCGCCCTAGATTTTGCGAGTATCTATCTGTCGATTATAGCGCGCATATTATTTATAATTTGAAAAACATTTTGTGCTGCTCAGGAGAATATGTGTGGTATATAGAATAGAAAGGCAACGTTCATCCGTGCTTGATATTTCAGATGAAATCTGGAAAATTAGCGTTGCATAACAATATTTACCAAAAAAGAAATTATTAATATTAATTCGGCAGAAATAGAAAATATAGAAAAATCAAAATATTGGGATACTTTTGTTCGCGGTAAACACAAATTTAGAACCGAAAAAATTCCTACTTGTGGGGAATGCCGTTATGTAGATGGATGCCCGCTGTGTTTCTTTTATTACGGAGAATATAACCGCCAAATTATGGAATTTGAATGAAACAAAAGAAAATTATTGATTAATGGAGAATAAAGCAAATGCTGGTTTATTAAAATTCTGCCCAATATTCCCGTTTTATGAACATCGGGGGAAGCCCACCTAAACATAAAATAAACATAAGAAAGGAGAAAACTAATTGATTTACGAGAAGCCCGAAATTAAAGTTGTCACAATTAATTTGGAGGAAACTCCCATCATGTTTGCTTGCGGAAATTGCAACAATTCTTCTCAAGCTGGTCCTAATTGCTAATATATTTTTCCAAGAAAATTAAAGCTAAGTAAGCAAGGGCTTTCCCCGGGTGTTTTGAAAAGGAGGCTAATATGAAAAACAAGATGAAAAGCTATATTACAAAAACAGGAAAGTATTATGAAGAGCCTATAAAGAACGGTGTTGTTCTTATCCCTATTTCACCAAATAATCCGGTTTTAATTGATCTAATTGAGATAAGTTCGCTAGCTAAATTAATATGGGATTCTATTGGAGATAAAAGGGATAAAACTGTAGAAGATATTATAACGCTTGTGAGTAGTATGTTTCCTCATGTAGAAAATGTTCAAATACATGATGATATATGCGCTTTTTTAAATGAACTTCATGAAAAAGAAGCAATAAAATTCATTTAATTGGGGGGAGAAGAAATTATTCATGGAAAATATAGATTTTTATTTAAATGTTTTGAATCGTTATATAGACAAAACACAAGAATATCTTCCATTGTATGCTATGTTTGAGATAACGAATTCATGCAATTTTAGATGTGGTCATTGTTATATTCCTTCCAAATTAAAGAATGATAATGAATCTATAGATAAAAATCTAGCAATAAGAATACTTGATGAGTTGAAACAATTGGGTTGTATCAAACTATTGATAACGGGTGGCGAGGCAATCCTTCACCCTCATTTCTTTGAAATATATCGGCATGCTTATGATCTCGGTTTTGTAATTACACTTTTTTCTAACGGCTATAATTTAGACGCGAAGATTATCTCTTTTTTAGATGCATATAAACCGGACAAACTGGAAATCACGCTGTATGGTTGGAATGAAAAAAGTTATTCAGATTTTACAAAAAGGAGATGTGCATATCAACAAGTAGGCAATGTTCTTCAAACTCTTGTTGATACTGAAATCAACTTTGATCTCAAAGTTTCTTTAACGACACACAATGTTCACCATATACAAGAATTAAATAGTTTTGCAGAAAGGTATGGAAAAAAGATCAGATATGATGGTGTAATTATTAATTCTCTTGACCAATCAGAAAATACATTATGCAATAGATTGGATCCATATGATGTGGTGCAATTAGAAGATAATTATGAAATAGAACCGACAATTCATCAATATAGTTCAACTCTAGGGATATATGAAACAAAGGAAATGCTGTTTAAATGTGGCGCAGGAAAAAACAGTTTTTGTATTAACGCAAGAGGTGAACTCTACGCCTGTGCACAACTGCGCATTTTCCCATACGATTTAAGCTATGGATCATTATTAGAAGGAATTAGGCATTTTGAAAGAATAGTAAACCAATTGATGCCCGAAAATATGAAATGCAGGAGTTGCACATACATTGATTACTGTCGATATTGCCCAGGAAGATTTTTATTAGAATCAGGAAGTATGTTTACACCCCCTAAATGGTATTGTGAATATGGAAAACTTGGATATGAAAAAGCAAGGAAACAAAAAAATTATGAGACATAAATATAATTTTTCAATTGATGGCATCGAAATACTTATGTTGTCAGATACATTATTTGATGAACCTTTTTATTCAACATTACCCCGGTTTGTTCCTTTGAAGGCAACTACCAAATTAGATATTCTAATATATTATTTCGGTAAAACTATACCAAGTTTAGAAAAAAATCAAACATATGAACTTATATCTCAATTACCATTTATTAAAGTATTTAAAAATCAAAATAGTTTTGATCGATATACATATAAGTTTTTGTTTTATGCAAAAGAAAAAGAGACATCAGAAAAACTTTTATTAAATACCGCTCTATGTTCTTCAGATTTTAGAGAAATAATTATCTATGGGTTCGAGAGCAATCTCAAAAGAATAAATCACAGTATAGTAAATCCTATTTTAACAAGCGTTGGAAGTACGTTGGTTTTAAGTTGCTTTATGCAACTTAATGGAATAGGAGTTGGTTTGCATGCCTCTGCTGTAATATATAATAATAAAGCAGTTGTTTTTACAGGTCCTTCTGGCGCAGGAAAGTCAACTATGAGAGATATTTGGCAAGGTTTTGGTCATTCGGTAATAGGTAATGATCGTGTAATTATTGATTTCAATACTCTTTCTTGTTGCGGTACTCCATATGAAAGAACAAAGGATTGGGTGAATGTTCAGAACTTCAAAATTAAAGCTATCTTTTATTTATCACATGGTGACACAAATATTATTTCTGACGTTTCAGATACCGCTATGATGTATAGTTTATTAAAGCAATGCATAGTACCAGTATGGTTTGAAAAAGGAATTCAACAAACTCTTGCACAAATTCAAAAAATTATTAATGATATTCCTGTTTTTTCTTTTTCTTTTAAACCAAATGAAAGCGCTTACAATTGCTGTTTAAAATTTTTAGATACAAAAGTATAAATGATATTTAACCGAAGGAGTTTTAAATGCCAATCAATTATGTTGCAACTTATTACAAAACAATAATAAAGAACAACTCCTTTATTTACATTCATGGGATTGGCAACAGTATGTTTCCCTTACTAAACGAAAACATGCAGTTGAAGATACTAAAAAAAGAGACATATGAAAAAGGCGACTTAGTTTTGTATTCAAACGGAAGTCGATTAATTCTACATAGAATCATCGAAATAAACACAACTGCATGCAAAGTAAAAGGGGATAATACCTTATCGTCTGAAGTAATCAGAACAACACGAATTCTTGGATATGCTGCAGCGTATAGATTGGTCGGCAGACGAGAAATTCGGTTTGTTAGAAACAAAATCTCAAGTTCAATCATACCTAACCTTTCACTGAAAATGGATAATCAAAAAAGCAGGATGTACCGTATGTTGTTGCATTTTTGTATTTGTTTTTATGCCGTTGTTTATAAATCGGTATGTGTAATGAAAAGTCGTAGAGTCATGAAAAAGCGAAAGGACAAAAAACAGAATGTTTAAATCTTTTGCGTTATTACGCAAACACTGCAAATCTCATTTTTGGATATTGAATTTTTGCACTTTTGCAATAGGTGTATCTGTTCCGATAAATACGTATTTGTTGAAGAAATTGCTCGAGAATGTCAACCTCCCATTCTTTGGGTATTACATGGGTGCATACATAACTTCACTTGCGTTTGTCGTTTTATGCAATTATTTGAAAAAGTACGTCTATACGCTCGCTGAATGTAAGTTGACAAAGACATTGAACAAAGAAATGCTGAATATATTCAGTTCTGCAAATTACAGCGATCTGGAATCACCGACCGTCAACGATTCGATCAGTCGAATGGGAACGCCCGCCGATCTTGTCATGAAATCTTATAGCGCACTTATATCGTTGCTTCAAAATGTCATAAGTTATACGGGCATTCTCTCCATTTTCTTCTCTGCTTCCGTGGTTTTTGCACTGTTAAGCATACTGCTGTTCACCATATCATTTATATTCAACTTTAAAGAAATTAAAGGAATCCGCAATTTGCAATTTAATCAAACGGCAACCGAAAGAAAGAGAAATTATTTTTCAAATCTGTTTTTAGATAAAGTCGTAGAAAAGGAGATCAAAATTTTCGGTCTTTCTTCTTACCTGCTGGGGATATATGATGATACTTCTGTGGCACTCATAAAAGAACGAATGGTTATCCGACGCAGAGGCTTTAAGAACGGATTGCTTCCGCTCGTTGCTACATTGATGTTCAATACTTTTTGCGTAATCTATCTTTTATTTTTGGGGAAACAATCCATCTTAACACCGACAGAGATCATTGCATTGATTTCCGCCTTGCCAACATTATCAATTATGTCCGGTTGGACATTTCCATCGTTATTAGAAGAACTGGACAAATATAAGATCCCATGGCAAGACTACAAGAAGATAAGCACGCTTTTAACTAAAAAACCAAGTGACTCTTTGTGTCATGAAATTTCAGGGGATATCATTTTTGAAAATGTATATTTCAAGTATCCGAACACCGAAACCTATATTTTGAATGGCATAAATCTTACGATAAAACGAGGTCAAACAACAGCGATTGTCGGAGAAAACGGTTGCGGAAAATCTACCATCGTAAAACTATTGCTGGGATTATATTTGCCTGAACGCGGGGAAATAAGAATCGGAAAAACGCCTTTGCAAAGTTTGACTCAAAAAGAACGTCTGTCGCTGATGACCGCTGTGTTGCAGAAATTCTGTATTTACCAAATTCCCGTGAAAAACAATATTGAAATTGCCGATCCGAGTGTTACTTCGGGAGAACTGAAATTGGAAGAAATCAAGCGCCGTACCTCCTTTTTGGATGATATCACGTTAACTTCTCGAATCGGTGAAATATATCCGGATGGCATATCTTTATCCGGCGGACAAAATCAAAGAGTTGCATTGTCCAGAGCATTGTATTCATCCGCTGAATTTTGTATTTTAGATGAACCGACAGCCTCTGTAGACCCGCTTACGGAATCAAGTTTTTATGAAATGATTCATAAGAACAATTTTGACAAAAGTTTGGTTATTATCTCGCATCGCCTGCCATCTGCAAAACTTGCAGATACGATATTGCTTATAAAAGAGGGAAAAGTCAAGGAATCCGGTTCACATGAAGATCTGATGAAATTGAATGGTCTTTACTTTGAAATGTTTACAAAACAAGCGTGTCTATATCAAAAGTAAGAGAAGAAAAAATGAAAAAAAAAATAAAACTAAAATCGCTGATTTCTTGTATTGCCATTATTTTTAGAGAAAAACCTTTTTTAGCGTCTCTTGAAGGGTTGTCATATCTTGGTTCGGCAATTACAACCGGCTTTATGCCATTGGTTTGGGCTTTTGTATTTCAAGCCATTGAAAACTATATCACAGGAAAAAATGAAAACAGCATTATTCACGCAATGATTTTGTTTTTGATCGTACAACTGGCTGAAGTTCTTTTTAAAATGATTGGCAGAGTTCCCACCAGAGTCTTCTGCTACAATGAACAATTGCAGATGAAATTATGTAAAAATATATATCTTCATGCCACAGAATTGCCGTATGAAGATTTTCTTGATCAGGAAATATATAATTCGTTTACTCGCGCCAATAGCTCAATTTCCAGAAATTTGCCCATGAATTTGTTGAATACATTTTTTCAGATTCCTTCACTCGTATTATCTTTATGCGTAGCGATTGTGACTCTGGGCGCATTTTCGCACTGGCTTGTTCTGATTTCGATCGTATCTTTGCTTCCAATTTCCATTATTCAGGCGATCATATTAAATAAAACGTATGATATAAGCAAAGACCTTACCCCTATAAAAAAGGCAACAAACTATTTCTATTCTCTTTTTACCAAGCCGACTGCAGTGGCAGAATTCAGAACCTATGGTTGTGAAGAATATTTCAAAACTTCATGGGAGAAAAGTCTGGATAAAGAGAATCTCATTGTAAAAAAACATGCGGCAAAAAGCTCGTTACAAAGTATTATGGGAGAGGCATTCAAATTGCTTGGATTTGCGTTTGCCTTGATTTTTTCTTCCATAGCCGTAACTGCGGGAAGCATTAACTTAGGAGTTTTCGGAGCACTTTTAACAGCATATAATTCTATGCAAACCACATCAAATCAAATTGTATCCGGTCTGCTTAGCATCGATTCTACATATCTGTTCTATTCAGATTATGAATCCTTCCTGAAAAAAAGCATATGTACAATTCCGGATCTTTGCGATAAAACCATAGAAGAAATCTCCTTTGAAAATGTATCTTACAAGTACCCTCATAGTTCTGTATATGCCGTTGAAAATTTGAATCTGAAATTAAAATTTAATGAAGGTGTCACCGTCGTCGGCGAAAACGGATCGGGAAAAACAACGCTTTGCTTGTTGCTTTTAGGACTTTTGCAACCGACCACAGGGAAAGTTGTCACAACATTTTCGGACGGTGAAAAACGAGAGAATATCATATTGCAAAGAAAAATCGGTACTGTATTTCAAGATTATGTTATTTACAAGTTAACATTAAAAGAGAACTTGCTTTTGGCGAACCTTCATAATCAATATGAGTCTGCCGTGCTCGAAAAAACATTGCAAAATTTACACTTCAAGGATGGAGAGACCATCAATCTCGACGAAACTATAGGAATTGAATTCGGCGGAGTTGAATATTCCGGGGGGGAACGTCAAAAAATTGCACTAGCCCGAGCGCAACTCTCGAAATGCAATTATATTGTTATGGATGAACCGACAGCATCGTTGGATCCAATGATGGAATTTGAATTATTAAATAACGCCTTATCCACCGTAGAAAATAAGGGCTTTTTATTGATTACTCATCGTGTTGGTGCCTCGCGACTTGCCGATCAGATTATTGTATTGAAAAATGGCAAACTTGTTGAGTGCGGCTCCCATGATGAACTGATAAATTTACATGGCGAATATGCAAATTTGTTTAAAATGCAAGCTAAATGGTATATTGACAACGAGGAATAATAAATGGAAATTCTATCGATCATACAAAAAACTATAAAAATTCGGCGTTATAACGAAAGTAAATCTTTTTTTGAATTTTTAAATAATAATATAATCCCTTATGTTGTTGTGAAAGGGGAACCATTATCTTTGCTATCTTACAATGAACCCGGAAAAAGAATAAGCGCGGATATAGATATCCTTATTCCAAAAGCGTACCTAAAATTAGCGGAACAAAAGCTAAAAGAATTGGATTTCAACAACGATGGAAACAATCGTGAAAAACATATGTTTATGTTAGCCTACACACATCAAGTTTCGCCATGGTACAAAGAAATTAAACCTTGCGGAGAATTTTCAATTGATCTAAACTTTGATATTTTTTGGGGCGAATATGAAGGCAAACGAATAGACATTGAGGAATTTCTGTCGAACCCCATAGAAATGGAGATTTATGGCGTCAAAGTAAAAACTTTGCCCCCATTAAAGGCGATGATTCAGATTGTCCTTCACCACTATAAAGACATGAATTCCCTTTTTTTGCTCGCAACGAGAAAAAGCATCAGGTACGATATGTTCAAGGATGTATATTACTTGTTGAAAAATAATCTTGATGCAATACCCTTAGACAAGCTATATGCCATGAGTGCCGAATATGAGATTATTCCCTATGTATTTTATGTCTTATACTATACAGGACAGGTATTTGATGATGATGTATTAAAACAGTACATAGAAGCATTCAGAACACCGGAGGGAGAAATGCTTCTTAATTGCTACGGGCTGTGTTCGAAAGAGCGGAGAGAATGGCGGTATGATTTTTTTACTCGTCTTGAAACTGATAATTTGTTTTCGCTGATAAAATATGATTTGAGTGAAAAAGACAAGGATAAAATTAACATTAACAAGCGTATATTCTTGGGGGTGTCGGAATGAAGCGCGTTTGCTTGAATCGGGTGCTTGAAATACTTAATAATAACATAGCTGACGCAAATGTTTCGAATGATATGCTTGAAGAGAGCCTGCCCGCGCTTGGTATGGATTCTGTTTCTTTCATTCGAATAATTGTTGAGTTGGAAGAAGTGTTTGTGTGTGAGATTCCGGATGAGAAACTCCTTATTGCTGAAATGGATACTGTGCAAAAGATTTTAGATGTTCTTTTTGAGTTGTACAATGAACAATACAGTGCTCAAAGTACAATTCAGAGAGACTTAGTCGTTGGTAAGGAATAATCGTTATGGGAATCAGAATCTCGCTTATTTCAAATATAGTGTTTGAACCATATTTTCGGACATATATACCAAAGGCATTTTTGCCTTTGGATTCAGATGTTCAGTTGACATTTATTCTTTGTGAGGAAGTTTGTAAACGACAATACGAGTTGAAAAATTCGAAAATGATTGTTGTATGTCTGAATTTCAATGAGTTGTATCCTGATATCTCGGATGATATTTTATCAGAAAAAATATTTTATAATAACATATCAGAGGATTTAACCGAGAAGTGTAGGCGTCTGTATTTATCAATAAAGACATATTCTGATGCAAGAATTGTATGGTTCGGTTTTGAGGATTATTATCTGAACCTGGATTCGGTCTTCGGAACTGTTCCGATATTAAACGGAATGGTGGACGGGATTAATCAAAGAATCGTTGATATAATTACTGGCGATGTTTATATTGATTTGAAACACCTGATTGCCGGCATAGGTATAAACAGTGCTTATAGTCGCAAGGGGAAATATCGCTGGAATGCCCCATATTCGAAATATCTTATGGCGTTGATGGCTGATGAGGTATACAAACAATTTTTAATATATATCGGGCAGACAAAGAAATGTTTGGTTCTTGACTGCGACAATGTTCTGTGGGGTGGTATCCTTTCGGAAGATGGTATTGAGGGAATACATCTGAGCAGAAGCGGCATAGGGGGAGCATATCGGGATTTTCAACTGTTTCTAAAAGAATTGTATTATCATGGCGTAATTCTGGCAGTTTGCAGCAAAAATAATCTGACAGATGTTTTGCAGGTTTTTAATGAACACAGAGAAATGGTTCTTAAAGAAAAAAATATTTCTTGCTTTACGGTAAACTGGGATAACAAGTCGTTAAACATTAAAAGAATTGCAGAATACTTGAATATCGGACTGGACAGTATTGTTTTTGTAGATGATTTGCCTGCTGAGATTGAATGTGTGAAATCAGTTCTCCCTGAAGTGACGTGTATTCAGTTTGACAAATATATGGATTACGGAGCATTTGCCTGTTTTAATTTAAAATATAGATATGACTCAGAAGACGCCGAAAGACGAACACAAACATATAAAGCGAACAGTTTAAGAGAAGATTTGAAAGCAGCATCTGTAACTCATGAAGAGTATGTTCAATCTTTAAAAGTTGTCGTGGATATCCACCAAGCATTACCCATAGAGTTTAACCGGGTTTCAGAATTGACTCAACGGACAAATAAATGCACAAACGGATGCCGTTATACTATTAAAGACATTAAGGAACGAATCAAGATTCCAAATGGTGCACTTTATTCAGTATCAGTTTCGGATAGATTTTCAGATTTAGGATTGGTAGGTGCGATGGAAATTGAAGATGCTCGACTGTGTTTGTTCAGTTTGTCTTGCAGAGCATTTGGACGAGATGTTGAGCAAGCAATGATTAATTTTCTATTATCTCATCATCAACTTAAATCATTTGATTTTTCCTCGACAGGCAAAAACGATGAATTAAAAAATATTTTAACGAACTCTATCTCGAATAATACATAATAATTGGGTGTTATAATGTAGTTTGTTGAACAGATTCCGTATCTTTTTTTTGATTTACGTAAGAGAAAACATTTGTTTTGGCAACTTGGCATCATCGGAAGAAAGCAAAGAATAAGAACGACGTTCTTTCAAAATTAGTGTGGGAAAAGGACTTTAAACTGCATCTCTGTGACCGGTAGAACCTGAATCTAACGCGCAGCGTAGCGGCGCGACGGGAGTGAATGACAGTCCGGGGGACTGTCAGAGCCGGAGCGTGACCGAGCCGCAGCGAGACCTGCCGATTCCGTGTTGGCAGAGAATAAAATCGACAAGCAGCATGTGCGGCTTGTCGATTTTTGTCTATGGGCTACGAAAAAGATATTTTTGCCGTTTTTGCGTATGAATTCGAACTCTCACAATATGATCTTTATTCTTCTTCAACACCATCATCAAAGACAGCTTCAAATTCTTCGTCACCGCGTCCGTCTATGATGTCGCTAAAACGAAGCATCGCTATGCCTATTGAATCGGTCGCATGCTTTTGCTTTTCTTTGGCTTCTAAGACATCCGCTATTAGGCTTCTTTGAATTTCCTTATCAGGAGGGAAACAAACTTCTATAGATTCAAAATCGCTTGTTTGAGTTCTTCTCCGATTGCTGTGACCTGTTGTGATTGCGCGGAACGCTCGTTGATAATACCTGCTTCGCAGCAAAACAGCAAGAAATTCAGGAACGATTTCATCGGTCAACATTTCATATATTGGGAACTCTTTTGTAACAAGGGCACCGTTAAACTGTTCAGGAACAACCGATATACAACCTTTCCACAAATCTATTGACGAATACACCAAATCCCCTTGTTGTGCTTCATACCATGTTGACGGGCTATCTTCAAAATACATTCCTAACCATTCGGGAGGATTTTTACCTTTGCCTGCTTCACGAGGGCGAATGTCGCCAGTTTGTGAAAGCGTCATCACAACAACAGGTGTTTCAGGTGATTCTTGCGGGCGAACAATCGACTCTCGTCTACGCATTAATTGTGATATTTTTTTGCTAACCCAACCATCGGGTAATGTTTGTTGTTCTTGCACTTTAAATAAATGGTATTTGGGGTCTAATCTATGGCTTTCGTGCGAAGTCCAAACACTGCAAATATCTAATCCTGCACAATCATTGATTGCAGGAACATAATTGTCTGGATCAGCACAAAACCTCCTATATTCACCAAGAATTGTACCGGTTTGGTCGTCAGAAAGATGTCCGCCTGCAGAACCCCTGTACAAATCGTTTTTCTCCATCAATGCACCTGTGGAAGAATAACCGACATAATTGGCCTCAGCCATAAATACTTTGTAACTATTAGCGGAAAGGGCGGCAAGTATTGCCTGTTCCTCTGTCTTACCTTCTGCAAGCTGCGATTGATATACTCTTTCAAAAGAAGTTTGTTGGTCATAATTAAACTTTTTGAAAAACAATATAGATGTTTTGTTCTGCGCACCGGATTTTCTAAAAGCGTAGTCAGGCAATGAAACAACAGCCAGTATTCTGCCGTTTTTTACTAAATAATTTCTAAGCTGAGGACAATTGGATAGTTCGCCTTGATTATTAAATATACCATCTGGCAATACAAGACCCAAGAGACCATCTTTTTTAAGCATTTTAATGGACTTTTCAACAATGATATGTTCAGAGGGAATTTGTACCCGTCCAGCAGATATTTCAAAGTCTTCAAGAGAGCTTTTACCGAGCTGATCTTCATCTCCTTCTTTGATAGTATCACCAAAGGGCGGATTACCTACTACTACATGGAAGTTTTCTTCCCCAAGTCTTAACCTTTCTTTTGTGAACTCAGTATCAAGACAGCTCTTATCGCCTTCAATATTTGTATGTCCATCATGGTGTAGTAAAAGATTAATCTTACAAATTCGAGCGAGTATTTCGTGAATTTCGATACCATAAACCTGGTTAAGCGCAAAGTCTGTTTTTATTCGCTCAAGTTCACGTCGTCCGGCATAATCTTTGTCCAATCTATTCCACACTTGCAAAAGCACTTCCAGAAGGAATCCGCCGCTTCCGCACGTAGGATCAATAACATAATGATCGTGTTGAATGTCTAACATAGCAACTGTGAATCTTGAGAGTGGCCGCATAGTAAAATACTGTCCCAGTTCTCCTCTAAAAATAGAACCGAAGAAGATTTCAAATGCCGCACCAATGTTATCGACAGACGTGTCCGTTATAGATATGTCTTGCAGTACCTTTACAACTTCAACAATTTTCTTATCTGACAGATTGATTGTAATTTGCTCAGGGAAAATCGTAGGATCGGCTAAGCAAGCCTGCTTGAATAACTCGTGAACCCTTGTTGCAACAGCCACATAAGTCTCGTTTGTTCCAACTTGGAATTGTCTCGGCGTATTATTAGGTGTATGCTTTTCATCTTCAACTTTGGCGAGCATTAATTTGCTCCATTCATCAAAAGCAAGAAGAGGATCTCGCTTACCTCCTGCCCAAATTATTGAATGAGCTCGTTTTACTTTAGACTCTAATTGATAATCTGTTGCTGCGTGTATATCGTGATTTCCAGGACCTGCAATATAAGTGTACTCGGGAATCTGTCCATACTGAACTGGAACAACATCCCGTGTGCCTTTAACATTCTCGCTTCTTTCAGTTGGTGGATAGTTAGCTACATCAAAAAATACAGATTCACCAAAACTATCAAACAATGCAATAGGGGCTCTAAGCGAATTTGCATTGCCAAACAACTGCTCAATAGCTTGATTTCGTTCTCTTGGGGATAATTGCTCTTTTTTATTCTCAATAACAAGATATGGATTTTGGCATCGTTCATCAGTATATACAACAATATCCGCAAAATCCTCGGGTGTTCTGCGCGGAACTACAACCTCCGTTCTGATACTGCGAGGGGTATATGCTTTTTCTAACACTAAAAAAGCAATAGTTCTCGCTCTTACCCATTCTTCCGGATCGGCCCAGTTATATGTTTTCTTTTGGTGAATATTGTAGGTTATCCTATCACCATGAATTTCAATCAGATTTCTCTGAATCGCATTCAAAATAAGCGGGTCGTTTTCAAAATCAATTCTATTTCTCATTTCGACTTCTCCTTTCAGAGTAAGCTACTCTAAAATTATACCACATTTCTACATTCCTTTCAATAGATTGCTAAGATTTTTTCGAATAATCCAAAAAATCTTATAATCAATGGTGGAGATGCTATAATTCTCAAAAGGAGTTGAAAATATGAGAACTTATACTAAAGAAGAAAAACAAGCGGTCATTGACCGTGTCATATCCGGTGAGCCGTCTGCACATATCCTTGCTGACACCGGTATACCCAAGAGTACCTTTTACAGTTGGCTACGCATTTACCAAGAGGAACAAAACGCTGCCAATAGGAGAAAGGTGGACATCCGCAATTTCCATTTACTCGAAAACAAGGTCGCACGTTTGGAGAGCATCGTTGAAATTCTCAAATCTGCACCCTGCACGCCGAGAGCGCCATTGAGGCAACGGTTATATGCTGCCGAGCAGCTTTACGGAAAATATAACGTGCACGTGATCTGTGATGCGTTTGACATTCCCCGAGGAACATTTTATAACCACGTTCTCCGCAACAAGAAAGACAACACGTGGTATGCGAAACGTCGGGAAGAACTACGGCTTCGCATACAGGAGATTTACGACGAAAGCAATCAGATCTTCGGTGCCGCTAAAATTGCGGCAGTCATGAAAAGTGAAGGATTCAAAGTCAGCAACGAAATGGTGCGCACGCTTATGCGTGATATGGGGTTAGTCAGCATTCGTCAGTCGGCGAAGAAATTATACGAGGACGAAGGCCGCAAATACAAAAACCACCTTAACCAAGAGTTTGACACGTGCAAACCGAACGAAGTGTGGGTTAGTGATGTTACCTATTTTAAGTACGGCGAAAACGCTTATTATATTTGCGTGATTATCGACCTGTTCTCCCGTATGGTCGTAGGTTATAAAATTGGAAAGACCAACAGCACGCAACTTGTGAAGTCGACTTTTCAGATTGCCTATAAAGCACGCCAACCGGATTCAAGTTTGGTTTTCCATACCGACCGTGGTGGTAATTATCGTTCAAAAACGATGAACGACTATATGCGGTCACTGCACATCACGCACTCCTTTTCAAGAGCGCACGTGCCGTATGACAATTCAGTAATGGAATCGTTCTTTGCTTCTTTGAAGCGCGAGGAATTGTATCGAACGAAATACCGTTCGGAGGCAGACTTCCGAAGTGCGGTAGACAAGTACATAATTTTCTACAATACGAAACGTCCGCACAAGAAACTGCAATACAAGACTCCCGAACAGAAGGAAGAGGAATATGCCTTGAAGGGCGCGGGTTTATAAGACACCTGCAGTCGGACAAATGGGTTCGATAAGGTTTGTTTTTAAATCTTTGGATTGCCTAATTTGAGTTTTTCTGTTTTCAGTCCAGTTTGCAAAAAGAAAATGCGACCTCGAAAAGCCGCATAAATACTGGGTTTTATAATAAAAACACCATTGAGTCTGAAATTGAGGGTTCAGATTTCAATGGTGTCTTTATATGGTGCGGGTAACAGGACTTGAACCTGCACAGCCTTGCGACCATTAGAACCTGAATCTAACGCGTCTGCCAATTCCGCCATACCCGCATATTAAGTTTTTATCCTCTGATTTTTACACGGCGAGGTGCCCGAGGCGGAGCGTTCTGCTTGATCCGCTTGCATAAAAAAGCATTACTGCGATTTTATCGTAAATACAAGGAGTTATGGTGCGGATGAAGGGACTTGAACCCCCACGTCTGAGACATCGGATCCTAAATCCGACGCGTCTGCCAATTCCGCCACACCCGCAGACAAAGACAAATCAACTCCGTTGCTAAAAGATTATACCACACAAAGCGTCGGTTGTCAATAGCAACGGAGTTAAAAAACCTTTTTGATTTGTGAAATTTTGTTGATAGGGAAGCGTTACTTTCGGATCATTCGGCAGAGAATACCGAAACTATCCCGTTATAAACGAAAACAGCCTTGCAAAATATGTTCCGAAGCCTGCGGCGGGGATTTTTTCGGTCGTGATTATCGGGCAGGTCTTTATTGTTTCGCCGTTGAGCGTGTATGTGACCGTTCCGACCTCCGTGCCCGCTTCTATCGGGGCTGTGAGTTCGCTTTCAACCGTTATATGTTTTTCTATGTTTCGTCCCTGTCCTTTTGCAACAAGCAGATCAAGCCCCTCCGATTCACGGATTCCGACGCTTGAAGATGTTCCTTTCAATACGGGTATCGGTTGATATTCTTCTGCTTTTGAACTGTAAACGGAAAAGTTCGCAAACCCGAAATCGAGCATTTTTGCCGTGTCCTTGAATTTGTCTTTTGCGGACGGCGCGCCCATGACCGTGGCAATCAACTGCATTCCGTCACGTTTTGCCGTGCCGCTGAAACAATGTTTCGCAAGTTGCGTGTAGCCGGTCTTCATGCCGTTCATTCCGTTGTAGGTTTTGAGCATCTTGTTTGTGTTTGCAAGCCCGAACTGACCGCCCCGCAAAGTGTCCATCCAAATCGTTGTATATTCAAATATTCTTTCATGGAGCAAAAGAGCGCGTGTCATAATCGCCATATCTTTTGCGGTCGTATAATGGTTGTCGTCGTCAAAAAGTCCCGTGCAGTTTGTGAAATGCGTGTTGTTCATTCCGAGAGCGGAGGCGTGTTCGTTCATCATCTGAACAAAGCCTTCTTCCGAGCCCGCAACGAACTCCGCCATTGCAACGGTTGCGTCGTTTGCGCTCGGAACGGCGATAGCCTTTATCATATCGTTCACGCACATCTGCTCTCCGACTTCGAGGTATATCTGCGTGCCGCCCATCGACGCGGCGTGTTCGCTTGTTGTAACGGTATCTTCCGTTGTGAACGTTCCTTTGTCGAGTTCTTCCATTATTATCAGAAGCGTCATAACTTTTGTCACGCTTGCCGGGGCATGGCGCGCGTCGCCGTTTGTTGCGTAAAGAATCTTGCCCGTCGAGGCCTCCATAAGCACCGCCGAGGCTGCCGTCAGGTCAAGTTTGATTTCTGGTGAATCGGTTTCCACACTTGAAAGATAATTCATTACATCCGAAAATGTTTTGATTTCCGCTTCCGTGTCGGTCTCGTCCGCGTTTGTCATAACGGCGCACCCGAGAAAAAGCGTCGCCGCAAGTATCAGACTGAAAATTTTTTTCATATCGCTGTCTCCGTTTACTTGAATAGTGATGAGAAAAAACCGTTTTTCTGCGAATTTTGGTTGGGCGGGTCGATACAGACAAGCACCGCGTCTTTGCCGATTTTCTGAATGTCGCACCAACGGATATATATTTCTTCTCCGCGCCCGAAAAGTCCGAAAAACCGCGCGCGTCCCAAAACGGTTATTGCGCAGATGTCGCCTTTCGGCAGCGTGAACTCCACGTCGTCCACAAGCCCGAGCCGCGCCCCGTCCGTGACGTTGACGACTTCTTTGCACCGCAATTCGTTTACGCGCATTATTATGACCTCCGAACCGTTTGTCTGTTAATCTATATGCCGAAAATTTGTCCGTTATGATATTGCTTTTTTGATGGCGGTATGATATAATCAATCAAAAGGGGAGATTTGAAAACAAAATGAAAGTGTATTACGAAACAACTGTTCCCGCAAATATCGTAAAAGATAAGATAAAGCGAAAATACGGAGAGTATCTGCAAGAGATTCTTTCCAAAAAACTCTTTCCCGAATTTGTAAAACCGCGGGAAAAACTTAACAGACTTGATTATTATTACAACACATACGCAGAGAAGAAAACCGTTTCCGAGGGTGTGAATTCCCGCTACCGTATCTCGATAACCGTCGAACAGATGCGCGGATATTCTTCCGTTTGCGTGAATGTTGTGAACGGTTGGAAAAAGTTGCTGCCTGTCGATCCGTTTGCACTTATCCCCGTGTGTTCGTTTGGTGTTATTTCATTTTTTGCATATCCGAGTATCCAATATGTTCCTTACACAACAAAAATAGATTATTTTGAGCGTAATTTTTTGTTTGGTTCGCCTTTACTTCAATTTTTGTTTGCTACGGGTATAGGTGTTATTGCTTCGGTTGTCTTTTCACTTTTGCGCAGGTGGCTGGCAGAACCGAGCGAAGACCCGCAGCAGAAACTCGACGCCTTTGCCGAACGGCTTATTTCGGACATTCCGAACCTGAAAAAAACAGATATACAAAAATAAGAAATGCCTACCGCATATTTGAAATGTGCGGTAGGCATATTAAATGCTTGTTTTGTTGATTGATGACTATTTCACGGTGTCGGTGAAAATCTGTTCCTCGTCGTTTCCGTCGTCCTTGTTTTCTTCTTCTTTCGCAATATATTTCACAAGCACGGGATATACCGCGAAATTGTTGAGCAGGAAAACAAGCGAAAAGTTCGTCAGAAGCAAAAAGGCAAGTCCTAATTGCCAGAAGTACGCAAACGCGCCGAGAAATACGACGGCGAAAAGCAACATTCCGAGTGTTCGGAAAATTTTTGCGGTGCAGAGGATAAGGCTGTTTCTTATCAACTGTTTAAGAGGCAAATCAAAAGATACCATCATCGGGAACAGATAGGGCAGAGAACCCGCCGCAAGAAGCACTATTAAGAGCATAAGCCCGAACAGAAGCGCAAACCCAAACCCGCCGCCTGTTGTATACTGCGAACGGTACCACGATATTGCAAATCCGAGCAGAATGCCGACGATGATGTAAAGCACCGTTACCGCCGTGCCCTGCTTGAAATTTTCTCTGCACTTTTTAAGAAAATCGTGATAAGGGTCAACGTGAACGCCGCGGACATAGTTTCTCATAACATAGTTGAGCGCGGCGGTTGACGCGCCAATCGTAACTATCGGAAGACAGCAGAAAAGATAAAGCAGGTTCAGTCCGACCATTGTCGGAAAATGCGTAAAATACGTTTTGAAAAATCTGATATAGGCAGGGGCTTTTTCTTCGTTTTTGCTGACCCCGGGACCTATTTTGTCTTTGAACGACCAAATGCTCATAAATTGTCCTCGGATTTTAATGTATGTATTTGATTGCGAGCGGCGTAAGAAAAATGCGCCACAGCACAGGTATTGCCGCCAGCGCAAAAAGTGCGCCGCAGACTGCGAAATACCGCTTTATAAGTTTTTTGAGTATCGCTCTGTCCGTTGCCCTGTATGCGTGATACGAAAGGTCCGTCGCTTCAACGCAGAACAGGCACAGCACGCATAATATCAGAAACGCATAGGGGAGTATCGCAGTTGCGACCGTAAGCGCGCCGCGAACACCGTTAAGACAGTAGCACGCACTTGCCGTTATCCCCAAAAACATCGCTTTCAGAAACAGAAAAAGATTGCAGAACCAAAAGCCGAACAGCGAAAAACCGAGCAGAAACAGCGTGACAGTGAAAAACAGCGTATCTGCAATTATCGGAAAAATTTTGACCGAATTTTCAAATGAGGTCTTGTACTCTGCGCAGATTTGCGAAAGTCCGTCGCCGCAGAAAAAGCCGATATAGAGACAGCCTGTGATAAATCCTATGGCGATAACGCAAAGCGCAATTAAAAAAATATTGTTTTTATATTTTCTCTCAAACGGCATTTTTGCGAACCTCTTTCATCAGTCTTACGGTCAATGACTATGAAAAAAAAACAGTTCTTATGCCGTCAAAAAACTATTTTGCCGAGTTGACCCCGAAAATTCCGCCGAGAGACGCCGTGCAAATCTCCACTGCAAACAGCGCGAATACAAGCGCTCCGACGTCTCCGAGCCCTTTGAAGATTATGCATGCGAGAATGTGGATAAGCGCATAGAACGCCCCGCATATTATTCCGTTTCGGAGTCCGTTGCTCTTTATCAGACGTGCCGTCAGAAACCCTCCGAAAAACGAACCTCCCGCAATGCTTATCCCCGCAAAAAGGGGCATAAACCCGTCCGAGATCCGCGTTAATGAAAGAATCAGCGCAAAAATGCACATCAGCGCGCAGAAAACAACGGCGCCGCCGAGTATTCCTATTAAAAACCTCAGCAGAAAAACGCCTTTTGGCAGGTCTGAATTTTTTTTGTCGTAATAGTTCATAAACATCACACTCCCGAGTCTCGGCAACGGCTTTTGCCGCGCCTGTCAAAACAAGAATATGATGTTTATGAAACGATTATTCTCAGTCAGAGATTACTTCTTCTTTTCGCCGTTCAGTTTTGCTTCTGCGGCGGCACTTTCAGCCGCAAGGCTTTCCGCACCGGCAGCGTCTTTGGATTGAAGCGCCCATCTCTTTACCGCGATCTTGGACTTGTCAGCGGAAGATTCGATGATAAACAGGTCTTCGTCTTCTTTGATCTGACGAACGATGCCGTTGATACCGCCGATGGTGGTGATGGTATCTCCGACCATAACGCCGTTACGCATTTTCTGTGTTTCTTTTTCCTGCTTTTTCTGAGGTCTGATTATAAGAAGCCAGAAAACAAGAACAAGACCGATGATCATAAGCGCGGGGAAGAGGTACTGCTGAACCGTTGCCCAGCTGAATCCCGACGAAGCGGCGCTCGATGCTGTCGAAGTTGCAGCCTCGGTTGCTTCTTTCGTAAGTGCAATAAGAAAATTCATGATTGTTTCCTCCGAAATTATATTTATAGATATTTTAACATATTTTTACCGTTATTGCAATAGGTGATACAAAACTTTCGCAAACCGTTAAATTCTTCTGCCCAAAACTTCTCTCCGTTCACGGTAAAATTCTTCGTATCTGCCCTCTGCGAGAGCCTGTCTTATCTTTGCCGTAAGGTCGTTATAGAAGAACAGATTGTGCATTACGGCAAGTCTCATCCCGAGCATTTCGTCGGCTTTTATCAGGTGTCTGACGTACGCTTTTGAATATGTTTTGCAGACGGGGCATTCGCAGTTTTCGTCTATGGGGGAGAAGTCGTGCGCGTATTTCTCGTTTTTGATGTTGATTATGCCTTTTGACGTGAACAGATGTCCGTGACGGGCATTTCTTGACGGCATAACGCAATCGAAGAAGTCAACGCCTCTGTAAACCGCTTCAAGAATATTGACGGGGGTGCCCACGCCCATGAGATAACGCGGTTTGTTTTTAGGCATAAACGGTTCGACCGCCTCGATTATTCTGTACATTTCCTCGGCGCTTTCACCGACCGCCAATCCGCCTATCGCATAGCCGTCAAGGTCGAGTGTCGCTATGTTTTTCATGTGCGTTTGACGCAGGTCTTCAAAAGTGCAGCCCTGATTTATACCCCAGAGCATTTGTTTTGGATTGACCGCAACGCCTGTTTCTTTGAGTCTGTCAAGTTCGGTCCTGCATCTGACAAGCCAGCGGTACGTTCTTTCGCACGATTTTTTCGCATATCCGTATTCCGCGGGGTTTTCAACGCATTCGTCAAAAGCCATAGCAATGGTGGAACCGAGATTCGCCTGTATCTGCATACTTTCTTCCGGCCCCATGAAGATTCGGTGCCCGTCAAGGTGGCAGTTAAACGTAACGCCCTCTTCTTTTATCTTTCGGAGCTGTGCCAGAGAGAAAACCTGAAATCCGCCGCTGTCGGTCAGAATGGGTCTGTCCCAATGAACGAACTTGTGAAGTCCGCCCGCTTCCGCGACAAGTTTGTCGCCGGGTCTGACGTGCAGATGATATGTGTTGCACAAAAGCACCTGGCAGCCGAGCGTTTTCAAGTCGTCCGCGCTGACGGCGCCTTTTATTGCGCCCGCGGTTCCCACGTTCATGAAAACCGGCGTCTGCACCGTGCCGTGAACGGTCTCGAATTTGCCGAGACGCGCGTTTCCTTCCTGTTTTATAAGTGTATACATAGTTTTGCCTTTCAATACGGTGTGCCCGTGTTTTTAATAAATGAACATCGCGTCGCCGAACGAGAAGAATCTGTATTTTTCCTTGACCGCCTCTTCATAAGTCGCGAGTATCGTTTCTCTGTCAACAAGAGCGGAAACAAGCATTATCAGCGTGCTTTCGGGCAGATGGAAGTTCGTTATAAGTCTGTCGATGACATGAAATTCAAAGCCGGGATAGATGAAAATATCGGTCTCTCCCGACTGCGCTTTCAGCGGCATAGAGCGTCCCGCCGTTTCAAGAACGCGGACGGACGTTGTTCCCACCGCCGTGACCTTTCCGCCTCGTGCTTTTGTTCTGTTTATCATATCGACCGTCTGCTGCGGCAAGATGTAATATTCGCTGTGCATTTTGTGCTGCGTCGGGTCGTCAACTTTGACGGGTCTGAACGTTCCGAGCCCGACGTGCAGGGTAACATATCCTATCTCCACGCCCTTTGCCTTTATTTTTTCGAGCAATTCCTGCGTGAAATGCAAGCCTGCTGTCGGCGCGGCAACGGAGCCGTCATATTTTGCGTATACCGTCTGATAACGGTTCGCGTCTTTGAGTTTTTCGTGTATATACGGCGGAAGAGGCATTTCGCCGAGTTGTTTGAGTCTTTCGGTAACGTCGCCGTCGTATGTGAATTTTATCGTTCTGTTTCCGTCTTCTGCAATGTCGAGAACTTCGCATTGCACGTCTTCTATATCAAGTATCGTTCCTATCTTTGTCTTTTTGCCCGGTTTGCAGAGACATTCCCAAACATCGGCGCCGCTTGTGGGACGAAGCAGAAATACTTCGACCACCGCGCCCGTGTCGCGTCTTACCGCATAAAGTCTTGCGGGAATAACTCTCGAATCGTTCAGCACAAGGCAGTCGCCCTCGTTGAAATAATCCAAAATGTCGAAAAAATGACGGTGCGAAATTTCATGTGTTTTTCTGTTTAGGCAGAGAAGTCTCGAGCCGTCTCTTTTTTCAAGAGGTTTCTGCGCTATGAGTTCCTGCGGCAGGTCATAATAAAAATCGGATAATCTCATCTTTTTGTTAAAGAATCTCCCTTGCTGAAATGTTGACAAAACGCCGAAAATGTGCTATACTTTCAATATTATAATGCAATACGAAAAATTTGTCAACCTTATCGGGGTAACAAAACATAAAACTTTTTCGTAGTATATTGGTAGGAGTGATCGAAATGCAAAATCTGAAAATCGCCATCGTCGGCGCAACGGGCATGGTCGGCAGAACCTTTTTGAAGGTCTGCGAGGAGTACGACCTTAAAGCTGATTACACGCTTTTGGCTTCCGCACGTTCGGCGGGCAAAAAACTTGAATTCTTCGGTAAGGAGTACGAAGTCAAGGAACTCACGGAACACAGTTTTGACGAGGGTTTCGACATTGCTCTTTTCTCTGCGGGCGGCTCGACGAGCGAGAAATTTTCTCCGATAGCAGCGGCGCACGGATGCGTTGTCATAGACAACAGTTCCGCGTGGCGTATGGACCCCGAAGTGCCCCTTGTCGTTCCCGAAGTGAATCCCGAGGATATCAAGTGGAACAAGGGTATAATCGCAAACCCGAACTGCTCGACGATACAGGCTGTTGTCGCGCTCAAACCGCTGCACGACAAGTACGGTATCAAGAGAATAGTTTATTCGACTTATCAGGCTGTTTCGGGCGCGGGCGTCGCGGGCTATGAAGATTTGAAAAACGGAATCAACGGCGAAGCGCCGAAGAAGTTCCCGTATCCCATCTTCTCGAACTGTCTGCCGCACATCGACGTTTTCGGCGACGACGGTTATACCAAAGAAGAAAAGAAAATGATAAACGAGACGCGCAAAATCCTGCATGACGACACTCTCAGAATAACGGCTACGACCGTTCGCGTCCCCGTTTTTGACTGCCACAGCGAATCCATCAACGTCGAACTGAAAAAGCCTTTTGAACTTGATAACGTGAGAAAAGAACTTGCGGATTTTGAGGGCATTGTGGTTCAGGACGATCCGAAGAACAACGTTTATCCCATGGCTGTTACGGCAAAGGGTACAAACGAGGTTTATGTCGGAAGATTGAGACGCGACGACAGCGCAGACAATGCGCTCAATATGTGGGTGGTCGCGGATAATATCCGCAAGGGTGCCGCGGCAAACGCCGTTCAGATCGCCCTCAAACTCATTTCCATGTGGGAGAGCGGCGAAATCAAGAAATAGGGTGACTTTTTTGCCTCATGCTCCGATTTTTGTCGGTTCCGCGGCGGCTGTCACGACTCCTTTCCTCGATGACGGTTCACTCGATCTTTATTCGTTTGACCGTATACTTGATTTTATTCTCGAAAGGAACACCGATGCCGTTGTCGTTTGCGGAACGACGGGAGAAGCGTCTACTCTGACAGACGAGGAAAGAACGGCGCTCATTGCGCGCTGTATCAAAAAAGTCAAGAAAAAGATTCCCGTGATTGCGGGAACAGGAAGTAACAACACCGTCCACGCTCTGGAACTGTCGCAAAAAGCGGCTGACCTCGGCGTGGATGCTCTTTTGCTCGTAACTCCGTATTACAACAAAACAACGCAAAAAGGACTTGTCGAACATTACGGCTTCATCGCCGAGCGTGTGGCTTTGCCGATGATAGTCTACAATGTTCCGTCCCGCACGGGACTGAACATTTTGCCTGAGACGTATGCCGAGTTGAAAGAAATTCCGAATATAGTGGCGATAAAGGAAGCGAACGGCAATGTTTCGGCTCTTTGCAAAACTTTCGGACTTTGTCGTGATTCGCTTGACGTTTATTCGGGCGACGACGCGCTGATAACGCCGTGTCTGTCTCTCGGTGCAAAAGGTGTTATTAGCGTTTTGGCAAATATCTGTCCCGCTCAGGTTCATGAAATCTGCACATCGTTTTTCGAGGGCGACCATACAACGGCGGCGATGATCCAAACGGATTATCACGACCTTATCGAGGCTCTGTTCTGTGAAGTCAACCCCGTTCCTGTCAAAGTTGCTCAGTCGCTTCTCGGGCTGTGCTCCGACACGGTGCGGCTGCCGCTCGCAAAGATGAGCGAAAGCTCAAGGGAACGTCTTGTTTCGGCAATGCGTCGGCATTGTCTTTTGCCATGACCGGTGGATGTTCCGAATATTGCCGCGTCACGATAATCTATTCCGCGGATACGAAGAAAACTTCCGAATTTCTCCGTGCGCTCGCGGAAGAGGGAATAGAAACTCACGCGTTTTGCGGTTCGTTCGGAAAAAAGAACAGACTGGCGTTTACCACAAGGGCTGTAAATGTCGCCGCGGCACTCCGATGTGTTGCGCTCCTTAACACGGACGGAAAAAGAACGAAAACGAGAGTGGAAGTCTGCCGAACGTTCGATATTGTTCCTTTTTTGGACTTTTCCTCGATTTCGGAAGACGAAACGCCGCTTTCCGTTTCTGCGACAAGGATAGAAAAGGCTAAATTTTAACCGTCGGGGTCGAAAGACCCCGTCTCTTTTTTCAGAGTATACAATGACCGACGAATCCTGAACAATTCTTTATGCCGAAAATCAAAATTACCTAAAATGATTAAAGAAAAAATATCTTTCGCTATTGCTAAACAGAAAAATGTATGATATAATATATTTATAATAAGTCGCACGGAGGTGCCGTCCACGATGAAAGAAAGCGTTCTTCGCGCTGTCGCGGTTTTCGCGGCTGTCATCAATATTCTTGTTTTTTCCGTCTTTTCTTTTTCGGGAAATACGGACGGGACATCTTCCGCGCCTGTTTTTGACAATTCAGATAATATTTATTCGGTTTCCGTTTTCTCGCCGAAGTCCGTTTACCGTGACGAACTCGTCGGGGGAGCGGATATTGATTTTTCCGTATACAGAAACGGAGTGAAACTTGCGTCCGACGAAATTTCATCATTGGATATTTCTGTCTCCGCCGACGGCAGACCGTTTGAACGGGAGATATTGTCCGACGGAACGGTTCGTGTTCGCGTTTACGGGCTGACGGCTTCCTCTTTTCTTGCGACTTTCGCAAAACCGCTTTCTCCGTTCTTCCTTAAAACAGGCGATTGCCGTGTCAGATTGACGTTTTATTCGTCAGAAGACAATATGACGGTCGGAAACTCCGCAACGGTATGCGTCTTGCCCGAGCCGTTCGGAAGATATGTTTTTTATGTATTTCTTCCGTTTTTGGTATTGTTCATTGCTCTCGGCTACGTTTTTAAGAGCCGCTTCGGAAAAAAATACAGGTTGCTTGCTTTTGACGTTACCGAGATCGACGGAAAACTTTCTTTCAGTCGGAAAGAAAAGAAAAATCCCGCAAAAGTCGGTTTCAGAAGTTTTGTTCCATATATTAGAAACAAGGCGTATGTCGGCGGAGTAAAAGTTGCGGCTTACGGCGTTTTTCGGAAAAAGTTTTATATCCGCAGTACAAACAAATTGTTTTCTTTTTCCGTGCTTCCTTTGACGGAGATTGAAAACAACGGTTTAACTCTTCCCGAGACTCGGAAAAAAGGCGCTAAAAAGTCTCATATCATTTTTTCTGCGGGAGAAGCAGTATTGTTAAAGACTTCCGACGGATTTGTTTGTGTTGCGGCAAAAGAAGTAAGACCGAAAAGAAACGAAAATTCTTACAAAATAAAAGAGTCGTCTGTTTCGGAAACGGAGCGTTTTGAAGAACCTGCGGAAACGGAGGGCAAAAAAGAATGAAAAAACTCGGACACTTTTGGTTTGCTCCGCGTATTTTGCTTATCCTGCTTGCCGCGCTTCTTATCTGCGGAATAATTTTTGTCGGCGCGTGCGTCGGCTACGGACGGTCATTCCTCGATATTGTGGGGTACGATGAAGAAGTAAGCAAAGCCGATGTGATAAACGCACTTGAACGCGGAGAAGATATTTCATCTTTGGGTTTGACCGACGTTGAGATATCGAACGCCGTAAAAGCGTATCAGAAACTTTCCGCTCCTTTGGCGCTGCGCGATACGCAGAATACCACAACAGAAGAACTTTTGTCCCGATTGGAACGGCAGGCGGCTTACAATTCGACGAGAGCATCGGCGTATCTGACAAATTATCTGCTTGTCAGCACGGATAAGGACGATACGGAAATGATACTCTGCGTTCTGCTGTCGCTCAATTCGAAAACGGGCAGTTGCGTTATAACGTCCCTGCCGTCGTATATGCTTGTGCTTGACGACGAACTCGGAATGACAAAACTCGGAAACGTGTACTTCCGACGCGGCATAAAAGGCGTTGCGGAAGATTGCGGAAAAATGTTCGGACTGACCGTATCGGAAACGGGAAAACTCAACATCGGGTCAGCCGCTGAACTTATAACCGCCGCAGATACGGATTTCGGGTATGAGATAATCGTTTCAAACTCGGGTATAGGCGTAAAACACAACAGCAAGCCGCTGACGTTTTCCGCGCTTGACAAAATGCTTCGTTTGCTTGTCCGCGATGTGAGAACGGATATGGATACGTTGTCTCTTTACCGCTTTGCGCTCGGAGTTCGCAATGCTCTTAAAACAGAGATGCTTATGATCTCGCCCGCGGCAATAGAAACGAGCGCTGTTACGACTTATGACGGCAATTCGGCATTGGTCGTCGATTTTATCGCCGCAAGAAGCCTTATCGGCTGATGTGATTGTTACGGAGGAAGTATGACCGAAAATGTAAAGGTGACCGAAAAGGGAAATGACGGTGCGATTTTTCTGTTTCATCAGGGAACGAATTTTCGCGCTTACGAATATATGGGCTGCCACCCTCTCGGAAAAGACAGGACTGTATTCAGAACATGGGCGCCGAAAGCCGATTCGATAGAACTTGTCTCCGATTTCACGGGCTGGGATGAGGGCATTCCTTTCGAAAAAGTCTCCGAAAACGGGATATGGCATGCCATTGTTGACATTCCTTATCGCGAACTTGTAGGAAAATTCTATAAATTCCGCGTGACGGGCGGCGGGGTTACACGTTATAAATCCGACCCGTATGCCTTTGAATCGCAGACGCTTGAAAAAACTGCGTCGATAGTTGCCAAACCGTCGGATTTTGCGTGGAACGATTCGAATTGGCTCAAACACAGAAAATGCATTTTTGCGGGCGGCAGGCATTTTTACTCCGCTCCGATGAATATATATGAAATGCACCTCGGTTCGTGGCGCACACGCGACGGCGCTGATAATTCCGACGGAAAACATTATCTGAACTATCGCGAGATTGCCGATTTGCTTGTTCCTTATGTAAAACACCTCGGCTATACGCACATCGAACTTATGCCCATTGCGGAATACCCGTTTGACGGCTCATGGGGCTATCAGGTCTGCGGCTATTACGCTCCTACATCGCGTTTCGGAACGCCCGACGATTTCAGATACTTTGTCAACACGCTTCACGCCGCGGGCGTAGGCGTTATTCTGGACTGGGTTCCCGCGCATTTTCCCAAGGACGAGCACGGACTGTTTGAGTTTGACGGTCACCCGCTTTACGAATATACGGGCAAAGACCGTATGGAACATAAAGGTTGGGGTACACGCTGTTTTGACGTCGGTCGCCCCGAGGTTCAATCTTTCCTTATCTCAAACGCGCTGTATTGGCTTCGCGAATTTCATCTTGACGGACTTCGCATAGATGCGGTTGCGTCAATGCTGTATCTCGATTACGACAGAAAACCCGGGGAATGGATTCCCAACGCTTACGGCGAAAATAAGAATCTTGAAGCGATTGCCTTTTTCAGAAAACTGAACACCGCCATTTTCGGCGAGTTCGGCGATGTTCTGATGATAGCGGAAGAATCCACCGCATGGCCGATGGTTACGGGACCCGTGGACAAGGGCGGTCTCGGCTTCAATTTCAAGTGGAATATGGGCTGGTCGAACGATATGTTCGATTACGTCTCCCGTGACCCGCTGTTCAGACGGTACGACCACGAAAAACTGACGTTCCCGCTGATGTATGCGTTTTCGGAAAACTATATTCTGCCGGTTTCTCACGATGAAGTCGTTCACGGCAAAAAATCGCTTCTTGACAAGATGTTCGGCGAATATGAGGACAAGTTTGCGTGTATGCGCGCATTCCTTGTTTATATGATAACTCTGCCCGGCAAAAAAATGACGTTTATGGGCACGGAGTTTGCACCTTTCCGCGAGTGGGATTATCAGAATCAACTCGAATGGTTTATGCTCGATTATCCCATGCACGCAAAAATGTTTGAGTTTACATCGGCGCTCAACAACTTTTATCTGCAAACACCCGCGCTCTGGCAGATAGACGACGGGTGGGACGGCTTTGAGTGGATAGATGCCAACCTGCGCGATATGAACACGATAACATACAGAAGAAAATCTTCGGACGGCGCGTCGGTTTCCGTCATCATCAACTTTTCGCCTGTGGCGCATGAACGTTTTCGCTTAAAAGTTCCCGAAAACGGAACATATCGCGTTGCTTTTTCATCGGACGACGAATGTTACGGCGGCAAAAATTCTTTGGAAAAACGGTCATTCAAAGCAAGACGGGACGAAAACGGCGGATATTATATTGACGTGGACATTCCCGCATACGGCGGTCTTATAATTTACGACGCAAAGAAAAAACAGGGAAGATAAATAAAGATAAAAAAGAACAGAAAAAAAATACGGAGGTACGATATGAACACCAAAAAAGAATGTGTTGCGATGCTTCTTGCGGGCGGGCAGGGAAGCCGTCTTTACACGTTGACCGAGAAGACCGCAAAGCCTGCGGTGCTTTTCGGCGGAAAGTACAGGATAATAGATTTTCCGATGTCGAACTGCGTCAATTCGGGTATAGATACCGTCGGCGTGCTGACCCAGTATCAACCGCTCGTGCTCAATGAATATATCGGTAACGGACAGCCGTGGGATCTGGACAGACTTTACGGCGGCGTTATGGTTCTTCCTCCTTACCAGGGAAAACAGGGCGCGGATTGGTATAAAGGCACGGCAAACGCCATATATCAGAACTTGCAGTTTATTAACCGCTACGACCCCGATTATGTTCTTATTCTTTCCGGCGACCATATTTACAAAATGGATTATGCCAAAATGCTGGACGCGCATAAAAAAGAGGGCGCGGATTGCACGATTGCGGTTTTGAGCGTGCCTCTCGATCAGGCGAGCCGTTTCGGCATAATGAACACGGACGATACGGGCAGAATAATCGAGTTTGAAGAAAAACCCGCACACCCGAAAAGCACAAAAGCGTCAATGGGCATCTATATATTCAACAAAAAACTGCTTGAAGAATATCTGATAAAAGACGAAGCCGATCCCGAGTCTTCAAAAGATTTCGGCAAAAATGTCATTCCCGCAATGCTTGCCGACGGAAAGAAACTTTTCGCCTATCCGTTTGAGGGGTATTGGAAAGACGTCGGAACTCTGACAAGCCTTTGGGAAGCAAACATGGACTTGCTCGGCACAAAGCCCGAGTTTGACCTGCATACAAAAGATTGGAAAATCTATTCCAGAAACAACAATCTTCCGCCGCACTTTATCGCGGACACGGCAACGGTTCAGAACTCACTCATAACAGAGGGGTGCGACATTCACGGCACGGTTGTCAACAGCGTGCTTTCAAACGGCGTTACGGTCGAAGCGGGCGCATTTGTGCGTGATTCCGTGCTGATGAACAACGTAACGGTAAAGAGCGGCGCCGTTGTCGAGTATTCCATTGTTGACAGCGACGCAGTTATAGGCGAAGATGCCGTTGTCGGCAAAGAGCGTTCGGAAGCAAAAGGACTTGCCGTTATCGGCGAGGGGCTTACGATAGCGGCGGGCAGAGTTATCGCCGACGGCGAAATGATAGGTTCCGCTTCGAAGAACAACTGATGAAAGGGAGAGCATTATGACAACCGCGGGTATTATTTTTTCTAACATTCATGACAGCAATATCCCCGAACTCACAAGCAAAAGGACTATGGCGTCCGTTCCGTTCGCCTGCAAATACAGACTTATAGATTTCACCCTTTCGAATATGGTGAATTCAAATATAACGGATATCCGAATAGTTACGCAGTACAATTATCAGTCGCTTATGGACCATATCGGCTCGGGCAAGGATTGGGACTTGGCTCGCCGTTCGGGCGGTGTCAAGATAGTTCCGCCGTACATTTCTGCGGGTTCTCCGGCATCTTCGGTCTATCCCACACGCCTTGAAGCGCTGAAAAACGTCAATTATTCCATAACTCACATAACCGCCGACTACGTCGTGCTTTCGGATTGCGACGTTATCTGCAATATTGACCTGACGGATATGATAGAGTATCATATCAACCGGGGCGCGGACATAACGGTTGCGACAAGGCTTGTCGAGGTGGACAGCGAGACCGCAAAAAAGAATGTTCTTTTTCAGGCGAACGATGAGGGCAGAATCACGGACGTTATTTCTTACAGCCCGATATTCTGCGGCAAGGCGCACGTCAATCTGAATATCCTGGTCATCAACAGAGATTATCTTTTTGAGCTTGTCGCAGACGCAATTTCACACGGTTACAGAAGCTTGACACGGGATATAATGACAAACCATACCGTTGACAGAAAATATTCCGTTTATGAGTTTTCGGGTTATTATGCGTGTCTGTCGTCTCTGAACGATTATTTCGGTTGCAGTCTTGACCTTATATCTAACAAAGCGTCCCGCAACGCATTGTTCAACGTTAAGAACAGACCTGTTTATACCAAAGTCAAAAATTCCGCGCCGACATATATCAGCCCCGACGCAAAAGTCAGCAACAGCCTTATCGCGGACGACTGTATGATTCTCGGCGAAGTTGATAACTCCATACTGTTCCGAGGAGTTAAAGTGGGCAAGGGAACGGTTGTGAGAAATTCTATTCTGTTCCAGGACGTGTTTACGGGTTCGGACGTTCACTTAAACTATGTGCTTGCCGATAAAAACGCCGTTATATGCGACGGAGTGACTTTGAGCGGGCACTCTCAACTTCCGAGTTACATCGAAAAAGGAAAGTCGATAGGCTGATTTTTTCCGCAAAAAGAAATACGTCGAAAAGGAGTGTCGATATGAAAAAAATACTATATGTCGGTTCAGAGGTCCTGCCGTTTGCTTCGACGGGCGGACTTGCGGACGTGCTTGGGTCTTTGCCTGCGGCGGTCGCAAAAAAACTCGGTGACGGCGGCGATGTTCGCGTTGTTTTGCCGATGTACAAGTCGGTCAAAGAAAAGTTCCTTTCAAATATGACACGCGAATACGAAACATATATAAGTCTTGCGTGGCGCTGGCAGTATTGCGGTATATGGAGCCTTTGCGACAAGGGCGTTAAATATTATTTCATAGATAACGAATACTATTTTTGCAGAGGTCCTCTTTACGGCGAATACGACGATGCCGAAAGGTTCGCATTTTTCTGCAAAGCCGTTATGGAAATGATGAACATTGTGGATTTCCACCCCGATGTGCTTCACGCAAACGATTGGCAAAGCGCGTTGACTGTCATCTATCTGAAACGGAAATATAATAATAACGGGGCATTTGCGAATACCCGCGCCGTTTATACCATTCACAATATCGGCTATCAGGGCAGATACGGTTTCGACATTCTCGGCGACGTGTTTGAACTTTCGGAAGCGGATAAAGAGATAGTCGAGTTCGGCGGGGATATAAACCTGACCAAGGGTGCTATCGTGTGCGCCGATAAAGTAACGACGGTAAGCCCTCGCTATGCTGAAGAGATAATGACCGATTATTATTCGGAGGGGCTGTCTCCCGTTCTGAATATGTACCGATTCAAGACCTGCGGCATTATCAACGGCATTGATATAGATTATTACAATCCGCAGACCGATACGGAAATTCCCGCAAATTATTCGGCAAAAAGTTTTTTGGGCAAAGCCGCAGATAAAAAAGCGTTGCAGGAACGCTGCGGACTCGAAGTCAGAAAAGACGTTCCGATCATAGCAATGGTTTCGCGCCTTGCTTCGCATAAGGGATTTGACCTTGTCAGGTATGTATTGGAAGAAATCCTTACGAATGACGTTCAGTTTGTTCTGCTCGGAACGGGCGAACACGAACTCGAAAATTTCTTCCGTTATATCGCAAACAAATATCCCGGAAAAGTAAGTATAAATCTTGCTTACGACAAGGCTTTTTCAAAACTTATCTATGCCGGTTCGGACATCTTCCTTATGCCGTCGCTTTCGGAACCGTGCGGTCTTTCGCAGATGATAGCGTCCCGCTACGGAACCGTGCCTGTCGTTCGCGAAACGGGCGGTCTGTTCGATACGATAAAGCCTTACAACAAATTCGACGGCAGCGGCAACGGTTTCACTTTTGCCAATTACAACGCGCATGAGATGAAAGATGCCGTTATGCGTGCTGTTGAACTGTATCATGATGAAAAAGAGTGGAAGAAGTTCGCAAAACACGCAATGGAAATGGATTTCTCGTGGAACGCTTCCGCGGAAAAATATCTTCGTCTGTATGACGATTTGACATAAAAACGAACCGTTCGTCTTTCGGAACGGCTCGGAAACAGGAAAAACTGAAAGGACACTTGCAAAAGCAATGGAGAAAAACGTAAAAGAGGAAATCAGAAAAGCGCTCGAAAGCAAAGTTTCGAGATATTTCGGCTGCGCATTGACCGACGCTACCGAAAAACAGATCTACAATTCGGTCATTCTTACCGTCAGAGACATTCTGACCAACAAAAAGGCGGAGTATAAAAAACTCATCAAAAAGAATCAGCCGAAGAGAGTTTACTACCTCTGCATGGAATTTCTTGTCGGACGGTCTCTGAAAAACAACCTGCGCAATCTCGGACTTGCGGACGAGTATGCTTCGGTGCTTTCCGACCTCGGATTCGACATCGAAAAACTCTACGAACGCGAACCCGACCCGGGTCTCGGCAACGGCGGCCTCGGCAGACTTGCAGCGTGCTTTATGGACGCGCTGACAACGCAGGATTATCCCGCAATGGGCTTTTCTATATGCTATGAATACGGACTTTTCAAACAGCGTATAGTTGACGGTTCGCAGGTCGAACTGCCCGACGTTTGGATGGACGACGGCGGCGCATGGCTCGTTCCGAGAACGGATAAAACGATGAGCATACGTTTCGGCGGCACGGTCTCCGAAAAATGGGATAACGGCAGATGTGAGATAATCAACGAGGGCTACGAGGAGATTCAGGCCGTTCCCTACGATATGATGATATCGGGCGCAGACAGCGCGGCGGTAAGCACGCTTCGTTTGTGGCGCGCCGAAAACGTCAGCAATTTCAACATGAAACTGTTCTCACAGGGCGAGTATATCAAGGCGATGGAGGAGAACAACAACGCCGAGGTTATTTCAAAGGTTCTTTATCCCGCAGACGCAACTCCCGAGGGCAAAATGCTGCGTTTGAGCCAACAGTATTTCTTTGTTTCCGCGTCGCTTCAAAGCATAATCGCGGATCATCTTGCCATGTACGGCACGCTCCGCAATTTCGGTGAAAAAGTCGCTATCCATATCAACGACACGCACCCTGCGGTCTGCATTCCCGAACTTATGCGTATATTCATGGATATTTATTCGTATTCGTGGGAAGATGCGTGGAACATTGTGAAACAGACCGTTTCGTATACAAACCATACGGTTATGCCCGAAGCGCTTGAATGCTGGAACGAGAATATTTTCAAACTTCGTCTTCCGCGCCTTTATATGATAATCGAAGAGATTAACCGCCGTTTCTGCGCTGATATGTGGAATCTCTATCCCGGAGATTGGGACAGAATTTCCCGCATGGCTGTTATCGCAAACGGACAGGTGAGAATGGCTAATTTGAGCGTTGTCGGTTCTCATACCGTCAACGGCGTTTCCAAACTCCATTCCGAAATTCTGAAAGAGACAATATTCCACGACTATTACAAGGCGATGCCCGAAAAGTTTACCAATGTAACAAACGGTATCGCGCACAGACGTTGGCTCTGCTATTCAAATCCCGGGCTGACTGCGTTGCTTGACGAGACCATCGGAACGCAATACAGAAAACAGCCCGAGACTTTGAAAAAATTCGAGGCATTCAAGGATGATAAGTCCGTTCTTTCAAGACTTGAACAGATAAAGAAAGAAAACAAGATAAACTTTGCAAATCACATCTTTGAAAAAACGGGCGAAAAAATTGACCCGAACTCGATTTTCGACGTGCAGGTAAAGCGTATGCACGAATATAAACGCCAACTTCTGAATGCGTTGAAGATAATCAACAGGTGTATAGAAATCAAAGATAATCCGAACGGCAACTATGAGCCGATGACGTTCGTTTTCGGCGGCAAAGCCGCGCCGAGTTACTATATGGCAAAAGACATAATCAGCCTTATATGGAATCTCGGCAAAGACATCGACCGTCACGACGTTCTGCGCAAATTCATCAAGGTCGTATATGTTGAGGATTACAATGTAAGCACCGCCGAAATCCTTATGCCTGCGTCGGATATCAGTGAACAGATCTCACTTGCGGGTAAAGAAGCAAGCGGCACGGGTTGTATGAAATTTATGATAAACGGCGCGTTGACGCTCGGAACGCTTGACGGCGCGAACGTTGAGATGAAAGCGGCGGTCGGAGACGACAATATCTATATTTTCGGACTCAACGCAAAAGAGGTCGAGGATCTTTGGCGTAGCGGCTACGTTTCGGCAAAATACTATATGGCAAGCCCGCGCCTTCGTGCAACGATAGACCGTATAAGCGAGGGCTTCAACGGCAGGAACTTTGCCAATATCGCAACGTATCTTACAACTACCAACGGCGTTGCAGACCCGTATATGTGCCTTGCGGATTACGAGTCGTATAAAAACACGTTCGACCGAATGATCGCGGATTATTCCGACCGCGACGCATGGCTGAAAAAATCGCTGATGAACATTGCGAACGCGGGGTATTTCTCCGCAGACAGAAGCATTCGCGAATACGCCGAGAACATCTGGCATATCACTCCCGTAAAATGATGAAAAAAACGGTTTCACACGAACAGATTTTGATAAAACGCGACGGCGGGCTCAAACCCGTCGTCGCTTTCGCGCTTCCTTGCGGGGTGACAGCCGTTTTCAGAGTTTTTATAGCCCGTATTTACGGCGCATACGACGGCGTTTTTCGTTTAAGAGCGGACGAGGATTTCGGAAAACACGGCGGTGTTTCCGTTCCGCTTGAATGGATAACATTTGAAAACGGACACGATGTTTTTGAGGCGGAGATAAAGGTTTCCGATTTCTGTGACAGTAACGGCGGACTTTTCTTTTACAGATATGAGTTTAAGACATATTACGGCGAAAGATATTGCGTTTCGGACGGTTTTTCGGAGCTTTCGGTCAACGCTCTTCCGTCGGAAAGACAACTGCTTGTTTATGACACAGACAACGAAATAACATATTCTCCGAAAGGGATAATATATCATATCTTTGTCGACCGTTTTCGCCGCAGCGGAAAATGTGAAATAAAGAAATCTTCCGTGCTGAACGAGAATTGGGAAAACGGTATCCCCGAATACGCAAAGAAAAACGGGGATTTTCTGAAAAACAACACGGTGTTCGGCGGCGACCTTTACGGCATTGTCGAAAAACTCGATTACATCAAAAGTCTCGGTACGGAACTCATCTATCTCAGCCCGATATTCGACGCTTACTCAAATCATAAATACGATACGGGCGACTATATGCGGGTCGATGAATCGTTCGGCGGCGACGAGGCGCTCGATCTGCTTATATCGGAAGCGAAAAAACGCGGTATCGGCATAATTCTTGACGGCGTTTTCAATCACACAGGAGACGACAGCGTTTATTTTAACAGATACGGCAATTATCCCGACACGGGCGCATATCAAAGCGAAAAATCGCCGTATTATAATTGGTATACGTTCAGGCATTTTCCCGATGATTACGAGTGCTGGTGGAACATCAAAATTCTGCCCCGTGTCCGCTGCGACGAGCCGTCATACAGGGAGTTTGTCTGCGGCGACGGCGGCGTGCTTGAAAAATGGATGCGAAAAGGTGTACGCGGCTTTCGCCTTGATGTTGCGGACGAACTTTCCGACGGTTTTATTGCGTCAATACGCAAAAAAATCAAGAAAGAGACCTCGGACGGCGTTCTTTACGGCGAGGTGTGGGAAAACGCTTCAAACAAGGTTGCGTATTCGACCCGTCGAGAATATTTCCGAGGAAAAGAACTTGATTCCGTTATGAATTACCCGCTTCGAAAAGCGGTTATAGAATATCTTCGAAACGGAAATGCGGCGCAGTTCAAAACTCTGTTGTATGACGTTTACGGGACTTATCCGCCGTTTGCCGCACGGCTTTTGATGAATTTTCTCGGCACGCACGACACAGAGCGCATAATCACGGCGCTTGCCGCCCCGCCGTGGGACGGAAAGTCAAATGATGAACTTGCGGTTCTGAAAATGAACGAGAATGAGCGGGCAAGGGGAGAAAAACTTGTAAAACTTGCGCTTGCGCTCGTATTTACCGTTCCCGGAGTTCCCTGTGTCTTTTACGGAGATGAAGTCGGTGTTGAGGGCTATCATGATCCGTTTAACCGCAGGACTTTCCCTTGGGGACATGAAAATTGTTCGCTTGCGGACTTTTTGCGGACGCTTTCCGTAATTCGTGCCGAAAACAGCGTTTTCAAGGACGGGGATTTCCGCATTTGCGAGGCAACTGCCGAGTATCTTATTCTCGAACGTAAAAACGCCGACGGCGGCATATTGACGGTTGTAAACCGCTCCGACAAAACGTTGACGCTTGCGTTTGAAAATCCCGTTCTGAGTCTGCTGAACGGCGACGAAGTGTCAGTTATTACTGTTTCGGGCTTGACCTGTTCAATGCTCCGCTTTGACGGCGAAACGCCCGATTATGAGATAGAATAAACACTTAAATACAAAAAATCGGTGAGCGTTCGCTCACCGATTTTTTATAAAATCAAAGGAGAAAAAAATGGCAAAATATGGTTATGTTCGTGTTTCAAGCACGGATCAAAATGAGGACAGGCAAATAGTGGCTCTGAATAAATATAATATCCGCCATGAAAATATATTTATTGATAAGCAATCGGGAAAGAATTTTGAAAGAAACGAATATAAACGCTTATTACAAAAAATAAAAAAAGGAGATGTGTTGTTTTTAATAAGTATTGATCGTTTGGGACGAGATTATAAACAAATACAAGAACAATGGCAGTATTTGACGAAAGTAAAGGAAATAGATATAGTTGTTTTGGATATGCCTTTACTTGACACAAGAAGGGAAAAGGATTTACTTGGAACATTCATATCTGATATAGTATTGCAAATACTTTCTTTTGTTTCACAAAATGAAAGAGAAAACATAAAGAGGAGACAAGCAGAGGGAATATCTGCCGCACAGAAGAGAGGTGTTATATTCGGGCGTCCAAAAACCGACTTACCGCTTGATTTTTTAGATATAGTTAAACGTTGGAAAGAAAGAAAAATTTCAACAAAAGAAGCAATTACATTGTGTGAAATGAGCCGAGCAACATTTTATAGAAAAATTCGATCCGAGTATTTATTGTAAAAAAAAATTAAGAGTCTCAAAAAGTAGACAATTTGAGACACTTAATTTTTCTACATTTTAACACATAAAAGCAAAAAATGCAACCCTTTGTCATGAAAATGTTGAAAAATAATCAAATTAACTCGGTTGAAATTATGTTTTTATAAGTCTGCTTTTTGAGACAAAAGGAGGATTTATGGGTGAAACAATAGGAACAAAGGCTTTCGCCGAAAAATTTGGGGTAAAACAGAGTACTGTGGCACGTTGGTGTCGAGAAGGGCGGTTGGAGGCAACACAAGACTCTCCTGGAAGTCCTTGGCATATTTCTGTTGATGCGAACCCCCCTCAAGACCGTAGAAAAAAAGGGGGAAAATAGGCAATGAATGATGATCCGTCGCCAGAACAAATCGTTGCAGATACTTCTTCTGATGACATTGTTAAAAGTAATCAATTTAAACAAAAAAAACAAATAAACAAAATTATACTAATTTGCGGAATCACTTTCCTGCTTTTAATCATTGCTATTGTTTGCATTATGTTTGTTCCGAGATTGCAGAAAACAGTAGATGATTACTTAGCAGTTGGTGATTATTCAAAGGCGTATCATGTTGCAAAAACAGATGAAGAAAAAAGTGGAGTTATAAGGGAGAATACAATTGCGGTTTGCAGTGCATTGTGTTTAGATGTTCTGAAAGACTCTGAGTCATTTTGTTTAAGGGATGGATGGTACGACGGTGAAAAAAACGCAGTTATAAAAGTATCTGCCAACAATAGTTTTGGAAATACCGTTGTTAATTATGTTTTATTGTTTTACGACGATTCAAGTTGCAGCTGGACTATATTTGATTCTTATGCTGACCTTAACAATGAAAAAATTGCGTCTTACGATGATATTGCAAAGAGATTTGAAAAAGGTGTTCATAATTTGGGGTTATTAACAATTAAGGAAACGATGCTTTCGCAAAACAAAATTGATAAATATGGGATTTATAGAATCAACAATATTTACAAGGAGAATGCTCTTGAAAATATCAAGTTGTGCATTGAATCTATTCCATGAGACTGATATTTTAATGAAAAATACAATAAAAGGAAATAAAGAAAAATGAAAAAAACAGTTTTAATTTGTATCATAACTATAATAATATGTCTTGCATTTTCAGGTTGTTCACATACGCATGTCTTTGGAGACTGGAAAATCACAAAACAAGCGACATGTAAAGAAGAGGGGGAACGTGTCAGATCTTGTGAATGCGGTGAAATACAAACTGAAAAGATAGAATTAACAGATCATAAATGGAAAGCCGCAACCTGCACATCTCCAAAGATATGTACAGTTTGCAATGCAAAAGAAGGAAGTTCCTTAGGACATAATAAATATGGATATTCCTGTTCAAGATGTGGAATAAGCCTTGTTACAAAAAAGGATGTTCCAAATATTATTGATATAACATCTCTTAGATATTATATTGATAGTCTCGGTGGAATGGATCAATATATAACTTTTAAGAACAAGAGTTCCTCAAAAACAATCAAATATGTTTATTTTGATGTATCTTTCTATAATACCGTTGGGGATATAACTAAGAATGAGATAGGCGGAGATTCAAATGTCGTTTTGCAATATACCGGTCCATTAAAACCCGGACGTTCGTCTGGAAAAATCACATGGGAAACATGTTTTTATTGCAAGGATTTTGGAGGAAAAATGAAGTTCAACTCAATTAAAATTGAGTACACCGATGGTTCTAAAATAACACTTGAAGAATCCATGGCTGACTACGCTGTGTCCTCATGGCGGTGAAGATTGACTTAAGACTTAAAGATTCAATATAAATCCACGTTCTTCTAATAAAAATCTCTTAGAGTCCGTTTTGAAATGGTTATGTAAACGGGCACTAAGGGATTTTTTGAGCTTAAAAACTATACTTTTACTCTGTTTCCGAGACGGCTTTTTACGAGCGACGAAAGACCGAGCGCCAGCGCGAGTTTTGCGAGGTCAAACGGAATGTACGGCACAACGCAGAGCATGAGCGCGGGGAAGAAAGATGTTTTTGTGCTTATCACGAACCATACCGTGCCGAAAAAGTAGGCAACGGCAAGTCCCGCAATGAGCAGGATTATGCGTTTCCATATTGCCGAAAACTTCGGGTATGCGGTAAGCCCCGCAAGAAAAGCAAGCCCCAAAAATCCGATAATGTATCCGCCCGTCGGTCCCGCAAGTTTTGCAAATCCGCCCGCGAATCCCGAAAATACGGGAACGCCTATCGCGCCGATGACGATATACAGCGCCGTTGCGGGAACGGAAACTTTTGCGCCGAAGATCAGCGAGAATAAGGAGATTACAAAAATAGCGAGCGTGAACGGGATAGTGGGGGACAGCGGGTTCGGTATCGCCCACGGCGCGGTCACGCAAAGAATTGCGGCGATAAGTGCGATGTAAACAAGTGTTCTGAGTTTTTGGTTTTTCATAGTTTTCCTTTCACGCTGACTTCTCCCGAGTCAAGCGTTTTTATCTTCTCATTTTCTTTTACGATAAGCCGTCCGTTTTCGTCAACGTCAACAGCCGTCGCTTCGTGCGTCACTCCGTTTTTTACAAACGTAACGGTCTTGCCGAGCAGGAACATTCGGCTTTTGTATTCGGAAATCCCGTTTCCGTTCGAATAAAGGTTTTTCGTTATTTCAGCGATAAGACATTCGCGTTCCGCCGTCTCGTTTTCGGAGAACAGATACCCGGCTTTTTCTTTCAGCTCGTCGGGCAGGGAAGCGACGCTTCCTCTGAAATTTATTCCGATGCCGACGACTGCCGCATTTTTTGCGGGGACGGCTTCGCAGAGTATTCCGCAAATCTTTTTGCCGTTCAGATAAACGTCGTTGACCCATTTTATCGCAGGCTTTTTGTTCGTCAGACTTTCGATAGCCTTGCACACGGCGACCGCCGCAGACGTCGTGATTTTTCCCGGATTGAAAATATCAACATTCGGCAAAACCGCCGTCATATATATTCCGTTTTCGGGGGAGAAGAACGATTTCCCAGAACGTCCTTTTCCTTTTATCTGCTTATCGGCAACAAACAAAGTTTTCTCTGCGTCGTGTTCTTTCAAAAACGCTTTCGCGTCTTCGTTTGTCGAACCCGTTTCGTCGCAGACAAAAATTTTTACTTCGTCACCGAGCAGTTCGCTTAATCTTTTCTCATTTATCTTCATTGCCGTAATATTTTGTTTCGACCTCATATAGGCTTTTTTCCGTTCCGTCGCATTCAAGGTCTTTTCCGAACGGTTTCCAGCCTGTTTTGTCGTAATATTTCTTCAAATCGGTATACAGATACACTTTTTCATAACCGAGTTTTTTCGCATATTCAACCACCGCTTTTTGCAGCAACGCTCCGAAATGCCTTTTTCTGTATTCGGGTTTAACATAAAGCAACGCAAGCCACGGGCAGAGATCCTGCCTTGTCATCAGGTCGCTTCTCCAAAGCCCGCACGTTCCCGCAAAACGCCCTTTCACGGTCAGAATGAACGTTTTCGGCAGCGCGGTTTTTGCTTTTGCGCTGCTTTCTACCATTCTTTCAAAAAACGCCGCGCTTTCGCTTTCTCTCGCAAACTCGTCATAGAGCGCTTCAGCTGTTTCTTTTATCAGGTCGGGTCTTTCGTCAAGCGCAAATACTCTCGGTTGCTCGTCAAACGTGCCGAATTTGAGAAAATCGGGATTTGAACGTCCGAAATAAAACATATACTGCTGTATTATACCCGCGTTCTCTCCGAGTTCTTTTTCAGAGAAATTCTCATGAAAAACTTCTCTCGTCACACGGTTTATCCATACGTCTTTCGGGAACACATCGTATTTTTGAAAAGCAAACAGCAATATACAGTCCGCAACCTTGTCGCCTATGCCTTTTATCGTTTTCAGCTTTTTTCTTGCTTCGTCTGCGTCGAGAGATGAAAGGGAAGGTATAAAATCCTCGTTTTCGTTCAGAACCCTTGCGCAGTCGATAAGATATTTGTCCCTGAATCCCGCATGAATAGGTTCAAGGTCTTCTACGGTTGCGTTTTTGAGTGCCTCCGCTTTCGGAAAAGCGTAAAACAGCCTGTTTCCGACCCAAATTTCTTCGCCGAACAGCGCGCAGAATGCTTCCACTATCTTTTTGATACGCGAAATATTGTTGTTAGACGAGATTATAAACGAGAAAATCGTTTCTTCGGGCGCTTGTTTCAGAATACGAATACCTTTTCCGCTTTCCGCCGCCGCGGTAAGAAAGGCATTGTTTTTGCAAAAATCGCGAACCGGCTTGTAGTCGTGTTCAAGGTCAAGATACGGAATCCAGACTTTGTAAATATCTTCTTCCGTGGTGTTGCCGACTGCAATTCCGTTTTCCGTCTGCCGCATATAGACTGCATGCCCGAAGGCAACGCCTTGCCATACGCCGTCAAGGAAATTCCAACGGAAGCATTGACCGCATTCAAACGTGTCTTTCAGGTTTATGTCCGCGTTTTCTATCTCATATTCACCGAGTTCCGAATTGACGCATTTTACAGACAATTTGCGCATATAAACGTCCTTTTTCCCGCGTGGGGGTTGACAAATTTTGAATAAACCGTTATAATATAAATAATTATACCACGAACGCAATAATATTTCAATAGCAGGAGAGTTGTTTTTTATGTTTTTGGAAAAGATCAAACCCATGATAGCGGAAAAATTCGGTATAGATGAAGCGCAGATAACCGCAGATACGAGAATAATCGAAGACCTCGGCGCGGATTCTCTTGACCTTGTAGATATGCTGACCATAATCGAAGACGATTTCAACATTGTTATTCCCGATGAAGCGGCAATGAATATGCGCACCGTCGGAGATGTTGTCAACTTTATGCAGAAAGCATCCGAGCAATGAAAATTCTTGCGATAGATTACGGTATTGCGAGAACGGGCGTTGCAACCTGCGACCCGCTTGAAACCATAGCGTCTCCGCTTTGTGTCATTCCGTCTTACAATCACGAAAAACTTGTTGCCGAACTGCTTCGTGTCATCAAAGAAAGCTGCGCGCAGAAATTGATAATAGGCAAACCGCTCCGTACCGACGGCAATAAAAGCGAAATGGCTGAAAAATGCGAGGTGTTTGCGGCGGAACTGCGCGAATTGACGGGTATGGATGTCGAGTCCGTCGACGAACGGTTCACCACCGTTATCGCGTCCCAACATCTTCACGCAAATTCGATAAACGCGAAAAAACAGAAAAAGACCATCGACGCCGCGGCTGCCGCCGTGCTGTTGCAGGGGTATATCGATTCAAGAAAATAGAATTGCAAAATATCAGGGGCTTCCGTTCGGAAGCCCCTTTTCATCTGTTTGTTTTATGCGTTTTTGGATTTCTTGTTGTTGGAAGCGATTACGAAAAGCACCACAGCAACAACCGCAACCGCCGCGGTAACTATGCCGATAAGCATCCAGTTTGCCTGACCGATAAGCGAGAAGTCAAGTTCGCCGCTGTCCGCATTCTGAAGTTTGGAGAAAAGAGCAACAACGTCAAATATAAGACCGCCTGCAATAAAGAGGCCCGCAATTATGGAAAGCGGGCTGATGGGCGAGCCCTGAGTCTGAATACGAACGGGTTTTTCGCTTCTGAGATCTATTGCGGAAGACAGATAGAATGCAAGAACGAGCGTAACTATCGTTTCGGGAATCATGTAAGTTGCATTGTAGCTGAAAGAATAGAGCATTGCTGCCGTTGTCGGAATGGAAATACCCGCCCAAACGGTTGCCCCCGAGAGAACGTGGCAGAAATATCTGAGAACGCATACGATAAGCGCTCCGATAAGAAGACCGGTGGTCTGATTCTTTATCTTCTTTCTGAACATACCGGCAAGACCGAGAACCGCAAACGCAACGATATAGTCGAGCATAATTATAGCAACGGTTGCCTGCCAGGAAGTTGCGTAAGAAAGGTTTTTAAGTCCGAACAACTGCTGGATAACAGCATAAACGAGCGCGGAGCCCATGCCCCAACCGAGACCTCTGCGGTAGGAGATAAGAATTATCGGAAGCATAGAAGCCGCCGTGATCGAACCTCCGTAGGGGAGATCAACGAATTTGATCATGCTGAGTACGGTTGCAATGGCGATAAGAATCGCACATTCTACCATACAAACTACTTTTTTGTTCTGTGCCATGTGTTTTGTACCTCTTTTATATTAAAATTTTTTGAGTGCAATAAAAAAACGGAAGGCGACATAGGTTCGCCTTCCGCAATTTTCGGATTTAACATTCCCTACGCTGGCATTACCCATATCAGGTTCAAGGGTCGAAGTTCGATAACTTCCTCTCAGCCTGCCTAACAAGCTCCCCGTATTAAATTGTGAATTATCTTTTAGATATCTTCTTCTTCGTCTGCACAGCATTTGCCGAACGCTTCAAGATATTTGTCATGAAGTTTCTGCTTCTTTGCCTTGCATTTATCCGCAAAATCGGAAACTGTTGCTCTTGCTTTGTCGTTCTTGCAAACGAATACTACCGCTCCCGCTACAACTCCTGCAACGATAACCGCGCCGATTGCGATTTTCAAAACTTTTGCTGCTCTTTCACTCATGATATAAGTCTCCTTTACAATTATAATAAAGTATAAATTATTGTCGCAAACAGGGAAAGGACAAGTGCGCCCGCAAGCACGAGACAAATTATCCTTATCGCTTTTTTATTGAGCATTGTATATTACCTTTCGGTCAGTCTTCTTTGATTGATTCTTTTAATTTCCTTATTCTGTCAAGGATGGATTCCGTTTTCTTCGGTCTTTGCTCCGCTTGAATCTGTTTCGCTCTTATTTCCGCCGCTTCAAGGTGCTTTTGGGCGTTTTGTCTTATCTGCGCCGCCTCTTCAACAGCCTTTGAGCGAATCTCTTCCGCTTCGGCTCTGACTTCTTCAAGAATCTGGTCAATATTTTCTTCAACCTGATCGAAAAGTTCTTTTTGCTCGGAAAGCCTTTCGAGTTGCTCTGTCAGTTCCGCAATTCTTGCGGCTTGTTCTTCTATTGTTTTTCTGTCCTCGTCGGACTGAACATACTGCTCCGAAAGTTTATCCGTGCAGGTGGTTACCTCTTCGCAAAGCTGCGATACCTTTTCGGAAAGTTTTGCATCTTCCGATGCTTTTACCACAAGGTCTGCATTCGACTGCTTTAATCCGACTATCTCCGTTTTGAGCGTTTCGAGTTCCGAAAGATATTCTTCTTTTTCGGCATGTAGAGCCGCACATTCGTCGTTTTTTTCTTTCAGCGTATTTTGAAGCGCTTCATTTGTTGCGTTTACGGTTTCGAGCAATTTTTCCGAACGTTCGAGTTTTTCGGTCACATCGGCAAGCGCGGAAGCGTTTGCATCGTTCATTTCGCGTATCTTTGCGTCGGTCGCAACGATGTAAGCGTTTACGTCATCGGCATTGTAACCGTGAAAGCCCGCTTTTCTGAAAAACTGTTCGTTCATGATTTAAGACTACCTTTTAATGAATATTTCCAGTATCTTTTTATATATTCCGTCGGCGTTTTCTCTGAAAGACTGCGCCATCATTTCCGCCTGCATTTCCGTCGGACAATACATCGAAAGGTCAATGATGTCCGCTCCGTCGTCTTTGAGTTTAAGTTCAACCACATACTCTACAACGCCGTTGTTCAACCTCTGTTTGACCGCCGTATCGACTGAAAGCGACTTTTTCAGCTTCTGCAACTCAATCGCCGTTATATACGTCACTTTCTGACGGAGAGCGAGAGGAAGTTGTGTTCGAAGGACGTATGCTATTTCCTTGCCTTTTTCCGAAAGGGAGAGAAATATGCCGTCTTCCGTTTCGTATCTGCCCACAAGTCCGTTCTCGACAACTTCGTCAAGCACGGGGACTATATTGAAATAGTTGATGTCACAGATTCCGAGAATTTCTCCGAGCGTTGATTGGGGTATCGGCGATACCGCGGAACGCAGCGAAAAAAGTATCAGTATTTTTAACTGTTCGTCGGACAAATTGATGCTCATATATGCAAATTCCTTTTTCACTTATATAATAACACACAAAACCGCAAATTGCAAGTGGTCGGGTACAAATGACAGAAAAAAATTAAAAATTTTTCGTGCGATTTTCTTCACAATTATGTGGTAGTATAAAACCGAACAAAAAAACGGGAGGAAACAACCATGGATATAAATTCAACGATAACTCTCAATAACGGAACAAAAATTCCCCGTCTCGGCATAGGCTGTTGGCGTTCGCCGTCCGGTGATGTTACAAAAAACTCTGTCTTGTGGGCATTGGAAGCGGGATATCGTCATATTGACACCGCCGCGATATACAAAAATGAAGCAGATGTCGGAAATGCCATAAAAGAAAGCGGCATAGCCCGCAAAGACATTTTTGTTACCACAAAACTCTGGAACACGGACAGCCGCGCACACCGTCAGCGGGAAGCGTTCGAAGAAAGTCTTGACAGACTCGGTCTCGATTATGTTGATCTCTATCTGATACACTGGCCTGTCGAAAACTTTGTTGAATCGTGGCATGAGCTCGAAAAGATATACCGTTCGGGCAGAGCAAAAGCGATAGGTGTGTCAAACTTCAAGGTTCATCATCTGCAAACGCTGCTCAACTCCGCGGAGATAACGCCCGCCGTGGATCAAATGGAATTCAGTCCGTATATGCAGGATAACGAAGCTGTTGATTTCTGCCGCGCGCACGGTATCGCTTACGAGGCATGGAGCCCACTCGGCGCGGGAACATTGCTTGAAGAGCCAACGCTTGTAATACTTTCGCAGAAATACGGTAAGTCAACCGCGCAGGTCATTCTTCGTTGGGTCCTTCAACGCGACATCATTGTTTTTCCGAAATCTAACCATAAAGAACGAATAGCGGAAAACGCAGACATATTTGATTTTGAGATTTCGGAAGAGGATATGAAACTCATAAATTCGCTGAATTGCGGAAAGAGAACGGGCTCCGACCCCGACACTTTCAATTTCTGATTTTGCGGGTCATACGGAACGACCGCCGTCAACACAAAGCGTCTGTCCCGTGATAAATGACGAATCGTCTGATGCAAGAAAATAGATCGCTTTTGCGACATCCTCGGGACTGCCGACTTTTTCAAGCGGGGTATCGGACGCAAACGCTTCGATGTCTTCTTTTGAGAAGTGTGCGTTCATATCCGTCATTATAAAGCCGGGGGCAACGCAGTTGACCCGTATTCCGGACGGTCCGACCTCTGCCGCAAGCGCCTTTGTGTAACCGATTACCGCGGCTTTCGACGAGGTGTATACCGCTTCGCAGGAACCGCCTCGAACGCCCCACAGGGACGCCAGATTTACAATGCTTCCGCTTTTGCGGGAAATCATATAGGGGAGCGCCGCGCTGACCGCGTTGTGCGTTCCCTTTATATTTGTGTTGAATATTCCGTTGAACTCTTCGTCGGAAACGTCCGTCACAAGTTTTTGCGGCAAAGCGATTCCCGCATTGTTTACAAGCACGTCTATTCCGCCGAAAGTTTCGACCGCTGTATCAATAAGCGCACGGGCTTCTTCTTTGATTGAAACATCCGCTTTTATCGCGACCGCGGAAGGCAGAGCGCGGGCAAGCGCTTGTGCCTTTTCTTCCGAGCGGACGTAATTCACGCATACATTAAATCCCTTTTCAGCAAAAAGTTTTGCGGTCGCCGCGCCGATGCCTCTTGCCGAGCCTGTTATGACTGCCGTTTTCATTTTTTGTCGTCTCCGCCTTTCGAGCCGATATGTTCGAGAACTTTTTGAATATCCGTTTCAGTCGTATCGTCTTTGATAACCGACGTTTCAGCCGTGTCGGCCGATACGGGACATTCCACAACGGCCGCACCGTCCGCCGTGACTATACGCGAAAGTTTTATATGCTTTCTGTCAAGCCTTTCGGAAGAGCCGTTTTTAAGCAATTTATAAACGACCGCAGTTGTCGGAACAGCAAGCAATGCTCCGATAATTCCGAAACAACCGCCGCCCACAATAACCGCAATGAGAGTCCAAACCGCAGGCAGCCCTGTTGAGTTGCCGACTATCTTCGGCGCAATAAGGTTGCCGTCGAGCTGCTGAACCGCAAGAATGAATATCGCAAAGAAAATCGCCGACTGAAAACCTCCGTCGGGGGAGATAAGAATAAGCAACGCCGACGGTATACCTCCGATAAAAGGTCCGATTATCGGAATGATGTTTGTCAGACAGATAATGACGCTTATAAGTATCGCATCGCTGAAACCGAATATCGTCAACCCGATAAACGTCACAACGCCGATTATTGCGGAATCTATAAGTCTGCCCGAGATAAATCCTCCGAAAGTTTCCGCGCAGATATCCGCGGTTTTGCAAACCCTGTCCGCATTTTTCTTTTTAAGATAAGCGTAGCAGAGTCCTTTTGATTGTCGGAGCAAAGAGTCTCTGGACGCAAGCAGATATACGGAAGTGCAGAAGCCGAAGAACAAATATGCAACGGTAGTCGCAACGGAAACAGTCGCGCTGAAAATGTTCGGAACTATCGAAACGAACCAATTTGCCAAGCCCTGGCCTATGTTTCCGCCCTCACTCATATACGGCGCAAGGAATTTTTCCAAATATTCAAGCGCAATATCGGGCAGCGGCTTTTCGATGTGGAAGAAATTGCCGACGTTCGTCAGAATCTTTTGTATCTGCTCCCAATATTGCTCATAATTGACGGCTATTGTCGTCACGCTTTCCGTAATGCTCGGTATGAGCAACCAGAAGAACAGCGCGATAACGCCCAAAAATATTATGTATGAAAGCGTAAGAGATATTGCTATCGCGGGCTTTGAAGCCATATCCTTTTTGAATATTTTTGCATAAGACCGCCTGAAAAACATATACGGCTTGTTAAGCACAAACGCAATGCAAAAACCGATGAACAGCGGGGACAGATATTTCAGGATGATGCCGAGCGCATATATGACCCAATCGATTTTTATAAGCACGGCAACAAGTGCAATGCAAAATGTCGCTATCAGCAGTATTTGTTTGAATGTCCTCTTTTTCATTTGTCTTCACCTTTGTGCGGAAATCCGCCGTACATATTTATATTTATATCATTATATCATATATTCCGCGAAAAATCTACCTCTAATCGAAAAAAAATACCGTATTTGCTTGAATTTTTTCTTAATCTGTGCTAAACTGTTACGGTATTACTGTTCACAGCCGAAAAGAAAGGCGGAAAAAATGGATATAATCAAACAACTTGCCGAGGAATTCAACCTGCGGCAGGACTACTCGAAAAATATCGTCTCGCTTATCGATGACGGAAACACCATTCCGTTTATTGCGCGTTACAGAAAAGAGATGCACGGTTCGTGCGACGACCAGGTGCTGCGTGAGTTCGATGAGCGACTGACATATCTGCGCAACCTTGAAAAGCGAAAAGAGGAAGTAACGTCTTCAATCACAGAACAGGGAAAACTGACGCAGGAACTTGCAGAAGCGATAGCCGCCGCAAAGACGCTTGCGGAAGTTGAAGACCTTTACCGTCCGTACAAGCAAAAAAGAAGAACGCGCGCCACCGTTGCCAAGGAAAAAGGGCTTGAACCGCTTGCCGACATTATTTTTGCGCAGGAATTGAAAATCGGAAACATCGCCGATATAGCGTCACCTTATATTTCCGAGGAAAAGGGCGTTGAAACCGTTGAAGATGCTGTTGCGGGTGCTTCCGACATAATCGCGGAGACCGTTTCGGACAATGCGGAAGTTCGCAAAAAGATAAAAGACGCCGTTCATCGTCTCGGAACCGTGGTTGCGTCGGGCGACAAAGAAAACGACTCCGTTTATCGCAATTACTATGAGTATTCCGAACCCGTATCTAAAATTCCGAGCCACCGTATTCTGGCAATTCTCCGCGGCGAAAGCGAAGACTTTTTGAAAGTCGGAATAGACTGCTCCGACGCCACTTGTCTTAACATAATTTTCGATGAGTTTGTAAAGGGAAACAGCATTTTCACGGAAATCGTTAAAAATGCCTGCGAAGACTCTTGGCAGAGACTGCTTCAACCGTCCGTCGAAAGAGAAATACGAAACGAACTGCGTGACAAAGCATACGAACAGGCTGTCAAAATGTTCGGTCTTAATCTGCGTCATCTGCTTATGCAGCCGCCCGTCAAAGGCAAAGTCGTTCTTGCTGTCGATCCCGCATACAGAACAGGTTGCAAGATTGCCGTAGTAGACCCGACGGGCAAAGTTCTTGACACGGGTGTGATATATCCGACCCCTCCGCAGAATAAGGTCGAAGAAGCGGAAAAGAAAATACTTGAGTGGATCAAAAAATTCAACGTTGACTGTATTTCGATAGGCAACGGCACCGCATCGAAAGAATCTGAAATTTTTATCGCGAATACGATTAAAAAAGCCGACAGAAGCGTTTCGTATATGGTCGTCAACGAGGCGGGCGCGTCTGTGTATTCCGCCTCCAAACTCGGCGCTGCCGAATTTCCCGAATTTGACGTCTCGCTCCGCAGTGCCGTTTCCATAGCGCGCCGTTTGCAGGACCCGTTGGCGGAACTTGTCAAGATAGACCCGAAGTCCATCGGCGTGGGACAGTATCAGCATGATGTTCCTCCCGCACAACTCGATGAAGCGCTCCGTGCCGTTGTGGAAGACTGCGTTAACAGCGTAGGCGTTGACCTGAACACGGCGTCTCCGTCGCTTCTTTCGTATGTTTCGGGCCTTTCTGCCGCCGTTGCTAAAAATATTGTCGCTTACAGGGAAGAGAACGGTTCTTTCAAGACACGTTCCGAACTTAAAAAAGTGCCCAAACTCGGACCGAAAGCCTTTGAGCAATGCGCGGGCTTCCTGCGTATTCCCGACGGGAAAAACGAGCTTGACAACACCGCCGTTCACCCCGAAAGTTATGATTGCGTTAAATCTCTCCTTGCACTGTTCGGTCATAAACTGTCCGATATTGCGTCTTTTTCTGACGGAAGTCTGTGCAAAGAAACCGAGAAATACGGAAAAGCAAAAGCCGCCGAAGCGTGCGGCGTCGGTCTTCCGACTCTTGAAGATATACTCGGCGAACTTGAAAAGCCCGGACGCGACATTCGTGACGATTTGCCCGCGCCCTTGCTTCGAACAGACGTTATGGATATGAACGACCTCAAACCGGGAATGCAACTGACGGGAACTGTCAGAAATGTTATTGATTTCGGGGTTTTTGTCGATATCGGAGTTCATCAGGACGGGCTTGTGCATATCTCCGAGATAGCAAACAAATATATTAAACACCCCTCGGAAGTCCTTTCCGTCGGCGATATCGTCAAAGTAACCGTGCTTTCTGTTGACCCTGCCAAAAAGAGAATATCTCTTTCAATCAAAAGAAAGCTCGAAGATATAAAATAAGTAAAACTACGCCGTCTCCGCAAAGGGGCGGCGTAAAAATATTTGGAAGTACCGTGTCGAACGTTGTGCAATACGCATAAATGCGAAAAAGTTCATATAAGGGTATTGACAAAACGCTTTCGGCATGGTATAATGATTGAGCAATTGAAAAGCGGCTATGTGCCGGAGTGGCGGAATAGGCAGACGCCCGGGACTTAAAATCCCGTGGGAGTAACATCCCGTACCGGTTCGAGCCCGGTGTCCGGCACCATTTTTTCAATTTTATATATCGCGGGGTAGAGCAGTTGGCAGCTCGTCGGGCTCATAACCCGGAGGTCGTGTGGTTCAAGTCCCACCCCCGCAACCAAAAAATAAACACCGTTCAAAAGACGGTGTTTATTTTTTTCTTTAAGAATTACGCGCCGACGTGTATGAGACCGACGGCGAATAACTCGGAGGGCGAGGCGGTAGCGAATGACATTCCGAGGGGATGTCATGGCCGCCGAGCCGACCGCGGCATTTTCAACGCAGTGAAAAATGAGAGACCGTGTGGTTCAAGCCCTCCCGCACCATAAAGAACGGATGTAACGGATTTCTGTTGCATCCGCTTTTACTGTATATAAAGTCGATTATAAATTATACCTCAAAGAAGACTTGACAAAACACAAATGTTCTGTTAAACTCTATATGAAGATGAGAGTTTTGAGGTGAGTTTATGCAAAACGAATTATTGTCTATCGGAAAAATGGCGGAAATCAACAACCTGACGGTGGCAACGCTGCGTCTTTATGATGAACTCGGACTGCTGCACCCGCGCCGCAAAGACCCGCAAAGCGGCTATCGTTATTATGATATGGCTCAAAATGCGCGTTTGGACATGATAGCATATATGAAAGAATTGGGCATGAGCCTTGCCGAAATCGCGGATATACTGAAAAAGGAAGACATCACTCTGATAGAGACTATCCTGATTCGCAAGAATGAACAGCTGCACAGTCAGATGCGGGAGTTAAAAGCCCGTCATAATGCCGTTGAAAGGGCTATTGCAAGCGTGGAGAGATATCGGAAATCTCCCGTTAAAGGCACAATTGCCCTTGAATATATAGACCGTCGCTATCTGTGGGGATTGCCGTGCCGCGACAATTTCTATGACACGGATATTTATGCCTACGAGCGTGAATTGATGTACCTGCGACAGGCGCTGATGAATCGCGGATTTTCGCATATTCATTCTTATGCGACGGGAACAAGCATTACAAGGGAAAACTTCCTTGCGGGACGCTTTGAAGCAAAAGACGTTTTTGTTTTTCTTGATTACCGCGATGTGGAAAATTTCCGCGATGCGACGGTTCTTGACAGCGGTATGTACGCTTGTATTTATCTTGACAGTTACGACGACGAAGTACGTTACGCCGACAGACTTCTTGAAGCCTGTCATGCCTGCGGTTGGCACGTCAGCGGCGATTACATCTGCGAAGTTCTGACCGAATTCAATGTTTTTGACAGTAACAGGCGGAATATGTTTCTGCGTCTGCAAGTTCCTGTGACATTCGGCGAAGAGTGATTGTGAAATTTTTATGAACCGTATTGACTCTCATCCTGCATGAGGGTATATAATAAAACAAAAAGGGTATATTCAAATTAAAAGGGTAGAGAAACGGCGTACTTTACAGACTGTGCACATTCAGTCTGCGTCATATACAATTTTTAAGGAGGATTTTCCCATGGAAAAAATCAAAGTTGTACAGTACGGTTGCGGAAAAATGAGCAAGTACATTCTTCGTTATCTGCACGAACACGGCGCGCAGATAGTCGGTGCTATCGACGTTAATCCCGCGGTTGTGGGACAGGATGTCGGTGATTTTGCGGGGCTCGGGTTGAAAACCGGTGTTATCATCTCCAACGATGCTGACAAAGTTCTCGATTCGTGCGATGCGGACGTTGCCATTGTAACATTGTTCAGTTTTATCGGCGATATCTATGAGCATGTGGAAAAATGCGTGGCACGCGGTATAAATGTAATTACCACCTGCGAAGAAGCAATTTTCCCGTGGACGACATCTGCGGCGCAAATTAACCGTCTTGATGCTCTTGCAAAAGAAACCGGCTGCACCATTACGGGCAGCGGCATGCAGGACATATTCTGGATCAACATGGTTGCTATGGTTGCCGGCGGTTGCCACAAGATTACAAAAATCAAGGGCGCATACAGTTACAACGTTGACGAATACGGTCTGGCACTTGCGAAAGCCCACGGTTGCGACCTGTCCAAAGAAGAATTTGAACAGCAGATAGCCCACCCCGATTCCTTTGAACCGTCATACGCATGGAATGCAAGCGAAGCGTTGGCAAACAAACTCGGGCTGACCGTTAAATCCATTACGCAGAAACACGTTCCTTATATCATCGACCACGACATCGATTCTTCCACTCTCGGCAAAACCATTAAAGCAGGTCGCTGCATAGGTATGTCCGCGGTTGTTACGATTGAGACCATGCAGGGCATAACTATTGAGGAAGAAACCATAGGCAAGGTTTACGGTCCCGATGACGGCGATATGTGCGACTGGAAAATCACGGGCGAACCCGATACGGAGTTTCACGTTGTCAAACCCGCCACGGTGGAACACACCTGCGCTACGGTTGTCAACCGTCTCCCGAGTCTCATCGCCGCTCCCGCAGGCTATGTGACCGCCGATCAACTCGCTCCCAACGAATACCTGACCTATCCGATGGAATTCTATTGCTGAACCTTTTGTCGAAGAAGTTGATAAACAGATTTTTTGTCCCCGGTCGTTTTTCGATCGGGGGCAGTTTTATGCGTTGGCTTTTGTCGCATGGTATTCGTTTCGATATACATAAGAAGTTTTATTGAAATTTGTCTTGATTTTTTTAGAAACTTGTGTTATAATATATCAAAATATAGGATTGCCATTTATTGATTCAAGGAGGACGATATATTGATTATCGGTAAAAAAGGAAAATATTTTACTGTTGAAGAGAAAAAGACCCATTGGAATGTATTTCGTCGTGAGGGTACATCAGGCGTAAATTACATGATATATAAGACGACGTGTCCGACTGTCGAAGATCTCGCCCGATATGTGGAAAAGAGTGATTTGGTAAAATAGATTTTTGTGTCTAAAAAGCCAAAACTCAATTAAAAAATGGATTTTTATATGATATAATAACATCGATAAAAAGATCGACGGCGGGTTTGAGTATATTACAGATTATATTTGTTATATTGGCAAAACGTCAAGGGCTTGCCTGAACCACTTGTGGCGGGCGCAAGCCGCAACCGTCCATATTTCAGACAGACGTGAAAAATCGTGTTTCCGTATGGCGGTCACTATGATTGACAATTATGCTTATTTTCGTTAAAGTGTCTGAAATACCGATACTTGTTGAGATTTATGATGTTTGATAAATTAAAGAAACGCTTCTCCCGAAAAGAAAAAATAGATTATGTTTTGCCGTCGCATACGGAAATAGTTGATATGTTTTACGATAAGCATCTTGATTTTTCGGACGAAACAGTTATAAAAGTTGTTTACGGCGCGAATAATGAGCACAGAGTTGTAATCCTGAAAAACAGCGATGGGTATTTTTCGGTATATATTCGAACGCATAGAAGAATATGATGCGGATGAAATGAAGTATTTTTCGGGGTATCCCGACAGATTTCCGGCAGAATGGCGAGAGTAGATGATATGCGTTTTTCGGCTTTCGGTTCCGAGGAAGAGGCTTGGAATGATTTGATAGCAACTTCCGAGTACAAGACGTATTTCAATCGTTAATCTAAAAATTAAGCGGTATAATGAATACAATTATACACTTGACAAAAAAGACTTGCTGGTACGATTTTTTTGCAGTGTTGGAACGGAGAAAAATGAAAAATGGTATCATTAAGGCATTTTGAAAGTTCGGATATTCCGTTTTTGAAAGAGAAAATGGGATATACGGACGAAAATGCACAGGCGTTGCTGAATACATATAAAACACTTGAATATGACGGCAAATATTTTGAAATGTTCGCCGTTATACACGATGGCATAATTGTAGGAAATACTTCGTTATATTATAAATCCGAAGATACTGTCAGCGATGGAATAGAAATTTTGCCCGAATATCGAAATAAAGGATACGGCGGAGAGGCAGTATCTGCTGTTTGCGAAAAGGCAAAGGCGCGCGGGTACAAGTTTGTTATCGCGCAGATACGGATTGAAAATGAAGCAAGTATCAGACTGCACAAAAACGCAGGCTTTTTATGCCTTTTTGAAACGGTAAACAGCCGAAGCAGAAAAGTATATATCTACGGAAGGCAGTTATAAATGAATAAATCGCTTATAAACCATTACGATTCGCTTATTGACGAAAATAACGACCCTCTTCAAGATACCCCCGCATTACGGGCGTATATGGATAAATGGGACGGTCAAGCGTTTTTTGGAATGCTTGCATTGTCTTCAAACCAAAAGGTTTTGGAGATAGGTTGCGGCACGGGACGTCTTGCCTTTCGCGTTGCTCCTGTCGTTTCGTCATTTTTCGGAATAGATATTTCTCCGAAAACAGTCGAGCGTGCAAAAAAATATTTATCTTTTCCGAATGTTACTTTGATTTGCGGCGATTTTCTCAATTATCCGTTTGATACGGTTTTTGACTTGATATATTCGTCTTTGACATTTATGCACATCAAAGAAAAACGGCAGGCGATAGAAAAGATTTATTCTTTACTGTCGCCGAGCGGAAGGTTTGTTCTTTCGATTGATAAAAATCAAAGCGATATTCTTGATTACGGAAAAAGAAGTCTGAAACTGTATCCGGACGATCCCAAAAAGATTCATTCAATACTGTTTTCCGCCGGATTTAGTAATATTCAAACAAGAGAAACTGAGTTCGCATATTTGTTCTCCGCTGAAAAGAAATAACAAAAAAACAGGCAGCCTTTTGAGGTTGCCTGTTTTAAGTTGTAATGTGTTATCCGATAAGTTCTATAATAAATATTGAAATTATCATCAGCGGAAGAACAATTAGAAAATACCATTTCATCCAAGGATAAACTTTAAGTCCTTTGCCCGTGTTCGCCTCTTCTTTGTATTTGTCAAAGCCCCAGCCGAATTTGGTCACGCAGAACAGAGATATACAAGCAATCCGGGCGGTCGGTGAATGTTATCGGCAAGCAGGGTTTTGCTGTCGAGGATACATCGTCCGCCATCTTGGTGAAAAGCATTTGAAAGAGCATCGAATACCGCACCGTAACCGAAGCAGGCGGGGAAAACTGTATATCATTTCAATGAATAGCGGATAACCGAAATTAGTGCATAAAAATTCAATAGTTCGGAAGCCTTTCAAGTAACGTATGTCCGTTCTCTTTCAGCCACTTGTTTCTTTCTTTATAATCGGGTAATATACGGCTCACTTCCCGATAAAACGCGGCAGAATGGTTCATCTGTTTTATGTGGCAGAGTTCGTGAACTACCACGCCGTCGAGCACTTCGGGCGGAGCAAGCATCAAAAGCGCATTAAAACTCAAATTGCCTGCCGACGAGCAGCTGCCCCAGCGCGACCGTTGTTTGCGAATGGTTATTTTACCGTATTTAACGCCGACGGCGGGCGCAAAATATGCCACACGTTCCGGTATATGTTCTTTTGCCGCGGCGACCAACTCTTTGAGTTCGGTTTCCGTAAGCTTTCCGACTGTTGCAAGGCGCGCGCCGCGTTCTTTGACCTTTTTCTGTGTTTTTTCTATCCAATCCGTTTTTGTGTTTATGAATGAGTAAATCTGCGCCTTTGACGCAAATCGCGGCGCTTTTATAATTACGGAACCGTCGTCGCAGACTTTTATCGCTATCGTTTTTCTTTTGCTTCTGATTATTTTATACATCGGATATTCCTCCTTTTGAAATTATACCATTTTCGCGGACACATATCAAGAATAAAAACACATTTTTTTTCAATTTTGCTTGCGAAATCAAAATTGATGTGATATAATTAAAAAAACGGCAAAAAGGAGTATTTTATATGTCTGTTGCTGAAAAACTGAACAGTTCGCCGATGTATCTGATATGCGGCGGAATCATCGCCTTTGTCGCTGTTGTTTGCGTGATTTTTATGGTGCGCGCATATCGGCAGGGAAAGGCTCTCGGAATGGATACCGTCAAAATGAAGCGTGTTATCGTTTCCAGCGCAACGTTTTCGGTGCTTCCGAGTGTCGGAATATTGCTCGGCGTAATTGCGCTTTCGGGCAGTCTCGGAATCCCGTGGCCATGGCTTCGCCTTTCCGTTATCGGAGCGCTCCACTATGAAACGCAGGTCGCGCAGGGGGCTGCGGAACAGGTCGGAATGAAAGAGCTTTCATCAAGCGAAATGACGGCTTCGGGATTTGCGACCATAGCGCTTTTGATGAGTATTTGCATTATCTGGGGAATGGTACTTTCCGTCCTCTTCAACAAAAAGTATACGAAAAAACTTGTTTCAAACAATAAAAAGAATGTCGGCGCAGGCTTCGGCGATACCGCAATGACAGCAATGTTTATCGGACTTGTCAGCGCATATATCGGCAGTTACATAGGTGCTTTTGCTTCATCCGAGGGATTGTTCACTTTTAAAGGCGATTGGACGCCTTTGCTTGTGGTTGCGGTTTCCGCTGCTGTTATGGCTCTTTTCGTATACCTTTCATCCAAAAAGAAATTCGCTTGGGTAGACAGTTTTTCGATTGCCGTCAGTATGCTTGTGGGAATGGCTGCGGCAGTTGTTGTCAAACTCATATAAAGGAGGAACGGGAAAATGGACGAAAATAAAGATTTGAACTGGGAAAAATACAGCAAAAAAACTCATGTGATAGGAAGAACCGTCAGCATTATCGCTCTTGTCATGCTTGTCGGCGCACCGTTCCTTATCGGCACTTATCTCGGCGCGATGCCCGACCTTGCCGCAACCGCAAAAGGCTTTGTTGCGGTCGGTCTTGTATGGCTTGTCAGCAGCATTGCCGAATTTCTTATTTATACACCTATGCTCGGCTCAGGCGGCGGTTATCTTGCGTTTATAACGGGAAATCTGATAAATATGAAGATCCCGTGCGCCGTCAATGCCCGCGATATGGTCGGCGCAAAAACGGGAACGCGCGAAAATGAGATAATCTCGACGCTCTCCATTGCAACATCATCTCTTGTTACGATAGTTGTTCTTGCCGTCGGCGTTGCAATACTTACACCGCTTCGCCCCGTGCTTGAAAGCCCGACGCTCCAGCCTGCGTTTGCAAACGTCGTTCCCGCACTTTTTGGCGCAATGGCATACAAATACTATCGCAAAAATATAAAGGTCGCAATAGCGCCGCTTGTTTTGATGAGCGTTCTTTTTATTCTTGTTCCGTCTCTTGTATCCTCGACGAGTTTTATGATTATTCCGTCGGGCGCAATAGCGATAGGAATAGCGTTTTTCTTCTATAAAAAGGGAAAGAGGGCAAACAAATGATTCATCTTTTTTGGATAATTCCGCTCTGCATTATCGGCATACTTTTGCTGCTTGTTCTCGTCGCCGTGATAAAAACGCTGCTTACACCCGCAAAAGTCTCAGAATATAAGGCAAATGAAAACGAAAATGAGTCTCTTCGCCTTGCCGAAAAACTGTCTGCGATGATCAAGTATGACACGACTTCGCATTCGGGTGTTGATGAAGCGGAAAAATTCCGCGGCTTTCATAAAGTTTTGGAAGAACTTTTCCCTCTTGTGCATAAAAACCTCGAAAAAACCGAAATTGACGGAAATCTGCTCTATTATTGGAAAGGCAAAAGCCACGATAAGCCGATACTTCTGATGAGCCATCAGGATGTTGTCCCCGCAGAGGGTGTTTGGAAACATGAACCTTTTTCGGGTGATATTGCAGACGGTAAAGTTCACGGCAGGGGAGCGTCCGATACAAAATGCTCCGTTATGGCTTTTTTTGAAGCGGTTGAGCAACTTCTCGCAGAGGGGTACGAACCCGATGTTGACGTATATCTTGCGTCTTCCTGCACCGAAGAGTGGGCGGGTGACGGCGCGCCGAAAATCGTTGAAGAATTGAAACGCCGCGGCGTCGAACTGTTTTTGCTCTGCGATGAGGGCGGCGGAATAATCAGCGAACCCATCGGCGGAATCCACGGCAACTTTGCAATGGTTGGCATTTTTGAAAAGGGTAAAGGTGACGTTGAATTTACCGCAAAAAGCACAGGCGGTCATGCAAGCGCCCCGTCGAAAAACACACCTATCGCAAGACTTGCCGCTTTTGTGAATGAGGTGGAAACAAAATCTCCTTTCAAAAAGAAAATGATGCCCGAGGTTGCCGCAATGTTCAAGGCGCTTGCTCCGTATGCTTCATTCGGACTTCGGCTCATTCTCGGAAATCTTTGGCTGTTCAAGCCTCTTCTTGTCGCACTTCTTCCCAATATCAGCGCGCAGGCGGGAGCAATGCTGAAAACTACGATTGCCTTTACTATGCAGTCTGGCTCGGACGCCTACAATGTCATTCCGCAGGAAGCAACGCTTGGCGCAAATATGCGTTTTATTCCGCATCAGGGTGAAAAAGAAAGCCTTGAAATCATCACGGCTCTTGCAAAAAAACACGGTCTTGAAACCCGCGTGCTTCATGCAAATGATTACACCGAACCTGTCGATATTCACGGCGAGGCGTATACGCTTTTTACAAAAGTCATTGCCGATACTTTCCCCGGGCTTCCGTCATCGCCTTATGTTATGACGGGTGCCACCGACGCACAGTTCTACCAGCCGATATGCAAAAACTGTCTGCGCTTTGCTCCCGTTATCTACGGTCCCGAACAGATGAAAGGTATGCACGGACTTGACGAGAACATTGAGTATAACTGTCTGCCCGGCGCGGTAAGATTTTATAAGAATCTGATAAAAGCACAGAGATAAACTTTGATTAAAAAATATCCGACGCGAATTTTGAGGTTCGCGTCGGATAATCTATATGTACCGCATATCGGTATAACATTCTTTTTATTTGCGCAGATATGCGTGTTTTGTCAATATTTGAAGCCGTCGCTGAAAAGCGACGGCTTCAAAACTATATGATATTTTCAGACGGTTGGTATATCAGCCGTTGACCTTCTTCTTTTTAATGCAAACGGCTGCGCCCGCAAGTGCGGTCAGAGCCATAATGCTCCAGAAGAAAACGCTGAGTTCATCGCTCGTCGGAGGTGTTTCTTTCGGAGGATCGTTTTCGTTGTCTATTGTGATTCTTCCGAGAGGTGCGGCATACTCTTCGCCTACAACACCGCCGAGTTTATCGGTTATATATTCAACAAGAACTTCATCAAGAAGTATGCCTGTATCAAGTTGCTCGGTCGAACTTGCGAACGCATAGTAAGTGTCACCGCCTGCGGCAACAAAGTTGTTTGTGATAACGGCATATTTTGCGTTTTTGTCAAACGGCTTGCCGTTCACTTCGGTTATTCTTACTCTCTGAATGCTCTTCGGTCCAAAGTAGGACGAACCGGGATATTCGGTGTCCGCCTTGTCATATGCGGGCTTTGTGTAAACGGTGAATTTGATGCCTGCAACTTGAGGGAAACCGCCGAGACTTTCGGGAAGTGCCTGCGTGGATGCTTCAAGAGCTTCGAGCAGCTGCTGACCGGAAACATAAACAATCGCAAGGCTGTTGCCGAACGGGAGAACTGTATTAACGTCTTTCTTCGTCAGATCTCCTTTATGGAGCCAAGCGCGGATTCCGCCGCCGTTTGTAAGAGCAACAACATTCTCTTCGGGAACGGTAAGTTCAACCGTGCTCTTGATTTTCCACATCATAGCATCCGTGATAAGGTCGCCGAGGTTTGTTTCTTCGGTTCTGTTTCCGGGTGCTTTGTCGCCGTTGAGTTCAACTTCGGATTTTGCAACAACGGCTCCGAATTCAGCGTCGATACGCGCGATGATTTTGTTTGCTTCCGCCTCAACCGCCGCGTCGCTTCCGCCCTCGTATTTTTTCATATCGAGAAGTTCGTTTTTCTCGATCTTCTTTGTTGCGTTGTCAATAACGATAACGCCGATATTTGCAAATGCCGTTCCCGTTGACTGAATGGGAAGTTTTTCTTCGCCGTAACTTGTCATAACGGTGTGAGAGTGACCGTCGATAATGAAATCAACGTTTGTAAGCGCTTTATAAAGGTCGTAAGATGTATTGGGCTCAGAACTTGCGTCAACGCCGAGGTGAACGATACCGATAACAACATCTGCCCCGTTAGATTTAAGCGTATCAACCTCTTTTTGAGCTGCCGCCTTCATTTTGTCACCCGCAAGGAAAGAGAGTCCCTTGATGAGCGCCGGATTTGCTTTTGTCTGCGCTTCGGGAGTTTCGAGACCGAAAAATCCGACCTTGACATCCCCGAGGTCTTTTATCGCAGATGCGTCATAGAGCAGTTTTCCGTCCGCTCCGAGAACGTTTGCGCAAAGAACCTTGCCTTTGAATTTCGACAGGTTGCTCTGTGCCTGAGCGGCGCCGTAGTCAAATTCGTGGTTGCCGAGAGTTACAAAGTCATAGCCGACGGCGTTCATCATGGTGATGGCATCCGCGCCTTTTGCAACGCTGACGTATGCCGTTCCCTGTGAAAAGTCGCCTGCGTCTACGAGAAGCACTTTCGCGCCCTTAGCCTCGTAATCGGCCTTGACTGCCGCGAGTTTTGCGTATCCCGTGATGGAACCGTGAACGTCGTTTGTGTGAAGAATAACGGTCTTGCCGTCATATTCACCTGCGGCGAACGCGGGGAGCGCTGCAAGGCTGAGAACCAAGCAGACGGTCAGCAGGATACTGAAAAGCCTTTTTTTCATGTGTTTACCTCCTGATCTGATTTCCGAAGCCGGCATAGAATTTTCGGCTCCGATTTATTGTTCCGTTGTCATTGTATCACAGTTTGGCACGAAATGCAAGAGGAAAAAGACATTTTTTTAACTTTTTGAAAAGATTATTCATTTTTCAAGTGCATAAAGCGTAATATAATTGTTTTCGGCATAAAAATGCGGTGGGTCGAAAATCGACCCACCGAAAATGTTTTAATGTTAATTTATTTAATAAGTCCGCTTTCTTTGAGCAGAATTTCGATATCCGTGCCCTTGACTTTCTTCATAACGAGTTTCAGTGCCTCTTTTTCCGCAAATGAAAGTTTTACGTCGGTTATGGGCTTTTTGTCTATCGCGTAGTAGCACGCTCTCAACAGTTCGCGGACATCGTATTTGCTGCCCCAGACTTCGGGAACGCCTCTGTCAACATTGAGCAGGGTATAGACCGCTTCCATACCGGTACGGATAGAATATTCCGTGGTGAATATCGTATCTCTCGGAGTTTCCGCGAACTGACCGAGGAATGCGAAGTTGACGGCTCCGTGAGGAACGACAAGCGGACGGTCCTCTTCTTTTCTCGGCTGGAAGAATGCGTTGATGAACGGCATGAAGCAGGTCGTTGTATTGCAGGCATTCTTTGCGAGCTCGTCAATTTCGTTTGTCGGAACGCCGATATGATAAAGCCATTCGCGGCAGACTTCTTCGCCCGTGCAGTCGCGCATTGCCTTTTTGACGTAGTTGCCCTCTTTGTTTGTGTTCAGCGCATATACCCAAACAAGAACTGTGTTTTTGTCCTGTGCTCTGAACTGCGGCTGACGGTTTATAGTCCAAGACAGATACCAATTGTCCGTGCTGTCTTTTACGGTAACGATACCGCCTGTCGTAACTTTGCCGGCTCTCTGGTCTCTCTTGCAGATGTCCATGATATGGCGGATAACTTTTTCGTCCGATGTTGCAACGGTGGCGCTCATCCAGTTTGTCGCTTCAAAGTCGCTGCAGAATTTGTCGGGATTGCCGTATTCGCCGTTTTTAGCCTGTCTTGCGATATTCTTCCAAAGATCCCAGGATTCGCCGACACCGTCGCGAACATTCGAAATATCGGGTGCATGGGTCTGGTCGCCGTAGCAGGAAGTGTCCGTGCAGCAGCCGTTTGTGATGAAGACGAGGTCGTCTTCGATAAGGTCAATGGTCTGCTCTTTGCCGTCCTTGACATAAACTATCTGTTTTGCAATTTTTTTGTCGCCGTTGTCTTCGATTATAACATTCTTGACGTCCATACCGTATTCAATGGTGACGCCGTGCGATTCAAGATACTTTACAAGGGGAAGAATCATACTTTCGTACTGGTTGTATTTTGTGAATCTCAACGCGCTGAAATCGGGAAGACCGTCGATGTGGTGAACGTATCTGCAAAGGTATCTCTTCATTTCAAGTGCGCTCGACCAACGCTGGAACGCAAACATCGTCTGCCAATAAAGCCAGAAGTTTGTTGACCAGAACGATTCGGGAAGAACGTCCGAGATTTTTTTGTCTTCAAGGTCTTTCTCGGGCGTCATGAAGAGTTTTGAAAGCGCCAAAGCCGATTCTTTATCAAGCTCGAATTTTTTGTCCGTATGTGCGTCTTCGCCGCGGTTTACGGTCGCTCTGCAAAGCGAATAGTTCGGGTCGTGCTTGTTGAGCCAATAGTATTCGTCGAGAACGGAGACTCCCGGCGTTTCAATGGAGGGAACGTCTCTGAACATATCCCACATAACTTCGAAATGGTTATCCATCTCTCTGCCGCCGCGCATATAGAAGCCTTTTGTTACATCCTTGCGTCCGTCGCAACTGCCGCCCGCCAAATCAAGTTTTTCGAGAAGGTGAATGTGTTCGCCTTTCATCTGTCCGTCGCGGACAAGATAGAAAGCAGCGGAAAGCCCGGCAAGACCCGTTCCGATGATATAAGCCGATTTTTTGTCAACGCCCTCCGGCTTTTCCGGACGAGCGAAAGATTCATAGTTACCTGCCGAATAATACATAATGGATTACCTCCGATTTATTTTTTCTGTCTTTATTATACTCACTTTTCGGAGAATTACAATAAACAAAAAAAGACCCGTGATAAAGAACTTATCACGGGAATACTATCTGTAAAAAATTTTATCATTTTCGGCGATTTGATAAAATTATATGCGAGGGGCTGATTGAATGCCTATCGTCGGAAGCCGCTTATCTTCTCTTATCGGTTCTGAACCGTTCAAGCGCTGATGAGATATTTCCTTGAATGGCGAGCGCCAACCGTTCAACGAGTTGTTCGGGGTCTTCTTTCATGTCGTCGCAGATCCAATCCAACATAACGCCTACCAATATATAAGTATATATTTTTGCAATGAATTGTTTGTCGTCGTCGCGCACGGACATTCCGACGGACTGCTCCTCCACAACGCCCATAACAAGGTCGTCGGTAAGAGGGTTCAGGTATCTTTCGACGCGCTCTCTGCTGACACACCTGTAAACATTCATTATGAATGGCTTATTTTCTTTGACCGCATAAAAAATCTGAATAAGTCCCTGTTCCCATGTATCATGCGTCTTTTTTTCTTTCAGAGCCTTTGACGCGTCTTCCAGACAAGACCATTCCACAAGGTCGTAAATATCCTTGAAATGATAATAAAACGTCATGCGGTTAATTCCGCAGTCTTCGGTTATGTCGTTGACGGTTATTTTGTTCAGCGGCTTTTTGAGCAAAAGATTTTTCAGCGATGTTTCAAGCGCACGTTTCGTTATCTGCGACATTTTGTAACTCCAGACATTCAATCATTTTTTTTCTTATTGTATCATAAAATTTATCTGATTGCAAGAAAAATCGTATGAATAAAAATCGGGAACCCCGTCAAGAGATTCCCGATGTGATTTACAGAATAATGCAGATAAGCCCGCCGCTGCCCTCATTGATTATTTTTTGAAGCGTTTCCTGAACTTTTCCGCGCGCTTCCTGCGGCATTTTGTTCAACTTCGCATTCAGCCCCTCGTTGACAAGTTCATGAAGCGATTTTCCGAAAATATTGCTCTCCCATATCTTTTTCGGGTCTTCTTCAAACCCTGTCAGCAAAAATCTGACAAGTTCTTCCGATTGTTTTTCGCTGCCCACAATTGGGGAGACTTCGGTCTGAATATCTGCTTTGATTATATGGTACGACGGCGCGGACGCTTTAAGTCGAACGCCGAACCTGTTGCCCTGTTTTACTATTTCAGGCTCATCGAGTGTCAGTTCGTCAATGCTCGGAGTTACAATGCCGTAACCGGTCGCGTCAGCCGATTCAAGTGCATCCGAAAGTTTGTCATACACCTGTTTTGACTGCGAAAGTTGTGTTACAAGCGAAATAAGATCTCCGTCGTCTTCAAGTTTTACTCCTGTTGCATCGCCGAGAACTTTATAAAAGAGCAGTTTCGGCAGATCGAGCGTTATTCGCACTATACCGGTTCCGAGATCTGTTTTTTCGGACTTCGCGGAGCAAATGTATTCGTTCTTTTCGAGCCGTTCCGCAATTTTTGAAACTTCGCTTATGCGGCAACAGTCTTTTGTCGCTTCACGCACATCTTTATATACGCTTTCTTTCAGCGCGTGCCCGTCTTCAAGCGATGAAACCCAAGAGGGAACGGAAACTCTGATTTCCCGAACAGGAAATTCACAAAGTATCTGCCCGAGAATATACTTTATCTCTTCTTCGCCGAGTGTCAGACAATCTGCGGGAATGACCGTTACGCCGTACTCGTCCGCCATCGAACGCGCCAAAAGTTTTGTCGGTTCGGATTCCGGCTGCGTGGAATTGAGCAGTACGACAAACGGCTTTCCGAGGTCTTTCAATTCGGATATGACGCGCGTCTCAGCTTCTATGTAATCGTCACGCGGAATATCTCCTATTGTGCCGTCGGTGGTAACAACAAGCCCTATCGTCGAATGTTCGGTTATAACTTTTTGCGTGCCTATCTCCGCCGCCATATTGAACGGTACCTGTTCGTCGAACCACGGTGTCATGACCATTCTCGGATAATTGTTTTCGATATATCCGAGCGCACTCGGCACAATATATCCCACGCAGTCAATAAGCCTTATGCGCATATCAATATTGTCGTCAACGCATATATTGACTGCTTCGTTGGGAATGAACTTCGGCTCTGTTGTCATTATGGTTCGTCCCGCCGCCGATTGCGGCAGTTCGTCAACCGCTCTGTCGCGTTTGTAGTCTCCGTCAATGTTCGGAATTACAAGCGCTTCCATAAATTTTTTGATGAATGTGGACTTACCCGTGCGCACAGGTCCCACGACACCTATATAAATGTCTCCGTCCGTGCGCGTCGATATATCCCTGTAAATATCGGTTCCCGTCATAGTTTACCTCCGAAAAATTCGTTTTGGTAATAACTATGACGGGAAATACTCATTTATGCGTTGATTTTGACGGCTAAAACATTTTCTTCTTTTTAAAATATATGATTTCAAGTATAACGGAAACGACGGCGATAACGATAACCCCGAGATAACCGTGTTCCCATTGAAGTTCAGGCATGTTTCTGAAATTCATTCCGTACCACCCCGTAAGAAGTGTCAAGGGCAAGAATAAGGTTGTTACTATTGTAAGAATGCACATAACCTTGTTTTGCTTTGCGTCCTGCTTTGCCTGATAAAGTTCCCGTAATTGCAGAATGTTTTCTTGCAGAAGTCGAATATGGTCTCCAAGCCTGTCGGCTCTGCCGCCGAGTCTTGACCAAAGTTCGGTTTCCTTAATTATTTGTGTTTTGCCGCATGCCCCGAGTATATCGGACATATCGGATATCTGTTCGTAAAATGCGTGCATTTCTGAAAGTTTTTTGCGTTCTTTTGTAATCTTGTCAAAAAAGTCATTCGGCAGATTTTCCGAAATGGAATCTTCAAGAGTTTCAATCTTTTTTTCGATATGGGAAAGATACATCAAATCGTTTTCAAATGAACTTTCAATGATCCTGAAAAGCAGCGTGTCGGAACTGTTGAAATCGCAGAGCTTTTCGGATTGAACCTTTATCCATTGCTTGATGTTTCCGACATCTTCAATCAAAACAAGTTTGTTATCAACCAAATAAAAAAGAAATGATACGGGCGGTTTTGTGTCGTCACTTTTGTTCGGTATTCTGACTGTTCCCCAAATACAGTTTGCGAAAACATCCGCTTTGCAATACCTTGCGGCGCCTTTACCGTGCAGCACATCCTTGACATGCAAAAACTCATTTTTCCGTTCTGCAAATTCTTCCGCAGTCATAATTGTCAGTATGGGCGAAGAGGCATTGTTTTCAGCAGATAAAAGAGTACCGCCGTTTTTTTCTGTTCGTATATATTCGGTCATATCTTTCTTTCTCCTAAATAGCCGTTTTATTAAATTATCTGATTACTGTTTTCAGATAGAGGCAATGGGTGTAAACGGATACCTTTATGCGTTAATGTTTGTATGTATAAAATATAGCACATTATAAGAAAAAAATCAAGATATCGGTTATGTTTAAATCAGACATTCATTTTTTATAACCGGAAAGAATCTTACGGATATACATCTTCAAATTTTTTAAAAACGCAACTTCCGTTTCATGGGCGAGTTTTGTTTTTGAAGTCGCGGCCTTTATTTCCGTGAGAACAAGATTGCAAGTTCGTCGGCAAGTTTACCGCCCCGGACTTCCATATATCATGCCTTTTGCTTGGGGCTGTATTTGTTGCGCGCGGTATGCCGGCCACATCGTTTCTTCTGACATTTTGTTTCTCTTTCTTCTGAAAAATTCAATATGACAAACTAATTGTATCTTATAATAAAACCATATAATATTCAATATAATCTTCAATAGAAAAATCCACCGTAATTTTATCAAAAACATGGCGACTGAGTCCGATAGGGGTATTTTGAAACGAAGTTTTTGAGATAAAAAGTGGCACAAAAAGTGGCACAAATTTTTATTTTATTGCGCTTCAAGTGTATTTTTCAGAGATAATCAAGATATAAAAAATCCCCATAACCAGCGGTTTTTTGCCGTGGTTATGGGTTTTTCAATGGTGGAGGCGGGGAGAGTTGAACTCCCGTCCGAAAGAACATTCCCAAGACTTTCTACGAGTGTAGTTTATCGTTTGAATTCGGCGGCAGGGGAACAATAAACAAATCCTCTGTCGCTATAAACGGAATTAAGCCGCAAAGGAGTCCCGATACCCTCCGATGTCGTTCACCGCTGAATCGACGCCCTGTTCTTCGCCGCGGTACTCAAAGAGAGGACGGCTGCCGGGTTAGGCAGCTGCTAATTCTGTTCTATTAGCGTTTAATTTTAAGTTTAGGCCTTTTAAGTGATTGCCCGACACTACTCGCTTATCAAGGTTCAGCGCCCCCGTCGAAAACCGGTACGCCCCCGAATACGGTGTACCTGCGTGAATAATAAATCCGCGCAAGCACACATTTGGCGTTCCCGAGGTGATTCGAACACCCGACCTACCGCTTAGGAGGCGGTCGCTCTATCCTGCTGAGCTACGGAAACATTTTTTAGGCCGTATTCTATTTCAATATATTATACCATAAAACAAGCGCGTTTTCAAGCCTTTTTCATGATTGTTTTTATTTTTTTGCATAATTACCGCTTAATTCCTTGCGGTATTAGGCGGATTTATGCTTAAGGAAAAATCCGAATTTCTGAAAAACGTAGAGGATTCACCGTTTTGGGTTGATGAGCTCGCGGGCAATTTGAGATATTTTGAATTTGACTATGTTCGGTGTAATTACTATTTGATCTATAATGAAACCGAAAGAAAATACAATATTACGCCGTGGGAAGACGAAACATATACTTTTTTGGTCTTCGGCTTTGATGCGCAGAGCGGAATTATTTGCGTTTTTGAAGAAGAAAGCACATTGGGTAGATGAAAATTAAAAAAATTCGTCGAGAGACTGTCCTCTCGTCGTTTTTGTTCGTATAAAGGATTGAAGAATGAAAAATGCGAGAGATATTCGTCGTAGATGTCTTATATTGTGAAAAAGTGTGTGGGTCACAAAAAAATGCGCAAAGGGTTGTTGACGAATATGTGTTAAAATGGTATAATGTTATTATAAAATTCAGATTGGAGATTTCAGAATGACGATAGAAAAAAAACTTGACGGAACGTCTTTGACGATAACTCTTGAAGGCAGATTGGACACCAACACCGCACCTTTGCTTGAAGCGGAACTTAAACAGTCTCTGAACGGGATAACCGAGCTTACGTTTGATTTCGGCGGGCTTGCGTATATTTCTTCCGCGGGGCTCCGCGTTTTGCTTGCCGCGCAAAAAGTTATGAACAGGCAGGGCAGTATGCTGCTGAAAAACGTAAACGACGATATAAATGAAGTTTTTGAAATAACCGGGTTTTCCGATATATTGACGATCGAAAGATAAAGTTATGTTGATTAAAACTCTTTTACAATTAGCCCTGATTGCGGTTTTGCCCGTTATCCTCTCCGTTATAATATATTTTATCGAGAAAACGCGGCTTGCCAAAAAGATTCCGTATGCGTTGAATCAGATCATGGTCGGAATCCTTTTCGGCGGACTGGCGGTTCTCGGAACGGAGTTCGGTGTTGATATAGGCGGCGCGGTGATGAATGCCCGCGATGCGGCTCCCATATGCGCGGGGCTTTTGTTCGGCGCGCCGGCGGGTATTATCGCAGGTGTTATCGGCGGCGTGGAACGGTGGTTTGCCGTTTTGTGGGGTGCCGGTGTTTACACGCAACTTGCGTGCTCCGTATCTACTGTTCTTGCGGGTGTGTTTGCGGCGCTTCTTCGAAAGTTTATGTTTGACAACAAGCGTCCCAAATGGTTTTACGGGCTTGCCGTCGGCATAATCACGGAAGTTATACATATGCTGATGATTTTCCTGACGAACATGAGAGATGTTCATACCGCATTTTCGTTTGTCCGCACCTGTTCGCTTCCGATGATAGCGATAAACGCGATTGCTGTTATGGCGGCGGTTGCTCTTGTGTCTTTCCTCGGGAGGAGAGGACCAAAAAGGAAACATCACGGTATAAAGAAAATATCGCAGACATTCCAGCGCTGGCTACTGCTTTGCGTTGTGGCGGGATTCTTGCTGACCACATTGTTTACATGGGCTTTGCAGACGGAACTTTCCGCAAATGACGCTTATGAGTTGGAAAAACTCAATATTGAAGACGTCAGACAGGATATTCTCGACGCTTCAAACGAGAATTTGCTGCGTCTGACAAAACAAATAACAGCCGAAATCGAAAGAGCGTATCTGCCCAATTCGGATTTACTGAAATCGCTTGCGGAAAAATATGATGTCGCGGAAATCAACATGATTGACGAGGCGGGTATAATAATTGCTTCGACAGAGCCCGAATTCATGTATTACAACATGCGCGGCGGGGAGCAATCGGCGGCGTTTCTTGTGCTTCTTGACGGGCAAACGACCGAATTTGTTCAGAGCTATATGCCGACATCTTCCAACCCGAACATTCTGCGCAAATATGCGGGAATCGCTTTGGACGGCGGTGGGTTTGTTCAGGTTGCGTACGATGCCGAACGTTTTCAAAAAGACATAGATGATAAAGTCGTAGGCGCTACCCGCAACCGTCGCGTGGGCGAGGACGGCTGTATAATAATTGCCGACGAAAACGGAAATATCGTCAGCGACCGCCATGGCGGCGAGGGCAGAGACCTCGGCGCTACGGGCATAAATCTCGATAAAGAGAAAATTTCCGAAAATCAGATATTTGAAACCGAAGTTTACGGCGAAAACGCATATTGTGTTTATGTTGTTTCGGAGGGATATTACATAATTGCGACGATGCCGAAAGCGGAAGCGTTGTTTTCGCGTGATATTTCCGTTTATGTAACGGTATTTATGGAGTTTGTCGTATTCGGCGTTTTGTTTATATTTGTGTATTTCCTTATCAAAAAACTTGTGGTTGACAATATGGAAAAGGTCAACCGTTCTCTTTCCGAGATAACCGGAGGAAATCTCGATGTTGTAGTAGATGTCCGTTCAAATGAAGAGTTTGCGTCGCTTTCGGACGACATAAACTCAACTGTTTTGACGTTGAAACGGTATATCGCGGAAGCGGCGGCAAGGATAGACCGTGAACTTGAATTCGCAAAAGCAATTCAGCATTCCGCAATTCCGTCGGTGTTCCCGCCTTTCCCGGGACATTCGGAATTTGACATATTCGCTTCGATGTATACGGCAAAAGAGGTCGGCGGTGATTTCTACGACTTCTATTTTGTTGGCGAAGACAGAATAGCATTTCTTGTCGCGGACGTTTCGGGCAAGGGCATTCCCGCGGCTATGTTTATGATGACGTCAAAAACGATAATCAAAGGATATGCCGAATCGGGAATACCGGTTAACGATGTATTCACCGTCGCAAACGAGAAACTTTGCGAGAGCAACGAGGCTGGAATGTTCGTAACCGCGTGGATGGGCGTGTTGGAATTGAAAACCGGGCTTGTCGAGTTCGCAAATGCGGGACATAATCCTCCGCTTGTACGCCATAGGAACGGAAAATTTGAATATTTGCGTGTCCGTCCCGGGCTTGTTCTTGCGGGCATGGAGGACATCAAATACAAGAAGAACGAGTTGAAACTCTCTGCGGGCGATGAAATCTTTCTATACACGGACGGCGTGACGGAAGCGACAAATGAAGACGACGCCCTTTACGGCGAAGAGCGACTTCTTTCATTTCTGAATACGCTCGGCGACATATCGAGCCAAGAAATCTGCAACGCAGTAAAGGAAGATGTCTCACGCTTTGTCGGAGAAACTCCGCAGTCCGATGATATTACAATGCTTTGTTTGAAATACAACGGGGGTGTTACCGTGAAAGAAATGACTATTGAAGCGACCGTCGCAAATATCGAAAAGGTGACGGACTTTGTAAACGAACAACTGCAAGAAGTTGGGTGTCCGATGAAAGCGCAGACGCAGATAGATATTGCGATTGACGAACTTTTCGGCAACATTGCGCATTATGCTTATGACCCGAATGTCGGTCCCGCAACCGTTCGTGTCGAAGTTCCGAAAGAGCCGCTGTCCGTTATTATAACGTTTATAGACAACGGTGTGCCGTATGACCCTCTCAAAAAAGCAGACCCCGATATAACTCTTTCGGCTGACGACAGGGAAGTCGGCGGGCTTGGGATATTCCTCGTAAAAAAGACGATGGATGACGTTTCATACGAATATAAAAACGGACAGAATATTCTTCGGATCAAGAAATCTTTCTGATAGGGGTATACAGGTAAAAAGATGAAAACGAAAAGAAATGCCGTACAGGGCAGACTCTTCGCGCTGTTTGATTATCAGCGCATTGCGGAAAACCCGAGACTTGCAAAAATGATTGAGGACACGGAAGCGCGCTACGGCGCCGCACTTTCGGACGATTCGCTTGAATTTGTCAGCGCGGCGGGCGAGACAGACATTCCTCAAAAGAAAAGCAAAGGCGGGAAAGAGAAACGATGAACACGCTGTGCGACAGGGAAAGAGTGTATCTCGACTATCGCGATAAGGTTCGTCGTTACATATCGGGAAAGGTTCGGAACATTCATGATATCGAAGACCTGACAAGCGATGTGTTTGTAAAGGTATACGAAAAACTTGAAAAGTTTGACGGCGAAAAAGCCTCCGTTTCGACGTGGGTATATACGATTACCAGAAATACCGTAATTGATTTTTACCGAACAAACAAAACTTGTGAAGAATTGCCCGAAACGTTGGTGTCGGATGACGGCGTAGACGAAAACGTTATAAAGGAAGAATCTCTTTCCGAACTTTGCGACGCGCTTGAAAGCCTTGACGAACGTTCGCGGGACCTGATAATATTTCGCTATTATAAAGGCTTGACATTAAAAGAAATTGCGGAAAAAATGAGTATTTCATATTCTTACGCAAAACTTTTGCATAACAACGCTTTGGCGAAGTTAAAGGATTTTTTGAGTTAAAAAATATATACGCAACTTAACCGCCGCATGAAAGTTCCTGCGGCGGTTCTGCTCTTGTTGCTCTATTTGTTTATAAGAAAGTCAATAAGCGTATCAATATCCTTTTTGCCGAATGAAACGTCGTTTTCGTTGACAACAAGGCACGGAACGCTCATTATTTTATACTTTTCCCGCAAGTCGGGGAAAAGGCTTACGTCATATACTTCCGCTGTTATATTTTCGTTTATCGTGGCTGTTTTTTGTGCCGCCGCCACGAGTTCGGGGCACATCGAGCAGGTGAGAGTTACAAGTATTTTCATGTCTGTTTTCGGCAGAGATTTAATTTTCTTCTCCGTTTCGGCGCTTATTTTTAATCCCGAATCGGACGATGCATTGAGTAGTCCGAGAATGAACGGCGTAAATTCATGTCCCGTAGGCACGCCGTGAAAGCCGAGCCCTGTCTTCTTAACGTCGGCTGTCAGAATTTCGACGAACGGTTTATGCTGTTCTTCGCTGTTTTCCGCCGTCGTTACATTTAGTTTTTCTGTTTTCACAGCCAGTTCCGTTACGAACTTCCGCAGTTCTTCGGACTTCGGTGTTTTGTCAAGATGCAGTTTGAGCGTCAGCGGTTTTTTCATTTTTTCAAAAACTTTATCCAACTGTTCCGTTACCTTATCATCAAACAGTTTTTGGGTCTCGGGGGTTGGGTCTGTCTTGTTTACGGCAGGCTCGTTTTTCGGATTAAATCCTGTTTTTCGCTGCATTGCCGCCGCATATTTTTCAAGTTCGGTTGCCGCAGTCGCACCGTCGGACACCGCAGTAACGACTTGACGAAGCGTTTTTTCGCAAACATCACCTGCCGCGTAAACGCCGTCAATGTTTGTTTTTTGTGTCTTGTCCGTCAGGATATATCCGTACTTGTCCGTCGCAACAGCCTTTGCAAAAAGTTCCGAGGCGGGTTCATATCCGACAAACACAAACACCCCGAACGCATCGTCTTTGCTCGCAAAAGTCGTTTCTTTTCCCGTTTTATTATTTTTATAAATAATTTTGTTCGGATATTCGCCGCCATCGACGCCGACAACTTCCGTGTTCGTCATCACTGTTATTTTCGGATTCTCCTTTGCTTTTTCCGCGACAGCCGCCGCGCAGGTAAAATCGTCTTCACGGACAAGAACCGTAACGTGTTTTGCGTACCGTGTCAGAAAAACGCTTTCTTCCGCCGCCGCAAAGCCGCCGCCGATAACAAAGATTTCCTTTCCCGTAAAAAATTCTCCGTCGCATGTCGCGCAATATGCAACGCCGTGTCCTTTGAATTTCTCCTCTCCCGGAAAACCGAGCGTTCTCGGGCGTGCGCCGGTTGCAATCAAAACCCCGAATGATGAAAAAACGCCTTTGTCCGTTTTTACGGTTTTGATATCATCCGTAAGATCTGTATCCCGCACTTCCGCTACCGAAAATTCCGCGCCGAACTTTTCTCCTTGCCTGCGCATGACTTGTGTCAGGTATTTTCCGTCTGTCTTTTCTATTCCGGGGTAGTTGACCACTTCGGACGTTATTGTTATCTGTCCTCCGAACGTTTCTTTTTCGAGAACAAGAACTCTGTAACGCGCCCGTGCGAGATATATTGCGGCGGAAAGTCCCGCAGGACCTCCGCCGATAATTATTACGTCGTAAATATCCTTTTCGTCCATTACAGCAACCCCACAAGATCAAGGCTCGGTTTAAGAGTTTCTTCTCCCGGAGTCCATTTTGCGGGACAGACTTCATCTCCGTGTTCCGCAACAAATTTGCACGCGTGCAACCGTCTGAACAGTTCCTCCGCATTTCTTCCCACGTTTCCCGCGTTGACTTCGTACATAACTATTTTGCCGTCGGGGTCAACTATAAAACTGCCGCGCTCCGCAAGTCCTTCCTTTTCAATAAGCACTTCGAAATCTCTGCACAGAGCATGTGTGGGGTCGGCAAGCATGGGAAATTCCGTCTTTGATATTCTTTCTGAACTGTCGTGCCATGCCTTATGCACGAAATGCGTATCTGTTGAGACCGTAAAAATCTCGCAGTTCTCTTTTTTGAAGTCATCATATCTGTTTTGCAGATCTTCAAGTTCTGTCGGACAAACAAAAGTAAAATCCGCGGGATAGAAAAAGAACACGCTCCATTTGCCTTTTATATCTTCCTTTGTGACCTTTTTGAAATCTTTGTTCTGATAAGCCCAAACCGAAAAATCATTTATTTCTTTACCTATAAGCGACATACAGATATCTCCTGTCTTTTTTTTGTTAGTTTGCGCGTCTGTCGTATGAATATGCGTATTGACTTTTTATCTGAAAACGTTATAATAATGACGTTGCGAAAATTACGGATTATGTTTGGAGGGCAGATATGAACAGGGATTTAACAAAAGGACCTATCGTCAAGTCTATGTTGCTGTTTGCCGTTCCGATGATTTTGGGTGATCTTCTTCAACAGTGTTATAATATTGACGATACTCTGATAGTCGGTCATTGGCTCTGCAGGAACGCGCTTGCCGCCGTAGGTTCATCTTTTACACTGATGACATTTCTGACTTCCGTTATTCTCGGATTGTGCTTGGGCAGCGGCGCTCTGTTTCCCATGCGTTTCGGACAACGGGACGAAAAAACGTTGCGCGGGAGTTTGTGCGCTTCTTTCTTTTTTATCGCAGTAGTTACTGCCTTTCTGAACATTTTTGCGTATGTCTTTTTGGACAAACTCCGCATTTTTCTGCGAGTTCCCCTTTAAGCTTGGGGCGATATGCGCGAGTATCTGTTTGTTATATTTATAGGTATACCCGCCGTCGGTGTTGTAGGAATTTGGTGGTCTGTGCCGATAGGTTGGATATTGGCAGATCTTGCAGGTTTGTTGTACTATAAAAATAAAAGAAAGCGCCTGCTTTCATTTTTGTGATTAGAATTGACGCTTCAAAAAGCCCATACGAGGCTGACCGATGTTTCGGTATTTCCCCGTATGGGCTTTGTTTGTTATTGTTTATTTTGCGTCGCTTACAATACGGTAGTAGGCGTTTGAAGTTATTTTATAAACAAGCGCATAGAATATCGCGTAAACAAAAAAGGTTCCTATCGTTACAAGCGCAAAAAGCGTTATGTTCTGCAATCCGGACAGTGCAAGCATTTTTTTGACCATCGGAAACGCAAACGCCAAGTGCAGCGCCGCAAAAAGGAGCGGCAAAAAGAAGACCGTCAGCAGTTGTGAGTTTATGCTCTTTCGGATCTCTTTTTTAGTCATGCCTATCTTCTGCATAATATCGAAACGCGCCTGATCCTCATAGCCCTCCGTTATCTGCTTGTAATAGATTATCAGAACCGCGGCAAAGATGAAGATTACGCTGAGAAGTATGCCGAGAAAGAAAAGTCCGCCGTATGTGCAATAGAAATCATTCCTGTTATTTTCGCGGCTTTCGACGTTTATTGAACCGTATCCCAGCTTTTCGGAAAGGGAAAGATCTGAAAGCGTATCGGAGTAGGCTATCTTTTGCGCGAGAGCAATTTGACCGTCGGCGTCAAGTCCCGTGTCAAAATTGAACGTGTACCTGAAAAGGACGTTGACAGGATCTTTCGCTGCGTATATGTCTTCAATGATGGCGTCGGGATCGGAAGAAAAGATTATCAAAGACTGCGAAGGATTCATCGCCGCATCGCCTCTTTCAAAATCTGACGCGATCACGTCTTTAACATGATATGACTGTTTGCCGTTGAAACTCAAGGTGTCGTTCTCGAATTTTCTACCGTTTCCGTAAAAGGAGACGATCACTTCGTTTTTGTCAAGTTTTTCGCTATATTCGCTCATCGCATTGAAATCCGAGAGGGGGATGATGTATATCCAATATACGCCGCTTGCCGTTGCGTTGAATTCAGAATAGGAATAGACATCTTCCGCGTTTGTCAGAAAATCAGAACCCCTCGCGAGCGCCGAAAATGATATGCTTCGGTAAGCGCTTGTGTTTGATACTGTCGCCCCGTTTTCTGTCGCCGTTTTTGCGATTTCATCGCGAACGGTTGCCGCGTTTTCTTTCGTCGCCGCATCAGCTCTTCTGAAAGTGACTGTTGTGTTAATCTCTCTCGGATAGAGTTTTTTGACAGCGTCGTCCGCACCGAAATACAGGCTTGCCGTTGAAGAGATCATAACAAGCACCATTGTGGCGAGAATGCAGACGGACGCAAGCCCCGCGCCGTTTCGCTTCATTCTGTAAGCCATTGATGAGACAGAGACAAAATGCGACGGCTTGTAATAGTATTTTTTATTTTTCTGTAAAATTCTGCAAAACGAGACAGAACCGGCTATCATTGTCAGATAAGTTCCGAGAATGACCATTATCACCGCGATAAAGAACATCAGCATCGCGGCAATCGGGTCTTTTATCGAAACCGCGAGCCAATACGCGCCTCCGAGAAGCAAAATGCCGAGTATTCCGATGAAAATGTTTCCTTTCGGGGGCTTTTCACCGAGATTTTCGCTTCGCAGAAGTGCCGCCGTATTTGAAAATCTGATTTGCCTGATTGAATTGAGAAGCAACAGCAGAAAAATCGCTCCGAACACGGCAACAGTCATAACTATCGCAAGGGGAGAGATCGAAAACGAATACTTTACCGCGCCGTTCAGAATATTGACAAGCGCAAGTTCCGCAAGTTTTGATATTGCTATGCCTATAAACAGCCCGACCGCAAGAGAAAACAGCGCAATTATCAGCGATTCCCATACAAGAATTATGCCGATATTTCGTTTGCCCATACCGAGGATATTATATAGTCCGAACTCCTTTTTTCTGCGCTTCATCAGAAACGAGTTCGTGTAAAAAAGGAATATGCACGCAAAAACCGCGATTACGATTATGCCGAACAACAATATCTTCTGTACCGTGCTTCCGCTCTGCATCGCTCCGACGGTCTCGCTTTTTTGCAGAAACGTGATAATATAGAACATCGTGACCATTCCGACGCAAGTCAGAATGTATGGGATATACAGCCTTTTGTTTTTGCGTATCCCGTCAAGTGCAAGTTTTGGATAAAATGCGCCTTTCATTGTCTTTCACCGCCCGTCGCAAGAAGTGTGAGCGTGTCGGAGATCTTCTGATAGAGTTGTTCGTTAGTATCTTTTCCTCTGAAAATCTGATGAAAAACCTCTCCGTCCCTGATAAACAGCACTCTGTTTGCCGAGCTTGCCGCCTTGACCGAATGGGTGACCATAATTATCGTCTGACCGAGCATATTTATTTTGCCGAAAAGGCGCAGCAGTTCTTCTGTCGCTTTTGAATCGAGCGCGCCCGTCGGTTCATCAGCAAGAACGAGTTTCGGGTTTGTGATCAGCGCTCTTGCAACTGCCGCACGCTGTTTTTGTCCTCCCGAGATCTCATACGGGTACTTTTTCAGAATCTCGGTTATCCCGAGATTCGCCGCTATCGGTTTGAGCTTTTCGCTCATCTGTTTGAAGTTCTTTCCCGCAAGAACGAGCGGCAGAAAAATGTTGTCCTCAACCGTGAAAGTGTCCAGCAGATTGAAGTCCTGAAAAACAAACCCGAGATTGTTCCTTCTGAATTCCGCAAGTTCCGAGTCCTTGACTTTTGCAATGTCTTTTCCGTCCAGCAACACGCTGCCCGCTGTCGGTTTGTCAAGTGCCGCGATGATATTAAGCAGTGTCGTTTTTCCCGAACCCGATTCACCCATTATTGCGACGTATTCGCCCTCTTCAACGCTGAAATCGACTTTTTTCAGCGCTTCGGTCTTGGTTGTTCCGAAACGGGAAACATAGATTTTTTTAAGTCCGTTTACTTTCAATATACTCATAAATCGTCCTCCGATCTTTTTTCTGCCTCCATTATAGCAGAAAGGGAAATGCCTCGCCATAGATAAGGCTTACATTTCCCGTTTCAAATCTTACGCTTCTGTAAGATTCAGATCGTATTGCTCAAAATTTATTGTTACTTCCGTACCTTTTCCTGTTTCGGAGCGGACGGATAGACCGCAGCCGAGTTTTTCGCATATATTCTTGCACAGATACAGCCCTATACCGCTTGCGCGCATATCTGTTCTGCCGTTTGCGCCCGTATATCCTTTTTCAAAGATTCTCGGCAGATCCGCTTCGTCTATGCCTATGCCCGTATCGGATATGCAAAGAGATTTTTCGTTTTTCATATATATTTTTATCGTTCCGTCGGACGGGGTGTATTTCAGCGCGTTTGAAAGTATTTGTTCGAACACAAATGAAAACCATTTTTCATCAGTTATGAGTTTTGAGTCAGTCGGCGTATATTCAAGTTTTATTTTTCTGTTGATAAACTCCGAAGAAAACCTCTTGACGGAGTTTTTTATTATTCGGTCAATCTCAAACTCCCTGAAAACGAAGTCCGTCGTCTTTGAGTTGAGCCGCAAGTACGCCATAACCATATCGACATACCGTTCGATTCTGAAAAGTTCCGCAAGAAGCTGCCTTGCCGTTTGTGTGTCCTCGTTTTGCAAAGTGAGTTTCATCGCGGCAATGGGCGTTTTAATTTGATGCGCCCAAACGGTGTAATACTCTATTGTATCGTTCAACCGTGCCGAAAACAGCTCTGAGGAATTGATACACTCCTGTTTCAGACCCGCAATTATCTCCTGTAAATCTTTTTCTTCAATCCCATCCGCTGACGGTATATCCGTAAGCGTTTCCGCTGTCAAATTCTTGACAGCGCTGTAATCCTTATGCTTTTTTCTTATTCGCAGGAAATCAATTGCAACAAAGACTGTGCCCGAAATCAAACAAAGCGCGGCAGGATAGGCAACCGCGCCGACAGGCAATTTGTAAAGCGCAAATGAAACTGCGAACAGCGTGCAGAAGAAAATCCCCGCAAGTATTCCGCGGCGACGCTGTTTCAGATATTGAAACAGCAGTTTTTCTTTTTGTTTTTTCATAACGGTTCAGTCAACGATGTAGCCGACGCCGAATTTTGTTTCAATAAAGTCGGCAAGTCCCGCCGCATCGAGTTTTTTTCTCAATCTGTTTACGTTTACGGTCAGCGTGTTTTCGTCAATGAACTGATCAGTCTGCCAAAGCCGCTCCATCAATTTTTCACGGCTGACGGTTTTTCCCTTGTTTTCCATCAGACACAGCAGTATACGGTATTCGTTTTTTGAAAGCGAAATTTTTTCGCCGTTTACCGAAAGCGATCCGTCGCCTGTGTTCAAAATCGCTCCCTTATGTTCAAGCAGGGGAACGGACGCTCCGAAATCGTAGGTTCTGCGAAGCAATGCACGGACTTTTGCGGTCAGAACATTCATGTCAAACGGTTTTGAAACAAAGTCGTCCGCGCCGAGGTTCATCGCCATAACGATGTTCATATTGTCGGAGGCTGAAGAAATGAATATGACGGGTACTTTCGAAACCGCCCGTATCTGTTCGCACCAATGGTAACCGTTAAAAAACGGCAACGATATGTCAAGCAGAACGATATGCGGCTGAAACTTCGCAAATACCTGCATCACGTTTCGCAAGTCGTCGGCTTTTTTTGCCTCGATTCCCCAAGGCGCTATCTGTGCCGCCACCTCGTCCGCTATCATCGGGTCGTCCTCAACTATCAGCATCTTGTACATTTCCTCGCCTCCTTTCAGTTCTTATTTATATTTTAGGCTCTGTCGGCTATCTCTTTCGTTATCTTCGCAACAAATTCGTCAAGCGTCATTGAGATGTTTTCGCTGCCGTCGCGTGTGCGGACGGAAACGGTGCCTTCTTCCGCTTCTTTCTGACCGATTATCAGCATATACGGAACTCTGTCAACCACCTGCGCTTCGCGGATAAGATATCCGATCTTTTCGTTTCTCTGATCAAGTTCGCAGCGGACGTTGGCATTTCGCAGCGCTTCATATACTTTTTTGCCGTATTCCGTACTCTTTTCGGAAACAAGAAGTATTTTTGTTTGCAGGGGAGCGAGCCATGTCGGGAATTTGCCCGCATAATGCTCAGTCAGTATTCCGATAAATCTTTCTATTGAGCCGAATACGACGCGGTGAATCATTATCGGTCTCTGTTTTTCACCGTTTTCCGCAACATATTCAAGTTCAAAGTTAAGCGGCATCTGGAAGTCAAGCTGTATCGTTCCGCATTGCCATGTACGGCCTATCGAGTCTTCAAGGTGGAAGTCTATCTTCGGTCCGTAGAATGCGCCGTCGCCCTCGTTTATCGTATAGGGCATATTGAGTTTTTCGAGAGCGGCTTTCAATCCGTTTGTCGCGTCCTCCCAATCCTCGTCGCTGCCCATGCTGTTTTCGGGACGTGTGGAAAGCTCAACCGCATACTTAAAGCCGAATTTGCCGTAAACCTCATTGATAAGGTGTACAACGCCCGCTATTTCGTCCGTTATCTGGTCTCTTCTCATAAAGATATGCGCGTCGTCCTGCGTGAAGCAGCGGACTCTGAAAAGACCGTGAAGCGCGCCGCGAAGTTCGTGACGGTGAACAAGCCCGAGCTCTCCCACGCGCAGGGGCAACTCTCTGTAACTGTGCGGACGGCTTTTGTAGACCATAACTCCTCCGGGGCAGTTCATCGGCTTTACGCAATATATGTCATCGTCTATGACAGTCGAATACATATTGTCCTTGTAGTGATCCCAATGTCCGCTTGTTTCCCAGAGTTTTCTGTTCATTATCATCGGGGTGGAAACTTCGACATAACCTGCTTTTGTATGAAGTTCGCGCCAATAGTCTATAAGCGTGTTTTTCAGTTTCATACCGTTGGGCAGGAAGAACGGGAAGCCGGGTGCTTCGTCGCAAAGCATAAAGAGTCCCATTTCTTTGCCTATTCTTCTGTGGTCTCTCTTTTCTGCTTCTTCAAGCATTTTCAGATGTTCGTCAAGTTCGGTCTGATTTCTGAACGCGATACCCTTGACGCGGGTAAGCATCTTGTTGTTCTTGTCATTTTTCCAATATGCACCCGATTGCCCCGTTATCTTGAACGCTTTGAGCGCTTTTGTGTAGCAAAGGTGAGGACCTACGCACATATCCGTGTATTCGCCCTGCTTGTAAAAACTTATCTGCGCGTCGGGGGCAAGGTCTCCGATATGCTCGACTTTATATTTCTCTCCGAGGTCTTCCATAAGTTTTATCGCTTCTTCTCTCGGAAGAATAAACGGTCTTATCGGAAGATTTTCTTTTACGATCTTTTTCATTTCCGCTTCAATAGCCGCAAGGTCTTCGTCCGACAATTTCTCTTCACCGAGGTCTACGTCGTAATAAAATCCCGTTTCGGTCGCGGGGCCGTAGGCAAAATCCGCGTCGGGGTGAAGCCTCTTTATCGCCTGCGCCATAATATGCGCCGCGCTGTGTCTTATAACGTGAAGTTCTTCCTCTTCGGGACACTCCGCAACGGTTCCGTCATTGTAGATAACTTTCATTGTCTGTATCTCCTTAAATACGATTGTTTTTATGTTAAGTCTTTGCTTTTATTCTGTTTCGGTATTTTTTATCTGACGCTCCTGCGCTCTTCGCTGTTCGCGTCTTTGAGAAATAAGTCCGGGCAGTCCGCCTTTTCCCGTGTGGCATTCTTTTGAAAAGATGTGGATCAGCAGTTCTTCCGCGGACGCGATAAACGCGATAATCACAACTCCGATGCAATACCACAGCGCAAACGTCAAATTTAGTATGAACGGAACGGTAAACACCGCAAGCCCCGTTATTTTGTTCATCAGAGTGTGAAGCGAAACGAACTTTTTGAATTTTATTGCGCCGACAATGTATGAGCAAAGACGAACGAATGCGGCTGCCGCAATAAGCATCCACACATGCGGCGTAAAAAGCGCAATAAGGTTCGGCAAAAGCCTGATTATCATAACCCCGTAAAACAAAATGTCCGCAATGCTGTCAAGTTTTGCGCCGAAAGCCGTTTCGGTATTTGTCAATCTCGCAAGCGTGCCGTCAACGACATCGCTGACGCCGCATATTCCGTAGACGATAAAAAACGGCAATGTCAGAGGCTCCGTCAAAAAAAGGCACAATGTTCCGACAATTCTTATAAACGTGCAAATGTTCGGAGGCGTAAATACTTTTTTCATTTGAAGTTTCATATTCCTTATGTAATGTTATCTTTTACCTTTTTTGAGAATGTTCAGCAGTATATATATCCCGATGAAAGCGACAACCGACCCTGCAAGAATCGCATACATTGCGCCCACTTCAACTTTATTTCCGAAGAAATAAATACTGCAATCTATTGATTTACGAATGTTTTCGACCACATCATTCGGAAATCCGAGAGAGGACATCTCTCTGAAAACGCCTGCCAGCGAATGCGAACGGATAAGCGCCGTTCCGTATGTCCCCGGCAGAAACGAAAGCACTTTTTGAAGCCCGCCGCCGAACTGCGATATGGGCATATATGCGCCGCAGATGAAACCGTAGCCCGCGCTTACAACCGTTCCGACCGCCGAAATCTGCCCCTGTGAAGTCAGAAAGAAGTTGACTATGCTTGAAAGCGCCGTTCCGAACATGACAAGCAGGAACACGTCAAGCAGCGAAAGCAGAATGTCGCTTGCCGAAAGATACCAGCCCACATTTGCAAGATAGATAAAACTTGCGCCCTCTGCGATAAGACAAATGATAAATGTTGAAATGAACGTTGAAAGGTAGTAACTCAATGCAAGCGTTGATTTTTTGACGGGTGTCATCATCAGGTCTTTGCGCGCGCCGGTCACTTTGTCCTGAACCATTGTCATGTTGCAGCAGAATGCGACCGTGATACAGCATACGGCAAGCAGTGAAGAAAACAACTGTCCGCCCACGGTTGCGTCAATGAGTTCCTGCGGAAAATCCGCGACGTGCGCTGCTTCGAGCGACGATAAAAAACTGTCCTTATAGACTTTTGCCAGAAACGTTATGTAGAGAACAAGCAAAATAAGAGGCGTTATCAGGGACGAAAAAAGCATACCCTTATCTTTGAAAAACAGTTTGAGACCTCTTTTTGTAAGACTTCCGAGCGAACTCATCTGTTTTCACCTCCCTCGGGCTTTTTGCCTGTGACGGCAAGGAAAACATCGTCCATTTTGCCCTTTGTGATTTCATAATCAGAAAAAAGTTCGGGGTGTTCAAGTATGAGTTGCGTTGCTGCCCTTGTATCGGGAACGGAAACCCGGACCGCATCGCGTATCTTTTCAAACGGGAGTCCGAGATTGTTTATGTTGTCTTCGGAAACACCGTAAAGTGTAATAAAATCTCCCGTATATTTGTTTTTGAGTTCAAGCGGCGTACCCTCCGCGGATATTTTGCCTGAATCTATAATAACAACATAGTCCGCATCGGCGGCTTCTTCCATATAGTGCGTTGTCAGAAGCACCGTCATGCCGTCCGTTCGGCGCAGGTTGCGAACAACGTCCCAAAGCAGTTTTCTTGTCTGCGGGTCAAGCCCCGTTGTCGGCTCGTCAAGAATAAGCAATTCGGGCTTGTGCAAAATTGCCCGCGCAATGTCTATGCGTCTGCGCTGACCTCCCGAAAGTTTGCCGACGGTTCTGTTCAGCAGATTTTCAAAATCGAGCAGGGAAGCGAGTTCCGCAAGCCTTTTCTTGAATTCTTTGCCTGTTATACCGTACAGCGCCGCACGGCTTTGCAGGTTGTCCCTGACCGTAAGCGCTTTATCAAGTACGGAGCTCTGGAACACAACGCCGAGTTTTCGGCATATCTTTTCCATGCCTTTCTCCACATCTTCGCCGCAAACGAACACCGTTCCCGCATCTTTTGCAAGCTGTCCGCAGAGAATCGAAATAGTCGTTGACTTTCCCGCGCCGTTGACGCCGAGAAATGCAAACAATTCGCCTTTTTTTACTTGGAACGAAAGGTTTTGAACGGCTTTGACGTCTCCGAACGATTTGCAGAGTCCGTCAATGCTGATTATCTGTTCCATACGTTTTCTCCCGTTTTTATCTAATCTTTTTTCTGAGGTTTCGGCGTCTGAACGTCAAGATTGCCCGCTTTGACATACAAAAGCAACGATATGAACATTCTGCCGAACATCTGCACGAGTTGGTTTTCCGAAAAACTGCACATCTTCGTTGCACACAGCATACTTACGCCGTATGTAAATATCCATGCCTGCTGAAAAAGTATCTGCGCTTCGTCGTCGTTCACGTCATAGTCGCGTTTTATGCAGTTAATACATTTTTGAGCGTGTTCTCCTAGCTCGCCGAATACGACGTTGAAACTTGATGCTTCCGTGTGTTCTTTCATAAAAAGAAACTGAAAAAGTTTAGGCTCTTCGGTTGCAAATTTGACCATTCTCATTCCGAACTGTTTGAATGCGGGAGTGTATTCAAATGCGGTCATTATTTCTTTTTCGAATTCGCTTTGAACGGATTTTCTGACATCAGAGATGAGTTCTTCCATATTCCTGAAAACCGTGAATATCGGTCTTGCGGAACTTCCGAGTTTTGCGCCGAGTTCTCGCGCCGTCAGCGCCTCTATACCTTTGTCTTTTATCAGTTCTATTGCCGTATCGACAACTTCTTCTCTTGTAAACTTCGGTTTCGGCGGCATTTTTATCCCTCCCGAGCAGGCTTTTTGTATTATGCAACGCTTGTTTTTATTATACGACAAGTCGGCTTTTTTGTCAATACTGTATTTATTAAATATTTATTATAGTGGCAATAATAGGCAAATTTTTTATAACAGCGTTTTATTTCGTCAAAAACGATTGAACATATCAAGCTGAACGTTAATACGTATTAAAACTTAGTATTTCAGCAAAAAAAAAGACCTCAAAGTATGATTTGAGGTCTTGAATATATACTGTTTTATATCCGTGCGATAATAACTCCGTTTTGATAAAGATTGTACATCGCAAACGCGTGCATATTGTCACCGTTGTGCGCCTGTGTGTCAAAAGTCTGCGTTGCGTTTTCAACCACGATGACCTTTGCCTTGCAGTCGATTTCGTTGAAATGCGCTTTTTGCGTCAAAGCATATTGCATAACGGATATATCGGACATTCCGCCCGTGACTATGATGTTTTCAATCGTCGGAAGATTTGTTCCGAGCCATTTGACGTAATCGGGCGCGAGAAAGCCGTTTGTACAGTTCTTGTCAATTACGTCCGAATCGGGCAAAAAACGATTTAATTCGGGAATTATTTTGCATTCGTCCTCCGTGACGCAATGCAGGGGATAGGCGGTGAATTCCGTACTGACCGCAGAGTGCGAATCAATGAAGAAAAGTTTTCTCGATTTGTCGAAAAGGTCATTTACCTTTTCTATTTTCGGAATTATCTTTTCAAGACGCGGCGATGCCATTGCTCCGCGAAGAAAAAAACCGACTATCGGGTCTATGTTTACAACCACTGTTTTTTCGGCGTTGAGGGAAAGTTTTTTGAGGTCTACCGTAACGTCGTCGACAAGTCTTTGAACGCCGTTCATCGGAAAAAGTTTCAGTCCAAGTTTCATTTCAGACCTCCTCAAACCGATTGCAGCAATTTGAGTTCTTCTTCTCTGTTTTCCGCTCCGAACAGGGCGGAACCGACAACCGCACAGTCAACGCCCGCATCTTTGCAGTCAATGATCGTTTGTCTGTTGACTCCGCCGTCGGTCTGAATCATGAACGAAAGTCCTCTTTTTGCTCTTTCGTCGCGGAGTTTTCTGCATTTTTCAAGGCAGTCTGCCATGAATTTCTGTCCGCCGAAACCCGGTTCAACGGTCATAACAAGCACCATTCCGACCTTGTCGAGAAACGGATAAATATCTTCAACAGGGGTGTTGGGCTTGACGGAAATCGACGGGACAGCGCCGTTTTCTTTTATCAGTTCGATACATTTGTCGGGACAATTTGTCGCTTCGATATGGAACGTTACTATGTCCGCACCCGCTTTGCAGAAACGCTCTATATATTTTTCGGGTTCGGTTATCATGAGATGCACGTCAAGCGGAATATCGACACTTGATTTGAGGTCTTTGACAATGGGCAGTCCGAATGTGATGTTCGGAACAAAATGACCGTCCATAACGTCAACGTGCAGGTAATCAGAGTCTTTTACTGTCAAAACATCGTCTCTGAGCCATGCGAAATTCGCACTCAGAATGGATGGGGAAATTTTCATGATATTTTCTCTCCTATTCTTTCAATCTTCTTGCTTTCCGTGTCAAAGAAAATTCCGTCTATGCGAACGTCGTCCGTCGCCTTTTCGAAAACAACGGGCATTCGCGTTCTGAATTTTTCTATCACACATTCTTTTTTCACGCCGAGCACGGAGTCATGCGCTCCGCACATTCCGAGGTCGGTTATGTATGCGGTACCTTTCGGCAAAAACTGTTCGTCTGCGGTCTGAATATGCGTATGTGTTCCGAAAACCGCCGTGACTTTGCCGTCAAGATAAAACCCGAGTGCGCGTTTTTCGCTCGTCGCTTCCGCATGTATGTCAACCAAAATGTAGTCCGCGTCGATTTTTTTCAGCAGTCCGTCAACGGTCGTGAACGGGTTATCGACGTTTTCAACGTTTACCTGTCCCAAAAGATTTATCACGGCAACCGTGCCGAACGGGGTTTTTATTTCCGTATATCCCGTACCCGGCGCCGAAGACGGAAAATTCGCGGGACGGAGTATGTAATCTTCTTCGTCAAGCAGGGGATAGATGCTTTTTTGTTTGAAGACGTGGTTACCCGTCGTTATAACGTCCGCGCCGCAAAAATGCAGTTCCCGTGCGTCATCGGCGGAAATTCCGTTGTACTTGTTCGCGTTCTCGCCGTTGACAACGACAAAATCCGCACCGTATTTATTTATCAGACGGGGCAGAACTTTTTTGACAGCATCAAGTCCGATGTCCGCAACAACGTCGCCGAGACAGATAAATTTCATATATTTTCTCCGTTTTGGTATTCGAATAAATTCTACCTAATCATTATAACCCGTTTTTCGACAAAAAGCAATAGAAGAAAATAATTTTTTTTCACATATTGCTTTTTTCGGCGAAATGTATTATAATCATCTTGTATAGGAGAAGATTTGAATATGGCATTACCTTTTGTGACCGCAATAGTCGTTGCGGCGGGAAATTCAACGCGTATGGGACGCAACAAACTGCTGCTGTCAGTGGGCGGAGAACCGCTGATAGTCAAGACCGTTGCCGCTTTTGTCAACGCCGAAAGCGTGCGTGATATAGTTGTTGTTACGTCTTCGGACGATGTAAAAAAAGCAATAACCGAAAAGCAATTTTTGAAAAATATAATGTTTGCGAACGGCGGAAACTGCCGTCAGGAATCTGTCCGTAACGGCTTTTATGCCGTTTCCCCGAACACTGAAATAGTTTGTGTGCATGACGGCGCACGTCCTTTTGTCTTGGCTGACGATATAGACAGCGTGAATGCCGCCGCCGCAGAGTTCGGCGCAGCCGTCTGCGGTGTCCGTGCGGTAAATACAATTAAGACCCTTACGCCCGACGGTTTTATAGACGAGACCGTCAACCGTGAAAAAGTTGTTTCGGTCTTTACTCCGCAGGCGTTCAGACGTGATATATATGCCGAGGCGCTCTGTCGTGCGGAAAAATCGCTTCATTTATATACGGACGATTCGGGACTTGTCGAAGCTTGCGGTTATCCCGTCCGTTTTATCGAATGCGACCGCTGCAATATAAAAATAACGTATCCGTCCGATTTGAAGTGATCACAGCGGCGTTTTTTGCAGATATTCCCGAAGCGCAAGCAAAGCCTTTTTTTCCAGCCGTGAGATGTATGAGCGTGAAACGCCGAGCCGCTGCGCGGTTTGTTTTTGCGTAAGAGGCGGTTCGGTCAGCCCGTAACGAAGTTCGATTATCGTTCGCTCTCTGTCGTCCAGCTGCGTTCTTATACCTTTTATCAGTTGTTCGACGCACATTTTTCTGTAAACCGAGTCGAGAATTTTATCCTCTTCGGCTATTACGTCTATCAGCGACAGTTCGTTTCCGTCCTTGTCGGTCTCGATGTGTTCGTTCAGCGATATTTCATTTGCCGCACGTTTCTTTTTTCGGAAATGCATACGGATTTCATTTTCGACGCACTTTGCGGCATAAGTCACGAGCCTGACCTTCTTCTCGGGCTTGTAACTGTCAACGCCTTTTATCAGACCTATCGAACCTATCGAAATAAGGTCGTTCTGGTCTTCTGCGGACGCATAGTATTTTTTAACGATGTGCGCAACAAGTCTCATGTTGTGTTCGATGAGTTTCGAACGTGCGCTGTCGTCTCCTTTCAGCATTTTTTCAACGAGTTCCTTTTCTTCTTTTTCGGAAAGCGGCGGTGGAAACGACCCTGTCTGACCGATATGCAGTATAAGCAGAAACAGATTTAAGAAAGAACCGAACATATTATAATGCCTCCCTTGTAATTTCAATTTATGGCGGAACTCGGCTTGTCTATGAGTTTTTTACATTTAATCGTGAATTTTAATTCGGAACAACAGATAAAATAATTTCGGAGCATGATGTTTTATGGCTAAGCTTTATTTCAAATTCGGCGCGATGGGCAGTTCGAAAAGCGCACAGGCGCTGATGACAAAATTCAATTATGAAGAGAAAAACAAAAATGTTTTTCTGATGAAGCCCGCAACGGACGACAGGGGAGACGAAGTTGACGAATTCGGCAACGTCACGGCGGAAGTTCGGAGCAGAATAGGGTTGAAAGCCCCTGCGATAACCGTGTCGGACAACGATAACATTATAGATATGTACTTGGAGCGTGACAAAAAGCAAAAGGTCGATGTCATAATCTGCGACGAATGTCAGTTTTTGACGGAAGTTCAGATAGAACAGATGAAAGACATCGCGGATATGTATGATGTTCCCGTTCTGTGCTTCGGGCTTCGCGCGGATTTCAGAACACGGCTTTTCCCCGGAAGCAAGCGGCTTTTTGAGATAGCGGACAGCATAACCGAGATCAAATCCATTTGCCGCTGCGGCAGAAAAGCGACCGTCAATGCACGTCTTGACGGAAAAGGCAACATTCTGACCGAAGGTTCTCAGGTATTTATCGGCGGCAACGAAAGTTATGTCGGAATGTGCTACAAATGTTATCATGAGCAGATAAGAAAACAAAACGGCGAAAAATAAAAAATTTCGGAATGCGCAGCAGCGTTCCGAACAACAAAGGAGGAACTTCACATGGCAAACCTTACCCCTCACAACGAAGCGGCTCTCGGCGATTTTGCCAAAACCGTGCTTATGCCCGGTGACCCGCTCCGCGCTGAATTTATCGCAAATACTTTTCTTCAAGACGCAAAACTTGTCAACAATGTCCGCGGTATTCACGGTTACACGGGAACATACAACGGCGTAAAAGTTTCTGTTATGGCAAGCGGCATGGGTATGCCGTCCATCGGTATATATTCTTACGAACTGTATACTGTTTACGGCGTGCAGAACATCATGCGTATCGGCTCTGCGGGGGCGATAAACCCGAATATAAAGGTTCGCGACATTGTTATAGGGCAGGGCGCTTGCACCAATTCCAATTTTGCGGCGCAGTATCATCTGCCCGGAACTTTTGCTCCGATAAGCAGTTACAAAATGCTCCGTCATTGTGCTGATATTGCCGAAGATATGGGACTCCGTTATCATGTCGGCAACATTCTTTCGTCTGATACATTCTACAATGACGAAGAGGGACTTCCTGACGGGTTGAAGTCAACGCCGTCCTGGAGCAAAATGGGCGTTATGGCGATAGAAATGGAAGCAGCCGCGCTTTATATGAATGCCGCAAGATGCGGACGCAACGCGCTTGCGATATGCACGATTTCCGACCATATCCTGACAGGCGAAAATCTGCCCGCGATAGAAAGACAAAATTCGTTTACGGAAATGATGGAACTTGCGCTTAAAACCGCAGTTGCGTTGGACGCCGAATAAAGGAGGTTTTCCGAAATGACGAAAGAAGAACTCTGTGCGCTTGCGATAGATGCAATGAAAATGGCTTATGTCCCGTATTCGGGTTATACCGTGGGCGCGGCTCTTCTGACTTCGACGGGAAAAGTTTTTACGGGCTGCAATATAGAGAACGCATCGTTTACACCGACGGTATGCGCGGAAAGAACGGCTATCTTTAAGGCTGTCAGCGAGGGCGAACGCAAATTTGAAATGATTGCGGTTGCGGGCGGCAAAGGCGGCGTTGTCAACGGTGAGTTTCCTCCGTGCGGCGTTTGCAGGCAGGTGATGGCGGAGTTTTGTTCGCCTGAGTTTCCCATTCTTTTCGTTGTCGGAGACGGGAAGTATACCGAGCATACTCTCGGAGAAATTCTTCCGAATGCCTTCTACCCGAATTTTGTCACAAATTGATTTGTGCAGTTTATACAAATGCATACAAATCTATTGACATTATAGGTAAATTGTGATAAAATTTTTACGAACAAGCAGTAAAATACTGCATATTTTTAGGAGGTTCTTTTATGAAAAAGTTTCTTGCTGTTTTCCTGGCGGTAGTCATGGTGGCAGGCCTTTTCGTTCTCTCCGCATGCGGAAATAAGGAGAATAATCCTACTTCTACATCCGGAACTGACGACAAAACCCCGGCTTCCGACTACAAAATCGCGATGATCACCGACTACGGAGACATCACCGACCAGTCTTTCAACCAGACCACCTACGAGGCGTGCAAAGCATTCGCAGAGGCTAACAACCTTCAATTCGAGTACTTCAAGCCCGCAGATAACTCCGACGCCGCTCGTGAGTCTATGATAGACAACGCGGTTGATAAGGGTTACAACGTTCTTGTTATGCCCGGTTATGCGTTCGCGACCGCTATCCTCAGCCGCGCTCCGCAGTATCCCGACGTTAAATTCTTCGCGCTCGACGTTGCTCAGGGCGACTTCCTTGAAGCAGGCGTTAAACTCGCAGGCGAAACCTACGACTACAAACCCGAAAACTGGGATTTCGACAAATATGTAAAACTTGACAACATTTACAGCGCTATTTACAAAGAAGAACTCAGCGGTTACATGGCAGGTTACGCCGCAGTTAAACTCGGCTACACCAAACTCGGCTTCCTCGGCGGTATGGCGGTTCCCGCGGTTATCCGCTTCGGTTACGGTTTCGTTCAGGGTGCTGACGAAGCAGCAAAAGAACTCGGCATCACCATCGATATGAACTATGTATACGGCGGTCTTTTCCAGGGCGACCCCGCGATCACCGCTAAAATGGACACTTGGTTCGCTAACGGCACGCAGCTCGTGTTCGCTTGTGGCGGCGGCGTTTACACCTCCGCGGCAGAGGCTGCCAAGAAAGTCGGCGCTAAAATCATAGGCGTTGATACCGACCAGAGCCCCATCATTGATAAGGGCTACGGCAAAGGAATCACCGTTACGTCCGCTATGAAGGGCCTTTATCCCGCAACGTACGACACCCTTACCGACATCATTGCCGGCAAATGGGATAACTACAAGGGTAAGATCGTTTCTCTCGGTCTCGTAAACGGCGAAGACCCGACCAAGAACTACGTTCAGCTTCCTATGGATACCACGCAGTTCGGCGATACGTTTACCAAAGAGGATTACACCGCTCTCGTTAAGAATATGTTTGAGGGCAAGGTTACCGTATCCGATGACACGACCGTATTCCCGACCGTTACCAATTCCAACGTATCCGATCAGGGCAGAATAGTCGGCTAATCATTGTTAAAATAAGGGAATTGAAAAGATCAGATTCCCCGAACATTGACAGGGGTGTCCGAAAGCGGACACCCCTGTTTTGCAAAGAAACAGGAAAAAACAGTAAGAAAGGGGGAGATCGTTATGGCGGAACAGTATGCGATAGAAATGTTGCATATAACGAAAAGGTTTGCGGGAATAACCGCGAACGACGATATAACTCTCCGACTTAAAAAAGGTGAAATCCACGCGCTTCTCGGCGAGAACGGCGCGGGAAAATCGACTTTGATGTCCGTTCTTTTCGGTATATATCAGCCCGAAGAGGGTGAGATCTACAAGGACGGCAAAAAGGTCAGCATAAAAGACCCGAACGATGCGAATGCGCTCGGAATAGGAATGGTACATCAGCATTTCAAACTTGTTGAGTGCTTTTCCGTTCTCGACAATATAATGCTCGGTGTCGAACCGACGAAAGCGGGTTTCCTGCAAAAGCGCGTCGCACGCAAAAAGATACTTGAACTTTCGGATAAATACGGACTCAGCGTTGACCCCGATGCGATTATCGAAAATATCTCCGTCGGAATGCAGCAGAGAACCGAAATTCTGAAAATGCTTTACAGAGAAAACGAAATACTTATATTTGACGAACCCACCGCGGTTCTTACTCCGCAGGAGATAACGGAACTTATGCAGATAATGCGTAACCTTGCGGCAGAGGGAAAATCGATACTTTTCATTTCTCACAAATTGAACGAGATAATGGAAATAGCGGACCGCTGTACTGTTTTGCGTAAAGGCAAATATGTGGGCACTGTCGATATCAAAGATACGACCAAGAACGAACTTTCTCGCATGATGGTCGGCAGAGATGTTGAATTTGTGGTTCAGAAGGACGAACACCCCGTCGGCGATACCGTTCTTGAAGTCGAGGGGCTTTACGCTCGAAGCCGTATACATAAAAAAGACGCGGTCAAAAATGTTTCGTTCCGTGTTCGCAGAGGTGAGATTGTCGCTATCGCGGGCATTGACGGAAACGGACAGACCGAACTTGTTTACGCTCTTACGGGACTTGAAAAAATCAAAAAGGGAAAAATTTTGCTTCTCGGAAAAGATATTTCCCACGCTTCTGTCAGAAAGAGAAATGTTTCGGGAATGAGCCATATTCCCGAGGACAGACACAAACACGGTCTTGTTCTTGATTATTCACTTGAAAACAATCTCGTTTTGCAACGTTATTTCACTCCGAAATTTACTAACAAAGCGGGCTTTCTTAAAAAACGCGTAATTCGCGGTTACGCAAAAGACCTTATCGAACGTTTTGATATTCGTTCGGGACAGGGAAGCGTTACAATTGCAAGAACCATGTCGGGCGGTAACCAGCAAAAGGCTATCGTTGCCCGTGAAGTGGACTGCAATCCCGACTTGCTTGTTGCGGTTCAGCCTACAAGAGGTCTCGATGTCGGCGCTATCGAAAACATTCACCGTCAACTGATAAATCTGCGTGACGAGGATAAGGCGGTATTGCTTGTATCTCTCGAACTTGATGAGGTCATGAGCGTTGCGGACAGAATCCTTGTTATGTATGAGGGTGAAATTGTCGGACAACTTGACCCGAAGAAGATAACCGTTGAAGAACTCGGACTTTATATGTCCGGCGCAAAGAGAGAGGAGGTTTATGATGCCTAAGAAAAGTTTCGGACGTCGCCTTGTAGGCAATAATGTCTTCCAGACGATAGTTGCTTCCATTCTCTGTGTCATAATCGGACTCATCATCGGTTATGTCGTTCTTCTGTGCATAAACCCTGACGGCGCATTCAAAGCCATTACGGATATGCTCAAAAACTTTATGACGTTCTCGCGCGCCACGTTGCGTGTAAAGAACCTCGGCAATACACTTGTAACGACCGTTCCTCTTCTTATGTGTTCGCTGTCGATACTGTTCTGCTATAAGGCGGGACTTTTCAATATCGGCGCTGCGGGACAGTACGTTATCGGTGCAGGCGTTGCTCTTTATGCGGCGCTCGGTTTGGGGCTTCCGTGGTATCTGTGCATACTCCTTGCAATCGTTGCGGGTGCTGTGCTCGGAACCGTCAGCGGTCTGCTCAAAGCCTATTGCAACGTCAATGAGGTTATCAGCGGAATCATGCTCAACTGGATAAGCCTTTATCTTGTCAATATGCTTTTGAACATTGTAAAAGAGCCTACCAGCCCTTACACAAAGAGCGTTCTCGGTGTTAATTCAAAGGCAATTATTCCGTCTCTCGGAATAGGTAAACTTCTCAATAACAACTATGCAACGATTGCAATTCCCATTGCTGTTCTTGTTGCAATTATAATCTGGGTAGTCCTTGACAAAACAAAATTCGGTTATGAATTGAAGGCGACGGGCTATAACCGTCACGCCGCAAAGTATTGCGGTATGGCTGAAAAACGCAACATCGTTGTAACTCTTGTTATCGGCGGTGCGCTTGCGGGCTTCGGCGCGGCTCTGTATTATCTCACGGGTATTATGCAATGGTCGTGCAGCGAATCTTCCGTTCCGGCAATGGGCTTCAACGGAATTGCGGCGGCGTTCCTCGGCGGACTTCATCCGATAGGTTCGATATTCTCGTCGTATTTCATTCAGCACATCACAAGCGGCGGTGCATACATCGACAAGATGGTATATTCGTCACAGATCTCCGACCTGATATCCGCAATCATAATTTACCTGTGCGGATTCGTATTCTTTGCGAAGACCGTGCTCAACAAATGGCTTATGACCCGCGATGCGGCAGCCGCTCGCAAACTTGAAGAAAAACAGGCTGCTGCGGTTTCTTCCGAAGAGAAAGGAGGTAAGGCTGAATGACGTTACTTGTTCAATATACTTTGATTTACGCTTCGGTTCTTATCCTTGTCGCTCTCGGCGGTTGCTTTGCAGAGCATTCGGGCGTTATCAACCTCGGACTTGAAGGTATTATGATAATGGGCGCACTCGGCGGCGCATTGACTTTGAAATATCTTTGTGCTGCATGGCAGGGCGTTCCCGCAATAGTTCTTATTCTTTCCGCTGTATTGGTTGCGGCGCTTGTCGGACTGATATATTCATTGCTGTTAAGTGTGGCATGTGTTACATTCAACGCGGACCAGACAATAGTCGGTACGGCGCTGAATATGCTCGGACTTGCCGCTTCCGTTATTATCGCAAGAGCGATAAATACGGCTGAATCTCCCGACAACGTTTCTTCAAGCATAACTTATTACGACGGCAAAGGCGCATTTGTGCAGAAGATAGGAGACTTTGAACTTAACTGGTTCATGGTCATAACCGTTATCTTGCTTATTGTGGCTTACATACTGCTCTACAAAACAAGATTCGGTCTGCGTCTTATGGCGTGCGGCGAACATCCGCAGGCGGCGAACAGCGTCGGAATAAGCGTTTACAAAATGCGTTATGCGGGCGTTATGATTTCGGGTGTCCTCGGCGGTATCGGCGGTATCGCATATATCACCGCAGGCGTCAGCGAATGGAAATTTGAGGGCGGCGTTGCAGGCTTCGGTTTCCTTGCTCTTGCCGTTATGATATTCGGTCAATGGAAGCCCACGCGCATTGCGCTTGCCGCGCTTCTGTTCGGTCTTTTCCGTGCTCTTTCAAATGTTTATTCGGGTATCGGATTCCTTGCGAACCTGAACATCAGCAGTTCCATTTACAATATGATGCCTTATGTTATTTCACTTATCGTTCTTGCGTTTACTTCCAAGAAATCAAGAGCGCCGAAAGCAGAGGGCATACCCTACGATAAGGGACAACGATAATATTAAATCCTATCGGCGGGGATTTTT
>URFZ01000007.1 GCA_900547165.1 uncultured Eubacteriales bacterium
TTGCATGTGTTAGGCACGCCGCCAGCGTTCATCCTGAGCCAGGATCAAACTCTCTGAAAATTATGGTTATATAACTCTTCCTGAGAAGAGATCATATACTTCCAGATTCGTTTGAAACCAACCTAAGTTTATCTGGTTCGTTTCCGTTATTTTTTTCGCTTACGCTGCGAGTTTTCTTCTCGCTTCTGTTAAATTAACAGGGTATTATCATTGTTTAATTTTCAAGGTTCATTCGCACCCCGTTTTTCGAGGGCTTAAACAGTATACCACGTCAAATCGGTTTTGTCAATACCCTTTTCAGAATTTTTTTATGGGAGAAAAAGCAACTCTGACACGTTTTTTGTTGCAACTGTGGGGTTTTTCGGTTTTGGTACATATTTCATTCAAAATCAGTTTACATTTACACATATCCGGCCGAACGGTTTTTTAGACGGATGAGTCCGCTTTAAGCACTGAACTTTCACTTTCGCTTCCTATTATTATATAGTTGCAAAGAAATGTGTTTCAATATGTTACCGAAAAGGCGGTTGACTTTTTTCTCGGTCTGTGATATGATATATCCAATATGATTTGTACGGAAGGATTTAATATGAGCAATAAATCAAAGATACTCTCGATCGTTCTTTGTGCACTGTTTGCGTTAACGCTTTTCTGCGGTTGCACAGGAAAAGAGCCTACGTTCACTCTTAACCAAACAGAGATTCAGTTAAAGAGCGGTGAAACACAGACGCTGACGGTTTCTTTTGAAAATCTCGGGGCGGACCCATACGGAATATCGTGGGAAAGCAGTAACAACGACGTGGCAACGGTCAAATCGGGAATAGTGACCGGCGTATCCGAGGGTTCGGCTGTTATAAAAGCGCGTGTAAACATATACGCGAACAGCAAAACCACTACGGGAGAACTTTTTTGCAACGTAACGGTTACCGGAACGCCGAATCTTGAAAGTATTACATTTGCAGAGCAGACAAAGACCGTCGCACCGGGGTCAACCGTACTTTTGGTGCCCGACCTGAACCCCAACGGTTCAAAGGCAAGACTGCTATGGACGTCTTCTGATGAAACAATAGCGACTGTGGATGAAAACGGGCTTGTAACCGCAGTTAAAGAGGGAACGGTTACGATAGTTGTTTCAGCAGAGGGGACAAGTATAGTCGCCACCTGCACGATCACGGTATCCGACACGGCACCTGTCGAAAACGATGTATTAACGCTCAACAGAACAAGAATAGAACTTTATCCAGGCGAATCTTTTTATCTGAAAGTCGTAAGCGGTTCAACGGGAACACCGACATGGACCTCTTCAAACCCGACATTAGCCACGGTAAGTGCGGGCGGAAGAGTTACGGCAAACAGCGTGGGAACGGTTACCATAACGGCGACGGAAAACGGCAAGAGCGCAAGTTGCACTTTGACCGTTATTCCGAGAAGCACGCAGCAGACGACGCAGACCGCACAGCCCTCTTCGCAGCAACCGACGCAAGAGCCGTCAACAGAGCCGTCACAGCCGGACACGCAACCCACGGAAACAACGCCGTCTCCGACGGAGCAAACACCTGAAGAATAAAAATCAAAAACACCGCGGTTTCGTTTTTACGCTGCCGCGGTTCTCTTTTGAAAAAATATTTTTATCCGAAAAACAAAGAAAAACAAGGCGGTTTTGTAATGCCGCCTATTTACATTTACAGAATTATTTGTTATAATATAAGTTACCTAAATCAAAGAGATTAAAGATTCCCTCCCGAACGCAAAATATATACCGTTCGGAGACGTAAAAATAAGAGGAAAGTTATGGACAACACCGTAATCTTTGAAGCGCTCGATACCTTTTCCGTTCCGACAAAGGTCGTGGACGAACATCTGCACGCACCCGCGACAGCGTTAAAACTTATACTGTTTTTGTTGAGAAACAAGAATGCGTCGTATACAAAAGAAGACCTGCTCTCGGCAGTCGCCGCAACGGAGCAGGAACTCGACGACGCTTTTGCCTATTGGTGCAAAGCGGGAATACTATTCAAGACGGCGAACAGATATATGTTCGAACGTCCGAAACTTGCCGCTTCCGAGATAATGAAATATACACCGTCGCAAATTGCGGACAGAGTGAAGAAAGACGGCGGATTGCGCTTTCTTTACGGAATGGCGGAAAAACTTTTTGCAAAAACGGTTTCCGACACGGACGCATCGCTCATACTTTCCCTTGTTGACTGGAACGGCATAGAAACCGAAGCGGTTGCGCTGCTGCTTCAATATGCGGCGGATATGGGGATGTCGCTTTCGAAAGTCCAGAAACTCGGCATCGAATGGATGGAAAACGGAATAACAACGCCCGAAAAAGCGGAAAACTACATCCGCGCACAAAAGGAAAAGAAAGAGCTTCTGAACCGAATAGCGCGTATGCTCGGAATAAGCCACCGCGCGCTGACGCAGGGAGAAAAGAACGCTTTCACGACATGGACGGAAGAGTACGGATTTGGGCTTGACATGATAAATCTTGCTTACGACAGAACCGTTGCAAGCACGGGCAATTATTCATACGCCTACATGAACAAGATACTGAAATCGTGGCACGAGAACGGATTCAAGACGGTTTTCGACGCGGAAGAGGGCGACAAAAAGCCCGAAAAAAGACAGCAAAAACAGAGCGGCGGACAAAAACCGCGTTATTCGAAAAAAGAGAAATCGGAAGAGAATAAGCAGTCGATGAAAGACAGTTGGGAGATTATTCTCAGCGACATCGAGGAGGAAAAAGAATGAAAAGGGAAGATTGCCGCAGAAAAACGGACGAACTTTTTTCACAGAAACAGGCGGACGTTATAACGCGCCGCACGGCTCACCGCGCGGAAATATATGAAAAGTTTCCGCAAATCGCGGAAATCGAACAAAAGATGGAGACTGTATCCGCAGAATTTTTCACGGCGATGGCGGACAGAAATCTTTCCGAAGACGGGTTCAACCGCCTGAAAACCGAAAGCCTTGCGCTGCAAAGAGAGAGAGAAGAGATATTGACTCAAAACGGATACCCCGCCGATTATCTCTCTTTCCAATACGAATGCCCCATCTGCAAAGACGAGGGTTTTGTCGGCACGGAGATGTGCGTTTGTTACAAAAAGGCGCTTGCGGAAGAATTTTTGCGCTGTTCCAATATGCAGAAAATATATCAGAACAAGAATTTCCGAAATTTTGACCTGACATTTTATGCGGAGGGTGAAGCCCGCAAAAAAATGGAAGCAACGCTTGAATACTGCAAAACTTATGTCCGCAAATTCGATAAAGTCTCTCGAAACCTGCTTTTCCTCGGGGCCCCCGGCAGCGGAAAAACGTTTCTTTCCTGCGCGATAGGCACGGAACTTATAAAAACGGGACATTTTGTACTCTATACGCCGATTCAGGATATGCTGGACGATTTTGAAAAGGTTCGTTTCGGAAAAGGAGACGCTGATATTGAATCATACAAGGAATGCGATCTGCTTATAATCGACGATTTCGGCGCGGAATTCAAAAATTCATTTTCCGAAAGCGTTCTTTATAACATAATCAACGACCGTCTCAACGAAAAGAAACCGATGATAATCAGCACAAATTTCGACGAGGACGATATAGAGGAAAACTATCACGAAAGACTTTGCTCCCGTCTGATGTACGAATTCGCAAAAATCCAATTTGCCCAAGTTGACATACGCCGCGAAAAAGAGCGCCGACTTCTCGAAAAGCGGAAGAACGGAAAATGAGAAGCGAAGTTCTTATCTGCCCCGTTTGCGGAAAGCCGCTGAAAAAAACGGAAAAGAGTTTTATCTGCGAAAAGGGGCACGTTTTCGACATTGCAAAAGAGGGATATGTCAACCTGCTGACAGGCAACCGTGCGGGTGGCGGAGACAATCCCGAAATGGTTGCAGCCAGGCGAAACTTTCTCGGAGAAGACTATTACAAATGCCTGCGTGAGGCACTGCGTCCGCTTGTCTTCGGAACGGTGCTCGATGCCTGCTGCGGAGAGGGATATTTCACGCAAGCCATTGCAGAAAGCGCCGACAACGCTTTCGCGTTCGATCTGAGCAAAGACGCGGTAAAAAGAGCCGCAAAGAAGATAAAAAACACAACGTTTTTTGTGGGAAACATCGCAAACATACCCGTTGCCGATGCTTCGATAGACGTCTTGACGCATATTTTTGCACCCATGCATGAAGAATGCGCACGGGTATTAAAAGAGGACGGCATTCTTTTACAAGTCGTACCCGGCAAACGTCATCTGTGGCAAATGAAGCAGGCGCTTTATGAAAAACCTTACGAGAACGACAACGCTTCAAATCTGCCGCCGTGTTTTCGGATAACGGAAGAAATCAGAGTGACAGATATAATCACGGTTTTTCACGAGCGGCTCGGAGACCTTTTGAAAATGACGCCTTACGGCTACAAGACATCGGAAGCGGCGACCAAGAAGTTTTTGGAATTGCCGCAACTCAAAACGGAAATTGAATTTATAATCTACAAGGCAAAAAAATATCACGGACAATAATCCGTGACGATAATAATGTGGGCAGTAAAAAACGCAAGTTTTTTACTGCCCTTTTTTTATTGAAATCAGTTTCTCTTGGAAAGAACGTCTTTTTCGTACTTTTCTATTTCTTCAAACCATGCAAGGTCGGAAGCAACGCCGCATTCCTCGCAGAACTGCGCCCAAACAGCGCCGAACGGAAGAGTTTTCATTTCTTCCTGCAAAACCATGAGTTTGGTGAACTCCGCGTTATCCTGCAAGTCTTTAAGCATTGCATTCGGAGTGCACATGGAAGAAAGAAGAGCCTTTTTCCAACTGCGGACGCCTACGACCCAAGCCGCGATTCTGTTTATGCTTGCATCGAAGTAGTCAAGAGCCATATAAACTCTGTCGAGCGCATCGTTGCGAACTATTTCTTTTGCCATTTCTTTTGTCTCGTCATCAAGCAAAAGAACGTGGTCCGAGTCCCAACGAACACCTCTTGTGATATGAAGCGCGATTTCGGGATAGAAGCAAAGAAGCGCGGGAATCTTATCGGAAACGACTTCGGTCGGATGATAATGACCGTTATCCATAAGGGGCAGACAGCCGTCATGCGTTGCGGCAAACGAAAGAGTAAACTCTGCACTGCCTGCGGTGAAACTCTCAACGCCGATACCGAATACTTTCGACTCAACGCAGGGTTTAACAAGATTTTTGTCAAACGGCTCGGAAAGAATTTCCTCGATGGACTGCTTGTATCTCATGCGGGGACCCATACGGTCTGCGGGAACGTCTTTGAAGCCGTCGCCCGTCCAGATGTTCATAACGCAGGGAACGCCTGTTTCTTCCGCAAAATACTGCGAAATTCTGATACAAGCCTTGCCGTGCTCGATCCAGAATTTGCGAACGTTTTCGTCGGGGCTGGAAAGAGTAAGACCGTTTTTAACCATCGGGTGGGAGAAAAATGTGGGGTTGAAGTCGATACCCATATTTCTCTTTTTCGCAAATTCAACCCACTTTTTGAAGTGCTTCGGCTCAATTTTGTCTCTGTCAACAAAACCGTCCTCAAAAATAGCGTAGCAAGCGTGAACGTTCAACTTCATTTTACCGGGGCAAAGAGAAATCGCTTTGTCCATATCGGCAAGAAGTTCTTCGGGATTTCTTGCTTTTCCGGGATAGTTGCCGGTGGTCTGAATGCCGCCTGTCAAAGGACCGTCGTGGTCAAAGCCTATAACGTCATCGCCCTGCCAGCAATGCAGAGAAAGCGGAACGTTTTTGAGTTTTGCGATAGCCGCATCGGTATCAACGCCGTAAGCCGCATATGCCGCTTTGGCAAGTTCGTAATTTTTGTTCATATGGTAAATACCTCTTTCAAAAGGATTTTTTAATATTTTTCCCGAATCGGTGCATATTAAAAATGAGAAAACGAAAAGGAGGCGAAAGCCATGTTTTGCTCTCATAAAAAAACCGATATTCTTATAGGAATGGCGGCGGGAATCGCCGTCGGAGCGCTTGCCGCAACATGCACCTGCATAGGCACCGACCGCAAAAAAATGAAGAAAATCAAAAGCGGCGCCGTAAAAGCGTTCAGGCAGATGTCGAACAAAATGGGAATGTTCATGTAAACCGTTCGGAACACACCGAGCACACGCAACTTTCTCTAAACTCTTTTCCTTTTCAATCATATCAAAATAAGCATAAAAAGTCAAGTCCGTTCACAAAAAAACTTGACTTTTTGCTTTATAGATGATATAATGTAAGCTGATAATATATAAGGAGACGATAAGAATGGCACAGAAGTTCATTACATATAAGCAGCGCCCCCTTGTCAGAATGGGCAATCTGATATTTTACGGAGATCAGAACGAAAAATGCTACGTTATGATGTCCATACTTGACACGCAGAACAAAGGCGATCTGCTTCTTTCGGGAAAAGTCGAAATTCAACTTTTGCTGACAGACAAAAGTGTTCCGCCTGCGGAAGCTCTCGTAAAAAAAGCCGAAAAGCAGGGACTTTATGCGGCGTTTGACCTTGCAAGCGTTTGGTTGGATATAGCCAACAAATAACAAAAAACCTAACACCGCGCGGTATTTCCGCGCGGTTATTTTTATTGAAAGAGTGAGACTATGAGCGAAATCAATATACGCAGAGCAAAAGACGATGATATTCCGACACTTGACAAGCTTCTTTTTCAGGTGCATGAAGTTCATCACAAAGCGCGTCCCGATTTGTTTAAGGCAGATGCGAAGAAATATACCGACGAACAGTTGAAAGAAATTCTTGCAAACGACAAAACTCCCGTTTTTGTTGCGGAATCAGACGGAAAAATTCTCGGATACGCCTTTTGCATACACAAACAATTTATAAACGACAACAATATGACCGACGTAAAAACGCTCTACATAGACGATCTCTGTGTAGATGAAAACGAAAGAGGCAAACATATAGGAAAGACGTTGTACGATTTTGTGGTGTCATACGCAAAAAAGAACGGGTATTACAATGTCACGTTAAACGTTTGGGCGGACAACAAAAAAGCCGTCGGATTTTATGAGAAGATAGGATTGCGAGTGCAGATAATAGGCATGGAAAAAATCCTTTAATGCAGATTTCAGAGGCTAAACCGCAAAGGGATGGGAAACCCAAAGGGGCTGTAAAAAAACGCAAGTTTTTTTTACAGCCCCTTATTTTCATTTTGAGTATGAGCCTATTTAGTGTATGCGAGTTTGTCCTCCGTCCAATCTTTTATCTTTTCGTAGTAATCGGCACAGAGTTTTTTCGCGCCCGCAAGGTCATGTTCACGGTAATTGCCGCATTCTTTCGGCTCGGTTCCCGGAATTTTCCCGTCATAATCCGCGATAAACCGAACGGTCTCCTTTATCAGGACGATTGCGTCGGAATGAGAAAGTCCGCTTGTAAGGAGATAAAAACCCGTGCGGCAGCCCATGGGACCGAAATATATGATATTGCCGCCGTATTTGCCGTTGCGGGCGTGAACGGCGAAAAGGTGTTCGACCGTGTGCATTGCGGCATTTTCCATATAAACATTTTCTGGATTGTTCGGAATGACAAAGCGCAGGTCGTATGTCACAACATCCCGGTCAATTCTCGAAAGGTATATGCCTTCTTTTAATTTTGTATGGTCAACTTCAAAACTTGCGATTGTCTTCATTTTTATTCTCCTTTGAACATATCGTAAACGTCTCGGCGAAGCAGTCCGAATTTTTTTGCGACTGCGGCGGAGGCGGCGGACTTGGTCATGCCGCTTTCCACGGCTTCGGCAAATGCCGTGCGGATATCGTCCTCCGTAACTTCTTCCGTACTCTTCTCGGGAGCCCCCTCGATAACAAGTACAAATTCTCCGCGCGGTTCATTCTCTTTGAAATATTCAACGGCTCCGCTCAATGTTGTCAGAAGCACTTCTTCGTATTTTTTCGTGATTTCGCGAACGAGCGAAACTTTTCTGTCGCCGAGGACAAGCAAAATATCATCAAGCGTGCCGCGCAGTTTATGCGGCGCTTCATAAATAATTATTGTACGCTTCTCTTCAACAAGAGAGTTCAGATGTTTCATTCTCGAATTGTGGGCGGTGCTCAAAAAGCCCTCAAAGCAGAACCTTTTGGTGCTGATTCCGCTCATTGCAAGGGCGGTAACAACGGCACACGGACCGGGAATCGCGCTGACGCGAAGACCGTTTTCGTGGCATTGACGGACAAGAACTTCTCCGGGGTCGGAAACCGCAGGCATTCCCGCGTCCGAAACAAGAGCGCAGGTCTCGCCTTTCAGAAGGCGGTCGATTATCTCACCGCCGCGTTTTACGACATTATGCTCATGATAACTTACAAGCGGCTTTTTTATATCAAAATATTTCAGAAGAACGCCGCTGTTTCGCGTATCCTCCGCCGCGACAAAATCAACGCTTTTCAAAACCTCTATCGCACGCGGAGACAAATCGGAAAGATTTCCTATCGGGGTCGCGACAACATAAAGCGAAACATCTCTTTTTTCCATACTATTCTGCCCTTTTATATATTTTTTTCAGAAACGGAGTGTATTCTCCGTTTTCGTCGTGAATGACGACCGTTTCTATGTCCAGCCCTACCGACGCGCCCTTCTTACCCTCTACAAGGACTATATACGGGGGCTTTTCGCGCTTTGAAGCGACCGTCCACAGCCGTTTGGGCTCAATGCCGTTTTCTTTCATTGCGGAAAAGATGTCTGCAAGCCTGTCTGCGGGAAAAACGGCGCAAAATCTTCCGCCGCCGCGAAGCAAATGTTTTGCGGCTGAACAAACATCGGATATCGAGCAAAATTTTTCGGCACGGGCAAACTCTTTTCTGCCCGCCGCGTCCGCTCCCGCCCCGTTTGAAAAATACGGCGGATTTACTGTCACAAGGTCGAATTTGCCGTAGGGAAGCAATTTTGCGACGTCGGCAACATCTGCGCAAATCGTTTTTATACGGTTTTCAAGTCCGTTCAGTTCAACGCTTTTTTCACAGAGTGCCACGGCTTTTTCGTCTATTTCCACGCAGGTAAAATCCGCTCGGCTTTCGGCGCTCATCAGCAAAGGAACTATTCCGCTTCCGCTGCACAGGTCGCAAACGGAGGTTGCTTTTTTCATGCCTGCAAAATATGCAAGCACTACGCTGTCCGTGCCGTATGCAAACGTTTCCGTATCACGGTATATTTTCAAATCTCCGACATGGAGTGAATCAAGTTCAATCATATATCAAGTCACAGTCAAAAAAAATCGGCGACACCGAAAATGATGTCGCCGACAGTTCATAATGCTTATTCAGCAGCAGGTGCGCCAACGGGACATACGTCCGCGCAAGCTCCGCAATCAATGCACTTTTCGGCGTCGATAACAAATTTGCCGTCACCCTCGGAGATAGCCTCAACCGGGCAGCCGTCAGCGCAAGCGCCGCAGGAAATGCATTCGTCAGAAATCTTGTATGCCATAATATTATCCTCCTTATATTTTTTCTATATAATATCACCTTTCGGCAGATTATGCAATACATTTTCTGAAAAATTCATATTTTTCATACTTTCAAAAAACCAAGGGAAAAAGCCTTATTCCTCTTCAAGTTCTTTTATCTGTTCTGCGGAAAGTTCCTCTGCATCATCCTCTTGCCTCTGCTGTTTGCCGCCGCGAAGAATTTTTATATCCTTTGCGGGATAAACCTTTATCTCGACATTATCTTTGTCAAAACGGACTTTGACGGTCTCGTTCAGCACGCTGACCTCACAGGCAACGCCGACACCGTCGGGAGTCGAAACGGTATATCCGACACGGGGCATCGTTTTGAACGCATCCTCGTAAACGTTTTCCTCATAACTCAAACAACAGATAAGTTTGCCGCATGCGCCCGTGATCTTTGTCGGGTTCGTGGACATTCCCTGATCCTTTGCCATACGAACGGATACGGGAACAAATTCGCTCAAAAAGCGCTTGCAGCAGCAAACTCTGCCGCATGTTCCGAGCGCCCCGAGCGCTTTTGTTTCGTCCCTTGCGCCTATCTGGCGGAGTTCTATCCTCGTTCTGAAAACGCTTGCAAGGTCTTTGACAAGTTCGCGGAAATCCACCCTGCCCTCCGCAACAAACGAAAATATTATCTTGCTGTTGTCAAAGGTGTATTCCACGTCCACAAGCGTCATTCCGAGTTTATGTTTCGCTATTTTTTCCTCGCAGATTTTAAGCGCGGATTTCTCTTTTTCACGGTTTTTCGCGTCTTTTGCGAGGTCTTCGGGCGTTGCCACGCGGAGCACGGGGCTGAGAGGAAGATAGCAGTCTTTCTCATCCACCATTCTGTTTGCCAGAACAACGGTTCCTATTTCAACTCCGCGGGAAGTTTCTACGATAACGCGCGTTCCCTCCGCGAGGGTCAATCCTTTCGGATCAAAATAATAAATCTTGCTTACTCTTTTGAAACGTACACCGACTATTTCTACCATAAATACCTCATATCTATCTTATCTCTCTGCACTTTTTGACCGTATAAACGGACCAAAGGTTCAGATTGACGTTAATGTTACTGTTTTCCGCGGTCGTACCGACCGCACCGCAAAGTTTTGTCAGTTTTTCCGTTCCGAGAGCCGTCAGCGCCCTTTCGTTTTCGGAAAGCCCCTCGGACGAACCTGCAACGGTATATCCGAAGCAGCGTTTTATATATTTTTCAAGCGCCGAGACATATTCGGTAAACTTTTGTCTCGCGTCCTTGCCCGCAAAAGTCAAAAGATCGGTCATTTCCAGCCATTTGCCCGATACGAATGCGGCGGCGAATTTTTCGCACCGCTCAAAAAGAGCGTCATCGCGTTTTTTGTAAAGTTCAAGCGCCTGACCGATATATCCGCCCGAAAGCATTATTGCGCGGTGAAGCGCCGTCGGGTCGGAGTCCTTTATTTTTTCCCGCAACGCTTTTTCGAGAAGTTCGTCCGACAAAGGACGCAGAGAAAGGAGCGCACAGCGGCTCAGTATCGTTTGCAAAAACGCATCGGAAGAGTGCGCAAGAAGGATAAACGTTACAAATTCGGGCGGTTCCTCAAGCGTTTTCAAAAGCGTGTTTTGTTTCTGTTCGTTCAGCCTGTCCGCACCGTCTATGATATAGACCTTGTGTGCCCCGTCGGCGGGATAAAGATCAACGTCGTCAAGGCTTTCGCGCAGTTCTTTGACGGGCAACGTCGGGTCGATGCTCAAAAGGTCAAGGTGCATTCCCGCCGCAACTTTTTTGCAGGCAAGACATTTGCCGCACGGTTTTTTTTCACCGTCCGAAATGCAGAGACGTGACGCGGCAATAATATGCGCCAACGTATGTTTTCCGCTTCCGTCGGGACCTTCAATAAGAAAGGAACTGAAATTTCCCGAACCGTTCAGGATTTTTTTTATATGTTCGTTTCCGTAAAGAGCGTCAAGATCCGTCACGTCGGAAAACTCCTTTCTTGTTTATTATTTCTTGCCCTTATTCTTCTTTTTCGGCAGATTCCGCATCTTTTTCCGTTTCGGAATCATTTGAAATAGGTTGTTCTTCGGATTCGGCGTTTGCGGAAATTTTTCTGCTGCGGGCAAAAATGAACGTACCAGCGCAGAGTAATCCGATAACGGCAAATACCGCAAAAAGGATAAAGAAAAGTCTGTTCAAACTTTCTTTTGAAACGCCGTTTTCTGTCGCAGCGGGACGTTCTTTGACTTCCACGTCAAGCGTTTCGAGAATATTTCCGTCCGCATCGCACGCGCTTACCGTCGCCTTTCCGACGGAAACAAAATATGCCGTGCCGTCGGTTGAAACGGTAACGATGTTTTCGTCGGACGATTTCCAGAATATCTCTGCGGAAGCGGGTTCAACGACATATCTGATGCTCAGGCTCTTTCCGACATAAAGTCCCGAATCGCTCAAAAAGCCCAACAGCGTAAGATTTTCAACGGGCAAAGCGACTTTTGAGAGATCGAGTATGCCCCATTTCCCGTCCTGCTTCACCCAAGCGCGACTCCCGTAAACGGGCGTGGTTTTTTCATACTCACAGGCAACGACTTCTTTTCCGTTTTTATCGAGCCAACCCCATTTCCCGTCCCTGCAAGCGGGGATAAAGCCCTCGCTTATAAGGTATACGGAAGCAGTATCGTGCAATCTGTTCGGAACTTTCGTGTCCGAATACACAAAATCGGTCAGCGCGTTTCCGTTTTCATCTATATACGCCCATTTACCGTCTTTTTTTATCGCGGCAATTCCGTCTTCAAAGCCCACCGCGCTTTCAAGCGTTCCGTCAAAAACGACCGTGCCGCCGGATGTTCTGTAACCGAAAATGCCCGAACGACCTATTTTTGAAGAGTCGTAGCCTCCCTTCTTTTTATCGGGGACAAGCGAAACCTGTTCAAAAGTCAGCGCACCGTCCGTTTCGGGTGCGGTTTTCGCGGTCGTTCTGTCTCCGATGGAAACAATAACTATCTTATCGTTAAAATATGCGTAAAAGCCGTAATAATCGGGGTGCGCCGTCGCTTCGGATTCGAGAGAAACCGTATAATCGTCCGCAAGCGTTAATGCATTTTTGCGTTCCGTATCGGTAAATACAACGCCGCAGGAACAGCGGAAAAAGTCATCATACTTTGCGTCTATCAGAATTTTTCCCTCGGAATTTACAAGCCCTTTCTTACCGTTTTCGGTAAAAACGTAAGTGCCGTTCTCAAAGTATTCGACATCTTCATAGTCGAGTGTGGGTTCAACCGCCCACGATACGGAAGATGCGGCGGAAACGGGGTAAAAACCCGAAAATAAGCCTAACAGAAAGATAAGACAAATAAATACGGTAATATTTTTTCTCATAAAGACCTCATCAAGAAAACAGTCGAAGAATAGGTCCCGACGTAAAGAAGCCGAGAAGAAAGACGGCTATGCCGATAAGAACGTAAAGCAACGTCTTCAAGCGGACGCGGCGGTCTTTTTTAACCGAGTAACGGTTCTTCGGACGGAAGATCATCGTTTTTTCCTTTCGAAATAAGGTGTCGCGGACATTTTTCCGCACACGCTCCGCAACCCGTGCAGAGCGAATAATCTATAACAGCAAGGTTGTTTACAACTTTTACCGCACCGTTCGGGCAGGTCTTTTCGCAAAGACGGCAGCCGATACAGCCCTTTTCGCAATACTTTCTGGTTATCACGCCTTTTTCCGTGTTGGAACAGCCTATTACAACATCGTTTTCGAACGGAACAAGACGGATGATATGCTGCGGACAGGCGGAAACACATACGCCGCAGCCCTTGCATTTTTCGGGAATTATCTTTGCAATTCCGTTTTCGATTTTTATTGCATCGAACGGACAGACTTCCTTACACTCTCCGAGTCCGATACAGCCGAAAGGACACTCCTTTGCGCCTTTTCCGAGACGGGTGACAGAGGAGCAGTTCATCATGCCCCGATATTCGTATTTATCTTTTGCCACGCCCTCGCAGCCGACGCAGAGGACTTCGGCGCGCATTCTTTTTCCTGCGGCGGAAGACGTTCCCATTATCGAAGAAATCTTTTCGGCGACCTCTTCCCCGCCGGGGACGCACTTGTTTGTCGGAACTCCGTCATGAACAACGGCGGAAGCGTATGCGGAGCAGCCCGCAAAACCGCAGGCACCGCAGTTTGCGCCGGGCAGACAACCGACGACCGCTTCCTCGCGTTCATCCTTTTTAACGGCGAAGATCTTGCTTGCGACGGCAAGAAGCACGCCGAGGACAAAAGCGATGGCGGCAAGAATAAGGACCGTTTTTGCAATTACCCATAACCACTCCATTTTCGGTCCTCCTTAAAACGGCAATGTGAAGCCGGAAAAGCCCATAAACGCAATAGAAAGAAGTCCCGACGCAATAAGCGCGATGGGAAATCCGCGGAAAGGTTCCGGTATATCGCAATATTCTATGCGTTCACGGACAAGGGACAGAAGCACGATTGCCAAAAGGAAACCGACGCCCGCCGTAAAGCCGTAAACGACTGAAAAAAGGAAATTGTACTCATTTGTTATATTCAGCAGCGCAACGCCGAGAACCGCGCAGTTGGTGGTTATCAGCGGCAGATATATGCCGAGCGCGGAATAAAGCGACGGCAGCGATTTCTGCAAAAACATTTCAATAAACTGAACAAGAGAAGCGATAACGATGATAAACGCTATCGTTTTAAGATATTCAAGTCCCGCAGGGACAAGAATGAAACGGTAAACGACATAGGTCAGCGCGGAAGCAAGCGTCATCGTAAAAATGACCGCAAAGCCCATACCGACCGCCGTATTCGTCTTTTTTGAAACGCCGAGGAACGGACATATTCCGAGGAATTTGGAGAAAATGAAGTTTTCTATCAATATCGCGTTCAGACTGAGCGCGACAAGAGCGGCAAAAGTCTGCATCACTTATTCTCTCCTTTCTTATTTTTCTTCGACATTATAAACTGAACCAGCGCTATAAGTCCGCCGAGAACGAGGAACCCGCCCGAGGGAGAAACTATAAGCGTTGACGGCGAAAACCACGAAGGCATGACCTCATTGCCGAAAAACGTACCGTTGCCGAGCATTTCGCGGATAACGCACATACAGAGCTGCGCAAGCATAAAGCCCATGCCGGAGAAAAATCCGTCCGCAACAGAGGGCAAAGGTTTGTTTTTGGAAGCAAAACTTTCGGCTCTTGCAAGAATTATGCAGTTAACGACAATAAGCGGGATAAAAACGCCGAGAGATGCGGAAAGCGACGGCAGATACGCCTGCATAACAAGGTCTATAACGGTTACAAAGCCCGCTATGATGACCACATACGCGGCTATTCTGACTTTTTCGGGAATGAACTTTCTCAAAACCGAAATGAACAGATTTGAGAACATCAAAACGAACGTGACACAAAGTCCCATGCCTATGCCGTTGAAAACGGTCGTCGTTATGGCAAGCGTCGAACACATTCCGAGCAGTTGAACAAAAACAGGGTTGTTGTAAAGGATTCCGTCGAGGGCTATCTTTTTATAATCTGTCTTTTGCTTTTTCATCTTCCGCCCTCCTGTTCGGTTATCGCTTTTACGCAGGCAACGGCGGCTTTTATGCCGTCCTTAACGCCGCGTGAAGTTCTGGTTGCACCCGAAACGGCATCGACGGAAGCAACTTCGGAAGACGTTCTGTCCGCAAACTTCGAAAGGTAATCGTCGGAAACGACTTTTGAACCTATGCCCGACGTTTCGGAACTCGAAACGCATCTGACGCCGAGAACCGTTTGTCCGTCGGCGGAAATGCCGACTATCAGCCCGATGCCGTCGGACGAATATCCTTTGCCCGTGACCTCGACGCACCAGCCCGCAAGTTCTCCGTTCTTCGTTCCGCGCCAGACGGCAACGGAATTTTTATCAAAGTTCGTTATATCGGAATAATCAACATTCAGCGCAGAAATATCAAAGGATTCGAACTCCGCACCCTCGATAAGTTCGCCGCACGCCGCATTGCGGGAAGCGGCATTGTTTTCGGCAATTCTGTCCTTTGTCACGGCGTTGACCGTGGCAAGCATTGCAACGACAACGGCAACGATGACGGTTAGACGCATCGCGATATTAAGGACATATTTTATATCTTTACTTTTCACTTGCGGCAGCCTCCTTTTTTCCGTATCTGCGGGGCTTGGCAACGCGGTCGAGAACAAAGGCAAAGACATTCATTATCAAAATCGAATAACTTACGCCCTCGTTCATTCCGCCGAAGTAGCGGAGCGCCACGGTAAGAACGCCGCAGCCGATGCCGAAAATAAGGCGTCCGCCGTTTGTTGCGGGAGACGTGCTGTAATCGGTCGCCATAAAGAACGCACCGAGGAAAAGTCCGCCGCTCAAAATCTCGGCAAGCATGAAGTCAAAATCAAAGAAAACGGCTTGTCCGCCTTTCATGTGGAACAGGAACGTCAGCAATGCGACCGTTCCTATATAAGCAACGGGAATATGCCATGTTATGACGCGCCGAACAAGCAGATATATGCCGCCGAGCAAAAGCGCCGCACAGCATATTTCTCCGATACAGCCGCCCTTGAATCCGAAAAACAGATCGGCAAACGTTTCTGTTGGAAGCGTTCCCGCTTTGAGCGAAGAAAGAGGGGTTGCACCCGTCACGCCGTCAAAAGTTTTCGACGCGGAGAAAAGAGGCTCCGAAAACGCCGAAACGGTTTTTGCGGCGGGGAATGCGACCCATGTGGACATAAGTCCGGGCCATGAAGTCAGGCACGCGGCACGTGCCGAAAGCGCGGGGTTGATAAAATTCTTTCCGAGTCCGCCGAAAAGCATCTTTGCAACGACTATGGCAAAGAAAGCGCCGAAAACGGCAAGCCAATACGGCGCGACTATCGGCAAATTGAAAGCGAAGAGAATACCCGTTACAACGCATGAAAGGTCAAATACGGTATTTTTTCTTTTTCTGATTTTATTGAAAAGCGTTTCGAAAAGCACGCAGGAAAGAACGCTCACAAGCACAAGCGTCAACGCGCGAAGTCCGAAAAAGACAACAGCGGCGACAAGCGCGGGAACGAGAGCGATAACAACGTCGAACATAACGCCGCGAACCGTTGTTTTTGCTCTGTAATGCGGAGAGGAACTGACGATAAAAAGATTTTCCATACTATTTTCCCTCTCTTGCCTGTGCGGCTTTTTTTGCTCTGTCCGCGGCTTGGAGTTTGCCTTTTGCAAGCCTTATGGACTGAACAAGTTGGATTTTTGCGGGACAGCCGTAAGCGCAGCTTCCGCATTCAATGCAGTCGCCGACGTTCAGTTCTCTGCATTTTTCGTATTCGCCCTTTTCGGAATACATATTCAGATAAAGCGGCATCAGGTGCATGGGACAGACCGCAGCGCACTTGCCGCAGCGTATACATACGGGGTCATTGACAAAACTTTCCTCGCCGCCGTAATAAGCAAGCAGGGCGGAAGTGTTTTTGACAACGGGAATATCAAGCGATATCTGTGCGCTACCCATCATGGGACCGCCCGAAATCACCTTGAACGGCTCTTTTTTGAACCCTCCGCAGGCGTCAAAAAGCGCGCTGTACGGCGTTCCGATACGGACAAGCAGGTTTTTGGGCGTCACAACATTCGCACCGCTGACGGTAACGACACGTTTCATCAACGGTTTTTGTTTTGCGACCGCACGGTAAAGGCTGGCGCAGGTGTCAACGTTGAAAACGGCAAACCCGTAATCTGCGGGAAGTTTTCCGCCCGGTATCTCAACATTTCCGACCGCTTTGATTATCTGTTTTTCGCCGCCCATCGGGTATTTTGTCGGAAGTGCTTCCACTTTGATACCGAAATCCGCTCCCTTTGCCCGCATAACGTCAATGGCGTCGGGCTTATTTTTTTCTATGCCCACGGTTGCGGTGTCAAGCCCGTAATATTTCATTATCAGCCGAATGCCGCCTATGATGAGATGCGGATATTCGAGCATAGCACGGTGGTCTGCGGTTATATACGGTTCGCACTCCGCGCCGTTGATGAGTATGTGTTTGACTTTTCCGAGACCGGAACTGAGTTTGAAATGCAATGGAAATCCCGCGCCGCCCATTCCGGCGATACCCGCTTCGCGGGCTCTGGAACAGATTATCTCGGGCGTCATTGCGTCAAACGAGAACTCGTCCTCTCTGTCAAGATAAGACGGGTCTTTTTCGTCGAGAAAGTCATTTTCTATAACTATGCACGGTGCACGAAGCCCGGAAGGAACCCAGCGGGGTTCAACAGCCTTGACCGTTCCCGAAACCGTTGCGTGAACGGGCGCGGAAACGGGCGCCTGCGAATCTCCTATCTTCTGTCCGAGAAGAACCCTGTCCCCGACTTTAACAAGAGGCTCACACGGTGCGCCGATATGCTGCGAAAGAGGAATGACAAGTTCTTTCGGCGCGGGCAGAACTTCTATCGGAGAATGCGCCGTCACCTTGTTGTATGCGGGGTGTATTCCCCCTCTTACTCTGAAAGCCATAATTTCTGTTTCTTTCTTTTTCGATTCGGAAAAAATCAAAGGTTGTTGACCTTGATCTCACCTTTTACGATAACAAGTTTTATGTTGTAGTCTTTATCGACAACGAGAATATCGGCAAGTTTGCCCTCTTCTATCGAACCGGTCCTGTCATCCACACGAATCGCCTTTGCAGGGTTTATCGTCGCGGATTTGACAGCTTGTTTTTCGGGAATGCCGAACGAGATAACGTTTTTAAGTTCTTTGTATACGTTCGAAGTCGAAGCCGCGATTGTGCCGTCCGCAAGAAGAGCCTTGCCGTCACGGACATATACAGGTTGTCCGCCGAGGTCATAATCACCGTCCGGGCAGCCCGCAGCTTTCATGGAATCGCTGATTATAACCGTTCCGTCCTCTCCCATTTCGCGGAACGCTATGCGAAGCGTCGCGGGGTGTATATGGAAGCCGTCGCAGATAAGTTCGGCACGAACTCCGTTTGCGCGACCGACATCAAACGCCGCGCCGACAACACCGGGTTTTCTGTGATGAAGTCCGGACTGCGCGTTGAACAGGTGTGTTATATGGCGAACGCCGAGTTCTATCGCGTGAACCGCCTCATCGTAACCCGCATCCGTGTGCGCGATTGAAACGGGACAGATAGGCTGTATCTCTTTTATAAACTCATCACCGCCGTCACATTCGGGCGCTATATCGACAACTCTTATCGCGCCGTTGCAGCCCTCATAAAGTTTTTTGAACTCCTCTTTGTCGGGGTTTCTGACATAAAGAGGGTTCTGCGCGCCTTTTTTCGACATTGCGATGTAAGGACCTTCCATATTCGCGCCGTGGATATATGCGCCGCCGACCTTATCTTTCATCGCGTCGATGTTGGCGAAAATCTTCGTGAGTTCCTCAAAAGAAAGTGTCATGGAAGCGGGGCAGAACGATGTTACGCCGTTTTTGACAAGCGTTTGAGACATCGTTTCGAGCGCTTCGGGGGTTGCGTCTCCCGTGTCCGCGCCGCCGCAGCCGTGAATGTGCATATCAATAAGACCGGGCATAACGACAAGACCCGTCAGGTCAAGCCCGTCCTCAGAAGAAAAATTCCCTATTTTCGATATTTTCTCGCCATCGATTTTTACATCGGCTCTTATCTTTTCAAAATCGCCGTTGAAAACCTCTGCATTTTTAAGAATCATAATATATCTCCTTTTTGTTCAGAAAATTTCAGTTTCTTTTTATTCTTGCCTTGACGGCGTTTATCGGAAAACCGAGTTCGGAAAAGCGCTTTTCGTATTCGGTCATGACCTCGTTCGCAATATCTCTGTTGTGAAGATCGCGGGTCAGGTCAAACATCTCAAAACCGGCAAGTTCAAGTTGTTCGAGAGTGAAATCGAACAATCCGACATTATCGGTCTTTATGCGAAGAATGCCGTTCGGTTTAAGCAGTTTTTTATATGTTTCGAGAAAATTGATATGCGTTAAGCGGCGTTTTCTGTCCCTGTTCTTCGGCCACGGGTCGGAGAAATTCAGATAAAGGACATCTACGCTTCCAGCAGGGCAGATATCGGGAAGCATCACGGCGTCCGCGATAAGGAATTTGCAGTTTTTGAGTTCCGCCTCGGCGGCTTTTTCAACCGCCATGACCATAACGTCGGGCACTTTTTCAAGCGCATAATAATCAACGTCGGGCATAAGTCCCGCCATGCCTACGGCGAACGCGCCCTTTCCGCAACCTATCTCGACATGGAGAGGAACGCCCTCCCTCGGCTCTATCGCATCAACTATAAGATCCGCGTGACGTTCAAGCCTCGGTACCGTATTCTTTTTCTTCCTTGCCCTCATAAAAATTCAGAAATCCTTTCAAAAAAACCGTGGAAAAACTTGCAAACGGCATACATATATGCTATAATAATCATACATTCCCACTATATCATTGTCATTATATCATATAACTGCGAACTTTTCAACAGTCGGAGCAAATAAAATGAAAAAAATCCTTAAAATCGGAATACTTTTCCTAATCGTCTTTGCGCTTGCGGTTGCCGCATTTGCCGCATATAAATTGCTTAAAAAAGACGACGCGCCGAAAAGCGACGAGACGGTTTTCGACCGTGCGCCGCTCGATAAAGATTCTGTTTTCGGAGACTACGTTTTCGAGGAAAAAGTGAGAGATGCTCTTAACCTCAGCAAGGAAGATAAAATAGACACGGCAAAACTTTTGTCGGTCACGGAACTCGACCTCTCATACAATGGTCCGTCAACCACGACGGATTACTGCATTCTCTCTCTCGACGGGCTTAAATTTTTTCCGTCACTTAATACGCTTGTAATAGACGGCAACGACGTAAAAAGCCTTGAACCCGTTGCAAAATGCGCTTCTCTCATATCTTTTTCGGCACAGGGATGTTCGCTTGACAACGCAAAAGCCGAACCGCTCAAAAGACTTTCGGGGCTTGTATATCTGAACGTAAAAGAAAACTCTTTGACAGACCTTTCCCTGCTGTCATATCTGCCGAAACTTCAAATCCTGAATGTCGGACAGAACGAACTCGCTTCGGACAAGATTTTTGCGGAAGCGTCCCTGCCCGAACTCAAAAGGCTTTATGTCAATGCGTCGGGGCTGACCTCGATAGAAAGCATATCACGTCTTCGAACGCTTGAATATCTTGATATTTCGGGGCTTTCGCTTTATGACAAAGACATTGCCTGTCTGCAAAATCTGACCAACCTGCAAACGCTTGTTTGCCGCTCGAACACGGTAAGAGAGGGAACTGTTTTCAACTCTCTTCCGAATTTGAAAGTCCTTGACCTCTACAACAATGAGATATACGACCTCACAAACCTTGCGGGGTGCGAAAAACTTGAAGAACTCGATGTTTCGGCAAACGTGCTGTACAAACTGAACGGCATAGAAAAACTGACCGCTCTCAAACGTCTGACCGCATACAACAACCATATAACCGCCTTTTCGGTTCTTGAAAAAATGGCGGGGTTGGAATATATAAAAGTTGACAACGAAAATTATTGCAAAGGAGAATAACACAATGATTAAAGGAAACGCCGTTATCGGGCAGTCGGGAGGGCCGACCTGCGCGATAAACGCAACGCTTGCAGGGGTCTTTCTCGGACTTCGCGACAATGAGAACGTAAAAAATATCTACGGAATGAAAAACGGAATCGAGGGATTTCTCAAAGAAGATCTTGTCGATCTCCGTACCGTTCTGAAAGATGAGGACTCCGTTTTTGCGCTTGAATGCACACCCTCCGCGGCTCTCGGTTCTTGCAGAAAAAAGTTGCCCGCAGACATGAACGATGCGCTCTACGCAGAGATCTTTGCGCTTTTTGAGAAGCACGACATCAGATATTTCTTCTATATCGGCGGCAACGATTCCATGGACACCGCGGCAAAACTTTCTGCTTATGCCGAAAAATGCGGCAGAGAAATGCATATCATGGGCGTTCCGAAAACAATAGACAACGACCTTGCGCAGACCGACCATACACCCGGTTTCGGCTCGGCGGCCAAATTTGTGGCAATCACCATGCAGGAAATTGCAAGAGACTGCGCCGTCTACAAGGTCAAAGCGGTTACGATAGTTGAAATTATGGGACGCGATGCAGGCTGGCTGACGGCGGCGGCGGGTCTGCCGAGACTTAACGGTTCGCTTACCGCAGACCTGATATACCTGCCTGAAGTCGATTTTGACAACGAGGCGTTTTTGGCGGCGGTCAGAGCGGAACTCGAAAAGAAGCCGAATGTAACGGTTGCCGTTTCCGAGGGAATACATTATGCGGACGGTCACTATGTCGGAGAGGGCGCGCAGAGCGGTGCGACAGATATATTCGGACACAAATATCTTGCAGGCACGGCAAAACAACTTGAAATGCTTGTCAAAGCGGAAATAGGCTGCAAAGTTCGTTCTGTCGAACTGAGCCTGCCGCAGAGATGCGCGGCACATATTGCGTCAAAGACGGACATCGAAGAATCCGTTCGCATAGGAAAAGCGGCGGCGGAAGCGGCTCTCGGAGGAATGACCGCGGCGATACCGATGTTTGTCCGCAAGTCCACCGAACCTTATGTCATTGACATCGAATGCAAAAAGGTTTCCGAAGTTGCAAACGAGATAAGAAAAGTTCCCCGTGACGGCATAAACGAAGAGGGCAACAACGTAACGGACGCGCTTCTGAAAGAGATGATGCCTCTTATCGGCGGACAGCTTGATATTCCTTACAAAAACGGACTTCCCGTACACCTTGTTATTGACTGAAAACGGTAAATAAAAATGAAAACCAAGCCAATTTTTGCAAGAGCCGTCGCCGTTTTATCCGCACTTGTATTTGTTCTGACATCGTGCGGAAAAACCGAGACGGAGAAAACAACTGCGCCGACGACGCAGCACGTTCATTCGTGGACGGAAGCGACGCCGTATGAGCCGAAGACTTGCACAGTCTGCGGTGCGACGGAGGGAGAAAAACTCCAACCCGAATTTGAAAAATACGGAATTGAGTGCAATCTCGAAGTCGGAAAGAGTTATGAGTACAAAACTCACTGCGTACAGGACGAAACGCTTCAAACAAAAGGAACTCTGACCGTTAAATCGTTTGAGATTTTCGACGCGGACGCCACGCACGCACCCAAGGACGGCTACGAATGGCGAGTTGTCAAAATGGAGGTTTCGTTCCGAGACCTCAACGCATACGACAAAGGTTTTTCGTATGCGTTGGCAAGCGAGGATTATTACGGGATAGTCAACAGGGATAAAACTTACCGTAAGATCTCCGACACCGAAAGCGAATACACCGTCCGTCTCGACGGAGAGGACAAGACCGTGACGGAGGTGCTGTCGGCAAACCTCACGGGCTGGAACGATTTCGGCGTCAATACGCTCCGAATCGAATACGCGGTCCATGTTCCGAAAGGATATGACGGCGCGGTATTCGGACTGCTTTATCCTACGGACAGAGCGGAGGGGCAGTTGATATTCGACACCGACACAACAGACGCTTTGCTTTTCAGAATGAAATAAAATATACGGACAGTTGCTGCGGCGACTGTCCGTATATTTTATTTATGACATATTATATAACCGACTATATATCCCAAACGGGAACATAACTTTTCGTTGCGCTCGAAAGTTCCTGCACAAAGCCGTTTTCAAGCCCGAGAGACAAAAAACGGTCAACGACAGCCGAATACTCTTTCCGTTTGAGTTTCCGCGAAATTTCGGGATATTTGCCGCTGTTCAACAGGTCGTCCGTCGGGAAATACTGACAAAGCAGACTGACGTAAACATCGCGGGGAAGTTCTGCGGCAACACGTTTCAGAATTTCAAAAGAGTCGTGAATGTGCGACGGAAGCACAAGGTGGCGGATAAGAGTTCCGCGCAAAAGTTTTCCGTTTTCATCAAAAACGCAGCCGCCGCTCTGACGCAGCATTTCCCTGATTGCTGAAAACGCGACTTCGAAATAATCGGGGCAGTTTGCGTATCTGCGGCTCAACTCGGGGTCAAAAAATTTCAGGTCGGGCAAATAAACATCGACAAGCCCCTCAAAAAGGCGAAGCGTTTCGACTTTTTCGTAGCCGCTCGAATTCCACACAACGGGCACGGACGGTTTGTATTTTTTCAACGCGGACAAAACCTGTGCCGAATAATGCGTTGCTGTAACAAACTCGATATTTTCCGCCCCGCGCTCTTCAAGCGTTTTCATCGCACGGATAAGGTCTTCTTCCGTGTAGACCTTGCCCTTTGGTTCACGACTTATCTCCGAATTTTGACAGAAAACGCAGCCGAGAGAACAGCCTGCGAAAAATATTGTTCCCGCACCGTTTTTGCCGCTTATGCAGGGCTCTTCGCCGCGATGTAAATCGACAAGCGAAACAAGCATTTTTTCTCCGCAATGACAGCGACCTGTTTCACCTTTTTCGCGGGAAACGCCGCAGTTGCGCGGGCAGATGTTGCATTTCATAAATTATATCCCCAAATAGCACGGGCTGTAAAAAACCGATGTTTTTTACAGCCCCATTTTTATTCCTGACCGTTTTGTTCTTCTTTGTTTTTATCCGCAAACGGAAGCATTATGTTAAAAGTCGTACCTTTTCCAAGATCGCTTTCAACGGTTATGCCGCCGCCGTGAAGTTCAACGATACTGCTTGCTATCGAAAGTCCGAGACCTGTTCCCTGCGCGGAACCGCCGCGAGCCTTATCCACTTTGTAAAAACGTTCGAAAATGAACGGAATATCTTCTTTTGCAATACCCTTGCCCGTATCCTTGACGGAAAGGCAGGCGCAGTTATCCACCTGCGAAGTCGAAACGGTTATCGTTCCGCCCTCGGGGGTAAACTTTATTGCATTGTCGATAAAGATGATGAACAACTGACGTATGCGGTCAACGTCGCCCCAAACGGGACGCAGTTCACGGCTTGCGTTGCACACAAGAGAGATGTTCTTCTTATCCGTTATGACACGCATCTTTGAAGTTATATCCGCAGCCATACCCGAAAGATCGACCTCGGTGCAATCGAGTTTTATCTTTCCGGCTTTCATTCTCGAAACGTCAAGCAGGTCTTTTACGAGTTTTTCAAGCGCAACAGTCTCGCTTTCTATACGCTCGTAAATCTGCGTCAGCATTTCGGGGTCGGTCACCGCGCCGTCAAGCAGCAGTTCGGCGTTGCCCTTGATTATGGTCAACGGCGTTCTGAACTCATGCGACACGTTCGAGACAAATTCACGTCTCGTTTTTTCGAGACGGACTTCTTTTGTTATATCGGAAGCGATAACAACGACCGCGTCTATACGGTCATGTTTTTCGTTCCATATCGGCGACATTATAAACTTGATGACGTCGGCAAGTTCTATTGCTACCGTACAAGATTCGCCCGATTCGAAAACGTCGTGTATCGCGTCGGAAAAGTCCTCGTTTTCCATGATATTCGCAGGACAAAGGCTGACCCATACGGAGTTATATCGCGTAATTTTTCCGTCAGGCGTGAAAGACGCAAGTCCCTCCGACATATTTTGAAGCAAGTCGTTCAACTTGTTCTTTTCAACTTCAAGTTCTCCGACCGTCGATTCAAGCATTTCCGAAAGATAGTTCAGGCTTCTCGAAAGATCTCCTATCTCATCCTTTCCGCCGTCCGAAGCGCGAACGGTATAGTCGCCCTCCGCCATTTTCTGCGCAAGGTTTCTCATCTCTATCAACGGCTTTGAAACAAAGCGCGCAAGAAGAGAAGAAATTATGACCGCAATTATTGCGGCAACCACTATTGCGACAACAAGAAACGTCAGCGCGGAATTGTACGTTGCGGCGATATTCGACATCGGACAATGCACAGCAACGACGCCGCAGTATTCGTTCTCCGAAGAAAGAACCTCTATGGGAACAAAAACGCTTATCGTTTTTTCGCCGAAATATCCGCTGAACTCCGTTGTAACAAAACTTTCTCCGCTCAAAGCGCGGGTATAACACGCATAATATTCGGACGAAAGTTCCTTTGCGTTGTACGGCGTGTCTGCGGAATTGTGAAGTCGGTCAAAAACGCCGTCGTCGTTGACTATCCACACCTGCGAAGAGAGAACCTCTTTTGCAAAAAGGTTGTAGTCCGAGATACTTTTCAGGTTGTACGACGAAGTGCTTGCCTCGTCCCTTGCGACAAGTTCGGATATATTTTCCGCCATCGTTTTCAACGTATCTTCTTTCTCTTTTATCGCGTAATCGGAGAAAAGAAGCGTGAAAACGATACTGGTGATTAAAACCACCAGTACCGTTACGGAAATTAAGACAGTCATCAATTCAGATGATATCTTTTTGAACATTATTGTTTGACCTCAAATTTGTAGCCTACGCCCCAAACGGTCTTGATGTCGAAGCCGACGGTCTCGTCGAGATTGAGTTTTGTACGGATACGTTTGATATGCGTATCAACGGTTCTCGTATCTCCGAAATACTCGTAGCCCCAGATATTTTCAAGAAGATGATCTCTTGTGTAAACTTTGCCGGGGTTGGTGGCAAAGAGCCAAAGTATCTCGATTTCTTTCTTTGTCAGAACAACGGGCTTGCCGTTAACGTAAGCCTCGTAACTGTTCATATCAATAGTAAGACCCGCAACTTCGATCCTCTTGTTTCTCTCGTCATTAGCCTCGTCGCTTACTCTTCTGAGAACAGCCTTTATTCTCGTCATAACCTCGCGGGGGCTGAACGGTTTAACGACATAGTCGTCCGCGCCAATGTCGAGGCCGAGGATTCTGTCCGCCTCTTCGCTCTTCGCCGTTACCATGATTATGGGAACGTTGGAAGTCTGTCTTATCTGTCTGCAAACATCGTAACCGTTGATTTTGGGCATCATAACGTCGAGAAGGATCAGAACCGGGTTATACTCCTTCTGCATTTTGAGAGCCTGTTCGCCGTCGTAAGCGCAAACGGTCTTATAACCTTCTTTCTGAGCGTAGATTTTAAGGATGTCCACTATATCCTTATTGTCGTCCGCTATAAGTAAAACTTTGTCCATCTTTTTTTACTCCCTTCAAAGCGGCTTGCCCGCTTTATTTCCCGCACTCTTTCATTTAACGGGATCTTCCGATTAAAATTATATCATACTTTTTTTTTGTTGTCAATGCGTGAGTTCGATTTTTTTTAATTTTTTTTTCACAAAGTACGATTTAGTGCCGTAATATATTGTAAACCTATGTGAAAGCTGCCTATTTTCCGTGTTTTTTCGCGGTTTTTCTTATGGAAGTGGTCGGGTGCGGTCTGTATCCGTTCTTCGGTCTCGACTGCGGAGCGACCGCTCCCGCAGGCAAAAGAACCTTTATCAGGTCTTTTCGTCCCGCTTTTATCAGAGCCTGTTTGACCTTTTCGGCGTTTTCCGGGCGGGTGCATTGAAGCAATGCGCGCTGATACGACTTTTCCTCCGCGGTTCTCGGAACATAGACTTTTTTGCCGCTGAGCGGGTCTATGCCCGTCCAGAACATACAGGTGCTTACCGTTCCGGGCGTGGGATAAAAGTCCTGAACCTGTTCGGGGTGATAATTTATCTCTTTCAGATAAAGCGCAAGTTCTATTGCGTCTTCAAGCGTCGAACCGGGGTGAGAAGAAATCATGTACGGCACAAGATACTGATCCATGCCGAATTTCTTGTTCAATTCATAAAAACGCTTGTAAAAGCGTCTGTAAATCGAAAAATGCGGTTTGCCCATGCAGTCGAGAACCCTGTCCGAACAATGCTCGGGCGCTACTTTCAGCTGTCCGCTGATATGGTGCTTGACAAGTTCTTCAAAAAATTCTTCATTCTTGTCTTCTATCAGATAGTCATAACGTATGCCGCTGCGCACGAACACTTTTTTCACTCGCGGCAGTTCTCTTATACGGCGCAAAATACGCAGATATTCCGTATGGTCGGGCTTCATCGCGGGACACGGATACGGAGCAAGGCACCTACGGTTCGTGCAAAGGCTTTTTTTGTTGCAGGCGGGGTGTCTGAAATTCGCGGTCGGGCCTCCGACATCGTGGATATATCCCTTGAAATTCGGAGAATACGTTATCTTTTCGGCTTCGCGCACGACGCTGTCCTCGGTTCTCGAAGTAACATAGCGACCTTGATGAAACACTATCGCGCAGAAGTTGCAGCCGCCGAAACAGCCGCGGTTATGCGTGACGGAATGTTCGACCTCCGCGATTGCGGGAACGCCGCCGACATCGTCGTAAACGGGGTGCCACGCCCGCATGAAAGGCAGGTCGTAAACATCGTCCAGATCCTTGCCGTCAAGAGGCAGAGACGGAGGATTTTGCTTGACCCATTTATCGCCGTGACGCTGAACGAGAGTTTTTCCGACAAAGGCATCCTGCTGTCCGTACTGAATCCTTGTTGCGTCCGCATACTGTTTTTTGCTTGCTTCGTCGGAGCCGCAGACCTTTTCAAAAGAGGGACACTCCACGGCGTCCGCAGGTTTTTCGTCAACAACGACGCAGGTTCCCGCGATGTCCGTCAATGCGGAAACAGGCTCGCCCGCCGCAAGGCGCGTCACTATCTGTTCGGTAGAAGTCTCGCCCATGCCGAAACCGCAGATATCCGCACCGCTGTCAAACAGTATCGAACGTCTGACCTTGTCGCTCCAATAGTCGTAATGGGCAAAGCGGCGCAAAGACGCTTCAAGCCCGCCGATAACAAGAGGAACATCTCCGTAAGCCTCTCTGATACGGTTGCAATAAACGATAACGGCGCGGTCGGGGCGTTTGCCCGCCTTGCCGCCTGCAGTGTACGCATCGTCACTTCTTCTCTTCTTTGCGGCGGTGTAGTGATTGACCATGGAGTCAATACAGCCACCCGTTACGAGAAACGCATACTTCGGTCTGCCGTAAACTGTGAAATCTTTTGTCGAACGCCAATCGGGCTGTGAAATTATGCCGACGGTGAAGCCGAGTTTTTCGATAACTCTGCCGATTATTGCAACGCCGAATGACGGGTGATCCACATACGAATCGCCCGTCACATAAACAAAATCAAACTGTTCTATGCCCATCGCATCCATTTCGCGGCGCGTAACGGGCAAAAAACCGGGATAAAGGGGGTTGTTCATCAGAAGTCCTCCGGAACGCCGCCGTCCGACATTGCGGTGTCGGGATTTTCGGCGCGCATTTTCGCTTCCAGCCATTCCTCTTTTGTCATAAGAACTTTGCGGGGTTTGCTGCCCTGATAAGGACCTACTATTCCGCGCTGTTCCATATAATCTATAAGTCTTGCAGCTCTTGCATAACCGAGACCGACACGACGTTGGAGCATCGACGTAGAAGCCTGTCCGCTCTCTATAACGACCTCAACCGCACGGTCGAACATTTCGTCGTCCGCCGCTTCGCTTTCGGCGGTCATGCCCGAACCGGAAGAGGAAAGAGACGTTCCGTCTTTCTTGCCTTTCTGCTGCTGCGCAAGTGCCGCCTGTTCTATTTGTCTGAGTATTTCTTTGTTATATTCGGACGGATTGTTCTGTTTTAATGCCTCAACAACGGATTCAACTTCCGTGTCGCTGACAAAACAGCCCTGTATACGCTGTGCTTTCGGTGCGCCGAGCGGGTCGAAAAGCATATCGCCTTTTCCGAGCAGACTTTCCGCGCCGAGTTCGTCAAGTATGATACGGGAGTTGATACCGCTCGAAACAGCGAGCGCAATGCGGGACGGAATATTTGCCTTTATCGTACCAGTGATGACGTCTGCGGAAGGACGCTGTGTCGCGATTATCAGGTGCATACCTGCGGCACGCGCCATCTGCGCAAGGCGCATAACGGAATCTTCGACCTCTTTGGGAGAAGCCATCATCAAGTCCGCAAGTTCGTCGATTATAATAACTATCTGCGGGAGAGGTTTTTCGCCCTCTTCGAGATTTGCATTGAAGCCCTTGAAATCACGGACGCCTTTTTCCGTGAACATCTGATATCTCGAAAGCATTTCGGTAACAGCCCACGAGAGCGCACCCGCCGCCTTTTTCGGGTCGGTTACAACGGGGATAAGCAGATGCGGGATTCCCTTATATACCGAAAATTCAACCATTTTCGGGTCAACGAGAATGAGTTTTACTTCATCGGGCTTTGCCTTGTAAAGCAGGCTGACGATTATCGAGTTTATGCAGACGGATTTACCTGTACCGGTTGCGCCCGCGATAAGCAGGTGCGGCATTTTTGCAATGTCAACAAAAACATTTTCGCCGCTGATGTCCTTACCGAGAGCCGCCGTCACTTTTGATTTGGCGTTCCTGAACTCATCGCTGTCGATAAGGTCGCGGATATTTACGGTTTGCTGTATCTGATTCGGAATCTCTATACCTATCGCGGCTTTTCCCGGAATGGGCGCCTCGATACGCACACTCTTTGCCGCAAGGCTCAGAGCGATATCCGCTTCAAGGTTTGTTATTTTGCTTATTTTTACACCCTGTTCGGGGGCAAGTTCGTAACGCGTGACGGTAGGACCGTGCGAAGCGTGCAGAATACGGGTCTCAACATTGAAACTGCGAAGTGTTTCAATAAGTTTTTCGCCCGTCGAACGCAGATATTCCGCAATGCCGTCCTCACGCACTATCTTCGGTTTGGCAAGCAGTTCTATATCGGGATAGACATAAGGTCTTTCGGGCTGAACCTCCTTTTCCGCCTCTATCTCGGCGGTCACTTCCGCAGTCGCTTCTGCTATATCCTCTTTTGTTATCTTTTCCTCTTCGGGTACGGCTGTTGCCGCGGCGGGAACGTTTACTGCGGGTATCTCAACGTCCGAAACGCTCGGTATATCGTCCAGATTTGTGGTAAACGTCGGAATTTTTGTTTCCTCTTCGTCGAATATCGGCTCTTCGGCAACGGTTTCCGCAGGTTTTTCTTTCTTTCTTCTTTCGTGCTTTGGCAGTTCGTCTTCGTCGCCGTATTCGGGAAGAGTCAGACGGATTTTCTTTTCGATACGTCTTTTCCGTTCTTCCTCTTCGGCTTCTCTTCTTATTTCGTCTTTTTCTTCACGAGCCGCACGGCGTTCGTCGGGCGTTCCGATAAAAGAAGAAAACGTCAGACCCGTTACAAATATAAAAGCAACGAGCATGACTATAAAAATAATTATTCCGCTTATAAGCGCGCCGACAAGCAACGTCAGAGGTTCGGCAATCGCGCCGCCGATAACGCCGCCGGAAGCGAACTCCGTTCCGCTCTTAAAAAGAGAGGATATACATTCGCCGAGATTGCGTTTTCCGACAACGAGAAGTCTGTCGGGGTCTTCGCATACGTTGATAAATGCCGAAAGCAAGCCTATCGCTCCCACAGAAAGAAGCACCTTGGACATTATCTTTTCATAGCGCAGTATCAGCAGAACGGCATAGAAGACAAGTGCGACCGGAACAAGCGCGCCCGCCCAGCCGAAAAGTCCGAACAGAGCATTGTGTATCCAACGGCACAGAACGCCCGCGTCGGGAATTATCAGACAAATGGTCAGACAGACGGCAATACCGATAAGCACGACTGCAAAAATCGTGTCGTGCAAATTCTTATCCATTTTTTTCGAGGGTCTTTTCCCGCGCTGTTCCGTTTTCCGCGGAGCCTGTCTGCTTGAAGACGGTCTCTTCTTGGCAGTTTTTTTCTTCTGAGCCATTTATACTCCTTTAACGATGCCGACAACTATCGCCGCAGTGCCGACAACGAAACTGTATATGGAAAATATGATGAATTTTTTCGATTTGAGAATATACTGCAAAAGCCTTATCGCAAGGAATCCGACAACTCCCGAAACGACAACTCCCACTATGTATGAGGGAATGTCCGCCGTAACTATCGCGTGTTCGGAAGCAGCGTCCTTAAAACTCATCACCGCGCCCGCAAGGATTGTCGGAACAGAAAGAATGAACGTGTACTGCGCCGCGAACTCTCTGTCAAGTCCCGAAGCAACGCCCGCGGTTATCGTGGAACCGGAGCGGGAAATACCGGGGATTATAGCGACCGCTTGCATAAAGCCGACCGCAAGCGAATTGCCGAGCGTCATGTTTGCGGCGGTTCTTTTTCTGTCAGGCAGTCTGTCGCAGATAAGAAGAATTATGCCGTTCACCACAAGCGCCGCGCCGACAGCCCACAGCGAGTTTTTCATCATTTCCGCTTTATCTTTGAATATCAAAGCAAGGAACAGCGGCAGGCACGAAACTATGAGCATGAGCATCATACGTTCCTCGGGTTCGGCGTTTTTCAGCGAAAATTTTCCGCGAAAAACTTTTCCGAGCATTGAGAAAAAGCCCTTGAACAGTCCGACGATAAGTTTGCGGAACGCAATGCAGACCGCAACAAGAGTGCCCACATGAAGAAGCGCTTCAAGGAAAAAGCCCGTCTCATTCATTCCGAACAGTTTTTGCGCTATGGCAAGGTGTCCCGAACTCGAAATGGGAAGAAACTCCGTCAAGCCCTGAACTATTCCGAGAATAATGCTTTCGATAATGCTCATAAATCAACCACCTGAAAAGTTTGTTTGTGCCGCCGTCAGTTTTTCTCCGAGAGTTGCTTTTCCGCTATGGCAAGTTTGCAGCAAACGCAGAATATCTTTGCGGCAAGCGAAATTTCTTCAACAGAGGGGAAAGTCGGAGCGATTCTGATATTGGAATCGTGCGGGTCTTTGCCGTAAGGATACGACGCGCCCGCGCCCGTCATTTTGACACCGGCTTCTTTCATCAATTCAACAACGCGCTTTGCGCAGCCGTCGGGAGTGTAAAGGGAGATAAAATAACCGCCCTTGGGTTCATGCCATGTGCAGAGACCTTCAAGTTCCGCGTGCAGTTCTTTCAAAACAGCGTCGAAATGGGGTTTGATGATTGCGGCGTGCTTTGTCATCAGGTCGAGAACTCCCTGCGCGTCCTTGAAAAATCTGACGTGACGCATCTGATTGAGTTTATTCGGTCCGATGAACTGATATGAAAGGCTCTTTTCGTAATATTTTACGTTTGCGGGGCTGGCTATCATAGCCGCAACGCCCGCGCCGGGATATGTTATCTTTGAAGTAGAACAGAACATATATATCATATCTTCGTTGCCGTACTTCTTTGCTTCATCAAAGATATTGAGCAGATGATCACAGTCGTTGCGGTCAAAATCGTGAACGGCGTAAGCGTTATCCCAGAATATTCTGAAATCCTTTGCGGCGGGCTTCAATGCGGCAAAGCGTCTTACGACCTCGTCGCTGTAAGTTATGCCGTCGGGGTTTGAATACTTCGGAACGCACCAGATACCCTTTATCGTCTCGTTCGACGCAACGAGTTTTTCGACCATATCCATGTCGGGACCGTCGTCAAGAAGAGGGACGTTTATCATGTTGACACCGAGACGTTCGGTAACGGCAAAGTGCCTGTCATAACCGGGAACGACGCAGATAAACGATATGCCGTCGTATTTCGACCACGGTTTGTCGGAGCCGAGGACACCCGCATACATTGCGTCCGAAAGTGCGTCGTACATCAGTTTAAGCGAAGAACTGTCGCCCGCAATTACCATGTCGGGAGTAACGCCCATCAGGTCGGCAAAAATACGCTTCATCTCGGTTATGCCGTCAAGCACACCGTAATTTCGAAGATCGACGCCGCCCTCTCCGTAACAGTCCTGATTGGTTACAATGTCCGCAAGCAGGGGTTCGGAAAGGTCAAGTTGTTCGGTGCACGGCTTTCCTCTCGACATATCGAGCGAAAGCCCTCGCGCCTTGTAATCCTCATACTGTTTTTTGAGTTCCGCAAATTCATTTTCCGTAAATTTATACATAATATCACTCCTGTCCGACCGCAGGTCTCCAACCCCGTCGGTCGTTTTATTCAATTAAAATTCGGCAGAGCCGAGGGTTCTAGGGAACGGCAGAACGTCACGAATGTTCGAAACGCCCGTAATATACATGATAAGTCTTTCAAAGCCGAGACCGAAGCCCGCGTGCTTGCAGCCGCCGTAACGGCGAAGATCGAGATACCACGAATAATCCTTTTCGTCAAGTCCGAATTTGTCGAGAGCGCGAAGAAGATAATCAAGTCTTTCTTCTCTCTGGCTTCCGCCGATTATCTCGCCTATTCCGGGAACGAGCAGGTCAGCCGCGGCAACGGTCTTGCCGTCGTCGTTCAGTCTCATATAAAACGCTTTTATATCCTGCGGATAGTCCGTTACGAAAACAGGCTTTTTGTAAACCGTTTCGGTGAGGTATCTTTCGTGTTCCGTTTGCAGGTCGCAGCCCCACGAAACGGGATATTCAAACTTATCGTTGTTCTTTTCGAGAATCTTGACCGCTTCGGTGTAAGTTACGCGAACGAAGTCGGACTCGACAACGCCTTTAAGTCTTTCGATAAGTCCCTTGTCAACAAAATTGTTGAAGAACTCCATCTCCGCGGCGCAATTTTCCATAACGTAGGAGATAACGAATTTTATCATGTCTCTCGCAAGATCCATATCGTCCGCAAGGTCCGCAAACGCTATCTCGGGCTCTATCATCCAGAACTCCGCGGCATGGCGGGTCGTGTTGGATTTCTCGGCACGGAAAGTCGGACCGAAGGTGTAAATAGAACCGAAAGCAAGCGCGTAAGTTTCGGCTTCAAGCTGTCCGCTGACCGTCAGTTTTGCGGACTTGCCGAAAAAGTCTTTCGACCAGTCGGGCTGACCGTCCTCTGTTACGGGAACGTTTTCGGGGTCGAATGTCGTAACGCGGAACATCTCGCCCGCGCCCTCACAGTCGCTGGCGGTGATTATCGGGGTATGAACATAGACAAAATGTCTGTCCTGGAAAAACTTATGAATGGCGTAAGCCGCAACGGAGCGAACTCTGAAAACCGCGCTGAAAAGATTCGTTCTCGGGCGAAGATGTGCGATGGTACGCAAAAATTCGGGAGAATGGCGTTTCTTTTGAAGCGGATACTCGGGAACGGATTCACCGCAAACGGTGATTTCCGCCGCCTTTATCTCAAACGGCTGTTTGTTTTCGGGTGTCAGTTCGAGGACGCCTTTTACCTCGAGGGCAGAACCGACGCTTAATGCGGCTATCTGCTTGTAGTTCTCGACTTTCGAAGCCTCGAAAACGACCTGAACGGACTTGAAATAACTGCCGTCGTTAAGTTCGATAAATCCGAACGCTTTCGAATCGCGAATGGTTCTGCACCAACCCGCAACGGTGACGGTCTTGCCGCCGAAGTCGTCGGGCGCGGCAAAAAGTTCTCTGACTTGTACTCTTTCCATAATATGTTCCTTCCCCCATCCCGCGCAGGGACGAGTAATAATCTTTTATAAATTTCAGTATAGCAGAATAACCCCTGTTTTTCAAGAGATTTCGTTTTTTTTTCGGATTTCTGCGGGCTAATTCGTATAAGTTAAGGACAATCGACCATTATGGCTTACAAACGCTTTAACTTTGTTTCGAGAAGAGTCTCTGTCTCCTTATCAAACGGTAAGATGAAAGCGGCGGACGAATTGCCGTAAACGAATATGCAGCCCTTTGCAACGGCAAAACCGACCATAGCACGGTAAGGATAAGTTTTTTTGCCGCGCCCGTCGGGCAGCGCCGCCGAGAAAGAGTTTTCGGAAAACTCGTATACAACGGTTCTTCCGAGCGTTCGGGACATCTTTTTTGAAGAAAGACGCGGATACAGGCACATCGCGAGGGCATAGACTGCAATAACTGCAAGAGAGATGACCGAGATGCCGAGAAAAACGTAAAAAAGATTTACGTCGGCAACTACGGTGTTACGGGAATAAAAAATAACGGAAAGGATGCAGAAAACGGCAAAAACAGCCGCGGAAACCGCAAAAACGGTTTTCGTGCGCGTTCCTTTTTTATCAAACACATATGAAAAATATCTGCGCAAAAGATCTTTTGAATAAGTAACCGTGACCTGTTTTTTCATAATTTATCCTTTCGGTTCGGTGCGGAAACACATAATATATGTTATAATACCACAACTCGGTGCGGATTTCAAGTCCGCGCCCTTGCATTTCGTCGCAAAATGTGATATAATCTGCATAATAGTGATATATCGTAAAGTGATAGGAAAGGAGCGGAACATGGTTATTGAGGGCGTTGTGGAAGACATCGTTTACAAAAACGCCGAAAACGGCTATTGCGTGCTGCGGCTTGAAACAAAAGACGACGGCATAGTTGCGGTGGGAACGCTTCCGCTTGTTTCCGAGGGCGAAACGCTTGAACTTGAAGGCGACTACACGGAACATAAAACCTACGGCAGACAGTTTTCCGTTACGTCGTTCCGTTCCCGTATGCCCGCGGACGAGACCGCAATTCTCCGATATCTTTCGTCGGGAATTGTCAAAGGCATACGCGAAAAGACCGCAAAAGCGCTCATTTCCGTTTTCGGTCCCGATACGCTTGACATTCTCGAAAACGAACCCGAACGTGTCTGCACGGTAAAGGGAATTTCAAGACAGCGCGCCGAAACCATATCGCAATCGCTCAAAGAGACCGTCGGAGTAAAAACCATTCTGCTTTATTTTCAGCAGTTCGGCATAACGCCGTCGGTCGCATTCAGAATATTCAAACAATGGGGCTTGCGCTCTTACGACATAATCAAATCAAACCCTTACAGGCTCTGTGAAATTCCGGGCGTGGGCTTTCAGTCGGCGGACAGGATAGCCGTCCGCATGGGCTACGATTCGGAGAGTTCCAACAGGGTCGAAGCGGCGCTGATATTCGTTCTCAACCACAATATGTACGGCTCGGGGCATACGTTTTTGCCGAAGCGCAAACTCTGCGACATCGTTTCGGCGTTGCTCGGCATTGCGCCCGATACGGTCGCGGCAAGCCTTGAAAGGCTGATTGCGGACGGTGTTTTGGCGTATGTTCCCGAAATAGGTAACTCGGACGCGGTTTATCAAAAATGGGTCTATGAAAGCGAACGGACGATAGCGCTCCGCACGCTTTTGATGGCGCAGTTTTCGGGTGATGACCCGCAAAATTTCAACGGCGTTGTATCGCTTGCGGAGCGGAGGCTCGGAATAGAGTTCGACGAACTGCAAAAAAAGGCGATATTCGCAGCGGTCAAAGAACGTGTTCTGCTTTTGACGGGCGGTCCCGGAACGGGAAAAACAACGACGCTGAACGGCATTATCAGAGTGTTTGAATCAGAGGATATTTCTTTTGCGCTCTGCGCCCCGACGGGACGTGCGGCAAAAAGAATTTCCGAACTGACGGGCAGAGAGGCAAAAACGCTCCACCGACTGCTCGAATACGCGCCCCGTGACGGCGAATACGTCTTTAACAGAAACAAGGACAACCAACTTCAATACGATGCGGTCATCGCGGACGAAAGTTCGATGATAGACCTTTCGCTGTTTTCGCATCTGCTCGAAGCGCTTCCGCTGAAATCGAAACTTATCCTTGTCGGAGACGCGGCGCAGCTGCCCCCCGTCGGCGCGGGCAATGTCTTCCGCGACCTGCTCGAATGCGGTTATCTGCCGACGGTGCGCCTTGACAGAATATTCAGACAGGCGCAGCAAAGCCTTATCGTAACGAATGCGCATGAAATATTGAACGGGCGTATGCCTGTGCTGAACGCCAAAGACAGGGACTTTTTCTTTATTCCCACGCAGTCCGCCGACGCACTTCACGACCTTGTGCGAGCGCTCTGCACAACAAGGCTGCCGAATGCTTACGGATTTGACGCGGTCAAGGACATTCAGGTACTTTCTCCGACAAGAAAAGGAAGTTCGGGCACGGCGGCACTGAACGAAACGCTTCGTGACGCGCTGAATCCCGCCGACGGTTCAAAAAAGGAACTTCTGTTCAGAGGACTTGTCTTCCGCGAGGGCGACAAGGTCATGCAGATAAGGAACGATTACGACCTTGTGGGCGAAAAGCCCGACGGGGACATTGAAAACGGCATTTTCAACGGGGACATAGGAACGATAGAAAAAATAGACACGCGCTCCGAAACGCTTTCTGTCAGATTTGACGACAGACTTTACACATACTCGGTCAATTCCTCGGAGATAGAAGAACTCGAACCCGCTTACGCAATAACCGTTCATAAATCGCAGGGCAGCGAATTTGACGCGGTCGTATTGCCTCTTTTCGAGGGACCCGAATTGCTTTATACTCGAAACCTGCTTTACACGGCGGTCACGAGGGCGAAAAAAATACTCATAATCGTCGGAGATGTACGCAAGGTAAAATACATGGTTGACAACGCCAGAAGCAATAAAAGATATTCGGGACTGAAACATTGGATGAAAAAATTCGCGAATGCGACGACCGAAGAAGCTTTCACAACGGAAGAGGACGTAAACGAAGAATGAAGATGAACGAAAAAGCCGAAAAAATCATAAAAATGATGAACGACGCAGGCGAAAAGGCATATTGCGTCGGCGGCTGCGTGCGCGATATTCTTCTCGGCAAAGAACCCCACGACTTTGACATCTGCACCTCGGCTCACCCCGAAAAAACGGAAGAGATACTGAAAGAATTTCCCGTTATCGAGACGGGAATAAAACACGGGACAGTTACCGTGCTTGTTGACGGCGAACCGTTTGAGATAACCACATGGAGAATAGACGGAAAATATTCGGATAATCGCCGTCCCGAAAACGTGACATTCACTCCGAGCCTTGAAGAGGACCTGAAAAGGCGTGATTTTACAATAAACGCAATGGCGTTTGACGGAGAAGAAGTCATCGACCCGTTCGGCGGAAAAGAAGATCTGAAAAACGGAATTATCCGTGCCGTTGGCGATCCAAACGAAAGATTTGAAGAAGATGCGCTCCGCATTTTGCGTGCGCTTCGGTTTGCGTCAAAATTAGGTTTTGAAATTGAAACAAAAACGGCGGTCGCGATGCGCGAAAAGAAAGAACTGCTTAAAGAAATCTCCGCAGAGCGCATTTTTTCGGAACTCAAACTTATTCTGTGCGGAAAAGACGCGACAAAGGTCTTACTTGATTTTTCCGATATTATCGGGCAGATAATACCCGAAATAAAGCCGACAATAGGCTTTGAACAGCATAACAAACATCATGTTTACGACGTTTATACCCACACGGCGGTTGCAGTGGGAAGCATTGACCCCGACCCGACATTGCGGCTGACGATGCTGCTGCACGACATTGGCAAACCCGACGTTTATCATTTCGAAGACGGGCAGGGACATTTTTACGGACACCCCGAAGTTTCTGCGGAAATCGCAAGAACGGTGCTGAACAGGTTAAAATGCGACAATGCAACAAAAGATACCGTGCTGACGCTGATAAAGGAGCATGACAACCGTTTTCCGCCCGAAAAAAAGAGCGTTAAACGTATGCTCGGCAAAGTAGGCGAGCATAATTATTCACTTTTAATGAAAGTCAAACGGGCGGACACCGACGCGCAAAGCGATTATCTGAAAGATGAAAAATATGCGCAGATAAACGCTCTTATAAATGTTGCAAAACAGATAGAAGAGGAAAACGAATGTTTTTCTCTTTCCGACCTTGCGATAAACGGGAGCGACCTCAAAGAATTTCTTTCGGGCAAACAGATAGGGTCGGCACTTCGGAAATGCCTTTCAATGGTCATAGACGAAAAACTGCCGAACGAAAAGCAGGCGCTTCTTGCCTTTGCTATGAAAAAATACGGGAACAAAGAATAGGCTGAACTCAAACAGCAATCACGCAAACGCTTATCGGGGCTGAATGTAAGCAAGTGCGATTATTGAAATCCAAAATCCTTATAAATACATAAAAATCGGAGGTCGGGCTTTTGCCTTTCCTCCGAGATTCTTTTTTTATTTTCTGCGCGGAACTTTCTTTTTCTTGCGGACCGAAAAACCGAATGTTCCTATCTTTTTGCCGAGTTCGAAATATGTTCCGTGTGCGTAAGCCATGAGCCCCGCTTTTTCAATGCGCAGTTTGCCGCCCTCGTCTATAACGGAATCGTCAACAGTGACCGCAACGATGTCAGCAACGAACATATCGTGCGTGCCGAGCGAAACAACGTCCGTCACCTTGCATTCAAGCGCGATCGGGCAATCCGCAAGCGTGGGGCAGGCGACCGAAACGGACGGCGTTTTGCGAAGTCCGCATTCTTCGAATTTATCTATATCCTTGCCTGTTATGACACCCGCTTTGTCGGCGGCGCGGACAAGTTTTGACGGCGTTATGTTTATAACAAACTCTCCTCTCTGTTTTATCAAGTCATGCGAATATCTCGACGGACGAACACTGACATAGGTTTTTGCGGGGTCGGAATTGAGAATACCCGTCCAGGCAACCGTCAGCACGTTTTCGGGAAGTTTCCCGCCGCCGCACGTTACAAGCGCGGGCGGAACGGGAGAAAGAAGAGTTCCCGCTCTCCATATCTGTCTGCTCATATTACACGTTAAACCTGAACAGAACGATGTCTCCGTCCTGCATCACATAGTCCTTTCCCTCGGAGCGAACAAGACCTTTTTCCTTTGCGGCGGTCATCGTTTCGTTCGCGACAAGATCATCAAAAGAGATAACTTCGGCGCGGATAAAGCCTTTTTCGAAATCGGTGTGTATCTTTCCCGCCGCCTGGGGCGCTTTCGTGCCCTTTTTTATCGTCCATGCGCGCACCTCGTCACTTCCCGCAGTCAGATAACTTATAAGACCGAGCAGGGAGTACGACGCTTTTATCAGACGGGCAAGACCGCTTTCGGAAAGTCCGAGATCGGAAAGGAACATTTCCTTGTCCTCCGCGTCGAGGTCGGAGATCTCCTCTTCCAATTTTGCGCATATCGGAAGAACTTTTGAGCCCTCCGACGCCGCAAAATCTTCAACGGCTTTCAAATATTTGTTTTTCGACGAATCGCCGAACTCTTCCTCGTTCATGTTCGCCGCGTAGATAACGGGTTTTATCGTCAGAAAATTGGCGGCATAGACCTTTTTGTATTCGTCTTCGTCAAGCTCCATGCTTCTTATCGGCTTTTCGGATTCAAGCGTTTGTTTTACCCTCTCGAAAAGTTCGACGTCCGCAAGCGCCTTTTTATCGCCCTTTGCATCCTTTTTTGCTTTGTCAAGACGCTTTTCGGCGGTTTCCATATCGGCAAAAATGAGTTCGAGATTTATGGTTTCGATATCGCGGATGGGGTCTACCGAGCCGTCAACGTGAATAATGTTGCCGTCGTCGAAACAGCGGACGACATGAACTATCGCGTCAACTTCCCTTATATGCGAAAGGAACTTGTTTCCGAGTCCCTCTCCTCTCGACGCACCCTTGACAAGCCCCGCAATGTCAACAAATTCAATCGTTGCGGGCGTGGTTTTCTTCGGAGAATACATCTTTGTCAGAACGTCAAGCCTTTCATCGGGAACGCTGACAACTCCGACGTTCGGTTCTATGGTGCAGAACGCATAGTTTGCCGCCTCGGCGGAACGAGTATTGGTTATTGCGTTGAAAAGAGTGCTCTTTCCGACGTTCGGAAGACCGACTATACCAAGTTTCATATTATACCTCTTAAATTTCGATTTGACATCATTATATATCAAATGCTTTCCAAAATCAAGTTAAATAGCAAAAGTCAAACAAATTGTCAAATTTATATGACGTTGCTTGACAAGAGATGAGTTTTCTTATATAATAATCAGGTATAGGTGGAAATTCCGCCTGTCAACCCCTTGAAAACGGCAAGATGTCCGTTTTCCGTAAGACCGGAAGGAGGTGTTTCGGAATGACTAAGTATGAATGTTTGTTCGTATTGAGCACCAAAACGCTCGACGATGCCGCACTTGAAGCGACGACCGAGAAGTTTAAGGATCTCATCACGAAAAACGGCGGAGTCATCGAGAATGTAGACGTATGGGGCAAGCGCAGACTTGCTTATGCCATCAATTATGAGACCGAAGGCTATTACGTTCTCGTCAACTTCGAGGCTGACTCGAAAGTACCCGCTGAGCTCGACCGTGTTTTCAACATCACGACGGGCGTACTTCGTTCCATGATCATTAAGAAGTAGAACGAATGAAAATATGAAACTGACCGAGAGGAGTCCGCTGTTATGAATATCAATAAAGTATTCCTTATGGGAAGGCTCACCGCCGACCCCGAACTCAGAGTAAGCGCTAACGGCAACGTTCCCGTTATCAGGTTCACCATTGCCGTATCTCGCAGGATGAAGAGAGACGAGACGGACTTCATCGATTGCGTCGCTTTCAGACAGACCGCAGAATTTATTTCCAAGTTTTTCAGAAAAGGTTCCGCGATCATCGCTTTCGGTTCCATTCAGGTTGATAACTGGAAGGACAAGGAAGGCAAAAACCAGCGTTCGACGAAAGTTATCGTCGAAGAAGTTCAGTTCGGAGAAAGACGCTCCGACTCCCCCTCCGCAGGCAGCGTTCCCGCAGAGAGAAAAGAGCCCGTTGCGTTCACGAACAATCAAAGCGAGGGATTCGGCGACATTGCCGACGTTTCCGACGACGATCTTCCGTTCTGATAAAAAAACGGATGTCCGAAAGAGCGTGAGTTCCGCGCTTCGCCCCGCATTTTCTGCGGCGGCATTATGACGACGCGCAAACGCGCCGCCGAGAAAGGAGATAAACCGATTATGGATAACGAAAATAAAGAAGTTGTCGAGGCTGCGACCGAGGTCGTTGCCGAGGCTGCACCGGCTCAGGAGGCTGCTCCCGCAGAAAACAGACCCGCGAGACCCGAAAGACCGGATTACAGAAACAACAGAAGACCGCGTAAAAAGGTTTGCCAGTTCTGCGCAGACAAGAACGCGACCATCGACTACAAGGACACCGCGAAACTTCGCAAGTTCATCAGCGAGAGAGGCAAGATCCTTCCCCGCCGTGTTACCTGCACCTGCGCGATGCACCAGAGAGAACTGACCGAAGCAATCAAGAGAGCAAGACAGGTTGCCCTGCTTCCCTACGTTGCAGACTAATCAGTAAACAAAAAATGTCCGCCGAAAATTTCGGCGGATTTTTTTGTTTCATCAGCCCTGTTTTTCTTTTTCTTCTTTAAGTTTTTCGAACCGCGCTTTAAGTCCGAGAAAACAGTCCGACAGTGAACGGGAGATAAATTCATCGTCCCATTCGAGATAGTCGGTCGCTATCATGGTGGCAATGCCGTGAACGAACACCCACGTTTCCAAATGGAACAGGAACGCGGTTTTTTCGTCAAAGCCCGTTGATTTTTGAATAAGCGCTATCAATGGTGCGGTCTCTTCCGCTTCGCGGTCTTCTTCCGATATGCGGGAGCGCATAAAAAGCAGTTTGAACAGTTCCCTGTCGTCTTTTGCAAATTTTATATATTCCGCGCCAGTCGCTTTATATGGCGGGATATTTTTGTTTTCGGTCGATTTTGCCAATCGGTCGCGATATATCTTTTCTGCCGCCTTTATAACTTCCGTGCGAACTTCTTCCATATTTTTGAACGCACCGAATATCGGCTTGACGGAGCAACCGAGTTTTGCGGCAAGTGCGCGTGCGGTCAGTCCGTCCGCTCCGTTTTCGCGAACGACTTCAACGGCGGCGGATATTATTTCTTCTTTCGTGAACAAAAACTTCGGCGGCATATTCTTCTCCCAAAACTCAAAATCATGTTGCGCAACCTCTGTTACCAAACCTATTATACTATCCGACAAAGTTTTTGTCAAGAGCGGCCCCATATGCAAGTCAAATTGAAAAAAAAGTTTGAAAAACCCACAAAAAAGACCGCAGGGTTTCAAAATAATTTCGATTACGACTATTGAAATCCGAAAACGATGTTGTTATAATAATTGCGGCTTTTCGAAAGGAGGGCTTTTGATGAAAACAAGAGAAAAAACGCCCCGTTCAGGGTTACTCGAAAAAATATCCCACCCGATAGATCTGACGCAGGGAACGCCGTGGAAAGTCATACTCCGTTACTCCGCGCCGATAATACTTTCATATCTGCTCCAACAGATATATGTGCTGACGGACGCAATAATCTGCGGGCAGGTACTGACTGCGGAAGAGGTTGCGGGCGTCAACGACACATTCCCGCTGACATTCATATTTTTGCAGTTTGCGTTCGGATGCACGGCGGGTTTCAGCGTAATAACCGCAAAATGCGTCGGTGCGGCGGACATGAAAGGTGCAAGACAGTCGTTTGTCGTTCAAACATATCTTTCCGTTGCTATCTCGGCGTTTTTGACAGTCGTCTCGGTTCTTTCTCTGCCGTGGATGCTTCGCCTTATAAACGTAACGCCCGAAAATGCGGAAGTTTACAATGCGGCATACAATTACTGCTTTGTTATCTTCCTCGGCATAATTGCGCAAATGGGTTACAACTTTATCTGCGGGATTTTGCGCGCTTACGGAGATTCGGTCACGCCGCTTATATTCCTTGTCATCTCAACGGCGCTCAATGTCGGACTTGACCTGCTGTTCCTTATTCCTCTTGATATGGGACCGACGGGCGCGGCTGTCGCAACAGTTCTTGCGCAGGCAATAAGCGTTGTTATCTGCGCGATATATACGTTTATCAGATACGAAGACCTGCGAATAAGGAAAGAAGATTGGCGCGTCAGCGGTTCTTATGTTTCAACGCATATCAAAAACGGACTGCCGCTCGGATTCCAATTCTCGATACTTGCCGTGGGAATACTCGTCATGCAGGGTTCCGTTGTCAAGTTTGACCTTGATAAAAACGGTATTATGGTTGCCGGAACGCCTGCCCAGAACGGTTTCGGCGCGGCAAACAAGATGATAAATTTTCTGCTTGCTTTCTACAACGGTCTCGGCTCGGCAATCCTCGGTTTCAATGCGCAGAACTACGGCAAATACCGCTTTGACCGCGTTAAAAAGGGCTTGAAGCAAACGTGGATTCTGATGCTTGCGTTCTTTGCGCTCTGCTTCTCAACGGCAATGCTTTTGTCGATAGGCGGAACGTATCAGCACATATTTATGAGCGAGGATAAAATTTCGGAAGCGTCGATACGGTTCGGCAACACTTATATCTACGTTGATTTCATTCTTTACTTTATTCTCGGATTTCTTGTTGTCACAAGAAGCGCCGTGCAGGGCATATTCAAACCGGGATACGTTCTCGGCGCGGGTATAGCCGAACTCGGGGCAAGAATCCTTATATGCTGTTTTCTGCCCGCAATCGTCAACGGCGCACCGATAACGGCATCGGCATCAACTGCGTCCTTTGCGGCGCTTTGCTTCGGGGACCCGGGCGCATGGCTTGCCGCATCGGTCGTGCTGCTGTTCCCGACGTTCAAATACATTCTGAAAGAAAAGGACGCAAGACTTAAAGCATCAAAAGAATAGAGATATTTCTTCGCACCAAAACAAGAAATAAGGACAGTCGTTTTTCGCGGCTGTCCTTATCTATTATTTTTCGGATTTTCTTTTTTCGGGTGAGTAGTAGTTTCTCTTGCGGTGTCTTCTCACCGCAGAATTTTTTGCCGTGCGGCGTTTTTTCTTCTTTTTGCCCGAAAGGAGCGCTTCCTCTTCGCGTTTTTCCTGCAACTTTGAGAGTTTGTTTGAAAGCATCGTCAGAAGACGGAAGACCGTGGCTGACGCAAGCGAAAAGACGATGAGAAGCAGTACGCATATCCAGGACATTCCGCTTATGGCGAACAGGTCTTTCAGAACTATTCCGCAGAACAGAAGCAAAATGACGTTGACAACGACTATTCCGACTTTGAACTTGTTGAACGGCTTGCTGATATCGAGAAGTATCATAAACCCGACAACGGCAAGAAGCATTGTTCCCGCCGTGGCGATGTCGTCCGTAGGAAGATTGAAGACATGCCCGCAGACAACAAGTCCCGCAATCGCCAGCGTGTCGGTCAGCCCCGCGGGAAACGCTTTAAGCAGAACGTTTTTCATAAAGTGACCCTTTATGCGTTCCTTGTTCGGTTCAAGCGCAAGCAAAAAGCCGGGAAAACCTATTGTGAACATACTTATAAGTGAGATCTGCGCGGGTTCGAACGGATATGTGAGGAAGAAGACCGCGGAGAAAACAGCCATAAGAACGGAGAATATATTCTTGACGAGGAACAGGGACGCCGAACGCTGAATGTTGTTGACAACCTGTCTGCCCTCCAATACGACGTTGGGCATACGCGCAAAGTCGGAATCAAGCAATACGACCTGTGCAACCTGAGCCGCCGCCTCGCTGCCCGAGGACATCGCAACGCTGCAATCGGCGTCTTTCATGGCAAGAATATCGTTTACGCCGTCGCCCGTCATCGCAACGGTATGTCCTCCGCGCTGCAAAGCGCGGACAAGTTTTTGTTTTTGCTTCGGGGTTACTCTTCCGAAAACGGTATACCGTTCCGCCGCAGCCCGCAGAAGTTCGGATGTGTCAAGCGTTGCGGCATCAACAAAGTTTTCCGCGCCGTCTATACCCGCCTGTTTCGCTATTTCGGCAACCGTGGCGGGGTTATCGCCAGATATGACTTTTATCTGCACTCCCTGCTCTTTGAAATAGCCGAAAGTTTCTTTCGCATTTTTTCTTATCGGGTTTGAAAGAATAATATATGCCAGCGGTTCGGCGGGAGAAGAAAGCCCGTGTTTCGCATCGCCGTCATAAGATGCAAAAACAAGAACGCGGTATCCTTTTTCCGCAAACGGTCTTATATCGTGTTCGAAACGCCCGTAGCGATCCCGCAAAACAAATTCCGGTGCGCCGAGAAGATACGTTCCCTCGGAAAATGTGACCGCACCGTATTTCACGGACGAAGAAAACGGAAAAACGTCAAGCGCGGTTCGGGACACGGAAGACTTGTCCCCGTTTGCTTCGATATAGTCGCGCAGCGCCTGCATGGTGGCGTTTGTATCGTTTGCCGCGGTAACGTAATCCGAAAGCAAAGACAAAGTATTGTCTCCGCCGGTTTTGACAACGATCTCGGAAACACACATTTCGGGTTCGGTTATCGTTCCCGTTTTGTCCACGCACAGAACATCGACGCGGGCAAGGGTCTCGATGCTTTTCATGTCGTGCAAAAGCACCTGTCTTTTTGCAAGACGTATCGTGCTGAGCGCCAATGCGATGGTCGTTAAAAGATAAAGTCCCTCGGGAATCATTCCGATAATCGCGGCAACGGTTGAAGTTACGCTCTTCGGAAACGATTCGTTATTCGCAAACATCCCCTGAAAGAAAAGTATCAGTCCTATCGGAATAACGGCAATTCCGACCCATTTTATTATCTTGTTTATCGAGCGTATCATTTCGGACTGCTCGCCGCCCGCCATGGATTTTGCTTCCGACGTCAGTTTTGAAATATACGATTCGCTTCCGACCTTGACAAGCCTTGCGTGACATTGACCGGAAACGACAAAACTGCCCGACAGCAGTTCCGAGCCTGCGGTCTTTTCTATTTCGTCGGATTCGCCCGTCAAAAGAGACTCGTTGACCTGTATCCCGCCGTCGATGACCGTCGCATCCGCACATATCTGATCACCCGCACGCAGCAGAACAACATCGTCCCTAACAAGTTCATCGGAAGTGACGCGCTTCAACGCCCCGTCGCGAATAACCTGCGCGTGAGGAGCGTTCAACAGATTCATCTTATCAAGAGTCTTTTTTGCGCGCACACCCTGAAAGATACCTATCAGCGTGTTGCCGATGATTATCGGCAGAAACGTCAGATTCCTGTAAGAGCCGACAACCGTCAAAAGCACGGCGATTATAAGAAATATCAGGTTAAAATACGTAAATACGTTTGAGCGGACTATCTCTTTTGTTGACATTCCCGTTGAAATGTCCGCTTTGTTGACTTCGCCGCGCTCGACCCGTTCTCGGACTTCCGCGGAAGTCAAGCCGAGCTTCTGATTATCCTCTTGTTCCATATTTTCTCTTTCCTCTGTATTATGCGTAACTCGCAGATCATACCTATTTTACCAATTTATATTTTAACACAAATAAAAATCTTTGTCAACGAAAAAAGGGGCTTAAACACCCCTTTTTCTCTGTTTTATGACATTTTAATATTCTCTTAATCTTCGATCGCAACAGGCGTCCGATTGGTCATGTCGGATAATGCCGCCGTCACTTTGCCGTACCACCCGTTATTGTAAAACAGGCATTTTGCGGGATCGCTGCCCATTTTGTCTCCCGTCAGCGCAAGCGCTACCGCACGGCAACCTCCCACGCAGTATTTGAAAAAGCGACAGGTTCCGCATTTTTTGTTTATAAGCGCAAGGTCTCCCACCGTGGCGCAGACTTCGGAAAGGTACGGACCCTCACAAAGCAATTTTTTCAGACCGTCGGTCTTGACATTGCCGAGAATATCTCCTTTTGCCTCATAATAGCCCGACATCTGCAAACAAGGAAAAACGTTTCCGTCCGCGGCAACGGCAATCATTCCTCGGTTTCCGCGACAAACGGGAACGGTCGCGCGATATTCGCCCTCGCAGCACTCCACAGGTCGCAGCCGATATGTTCCGTAACGGGGGAAAACCGAAACGAACTGCCATGTATCAATGCTCATATTGTGTTTGCCCTTTGTGTATTTTTTCAGGATTTCGAGCATTTTTTCATAGTATTCTTCAAGCCCGAGCGTCAGCCCGTTTGCGTTTGCGTTCCAGCGCGGGGCTTCGGTCGTTCTGATTATGCGCATTTCATCAACTCCGACGGAATCAAGAATTTCTGCGGTCGGGAGAATGGATTCTACATTCTTTTTGTGAACGTTCGTCTGAACTTTTACCCGAAAACCGTTTTCGACGCAGAGTTTTATTGCACGGAGAGCGTCTTCTTCCGCACCCTTTCTGTTCCGAAGCCAATCATGATACCCAAGCCCGTCAAACGATATTTTTATCAGCGGTTCACAGCCGATTTTTCTCATTTTTTCGAGCGTTTCCCGTGTGATATAATATCCGTTTGTGTTAAGTTCTTCAACAAACATTCCGCGTGCGTAGATACCCTCGATGATCTCAAAGAAGTTCTTGTGACACATCGGTTCTCCGCCCGTTATAGTAAAAGCGTTTATACCGCAGTCGCGTGCGTCGTCAAGCAATTTTTCGGCATCGGGCAGAGACCATTCGCTCATCAGCGGCGCATTATCCGCGGCATTGAAGCAATGCAGACAGTTATAATTGCACTTGCCCGTTATCATCAGGTTCATTGCGGGAAAGTAGCGATTGTCGCACACTTTCGGTTTGCTCCACTCGGACAGTGTTTCGCCGTTTTCCGCTTTTGAAATAAAGCCTGCCGCAAGAAATTTTTCAACAAGAGGGCTTTCTTCTTCATTCGGGAACTCCGTTTTTCCGTCGCAGGCGGACAGGAAGTCAAACTCTTCTTTTTTCAAGCCTCCTGCGTTTCGCTCTCCCTTTACATAAAAAGCATACGGCACAAGTTGCCATGAACGCAGAGCAATGTTCGGATTTAAAATATAGCGCATAGATATTCCTTATAATACGTTGTCGATTTTTCAAGTCTTTTTCAAACGACGGGCTGCGGAATCGTCCGACAGCCCGTTTGCATTTATATCAGTCCACAAAAATATGTTTTAGTTTTTTCTGTGGCTATCTTTGTTGCAAAGCCACAGTCCTTTTTCGTATGTGCAGTATTTGCAGTTGTTGCATACCGCCATGCAGCCGCATTTGCAGAACACAACGCCAACGCCTGTAATGACATTTTCGTTGCCGCATTTCTTACATACAAAACCCGTGCAGCCGTGGCCGACGGTTACAATTTCTCTGCCGTCGTCTGCGTGACATCCGCCGCCCGAAACATTATCGAGTTCACTTTCGGGAATATCGCCCGTTTTCGGGTGGATCAGATCAAAATACGCTTTCGCGCTTTCTTCCGTCATTTCCATATTGTTTTCTTTTGCAAACGCCATAAGTTCCTCGGGCGTTTTCGTTTCTTTTGCTTTTGCAAGAAGTTCTTTATTCATTTCCATTTTAATCTGCTCCTTTTGTCTTATTTTTTTCTGTGGTTACTTTTGTTGCAAAGCCACAGCGCTTTTTCGTATGTGCAGTATTTGCAGTTTTTACATATTGTGCCGCGACCGCAGTTTGTGCAGAGCAATTCACCATTCTTTATCCGCGTGCCGCATTTTTTACATTCAAAACCCGTGCAGCCGTGACAGACAGTTACGATTTCTCTGCCGTCGTCAGCGTGACATCCGCCGCCCGAAACATTCTTGAGTTCATCTTCGGAAAGTTCTCCCGTTTTCGGGTGAATCAGGTCGAAGTACGCTTTTGCGCTTTCTTCCGTCATTTCTACGTTGTTTTCCTTTGCAAACTCCATAAGTTCTTCGGGAGTTTTCGTTTCTTTGGCTTTCGCAAGCAATTCTTTGTTCATTTCCATCTTCGAATCCTCTCTGTACGATTTAAAATATTCTTTAGCAGGGTCTCGGATGAACCTTGCATTTTAATACCGAACCGCTCTTATCCCCAATACTGTTCATACAGTTCCGACAGCGGGGGTCGCTTGCAAAACATCCGGAACAACGCAACACACCGGTGCTAAAGTCAATACCCCTTGTGCCGCAACGGTTGCAGACATAGTCGGACAAACAGTAGCCGTCCGCCATACAAGTATCGTAGGGGTCATCCGCCCATGGGAGGCAACCGCCGCCTGCTACGTTGTTCAGCTCGTCGTCGCTCAGCTCGCCCGCCTCTGGGTGGATCGCTTCAAAATACGCCTTTGCGCTCTCCTCGGTCAGCTCCATGCCGTTTTCCTTGGCAAGAGCCATCAGCTCTTCAGGGGTTTTTGCGGATTTTGCCTTTTCAATAAGTTCGGGTGTAAATTTGTTTTCCATAAAAATCTCCTTGTTTAATGATGTTTATTTCATGTTAACGGGGTTATTGCAGAGCCACAGCCCTTTTTCGTAGGTACAATACTGACATGAACGGCAGTATGCGTCGACCCCGCAGGTGTTGCAGCATACCATTATGCCGTATTCATAGTATTGGGAGCCGTCATCCTTGCAACGCCATTCATCGCAGTAGTGCATTACGCTGACAACAAGTCTGCCGTCCTTGGTGTGGCAGCCGCCGCCCGAAACATTATCGAGTTCTTCATCTGTGATTTCGCCCGTTTTCGGATGAAGCTGCTCAAAATACGCTTTTGCGCTTTCTTCCGTCATTTCCATGTTGTTTTCTTTTGCAAATGCCATAAGTTCCTCGGGAGTTTTCGCTTCTTTTGCTTTTGCAAGCAGTTCTTTGCTCATTTCCATTTTAATCTGCTCCTTTTGTCTTATTTATTTCTGCATTTTTCACAACGTCCGTCAATGATATAGGCATACGTTCCGCATTTTTTGCACGTGCCCATCTTTCCGTCGCCGACTACGACCCTTCTGCCGCCGTTTACCTGTTCGAGGTTCTCCTCTGAAATTTCGTTGTTTTTGATTTTTTCGTTCATGGTTTTGTTTCCTTTCGGTTTATTTTACCCTTTCACTTCTTTATACGAAAGATTTTTTGAAAGGGCTTATAAAATTTTTATTTTTCAGACAAATTCGGAACATCAAGACGTTGGCGGGCAACAAGTTCCGCAAAGTACCCGCCTTTTTCAATCAAAGAGTTATACGAGCCGTCCTCAACGATTTTTCCTCTGTCGAGAACAAGAATGCGGTCGCACTGTTTTATTGTTGAAAGCCTGTGCGCGATGACTATTCTTGTGCATTTGAGCGAATCAAGCGATTCGGAAACCTTTTTCTGCGTAAGGTTATCAAGAGCTGACGTTGCCTCGTCAAACATCAGGATTTTCGGTTTCGGCGCTATTGCGCGCGCTATCATAAGCCGCTGACGCTGTCCGCCCGATATTCCGCCCGAACCCTCGGAGATCAGAGTATTCATGCCCATCGGCATTTTTCGGATATCGTCGGCTATCCCCGCAAGTTCAGCCGCTTCCCAGGCATCTTTAACCGTCAGCCACGGTGCGGAGATAACGATGTTCGAATATATATCGCCCTGAAAAAGTTTGCCGTTTTGAATAACGACGCCTATCCTGCGGCGAAGGGATTTGAGGTCTATCCGCTCTATGTCTCTTCCGTCATAATATATGGCGCCCTTTTGAGGTTTTTCAAAGCCGAGCAAAAGACGCATGAGTGTGGATTTGCCGCAGCCCGTCTTTCCGACTATCGCAACATACTGTCCCGGACGTATCTTCAAGGAAAGATCGTCAACCACAAGCGGCATATTCTCGTTGTATCTGAAAGAAACATTGTTCAGTTCTATACCGCCCGAAAGGCGTGTCAGAACCTGTTTTTCCTCTGCGATTTCGGGAACGGTGTCAAAAAACGGTTTTACGATTTCAAGTATGGGTTTTATCTGCGCCACGGTCAACGCTATTCCCGCCAACGACGAAAACGCACCCGAGACCATACCGTAAGCGGTGCTGAAAGCATAATAATCGGCGACCGAAACGCCGGACCCGACGGCGGAGGCATACATAACAAGAGTTCCGACAAGAGATATCGCAAGACTTATAACGGAATTTATCTTCAAAAACATCGGCGGGTCGTATTCAAGTTTCGCCTTTCGGGCATAAAGATTTCCCCAACGGGCAAAGGCTCTTTTTTCCGCGCCCGCAAGTTTTATCTTCTGCACGCCGCTTATAAGAGAATACGTCATACCGCTCTCTTTGCCGTCAAGTTCCATTTCCCTTTTGCCGTGCCGCATTTGAAGCATGGACGAAACAACGGAAAAAACGAGGGTCACAAGGATTATCAGCAATGCGGGAACAACAAGAGCGGGAGCGTATATGAATATTTGCGATATGTATATAAGAGAAAAAACGGAAGTCAGACCTGTCGTCAACACCGTTGAAACAAGCATATTGCAAAGAGCGTTTATCTGCATGGCGCGGCTTGCGAGATCACCCGAACTGTATTCCTTGAAAAAGCCTGCGGGCAGAGACATAACACGCATCATCGTTGCCGCCTCTACCGAAACGCTGAGTTTTGTGTCTATTCGCGCAGTTATCATGCCTTTGACGGCGGTGATGAGCATTGCGCTGACGGAAACGGAGACCATAAACACGGCAAGCGCAACGAGCAGACGGACATTTCCCGACGGAAGAACCTCGGAAAAAAGAAGATTGTTCAGTTTAGGAGAAAACATGCCGATAAGTGATACCGCAAAAGTTGCGAGCGCAATAAGTACGAAATCCGAAACGGAAAGCGATTGCAAAATAAATTTCATCAAAGAGCCGAGACCAATTTTTTTCAACGGAAACGGCTTATAGAAAGCAATGGCTTCATCTTCGAACAACTCTCTGTTCTTGCTGTTCACTTTTCTTCTTTTTCCGCTTTTTGCGTCAAACCAACTGTAACCCGAAAGTCCCGTCGGAATAAACGCAACGACGCTTCCGTCCTCTTTGAGCACGCCGATCATCGCGCCGACGGCATCTTTATACCATGCGCCGTCAAGTTTTACTGTTCTGCGCATTATTCCGTAAGGGCGCAAAAGGAACTCCAACTGTTCGTTTTTATCTTTGATTCCGTCAGGTATCTCTCTGCTTTTGACGTGATAGTATTTCAATATCTCATCTATCGCGTTTTTGGTGGTCGCGCGGCTGTCGTTCAGAGAAGCGGAAACTTTTGACCCCATCACGGCGGCAGCCATATTCACAAAGGAATCGGCAAAAACATCGTCGTCGTTTTGTTTGCGCTGTCTTATCTGTTCGTCAAACCAACCCATCGCTTTTGCCCTCCTTATTCGTTTGATACAAGTTCGGTATAATAACCGCCGTGCGCCATAAGTTCTTCGTGAGTTCCGCGTTCGACGACCTTACCACCGTCCAGAACGATTATCTCGTCGCAATCACGAATGGTCGAAAGACGATGCGCAACAACGATGCAGGTGATACCTCTGTCCTTTATCGAATTGACAACATCGTATTCGGTCTTTGCGTCCAGCGCCGATGTCGCCTCATCAAGAATGATTATCGTCGGGTCTTGGGCAAGAACTCGGGCAATTTCCATTCTCTGGCGCTGTCCGCCCGAGAAATCCTTTCCGCCCTCGGTTATCCTGTACTGATACCCGCCCTCGCGCTGCATGATGTCCTCGTGCAGCTGCGCGTCACGCGCCGCCATGATGACTTCAAAATCCTCAATCGAGGTATCCCACATTTTTATGTTGTTTGCAATGGTGTCTTCAAAAAGAATTATGTCCTGGTCAACAACGGCAAGAGAGCCTGTGAAAACGCTGCGATCTATTTCGGAAATCGGTTTTCCGTCAAACAGTATCTCTCCGCTCCACGGGCGGTAAAGCCCCGATATAAGTTTTGAAAGCGTGGATTTGCCACAGCCTGACGCGCCGACAAACGCTATGCGCTCTCCGCGTTTGAGCGTCATATTGAAATTTTCTATAAGAGGTTCGGCAAGACGCGAATAACCGAACGTAACGTTTTTCATCTCTATATTGCCGGAGAGTTTGTCATATTCTGCGCTTTCGTCAACGGCGGAATCAAGGCTGACGTCTGTCGGATATTTCATAACGTCCTCTATTCGCTCCATATCCGTGCGCATTTCCTGCAATGTCTGTCCCGCGGAGATAAGAGTTGTCGCGGGCGAGGTAAAAGAGGAAAGGAAACCCTGAAAAGCCATGATCATACCGACAGTGAATTGTCCGTCCATCGCAAGATATACGCCGATGATGAGCACCGCAGTACCGCAAACGGAACCGACCAAAGAAGGAAGAAGACCGAGTATCTGATCGAGTTTTCGGAATCTGACTTTCTGCGTGTTGACGCTTGCCTGATAACCCGCCCATTTTTCAAAATATCCGTCCTCCGCGCCGCTTGCTTTTATCGTTTCTATCATTTCGATACCCGCAACGGTCGCTCCCGCAAGTTTACCCGCATCACGCATCTGAACGCGGGTTATGTTTATTCTCTTTTTGGAAATTATGCGGGAAAGAAAGAGATTTATTACTACACTCAAAAGCCCGATAAGAGTCAGAACAAGGCTGTAACGGAGCATTACGACAAGATAAAAAACCATCATAACAGTGTTTAAGAAAAGCGGTGCGAATGTGTTGACAAGCATTTCCGAGATAGAGGAGTTTGAAGCTTGTCGCCCCTGAATGTCGCCCGCCATTCGTTGGGAGAAAAATTCCATCGGCAAACGAAGCACTTTCCACATAAACGTCGAACTGCCTATCATATCCATTTTTCCGTTGATTTTGAGAGTGTAGACCTCTCCTATACACGCAACAACTATCTGAACAACCCCGAGCGCCGCCAGCGCGACGATAAACGGCGTTACCCATTCGGGGTTTTCGCCCGTCAGAAGTCTGTCAAGAAAAATGCGGGAAAATGCGGGATTTATGACGCCTATAAGAGAAGATATAAGCGTTGTAAGAACAACAAACGCAACGGCAACACCGGCACCGGCAAGACGCTTTTTCGCATACGAAAGCATGGACTGCGGCTTTCCGCTCGGCACAAAGGCCTCCGACGGCTCAAAAAGCAGACAGATACCCGTAAACGACTCATCGAAAGTTTTCATCGGGACTGTATACGTTCCTTTTGCGGGGTCGTTTATGACCGCTTTTTTTCCGCGAAAGCCGTCAAGCACAACAAAGTGATTGAAGTTCCAATGGATTATGCACGGGAACTTCCCGTTTTTGCGTAAATCTTCGGGTTCGTAACGGTAACCCTTTGCAATAAAGCCGTAACTTCTCGCGGCTCGCAAAACATTTCTTGCGTTTGAGCCGTCACGCGATACTCCGCAGTCGAGACGAACCTGTTCGAGCGGAATCCATTTGCCGTAATACGCTGCTATCATCGCAAGCGATGCCGCGCCGCATTCAAGAGCTTCCATCTGCATAACAACGGGAACTTTTGCCACGCCGTTCAAGACAGGCTGTTTGATTTTTCTCTTTCTGTCCATTCGGCGCACCTCAGTTCAAAACGAACGATATGGGGCTGACCCTTTTCGTTATAACGTCAACGGAATATTCGCCGTCAGCAAGATCGGGCGAATCGACGATAGCAACATAGACCCAATCGGTCTCGGAAAATCCTCCGAGATATATCAGGTACGAATCTTTTTCGCCGTCAAGTCTGACGGGAGAAGCCGAAACACTTTTCACCGTGTATTCTTTTCCGTCAACAGAAATTATTGTGTCCTCTTTGACATCGGAGATATCATCGCTTTTTATGTAACAGGTCAATTTGCCGTTTTCGCAAACACCCGATGCCTGTTTTTTTGTGTCGAGACGTCCGAAAACGCCCCAAACGCAGACACCCGCAAGAAGAATCACCACTGCCGCAAGAATCATCCATACACCCGGATTGGAGACGCGGATATAATCGTTCAACTGTTCGGGCGACGTGACCCTTTCAATACTTTTTTTTCGAAACAATTCACTCATCTACGGTGCTCCTTTTCCGCCTGCGGCAGATTATATTTCTTTTTCTTTTTATTATAATTGGTATGCACCCCAATTATAGCATATACAATATAAAAATACAAGTATTTTTGTCGAATTCAATCGTGAATTTTTATTACATCTTCATTTAAGCCAATAAAAAACACCTCCCACAGTAACGTTTTCGTGACTGCGGGAGGTGTGGAAAATAAATATTCAGTATGATTTAAGTTTATCAGCAAGACGCTCGGACAAAACGGCACAAGCCTCAATATGTATCTTATCTCCGTCGGCAAAAACCGTATATGAATCCGGGTTTTGTTTTACCTGCGTTATCTGAGAAAAGGCATACGTCTTTCTGTTCCCGAACATGGTTGAATACTCAAATGTCAAATCATCCAGTATCCGTATCTTTTGATTTTTCCAACAAAGATATGCGGCGACGAAAATCAACAGAAACGGAATGTCGCATAACAATATCGCCATATTTCCGATTACAAATGCAATAATTGTGGCAGCAACGGCGCATACGGCAAAAAATATGCCTGTTCCGAGAACCCAAGTCGGAAGATACATATCTGCTTTTTTCTCTTCGTTTTTCATAAAATCTTCTCCTTAATATTCTAATTATATTTGTTTTGGCACGAGCCATTGTCAGCATTTCACAAGTCCCGCTTTTACAAGTCCTTTGAAAATGCCCTCTCTGTTGTTGTCCGACGTCACGTTGGGAACAAGTTTTTTCAGGTCTTCGGGGGCGTTGCCCATCAGAAATGGCAGTCCGACGGTATTCAGCATATCAAGGTCATTATAGTTGTCGCCGAAAGCCACAGTCTCTGAAATCGGAATATTTTTCAATTCGCAAAGCGTCCTTACGGCGCTGCCTTTCGTTACTCCGTTTTCCATAATTTCAAGCATCGGAAACGTGGAACGCAGAATTGACAGTTCGGGAAATTCATTTTTCAGACGGCGCTCCGTTTCGGCAAGTTCATCGGGTGCGCAGATACAAAGAACTTTTCCGATAACCGCGGCGGCGTCAAGCAGATCGACCGTGCCCTCGACCGCTTCCGTTTTAACGCTCTTTTCCTCTGCCGCAATTCTCTGTTCTTTACGGTCTTTTGTTATCCATGTATCTCCCGAAAAAACGCTCCAAACGCAGTCAAGCCCGCTGTTTTCAAGAAAGTCCACAATACGGCGGGCGGTTTCACGGGAAAAGCCTTTGGAAAAGACCGTTTTTCCGTTTTCGTCAAGCATTAACGCCCCGCTGTAAGCGATTATGGGGCAGAATAAACCAAATTCACGCTCAACGGAATATATTCCCGACGGACTGCGCGCCGATATGGGAACAAACGGTATGCCCTTTTTCCGAAGTTCTTCTATTGCGGAAAGCGTTCCGGGCAGAATTTGCCTGCCGCTGCTCAAAAGCGTCCCGTCAATATCGCTGAAAACGATTTTGTAACTCACTCTTTTTACCTCTGTCTTTAAGACTGATAATATTATACCATACACATTCAAATTTTTCAATAACAGCAAAAAATAAAAACATCTGGGCTGCAAGAAAATTGCGTTTCTTACAGCCCATTTCGTGAAAATTATTTTATGCGCCCTTCACCGCCCATAAGCGCGGTGAGTTCCTCGATACGGTCGAGAGGGAACGGCGGTTCGCAAAGCGGTTTAAGCGCTATACTCATCAGTTTCATCGGATTATCGTCCGCCGCAACGCGGTTAGAACTTAGCGCTCCGCAGCGTTTGCAACGGTGTATGATAGCCCATTCACCGCCTTTTCGAACCCAAACGGCAACAGGTTCCATTATGCCGCCGCAGTCGCTTTCACGGTCGCCCGGTTCGATATCGACGTGCAGGCTTGACAGACAATTCGGGCAATGATTGCGGTGCGAACTGCCTGCGTTTTCGGGAAATACAGGTCTTCCGCAGACCTTGCAGGTAAAAGTGTCGTTGCAGGCGTGCGTTTTGTAGTAACCCTTTTCAAATGTTTTTCTTTTATTTTCACGGTTCATTGTTTTTCCTCCTGAAAGTGTATTTTTACTCTTTACGGGAGGAACGGCGGGAATGAATTTTGCCGACCTCCCCGGTCAGCACACACTCTCCGAGTTAAATTTTCTGTGTTTCAAACAGTTCTCCTTATAAAATTTATATTTTGTAAAGGGAAAAACCCTTTTATACAAAGACTGAAAGTTTTATGTACAAATAAATATAACGGTGGTCGGAAAATACAAGTTTATCTCAATCGAATGATTATTCTTGAAATCTCGACTGTCAGAATCTTCATAACGGCGCCGCCCGCCATAACAAAGAACCAGACTTCTCTTGCGGTCTGCGTTTTTGCGATAGGTGTGGCGATTGCCGCAACGACAATGAGCAGCGCGCCGATATAACCGATAACCGTCGGAATATCCGAAAGTCCGAAAATTCCGGGGTCGCAACTGCCGTCTATGACGTTCTGAACAGATTTGTCAAAGCCGTCACGCGCCGCGGCAAAACAGCAAACAACGAGCCCGAAAACAAGCAATATCAGGCTTCTTATACCCCAATGTCTGCTGTCACGGTTCAAGGCCGCATACGCAACAAACCCGAGCAAAGCAACAATCATAAGCGTTGTTGCGGTCGTAACGGAATTACCGAAATACAGTTTCATTTTCTCTCATCTCCTTTTTGCGGTTCAGGTGCCGCTTTTTCGAGTTTTCCGAAAAACAGATAACCGCCGAGAACGGCATTGAACCCCGTTGCGGAAAAAACGCTGAAACGTTCGGGAATGCCGAAATATTCCGCAGGCAAAACACCCGTTCCCACAGCGCCGACAAACATTGCCGTAAGCGCGACCGCCGCAAATGCGGCAAGAGACGGCAACGTCTTTTTTCGGAATCCTCCGAAGATAATCAAAACAAGAGAAACGACGCTCAAAGCAACGACCGCCGCGGTTATTACAAGGTGCATAACGCCCTGAAATCCGTCGGGTTTTCCCGAATTCGGGAGCGGAAACATTGCGTAACCGACCGCGGAAACCCAATTCATAACGGCAAAAAGATAAACGCCGCGGTGCAGAGTTCGGTTCAGATGCCCGCGAACCGCAAACGCGCAAAAAGTACAGCATACTATTCCGCACGGCATATAAAGCGCGGAGAGTTGATTCCACAAAACTCTCGACGGCGCGGTATCTGCGGAAAGGTCGCTGACCGCCTGCGAAAGGCTGTCGTAGCCGGAATATGAGAGAGGCGCAAATATGACCGCCGCCGCATACGATAAAAGCGAAATCATTCCGAGCAACCCGAACAAACGCGCCGCCTTTACGGAGTTTTCCGATGCTTTCATTCTATTCATCTCCTGAAAAATTTACGATATATTCGCCAAGGACAGAACGAAAACTGCAATTCAAAACCGCCCGTCCCGAAATTTTTCACCTATTTATTGAATGTGCGGAAAAACAATCTGACGTGCGCGTCAAGTTTTTTCAGACATTCCGCTTCCTTTTCGGGTTGGCGGTCGCATACACCGAGAAGCGTGATTATCGGAGAAACGTACATAACCGAAAGTGTTTCGGGGTCTTCGTTTCTGATTCTTCCCGCAGAGATAAGCCCCTTGAAGATGCCCGCATGATAATCAACCATTCTGTCTATATATCTTTTTGTGTAAAGCTGCGCAAGTTCGGGATTGCGGAACTGCTCTATCGTCATCATTCTGCGAAATCGCGCAACCGTTTCGTCATGAAGAGAGTATGCAAAAATGCTCCGCACCTTTTCCGCCAATGCGTCCTCGGATATTTCCGTAAAAACGGCAACGTCCCTGTCAGACTCCGAGACATGAACGGACACGGCGTCCGTCGCTTTGTCATACTTTGCGGCTGTCTCGTCAAACAGCGCGTCGAAAATTGCGCGCTTGCTCGCAAAATGATTGTACAGCGACGGGGCTTTTATACCGACGGCTTTCGCGATCTGCCCCACGCTGACGGCATCGTAGCCGCAGGTCGAAAAAAGTTCCAACGCCGCGGAAAGAATTTTTTGTTTGGTATCTTCCTGTTTCATTACGCAACACACCTAACTAACGTTCGTTAGCGTAATTATAGCACGTAGAGATACTTTTGTCAAGCCCCATTTTAATTATACGTCAAAAATGGCGACGCGTATGTTTCAGATGAAAAAATCCGACAGAACCCCTTTCCTGCGGAGATCTGTCGGATTGTTGTTGGTTGAATATACTCAACCTGAGTTTTTGTAATTCAAAAGTTCTTTTTCGGATTGCAGTTGACGCTTTTCATAAGCAAAAACGCCAACGCTCCGGAAAGAATTATTACGCAAATATCAACGGGCGCGAACACTATCGAGGGAAGAGCGTCAAAGAAAAAGCCCGAACCGAAACGATATAAATGCCCGTGAAGCAAAATCAATTCACCCACATACATAAGAGTTGTCAACGCTGCGGAAACAAGAGCGGGAATGCCGCAGGAAATCAATACTTTTTTCCCGAGCAAAAACGAACCGACAAAAACTCCGACGTTTAATCCGAGAACAATGAAAAACAGAATCATCAGAAACGCGGAGATCAGAGAAACGGTTATTTGCCCGTCACGCCAAAATGCCGTGAAACACGCAAGCAGACACAGACCGACAAATACGACGGAAGATATGCTTTGCAAAACAAGCGCTTTTGTTTTCTCCTTCTTCCCGCTGCGAATCAACTCCGCAAACCCGTAAATACAGTTCAACAGACAGACTATGATAACGATTGAGATTATATAAAAATGAAGTTTGAATGCAGGGTTGTATTCGCCTATCAAGATTTCAATGGGTTTTTCCGTTCGGATTAAAGTTTCCGTTACATAACGGTCTTCCTCGGGAGGAATATAGCAAAGATACATCTGCCAGTCGGCAAGTTTTGAAACCGTCTCTGTCGATGTTACGACAACTTTTTGTTCAAACAGATATTCGACAGCGAAAAACACGGCGGCAGAAACGGGAACGACACCGAGAACAGCATATTTTTTTATATATTTCATAAACAGCGGCAACAGTAAAACACCGACAATCAACGCAACGGCAACAGGCGTATAGGGAATAATGTATTTGGGGTAATTCTCTTTCATGACCGTTCCGTCTTTTATCATGTCAAACACGACGCGAACACCCATATAAAGAGGATAAAAACATACGGCTGCGACACCGAGAAGAGACAGCAGACAATAATTTCTCAATTTTTTGTTTTTCATAAGATTCTCCTTTTTTGAAGTCTCCTTGCGGACTACTATCGTAGTCTATACTATCACAATAGTCCCGCTTTGTCAAGAGGTTTTTCAAAAAAATAAGAGAAAAGCAACGACGGGAGCATATACGGAACGGCGACAGAATTCGAGTCAAACCACAATATATTGAAAAAAAATGACGTTTAGGCGAGAAATGTATCAAAATATAGTTGACAAACGTACTTTTATGTGATAAAATGTATTCGGAAATTCCGAAAGAGACGAAACAGCCTATGAAACAGCAGGTAAAAATAAAAAAACTGAACGACAAGGCAGTCGTTCCGACTTACGGTTCCTCCTCTGCGGCGGGAGCCGATCTTTACGCCTGTTTGCTTCAACCGTCAGTTGAAATAAAGCCCGACGAAACGGTTTTTGTTCCGACAGGACTTGCGATAGAGATTCCCGACGGTTTTGTGGGACTGATATATGCCCGCAGCGGACTTGCCTGCAAATCGGGACTTGCGCCCGCTAATAAGGTCGGTGTTATAGACAGCGATTATCGCGGAGAACTTATCGTGGCGCTTCATAACCATTCCGCAGTGACACGAACGGTGGAAGACGGTCAGAGAATCGCACAGATAGTGCTGACGCCATACCTGACGGCTGATTTTGTTGTTTCCGATGAACTTGACGAGACCGAACGCGGAAGCGGCGGCTTCGGTTCAACGGGCAAAAAATAAATCCCAAACAAATACGCTTAATCCTTCTTATAACCATAAAGAAAAGCCCTCGGAGCCGCATATCCGGGGACTTTTCGCTTTCATACGCTTTTTCGCGGCTGTTCGCATCATAGAAAAATTGAGACGCAAAAATATACATTTTTGCGTCTCAATAAGTTTTCAGTTTACTTTTTCTCGGGCGTCCAAAGTCCCGCTTTCGCAACTTCGTACCAGTTTGCGGAAACCGTAACTATGGTTTTTCCGAACGCCTTTTCTTTCTTTCTTTCGATATAACCGTTGTCGACGAGCCATTGCGCAGCCTCGCGAACTTTCTTTCGCGGCAAATTGTTCTGCACACTTACGGCTTCAACGGTTTTTATGAAGGTGGGTTTCATATTTTTTGAAGAGGGTGAATGTTCAATCTTGTCCAGCGCGGAAAAAATCAACTGGAATATCTGTTTTTTATCGTCCGTTTCATCGGGATATTCGACCGTCCTGCTTGCAGCCATTCTCAACTGATTGCTGCAGCCCCCTTTGACGGCATAAATTTCGACTTCTTTCTTGCATTTATTCTTCAAAAACGAAGCGACCGATGTGAAATGTCCGTCTCCCGTAAAAATAACGAAAACGTCGATGTCGTCGCGGTCGGACATTGCCGCCTGATAAATATGGTCAAGCATAATGAAGTCGGTAAAATCTTTTGTCACCCTGTTCGTGCCGTTGCCCGTTTCGATGATATTGTTCGTAAATCCGCGGATCTTCGTCATTTCTTCTCTCAGAGACTGGTTCTTCGAAAAATCGCCGAAGAACCATATCCCGCGGATATCGAGCGTTTTTTCCATATCGTTTATCCATTTCCCGATGTCGGGACGGGTGTGATACATCTTGTCAAGAGAAATATACCAATGTTCATAATCAACGAACGCCAGCGCACGGGGTTTTGAAACCTTTGCCTTTTTGCCGAAAAGTCCTATACCTGTTCCTCCTTTCTTTTTTATTGTATATAAGAAACCGTGATTTTCACGGGGTCTCTTTCTTCTTTTTTTCGGGAACTCCTATTCCGAGCGCAGATTTTGCAAGCCTGTCCGCTTCTTCGTTAAGAATATTGCCCGTATGCGCTTCGACTTTGACAAACGAAACGGAGACAAAACTTCTGTACTTGCGGACAAATTCAAGGTATGCCACGGCAACAAACGACTGCGCTTTCCATTTTCCGTTATACCACTTTTCTATACCCTCATAATCGTGATAAACGGTCAGTTTTTTATACGAATGTTCAGCCGCGTATTTTACGGCGTTCATCGTGGCAAGAAGTTCACCCGCCACATTCCGAGCCGTCGCGGCTTCCGCTTTGTCGGCTTTTCCGTTCAGCCGCGTCAGTTTTTGTTCGGGGTCGATTATAACGCAGCCGAAGCCGTAACTTCCGCTTTTGACATCAAAACTGCCGTCCACAAAAGCGATAAGTTCGTTTTCGGGGCAAACGGGAATATCGGACATCTCCGGTTTTGCCGAAATATCCGCAAAATCCCCGCTTTCCCCGTCACCGAGGAAAGCGAGTGCTTCTTTTTTTGTTTTGAAAGACTTGTATTCCGCGCCGGCAAAGCCGTCAACGGAAGCGCGGCAAGCGTCCCACGAGGTGAAAATTCCGACCTCGCGACCGTTTTTTACCGCATAATATTTAGTCAAGACGTACTTCCTTGCCGGTCTTCGCGGACTCGTACATTGCGTTAAGAATCTTTATCATGTTAACGCCCTGTGCGGGAACGAAGTCGGGGGTCGTGCAGTTCAGAACAACATCGACAAAATGTTCGAGGTTTGCGGCGTGACCGTTCTTGCAGGGAGAATAAGTGAGATGAATATCTTTTGCGTGTCCCTCTTCTTCGGTATAGATATGCGCGGATTCGCCGTTCCACCATTTGCAACCGGCCTTTTCACCTCTGAGTTCAACAAAGCGGTTTTCGCTTTCGATATTGGAAGCCCATGAGAACTCTATCTGCAAGCAGGCGCCGTTTTCGAATTTGATGAAGCCCATTGCAAGGTCTTCAACGTCGAAAGTACCGTTCTCTACCGCTTCGCCGAACTGCGAGTGAACGGAGTCGGACTCTGCGGTATCATTGGCAAATTTGCAGAAAGTGCAGCCGCTTACGGCTACCGCTCTCGGGTTGCCCATCAGCCAGATCGCAAGGTCTATCATGTGAACGCCGAGGTCGATAAGAGGACCTCCTCCGGACTGTGCTTTGGTGGTGAACCAGCCGCCCTTGCCGGGAATGCCTCTTCTTCTCTGCCAGCCGCATCTGCCCGAATATATCTCGCCCATTTTGCCCGCGTTGATATAATCTTTGAGGAATACGGACGGCTCATAGTAACGGTTGTTTCTCATAACCATAAGAGTTTTGCCGGACTTTTCCGCAGCAGCTTTCATCTCTTCGCACTGTTCCGCATACATGCAGTCGGGTTTTTCACTGAAAACGTGTTTGCCCGCGTTCAGAGCCTCTATCGCTATAACAGAGTGAAGATAGTTGGGGGTTGCGATATCAACCGCGTCAACGTTAGCGTCAGCGATAAGGTCGGAGAATTTCTCATACTTTTTCGCAGAAGTGAAACCGTACGCTTCAACGGCTTTGTCCATCTTCTCGGCAACGATGTCGCAAAGAGCGACGACTTCAACGTTTTTCATCTTCTTGTAAGCCTGCATATGGACATTTCCCATTCCGCCGAGACCGACGATACCTATTTTCAGGGTTTTCATATTATACCTCCGTATAAAAAAGGACGATTTCACGTCCGTTTTAATTTTCTTAATTATTATAACAGATGAAAATTGCTTTTTCAAGTACATACGCGCATTTTTCTCCGAAAAGAAGACGAAATTTCGCGGCGACTGCGTTTTTAGAGAATAAAAAACCCATATTTCAAAAAAAAGTTTCATTACACCCTTGACAAATGCGGGTGATTGGGGTAAAATTAAAGCAGTATTTTGAGACGGAGGTACGGAAAAATGATGAATGCAAGCAAAACCGACATCAAAAATTCCTTGTCCGAGTCTGTCCGCAACTGTAAAGTTGCGTCTTCCGCGTGCTATTATGCAGTACGATTTTTTTCGTACTGCTTTTTTTATTTTTACTTTTACGGAAAAATGAAGCCGCAGGGAATGCTTTTGAACGCGTCTGCGTAAAAGAGCAACGATACAAAGTTATCTGCAAAGCGGCTTCCGAAAACGGAGCCGCTTTTTGATTTTTATAAAAAAGCTGGGGAATATCCCGAAAACCAATGAGGTGTTATATAAAATGAACGAACTTGAACAGTCGAGAAAAGAGATTAACAACATCGACGAGCAGATGGCGCATCTGTTCGAAAGAAGAATGAATGTCTGCGCAAAGATAGCGGGTTACAAAAAGGAACACGGGCTTTCCGTCCGCGACCCGGCAAGAGAAGAGGACCTGATAAACAAAAACAAAAGTCTTATCGAAGATGCGGAACTCGAACCGTACTACGTCCGTTTTCTCCGCAACAATATAGACGTTTCCTGTGAATATCAGTCAAAGGCGATAGAGGGCATAAAAGTTTCTTACTGCGGCACGGAAGGCGCATTTTCTCAGTTGGCGGCAAAGAGAATGTTCCCCGAAGCGGAACTTGCGGCTTTCCGCGAATTTGTGGGCGCATATAATGCGGTCGAGAGCGGAGAATGCGACTGTGCGGTACTTCCGCTTGAAAACAGTTATGCGGGTGAAGTCGGCACGGTTATGGATATGGTATTTTCGGGCGACCTTTATATAAATCAGGTCATCGACGTGCCCATAATCCACGACCTTGTCGCCTGCGAAGGAGCGACGGAAGACACGATAAAAACGGTGGTCAGCCATCCGCAGGCGCTCCAACAGTGCGAAACGTATCTGAGAGAGCACGGATATGAGACAAAGACCTATTCCAACACCGCGCTTGCGGCAGAATACGTCAAAGAGCAGAATGACCCGACAATAGCGGCGATAGCGTCCGAGGACACGGCGCAGACGTTCGGGCTGAACATCGTTGCAAAGGAAATAAACGACAGCAAGAACAACACCACGCGTTTCGGTTCTTTCTCCCGCGCAAGAAACGTTCCGTCCGTGTCAGGCAAGCGCGAAAACGAAAACTTCCTGCTTATGTTCACGGTTCGCAACGAAGCGGGTTCGCTTGCGGGTGCGCTTAACATAATCGGTGCGCACGGTTTCAACATGAGAAGCCTGAGAAGTCGCCCGATGAAAGACCTGCAATGGAATTACTACTTCTACATCGAAGCGGAAGGCAACGTTAACACGGTCAACGGCAAGGAAATGATGCAGGAACTTTCGGCGGTCTGCGCAAAACTCCGCCTTGTCGGAAGTTACTATGCAAACAACGTCAAATAAGGAGGAACGCAAAATGCGTATTCCCGTCGAACTCGGTCAGCAGAGTTATTATATAATTATCGAAAACGGCGCGATAAAAAACGTCGGAGAATTGCTGAATCTTGACAGAAAAGTACTTGTCGTTACGGATTCGGGCGTTCCCGAAGCGTATGCAAAAACCGTTGCGGCGCAATGCGGACAACCCGTTACGGTCACGATAGAACAGGGCGAAAAGAGCAAGAACCCGGACAATTTTCTCAAACTGCTTTCTGTCATGCTTGAAAATTCTTTTACGCGTAAAGACTGTGTTGTTGCGGTCGGCGGCGGCGTTGTCGGTGACCTGAGCGGATTTGCCGCGGCGTGCTATATGCGCGGAATAGATTTTTACAACATTCCCACAACTCTTCTTTCGCAGATAGATTCGTCCGTCGGAGGAAAGACCGCAGTTGATTTCAACGGCGTCAAAAACGCAATCGGCGCATTCTATCAGCCGAAAAAAGTCGTTATCGACCCGACGGTGCTGAAAACGCTTGACTCGCGCCAACTGCACGCAGGGCTTGCGGAAGCGATAAAAATGGCGGCGACAAGCGACGAAAAACTTTTTGAACTGCTTGAAAAAAGCAGCGATCTTCAAAAAGATCTGCCGCAGATAATAGAACGTGCGCTTCTGATAAAGAAAAAAGTCGTCGAAAAAGACCCCGAAGAAAATGGCCTGCGCAAAGTTCTCAATTTCGGGCATACGATAGGGCACGCAATCGAAAGCGCAAATGATGGACGGCTGCTTCACGGCGAATGCGTCGCCCTCGGAATGATTCCGATGTGCGGAAAAGAAGCAAAAGAAAGAATCCTTGCCGTGCTGAAAAAATACGACCTGCCGACGGAGAACGAGTGTTCCGCAGAGGAATTGCTCCCGTTCGTCAAACACGACAAAAAGTCGGAAGCGGGAACGGTCGCGGCGGTATATGTGCCCGAGATAGGCACCTTCGAATTCAAAAAAGTTGTTCCCGAAGACCTTTTCAAAAAGGAGAATTAAGATGAAAAACACGTTCGGACAAAGCGTCTGCGCGACAATATTCGGAGAAAGCCACGGCGAAGCGGTCGGGGTGGTTCTGGACGGACTTGCGCCCGGAATCGAAGTTTCGGAAGAAAACATAAAAAGAATGCTTTCCCGTCGCCGTCCGTCCTCCGCGGCGGACACTCCGCGCAGAGAAAATGACAATTTCCGTATAGTCAGCGGCGTTTTCAACAACAAAACAACGGGTTCTCCCGTCTGCATAATAATTCCGAACGAAAGCACGCAAAGTAAAGATTATCAATACGGGCTTGCGCGTCCGTCGCACGCCGATTACTCCGCTTTTTGCAAGTATCACGGATATGAAGACTATCGCGGCGGAGGTCATTTTTCGGGCAGAATAACCGCGGCTCTTGTTGCGGCGGGGGGCATCGTATTGCCCGCGCTTGAAAAACTCGGCATAAAGATAGGCACGCACATTCTGCAATGCGCAGGAGTAAACGACCGTGATTTTGAGGACATCGAAAAAGACGTTGAAACGCTCAAAAACGGCGTATTTCCGACGCTTGAAGAAAAGAGCGGGGCGGAGATGACCGAAAAAATACTTGCCGCACGAGCCGAAAATGACAGTGTGGGGGGTATAACGCAGACTGCGATATGCGGGCTTCCAGCAGGTATGGGAGAGCCGTGGTTCGATACTTTTGAAGGTATTCTTTCGCACGCACTTTTCAGTCTCGGCGGAGTTAAAGGCGTGGACTTCGGGCTGGGCTTCGGATTTGCGGCAAAAAGAGCAAGCGAATGCAACGATGCGTTCCGCATCGAAAGCGGAAAAACGGTCAGCGAAACGAACAACAACGGCGGCATAAACGGCGGCATAACAAACGGAATGCCCGTTGTTTTCAGATGTGCCGTAAAGCCCACTCCGTCGATAGCAAAGGAACAAAAAACGGTTGATTTTATAAAAGGCGAAAACGCAGATATTACCATTCACGGCAGACACGATCCCGCAATAGTCCACAGGATATGTCCCGTTATAGACAGCGTTGCGGCGCTCGCTGCGGCGGATATGCTTGCGCAAAGATACGGAACGGACTTTTTGACAGAGGGTGTTAAAAGATGAAATACGGTTTGCTCGGCGAAAAACTCGGACACAGTTTTTCAAAGGAGATCCATGCCCGACTTGCCGATTACGAATATGAACTCCGCGAACTGAACGCCGAAGAATTGGACGCGCTGTTCCGCAAAAAGGATTTTGAAGCGGTCAATGTCACCATACCCTACAAGCAGACAGTCATTCCGTACCTCGATGAAATATCCGAGCGCGCAAAAACAATAGGTGCGGTCAACGCAGTCGTCAACAGAAACGGAAAACTGTTCGGCGACAACACGGATTTTGCAGGAATGAGAGAGCTGGCGCTTCATGCGGGCGCGGATATGAAGAATAAAAAAGTGCTTGTGCTCGGTACGGGCGGCACGTCAAAAACGGCTTGCGCCGTGGCAAAAGACCTCGGAGCAAAAGAAGTTCTCCGTGTTTCGAGAACAAAAAAAGAAGACGCCGTGACCTATGAAGAAGCGGCGGAAAAACATTCCGACGCACAGATAATAATTAACACAACGCCCGTCGGAATGTTTCCGAAAACCAACGCTTCACCGATAGACATTTCCGCTTTTCCGAAACTCGAAGCGGTGCTTGACGCAATTTTCAACCCGCTCCGAACGGAACTTGTACTGACGGCGCAAGAAAGAGGGATAATCGCAAGCGGCGGGCTTTATATGCTTGTGGCGCAGGCGGTCTATGCGTCGGCGCTGTTCTTAGACCAAGACGCGGACGAAAAAAAGACCGACGAAGTTTATAAAGAAATACTGAATGAAAAACGGAACATTTTCCTTATCGGAATGCCGTCCTCGGGCAAAAGTTCCGTCGGAAAAAAACTTGCCGAGATGGCAGGCAAAGAGTTTGAGGACACGGATGCGATGCTTGTCAAAAGATTCGGAGAACCGATAGCGGACTATATACGCAAAAACGGGGAAAAAGCGTTCAGAGACGCAGAAAGCGAAGTTATTGCGGAAGCCGCAAAAGAAAGAGGAAAAGTGATAGCGACGGGCGGCGGAGCGATACTGCGCAAAGAAAACGTCCGTGAAATGAAGCGAAACGGCGTTACGGTTTTTCTTGACAGAGACCTTTCCCTGCTGACGGCAACTTCCGACAGACCCCTTTCGTCAACAAAAGAGGCGTTGGCAAGACTTTATAACGAAAGATTTCCGATATATGAAAAAGCGGCGGACGTAACGGTGAAATCAAACGACGAGATCGGGGCTGTTGCGCAAGCCGTCCGAAAGGAACTTGATATATAATGAAATTTCTTATTCTGAACGGACCGAACATCAATATGCTCGGTATCCGCGAACCCGAAATATACGGCAGGCAGAGTTACGAAGACCTTGTAAATCTGATAAAAAAGCACGCTGCGGAGATAGGTGTCGAAGTCGAATTTTATCAGTCAAATCACGAGGGCGACCTTGTGGACGCGATACAGAAAGCGTATTTTGACCATATTGACGGCATAGTTTTCAATCCTGCGGCATACACGCACACCAGCGTAGCGATAGCGGACGCGGTAAAGGGCGTCGGCATACCGACCGTTGAAGTCCATATTTCCGAAGTTTCAAAAAGAGAAGATTTCCGCCGGATAAGTTATATCCGCGACGTTGCGTGTCTGACGGTGACGGGCATGGGTTTTGACGGGTATCTGAAAGCGCTCGATCATCTTGCAAAGAACGGAAGAAAAGAAAAATGAAAGTAACGTTCAGTCCATACAGAGCGCACGGAGAAATCTGCGCTCCGCCGTCAAAAAGTTATGCACACCGTCAACTTATCTGCGCGGCGCTTTCCGAGGGAGAAAGCATTGTCCGAGGGCTTGAAAACAGCGAAGACATCGACGCAACAACGGATTGCATAAAAGCGCTCGGCGCAACCGTCAAAAAAGAAAACGACGGAACATTGCACATAAAAGGCGGCATTAAAAAAGCCGACGGAGCGGTATTCGGCTGCCGCGAAAGCGGAAGCACCTTGAGATTTTTTCTTCCGCTTGCATTGCTCGACGGCAAGCCCGCAATATTCACAGGCACCGAAAGACTTATGCAAAGAGGAATAGGCATATATGAAGATATTTTCTGCGAAAAAGGCATAACAGTAGAAAAAAACGAATCGTCGCTGAAAGTGAGCGGCGTTCTGCGCGGCGGAAAATACGAAATGAAAGGCAACGTCAGCAGTCAGTTTGCGACGGGTCTTCTTTTTGCATTGCCGCTTGTCGAAAACGACAGCGAACTGCGCATCGTTCCGCCCGTGGAAAGCCGAGGATATGTCGACATAACGCTTGACGTGCTTCAACGGTTCGGAATAAAAATCGAAGAGACCGAGCCGAACACATTCAAAATAAAAGGCAATCAAAAATATCGTGCGGAAGATGTCGAAGTCGAAAAAGATTGGTCAAACGCCGCATTTCTGTTTGCGTTGAACGAAGTCGGCGGCAACGTAAAAGTGAACGGACTTTCGGAAACCAGCCTGCAAGCGGATAAAGTTTGCACGGAACTTTTCGAAAAGTTGCGAAAGCCGAATGCGGTGATAGATGTTTCGGGCTGTCCCGACCTCGCGCCCGTGCTGTTTGCGGTTGCGGCGGCAAAACACGGCGCAAAATTCACGGGAACGAGACGGTTGAAGATAAAAGAAAGCGACCGTGCGGAAGTTATGGCGGAGGAACTTGCAAAATTCGGGGTTCGGGTCGAAACTTCCGAAAACGAGGCAACCGTTTTTTCAAACGGACTTTCAAAGCCTAAAACAGCGCTTTCGGGGCACAACGACCACCGAATAGTGATGGCGCTTTCCGTTATTGCAAGCGTGACGGGCGGAAAGATAGTCGGTGCGGAAGCCGTCGCAAAAAGTTATCCGAGATTTTTCGAAGACCTTGAAAAACTCGGAGCGGAGGCAAAATATGAGATTTGACGAAAGCGCAAAAATACTTATTGTCGGCTTGGGACTTATCGGCGGTTCTTACGCGCAGGGGCTTTCCGCACGGGGGTGCGAAGTCGGCGCGATAGACAAAAAACAGTACTCGATAGATTTTGCGTTAAAACACGGTTTTATCAAGCACGGAAAGACGGAAGCAGACCCCGAATACATCAAAAAATTCGACCTTGTTGTTTTTGCGCTTTATCCGCACGTTTTTATAGAATGGATAAAAGAAAATCAGCAATACCTCAAAAGCGGAGCGCTGCTGACGGACGTAACGGGCGTCAAGGGCGGCGTTGTGGAACAAGTGCAAGGCTTGCTTCGCCCCGACCTTGAATTTATCGGAGCACACCCGATGGCGGGCCGCGAAGTCAGCGGCGTGGAACACGCGGACGCAAAAATATTCCGCGGCGCGAATTACATCGTGACCCCGACCGAAAAGAATACAAAGGAAGCGGTCGAAACCTGCAAACAACTCGGCAGAGCGCTGGGATTTAAGATGATTTCCGAACTCTCGACGGAAAAACATGACGAGATGATAGGCTTTCTTTCGCAGATGACGCACTGTATCGCGGTTTCGCTGATGGTCTGCAAAGACGCGGCTGAAATGGCGGAATATACGGGAGACTCGTTCCGAGACCTGACGCGCATAGCAAAGATAAACGACGAAATGTGGAGCGAACTGTTTTTGATGAACAAACGTGAACTGCTTTCGCAAATGGAACTTTTCGAAACACAGTTTGACAAACTGAAAAAAAGCATAGAAAACGATGACCGGGAAACGATGAGAGCAATGATGAAGCTTTCAACCGAAAGACGTAAGTTTTTCGACGATTTCGGCAAATAAGGAGAGATGAATTATGAATATGGAATTCAAACGCAAACTTCCCACACTTCACGAAATAAAGGAAATGTACCCCATATCCGAGGAGTCTGCGCTGACAAAAAAGAAAACCGACGAAGAACTTAAAGCGATTTTTTCCGGTGAGAGCAATAAGTTTTTGCTTGTTATAGGTCCCTGTTCCGCAGACAGAGAAGATGCGGTGCTTGACTATATCTCCCGCCTGCGCGAGGTGCAGGAAAAGGTCAAGGACAAGATATTTATAGTTCCCAGAATCTATACCAACAAGCCCAGAACGACGGGCGACGGATATAAGGGAATGCTTCACCAGCCCGACCCGAACGGGCTGCCAAATATGCTCAAAGGGCTTATCGCAATACGCAAACTGCACATAAAGGCGCTTGAACAGACGGGCTTTGCCTGCGCGGACGAAATGCTTTATCCCGAAAATCATCAGTATCTTTCCGATGTGCTTTCCTATGTCGCGGTCGGCGCAAGATCGGTCGAAAACCAACTTCACAGACTGACGGCGAGCGGTCTTGACATTCCCGTCGGAATGAAAAACCCGACAGGCGGAGACCTTTCCGTTATGATGAACTCGATAACGGCGGCGCAGCATTCGCATACTTTTGTTTATTCGGGTTGGGAAGTCCACAGCAAGGGCAACCCCTTTGCGCACGCCATACTGAGAGGTTCCGCAAACAAATACGGCAGAACCATTCCGAACTATCACTACGAAGACCTGCAACTGCTCTGCGAACTCTATGAGAAAAATGCGGGGCTTCAGAACCCTGCGGTTATCATAGACACAAACCACGCAAACTCGGGCAAACAATGTTTTGAACAGCCGCGTATAGCAAAAGAGATACTGCACAGTATGCGTCTTTCCGAGAATATAAACAAGATGGTCAGGGGACTTATGATAGAGTCTTATATCGAAGACGGGAATCAAAAACCCGACGGCGGCGTTTACGGCAAGTCGATAACCGACCCATGCCTCGGATGGGAAAAGACGGAACGTCTTATATACGATATCGCGTCACTCAGATAAAACAGATATTAAAAACTCAGACCGTAAAAGCCTGAGTTCCCTGCTTATAAATTAAAGCGGCTGCAAAAACACAAGTTTTTGCAGCCGTTAACTTTTCAGAAAAATAATTATTCGCCGTCGTTCTCTTCCTGTTCGGAATCTTCGTTTTCTTCGTGCTCTTCGGTTTTCTCGCCGACGGGAGCGTCCATATAATCGGGATCGTCGTCGCAGTCTCCGCAGCAGCACTCGTACTCAAAGTCGTCGTCACAATCTCCGCAGCAGCAGCCTTTGAGAGCCTTTACGGCAGCGGTTGCGGCAACAGCGGCAAGACCCGCAATGCCCACACCAACGGCAAGTCCCTTAAAAAAATCTTTATTCATCGAATAAAACCGCCTTTCATTCATTTTTTAACCTGTTTTGTATTTTTGATTATAGCACAGTTCTCCGGTAAAATCAAGTCTTATCTTTGCAAAGAGTATTTTTCCCGAAAAAGCGTAAATAATACCTACCGAATATGATACAATTTCGGAGAGACTGTATGGATTATCTTTCGATTCTTGCGCGAAGCGCATTTTCATTCATTTATTTGCTTATTCTTTCAAAAATGACGGGGAAACGACAGATATCGCAAATGACATTTTACGATTACACAACGGCAGTAACGATAGGTTCCATCGCGGCGGTAATGGCGGTGGAAGACGACATAAGCGTATGGTACTCGGTCATAGCCATGGCGGCGTATGCGTTGCTGACGCTGCTTGTTGCGTTTCTGACCGATAAAAGCATTCTTCTGCGTCGTTTTTTCACGGGAACACCGTCTGTTCTTATAGCAAACGGCAAAATTATCCGCGCCAATATGAAGAAAAACAGAATAGACATCAACGATTTGCTGACCATGGCAAGAGGACAAGGCTATTTTGACATCAATCAGATACGCTACGCCGTTTTCGAGACCACGGGCAGCGTCAGTTTTATGCCCCGTGACGACGCACGCCCCGCAACCGTTTCGGAACTTTCGCTTGCGCCGCAGGAATCTCCGATATTTTCAAACGTTGTCATTGACGGAAAAGTGCTTGAAAAAAATCTGCGCGCGATAGGCAAAGATGAAAAATGGCTTGAAAACACTCTGAAAAATCAAAATCTGCCGTCGGCGGAGAATATGATACTGATAACCGCCTCACGCGACGGAGAGATCCACGCATATCAGAAAAACGTTGTTCCGCCAGATGAAAACTTTTTCTTATGAATGATGTGAAACTTTGCTTTTTCAACAGTCCTTTTGGTGGGATAGGAAAAAAGGTCCGGGACAGATATTATCTCTTGTCCCTTTTTACTTGAAAAAAATTTGCGGATATGATAGAATAAAAGAAAAAGGCTCTTTTATATATGCGACAGACACATACTATCCCTCCTTTCTGCGAAGGCAAACCGAAAATCCTGATACTCGGAAGTTTTCCGTCGGTCAAAAGCCGTGAAACGGGCTTTTTCTACGGGCACAAACAAAACAGATTCTGGCGGGTCGTCGCCGCAGTTTTTGAAGATGAAACACCTCAAACATCGGAGGAAAAGAAAGAATTTCTTAAACGCAACCGCATCGCGCTTTGGGACGTCATCGAAAGTTGCGATATAGAGGGTTCGTCCGATGCGTCCGTCAAAAACGTGACGGTGAACGATATAAAAGGACTTCTCGACAAATTCCCGTCCGTCGAAAAGATATTTGTTAACGGAAAGACCGCGCAGAAGTTATATGATAAATATATTCTTCCGACGCTCGGAATATCCGCGGAAGCGTTGCCTTCCACAAGTCCCGCAAATGCGGCAAAAACGGAAGCAATGCTGGTTTCCGAATGGAGCAAAATCAGATTTTAAAATAAATTTCCCGCATACGAAAACATGCATCCGTATGCGGGATTTAAATTTTTACTTCTTATATACGCTTAAAACCATATGCGAAAGCCGCAGTGATCACAGAGGACTGTACCCCTCCGGAGATCTTCAATATCGACGGAAACCGGCTCAACACAAAACGGACAATACATGTAAAGAGTGAACCCGCCGTTTACGGCTTCAAGCTGTTCGTCTGTAAGTTCGAGTTTTACCTCTTTTTTTTCATTTTTTTCAATCATTGTTTTTCTCCTTTTCCTAATAATGTAAATCGAATCCGCAGATGTCTTTTCCGCTTACATTTCTTTATACGAACGGGTTTTGCGAATGGACAGTATTTTTTCCGATTATTTGTAATCAAACGAAGAACCGCCGATGAACTCTCTTATCAGAGAAGATTTCGGTATCGCCTGTTCGGGTACGGGTTCGGCGCGGTCAAGAATACGCAGCAGCGTTTTTGCTGTTTCGTTTTCTTTCAGTTCGCGCAATCCATCGGACAGGAACATCTTATAGGCGTTTATCTCATAAGAAATAAACGTGTCGATATTGTGCGTTGCGCGGTATTTGAACGGCATAATATATTTTTCCGCACCGTCTTCCACGCTTCCGAACATACTTATCGTGTGCTCAAACGAGCGACCCCGATGCTGGCTGTCGCGGATAAGTCTGCGCATGAGTCGAATATATGACGGGTGAAGCACAAAATCGCCGTCCGAAACACGGGTTCTGACGCTGACGTAAATTTTGGAACATTCGTTATCGGGAATCGTTATGACGGACGGATTAAGCGAATGAACGCCCTCCAAAATAACAAGTTCGCCGTCTTTTCGGATGAAATCTTCTTCGCGGAAAAGGCGGTCGTTTTGCTTAAAATCAAAGCGGGGAAGCCGCACGGGTTCGCAATCTACTATGCGTTGCAGTTGCTCGTTGAGAAACACCGAGTCAACTCTTTCGGGTGATTCAAGGTCGATTTTGCCATCTTCGAGAAGTTTTTTGTCCTCTCCGAGAATTGGTTTGAAATAATTGTCGAGCGAAAGCGTGTGCGTTTCGCAGTCGTGTTCATCGAGATACTTTTCAAGAATCAGCGCGGACGTGGTTTTCCCCGAGCCGGACGGTCCCGATATAAGAATTATCGGTCTTTCGTGCCTGTGCGCGAGAACGTCTTCCGCAATTCTCTCTATCTTTTCTTGGTATTCCCTATCCGACTTCATAACAAAATCGGGTAAATCGGTTCTGATTTTTTCGTTCAGGGTCGCAATATCTTTTTGCATTTAAGGTCTAATCCTCCCATTTTTTGCAAAGGTCGTTTATCTGGTCGGTCAGTTTTGCAATGTCCTTATTCGCCGCATGACGATGTTTTTCGATAACAGCCGCAATTCTGCGTCCCGCCTGCAAAAGTCTTGCATAAACAGCGGAAACTCCGCCCTTTTCGGCGCCGACTTTCTTTTCTTTCTTTTGACGGTTCCCGACATATAGGCATTCCCCGCTAACGAGGTCGTATTCCGCACCGTTGTAAGGCGCCGTTGCGTCAATGTCGAAAGTTTCGTTTATCGTCTGCGCAAAAACGTCGCAGACTTCGTCGTCCCCGTGGTTGACAAAGACTTTTTTCGGACGCGGAAATATATTGCCGAGCCAGTTGAGAAGCATATCCCTGTCCGCGTGTCCGCTTGTTCCCGCAAGAACTTCTATCTGCGCGTTGACGCTGACTTCTTCGCCGAAAAGTTTGATCTTTTTCGCACCCTCGACAAGCGCTCTGCCGAGAGTCCCCTCCGCTTGATACCCGACAAAAAGAATCGTACATTCGGGACGCCAGATATTATGCTTTAAGTGGTGGCGAATGCGTCCCGCTTCGCACATTCCGCTTGCGGAAATGATTATTTTCGGAGTCTTATCTCTGTTCAAGCGAACGGAATCTTCGCTCGTAACGGAGACATTCAGCCCGTCAAAACGGAGCGGGTTTTTGCCCTGTTTTATCAGAGCAAGCGTATCACCGTCATAATAATCGTCCATTCCGCCCGCATATATCCCGGTTGCTTCGACGGCAAGAGGACTGTCCACCCAGACAGGGAATCCGTCGTGACCGCGAACAAGTTTTCTGTCCTTTATCTGCGAGATGAGATACAGAAGTTCCTGTGTTCTTCCCACCGCGAAAGAGGGGATTATAAGATTGCCTCCTCTGTCAAAAGTTTTTTGTATAACAGCGGCAAACTCCGCGGCATGGTCGGTCTGCGTCTTTTCGTGCAGACGGTCGCCATAAGTCGATTCTATGATGACAATATCCGCTTTTGTCGGCTTTTGCGGGTCGCGGATAAGAGGTTTGTCAACGTTTCCTATATCTCCCGAGAACAGAATTGTCTCGGTTTTTCCGTTCTCGGTAACCGTCAGTTCTATCGACGATGAACCGAGCAAATGCCCCGCGTCGATAAAGCGTGCGGAAACGCCCTCATATATATTGTATTCGGTGCTGTACTTGCACTTTACAAAAAGCGGAATGGTCTTGTAAACGTCATCGGAAGTATACGGCGGTTCATATTTTTCACCGCCGGAGCGTTTCGCTTTTCGGTTGCGCCATTCGGCTTCGCTTTCCTGGATATGCGCGGAATCAAGCAACATTATGCGGCAGAGTTCCGCAGTTGCTTCCGTGGCAAAAATATTTCCGCGAAATCCCGCTTTTGTCAGTTCGGGGAGTTTGCCGGAATGGTCTATATGCGCGTGAGTAAGAAGTACGCAGTCGATATCCGTAACGGAAACGGGAAGTTCGCAGTTTTCGTATATATCCGCGCCCTGTTCCATTCCGCAATCGACAAGTATTTTTTTGCCGTTAACTTCCAACAGCGTGCACGAGCCTGTAACCTCATGCGCCGCACCGAGAAATTTTATTTTCATACTTTCACCTTTCCGTTCGTCATGGCTCAAACTTTCCATGCCTGAGCCGAACATATTCTTATTATACTCTTCCGAGGCTCTCGGAAATCATTTTTTCCAAAAAATCCGCATCAAATCCGTATTCGCGTATCAATTCGTTCTCGCTTCCGCCGTCGGTAAAATCCGAAACGGCGCGGACATAAATGTTTTTTTCGGGGAACGTTTCTGAAAGGAATTCGCCGACGCCGCCGTTTTTCATGCCCTCTTCCGCAAAAAACACTTTTCCGACAAGGAAAGAGCCGAGTTTTTCCGTGTTTATCGGAGAAAGACGCAGGAGTTTTACAACACGAACATGTCCGAGTTTTTCTGCCGCGGCCGCCACATTTTTTGTTATGCGACCGTATGTAACAACAGTCGCTTCGGGCTTTTCTTTTGCGTCAAAAACGGAAAAACCGTCGTATTCTTCAAACGCCGCACGGTCATAGTCCGTCTCGCCGCCTTTCGGGTAACGGACTATGCAAAGTCCGTCGGATAATACCGCTTCTTCAAGGCATTTCCGAAGTTCGTCAAACCCGTCGGGAGACCAGACTTTTGTATTCGGAACGGAAAGAGCCATTCCTACATCGAAAAGCCCTTGGTGCGTCACCCCATCCCCGCCGACAAATCCCGCACGGTCAACGCAGATAACGACGTGCAGATTCTGTATCGCAATATCGTGTATGAGTTGGTCAAAACACCGCTGCAAGAACGAAGAATATACCGCAAACACGGGAATTTTTCCTGCGGCGGCAAGCCCCGCGCAAAAAGTAACGGCGTGTTCTTCCGCTATTCCGACATCAAAGAACCGTTCGGGAAACCCTTTTGAAAAGCCGCAAAGCCCCGTTCCGTCACACATCGCGGCGGTTACTGCGCAGATTGCGGGGTCGCGCTTCGCCAAGTCGCAAAGTATATTGCCGAATTCGGAAGAAAACGTCTTTTTATCTGACGGAACAATCCCTTTTTCCGTATCAAACGGCGCAACCGCATGATACAGCGACGGATTTTCTTCCGCAGGCGCGTAGCCCCGCCCCTTATGTGTCAGCACATGAACCAGACAGACCTTTTTCTGCGACTTTGCCTCTTCAAGCACGTCGCATATTTTTGAAACGTCGAGTGTATCGACGGGACCTATATAGTCAAGCCCGAGATCCTCGAATATGTTTCCGGGAAATATTATGCGTTTGAGCAGATCTCTTATCTTTCTGAATAACGCTATCAGCCCGTTGCCGAGATACGGTATATGTTTCAAAAACCGTTGCAGTCCTTTTTTGAATCTGAAATACTTTTTGGAACTGCTCTTTTTCGAAAGATACTTTGCAAGCCCGCCGACATTCGGGGATATGGACATTTCGTTATCGTTGAGAATTATTATCAGATTAAGATTTTCGCGGTGACAATTGTTCAACGCTTCAAAAACCATTCCGTTCGTGAAAGAACCGTCCCCCACAACGCAGACGACATAATCGTTTTTGCCGTCCATTCTGTTCGCTTCCGCAAAGCCCAGCCCCGCCGAAACGGCATTTCCGCTGTGACCGCTTCCGAATGGGTCGTATTCGCTTTCGGAACGGCGTGTAAAGCCCGATATTCCGCCTTTTTTGCGGAGTTCGGGCATTTTTTCGTATCTGCCCGTCAGTATCTTGTGAACATAAGACTGATGTCCGACGTCGAATATTATCTTATCTGCGGGAGCGTTAAAAGTTTTATGTATAGCGACCGTCAATTCAACGATACCGAGATTGGAAGCAAGATGTCCGCCCGTTTTTCCGACCGTTTCTATCAATGTTTTGCGAATCTCCGCACAAAGTTGTGCGGTTTCGGCATTCGACATTTTTTTCACGTCGGCAGGGGATTTTATCTGTTCGAGGATATGAGGTCACTTCCTTTCGGAGACATCTGTGTATTCAATTTTATCATACAGTTGTGTTTTTGTCAATGCAAATACCCCCGAAAGCCGCATTTTCTCAAAGAAAAACAGGATTTGGGACAATCTTTTATCGGGAATTTAAAGATACTTCCAGTTATATCTGCCTAATTTTTTTCACAAAGCCGCTTGACTTTTTACTATTTCGGAAGTATAATACAGGCAATAAAAGGCGAATTTTGTCAAAAAAGGGCGATAACAGATGAGACCATCGGGAAACGTCCGCGTACAAAAGGCGCAACGGATTTTTGACGCGGAGTTAAAAAGAGCATTCGCAGTCAGCGGTTTTGTCGGCACTTTCTGCGTCGTTGCAGCGACTTTTACATCTTTTTACATATCGTCGGCGGCAGCTCTTACGGTCGCTTTCGGGTTCTGTTCCGTCACGGGTTGTCTTTTCATTATATTCAATGCCCTGGGCAAAAAGATTGCAAAGATATTTCTTGCCGCATTTATCGGAGCATCAGTTTGCATGAGCGCTTGGCTTTTCAAGTATATCAATTACGGAAAGCAGAGAAACGCTTTATGTGACGGAGAAAAGCATACCGTTCGGCTTGTCATGACCGACGACGGCAGAAAAACCTTGTCGGGATATTATCTTTACCCCGCAAAGCCCGAATCGGCTCCGCTTGCGGGTGAAATAACGGTCATAACCCGCGAACCGCTCGAATGTCCCGTTTTCACGGCAATGGGGGGCGAATTCAAATTTTCCGCACCGGACGGGAAATATACGGCGACGAACTACGCTTCATCGACCGTCGCTTCCGTATTTATCGACGCAAAGAAAGCGTCTTTTTCGGAAGCGGATGGATTCATATTTTCAAAGGCAATTTATTCCGCAAGAAAGTATATTGAAAAGAATATCGAAGCCGTTGCAGAGAAAAAGCAGGGATTTCTGAAAGCGCTTATTCTCGGCAGAAAACAGGAAATGTCCCTGCGTCAAAGAGAAGCGTTGAGCGATGCGGGACTTTCGCACATCGTCGCGGTTTCGGGTCTGCATATCAGCGTTTTCATTGCATTTCTTTCAAAACTGTTTTCATTTGTAAGAAACCGATTTATCCGCAATATAACATTTATTCTGGCGGTATTTCTGCTCGCCGCCGTCTGCGGCTTTACTTCTTCCGTCGTTCGTGCGGCGCTGATGTCCGCGCTTGCGTTTTCGGGAAATCTTTTGCGCCGTAAAACAGACAACCTGAACAATCTCGGTGTTGCCGCACTTATAATAGTTATCGCAGACCCGCTTTCTGCGGTCTCCGCATCTTTTCTGCTGTCTTTCGGAGCGACGCTCGGAATAATTCTTCTTGCCGAAAAATTTTCCGTTCTTTCTTCAACCGCGTTTTTCCGACTGACAAAACATTACCCGAACAGAGTTTTTCGCTTCTTTTCGGGACTTTTCTGCACTTCCATTGCGGCATTTTTCTTCACTTTCCCGCTGTTGTATTATTTCTTCGGAGGCCAAAGTTTTATTTCAGTTTTCTCAAACATAGTTTGTTTGCCGATAGTATCCATACTTTACCCTTGCGCGGTTGCAGCGGTTTTGCTTGAAATGACAGGGTTTCTTCACCCGCTTGCCGCCGCTCTCGGCTATGCCTGCGACAAAATGACCGAACTGCTGATGTTCTTTGTTTTCCGCCTTGTGCGCCTGCGCCGCCTGACAGGCGACATGGGAATTACCGAATATGCGATTTCCGTGGCTTCCTCCGCCGCGGTATACGGGCTATTCAAAATCGGAAAAAGAAGAGCGACCCGTCTTAACCGCAGGCAGAGTCACACACCTCTCACGGCAGTCGCATCTGCAATAACTTTCATAATTCTTATAACGTTGTTCTCCATATTCTGATTATGTATAATTCCCTGCCGGTATATGCCGCGCCGACAAAGTGCTTCAATTACACATAAAATGCAAACAATATAAAGCCCGCAAGGCGGAGACCGGTTTCTCGGTCTCCGCCTTGCGGTTTGGTATGATATAAAGGAAAGGAAACTATCTGTTTGTGATTTGTGAGCCTACAAACGCAGAGACGCTTTATTTGAACGAGCGTCTGCCGTCGCCGAGGAAGAATGCGGCAATGGTGCCTGGACCGCAATGAGAGGCGATTATGGTGCCGATATTGAACATCTTTATCTTGCCTTTGAGTTTGGGGAACGCTTCTTCAAGAGCCTGTTTTGTTTCTTCCGCAAGTTCGGGGCAATTTGAATTGGAAAGAAAGAACTTTCCGTCGTAATCAGCACCGTTCTGAATATGCTTCTGTGCTTCGGAAACAAGTTTTTTGATTGCGTTTTTCTTACCTCTTACCTTGTCGTATGCAACAATTTTTCCGCAATCGTCAAGGCACATGACGGGACAGATACCGAGCAATGTCGAAACCATGGCGGCAGCGCCCGAAACTCTTCCGCTGCGGCGGAACATCGTCATATCGGTCGAGAAGAACTGGTGCTGAACTTTGCTTCTCGCTTCAAGCAGATATTGCGCGATTTCGTCTAAACTTTTACCCTCGTCGCGAAGGTCGGCTGCGAGATCAACAAGAAGTCCGTACCCGGAGCAACTGCAAAGGGAGTCGATTATAACAAGTTTTCTGTCGGGAAATTCCGCACGGAGTTTTTCAGCCGCCTCAACGGCATTGCGAATGGACGGGGTCATTCCCGAGCCGAACGCAACGTGCAGAACGTCGCCTTTTTGAAGAAGTTCTTTGAAAAAGTCATAGTACAGAAATTCATTCAATTGAGAAGTCGTCGGAAGTTTTCCCTTTTCTATAAAATCGTAGAAACGGGGAAGAGCATCGGAATTGCGTTCCATATCATCGACGTAAGAAACGCCGTCAACGATATAAGAATAGAAAATAACGGGAATATTTCTGCCGCTGACGTATGAATACGGTAAATCAACAGTAGATTCACAGGAAAGAATAAAATCAGCCATAAAAGCCTCCGTATTTATTTTTATTAAGCCGTCCGAAAGCGTCAAAATCATTATTTCGACGATATTCGACAAATAGTTTTTAAAACTACTTTTAATAGTTTATGCAATAATATTAGCACATTTATATATAAAAATCAATATGTCTATATAAATTTTTTCTACGTTTTACAGAATTCCCACAATTAGGAAAAACTAACTTATTTCGTACAAAATCGACGCTACAAAAAAAACGCGCGGAAAAATCCGCGCGCAACCAAAAAGATAATTATTAAAAATAACTATTTCATCAAATAATTTCCTTTGCAATGAACTATTACCCGAACGCGGTCATATTCTTTCAATACCTCAGGGGACGGTTTTTTCGGGTCAATCAAAGAAACAAGGAAGAGAACTGCCGTCGATATCAAAAATGCGGGGAAAACGGAATATATATTGAAGCCCGCACCGATTTTTGAAGAGAAAAACAGCGTTATGAAAAACGAACTTGCGGTTCCGGCAAGGATAGAGCATATCCCACCGATGAGCGTTACTTTTTTAGAACGAAGAGAAAACAGAACGACGGGACCGAACGCCGCACAAAGCCCCGAAATTGAGAATGCGAGGATATTGAAAGAATTTGAACCTATATCCGCAGAAAGTGCTAACGAAAGGAGAGAAAAGATAAGAACGCTGAAAAACTTGACATATCCTATCTCTTTTTTATCGACATCGGAACGTATAAGAGGGTATATATCCTCCGCAAAAAATCCCGACGCCATAAGAATATTTGCTTTTGTAACTGCGGAAAGAACGCCGAAAACGGCAACGAGAAGAAGACAGCGGACAAAGAGAGAATCAGACAGCAGCAAAGACTCCATCATCGCATCGGCGGAACTTTTCTCAGGAAAAAGTATCAGCCACATAAAGCCGATGAAAGTTGCGCCGAAAAGCGTTATTGCGCTCCAAAATGTGGAGACCGCTTTTGCGCGGGGAGCGATTCGCGAAGTTTTCATCCGTAAAAAGTTGGTGAGCAACTGCGGCGAACCGAGGCAGCAAACAAACCAGCCGAGACACATAAGAAGCGTGAACAGAGAAATGTTTTCGCTGCTGCCGAAAAGTGACGGCAAAATATTCAGCGCTTTCGGGTATATATAATTGAAAATCGCCGTTTGTTCAAGGTCAAGAGAGCCTGTAAGACATATACAAAGAATGATTGTCGCACCGCCTATCAAAAGGCTTTGCGCGGCGTCGCTGTGAGGAGACGACATAAAGCCGCCGAGAACTATAAGGGTAAGTACCGCGATAACGCATACCGTTACGGCAGTCGTATGCGATAATCCAAAGGCTCGGGAAAGAAGCGATGCGGAAAACGAAAGAGCGAACGATGTGAAAGAGAGAGTGAGCATAACGCCGATAACCGCGCTGATTATGCGGATTATACCGCGCTTATCTCCATATCGGTGAGACAGAAACGACGGTATCGAACCGACGTTTCCGACCTGGGCATATATCTTCATACGTTCCGACAAAAGGGAGCAACTCAGATAATATCCGAAAATAAGACCTATCGAAATATAAAAAGCCGCTTTAACACCCGCAACCGAACTGAATGCTATACAAGGTATTATAGCAACTACCCAAATTCCGATATCGTTGATCTGCAAAGACAGTGCGGAAACGGAGACGCTGAGTTGTCTGTCGGCGCGAAGAATGCCTGTGCGCTCCGTTCGCTTCTTATATGTGTAATTAAAGCAACCCATCAGCACGGCATACGCCAACAGGGAAAGCACATAAGCGGAAATATCCATATATAAAACCCTTCGTTTTCAATCTATGTTTTTCATATAATATACTATAACATTTTTTTATAAAAAAATCAACCGTTTTTTCGTATTTCATGCATAATGAAAAAATGGATAAAGTAAATCGAAGAAGCTCTTCTGTTCGCCAAAATCATCGTAAATGCAAGAAAAAACGCCGTTTCACACTTCAATGTTTCATGTGAAACATTACTTTCGGTGAAGATATCCGAAATAAATTTTTGCGTTTTGTCGAAAGATAATAAAAGGGTATTGATTTCCCGCCGTCCGTATGATATAATAAACACATCACACAACTGCGAGCGGATTTCAAACAAAAATAAATCCGTTTTTCATCGCAAGACAAAAAAAGAAAGGATGAATAATGATAAAGACGATAGCCGTCGCCAACCAAAAAGGCGGCGTCGGAAAGACAACGACCGTGGTTAACCTTGCGGCGTGCATGGCGGAAAATGGCGTAAAAGTTCTGCTCATAGACATGGACGCGCAGGGAAATGCAACGACAGGTTGCGGAATAAGAAAAAAAGACCTTCAGAAATCTTCCTATGATCTTCTGACGGACGAGAACGTAAAACTTTCCGATTTGGTAATTAAAACGCCGTATCACAATCTTTGGATAGTTCCGTCAACAATGGATCTGGCGGGAGCGGAGCTCGAGCTTGCGGAAGCGCAAGGGAGAGCAAAAAGGCTTGAAAATGCGTTAAAAACCGCCGAAACAGAAAATCTGTTTGACTTTATTCTTATCGACTGTCCGCCGTCGCTCGGTTTGGTAACAATAAACGCCCTGACAGCGGCAGACACGGTGTTGATACCGATACAATGCGAATTTTTTGCGCTTGAAGGTCTTTCACAACTGACGAACACGGTTAAGCAGGTCAAAAAAGTCTACAATCCGCAACTTGATATTGAGGGCGTTTTGATAACGATGTTTGACGGAAGACTTAATCTGACCATGCAGGTGCTTGCGGAAGTCAAAAAGTACTTTGCGTCAAAGACGTTCAAAACTGTAATTCCGCGAAATGTCCGCATTTCGGAAGCCCCGAGCCACGGCAAGCCGATAAATTACTATGACAGAGGCTCAAAAGGAGCAAAGGCGTATGCGGAACTTGCGGAAGAGATATTGAAAAATAACGGGAGGTAAAGAAAGATGTCAAAAGGACTCGGAAGAGGACTTGAAGGATTGTTTGAAGACAATGCGCCTCTCATCGACAAAATCGACGAAAAGCAGTTGCTCTTCGTGAAAATTTCAGATGTCGAACCGAACAGGGATCAACCGCGTAAGGCATTTGATAAGCAAGCACTTGAAGAACTGTCCGCATCTATTGCGGACAGAGGACTTTTGCAGCCGATAATAACAAGAAAAATCGACGGGGACCGATACCAGATAGTTTCGGGAGAACGTCGTTGGAGAGCGGCAAGAATGGCGGGTTTAACGGAAGTTCCCGTTATCGTAAAAGATTTAAGCGACAAAGAAGCGCTTGAAATCGGACTTATCGAAAATCTGCAAAGAGAAAACCTGAACGTAGTTGAAGAGGCAAAAGGCTACAAAGCGTTGATAGATGAGTTTTCGCTGACGCAGGAGCAGGTTGCCGAAAAAGTCGGGAAATCAAGACCTGTTGTTGCCAACGCAATGCGTATTTTAGCTCTGCCTGACGAAACCCTCGACCTTGTTTTGGACGGAAAACTTTCATCGGGACATGCTCGCGCGCTGCTGCCGCTTGCGGAAAGAGCCGAAAGCAAAAAGAAATTTTCCGAACTTGTAAAAATGATAATTGACAAAGGACTTACGGTTCGCGACGTTGAAAATCTTGCAAAGAAGAAAAGACCGCTGACCAGAACGAAAAAAGAAAGCCCGAACGATATTTATTATAGAGAGATATCTTCCGAACTCTCATCGAATTACGGAAGAAAGGTCAAAATCGTTCCGTCAGGAAAAGCAAAAAGCAAAGTCAAAGGCACAATCGTTTTGGAGTACTACTCGGACGATGATCTGAACACGTTGATAGATATGCTGAAAGAAGGAGAAGAGTAATATGCTCGATATCAAATTTTTAAGAGAAAATCCCGATGCGGTAAAAGAAAACATCAAAAAGAAATTTCAAAACCACAAACTTCCGATGGTTGACGAAGTAATTGCGCTCGACGCAGAACTCCGCACAACCAAGACCGAAGTTGAAACGCTTCGTTCAAAGAGAAATAAGGCTTCCAAGCTCATAGGAGGACTTATGGCACAGGGGAAAAAAGACGAAGCGGAAGAGATAAAGACCGAAATCGCAAAAGAGGGAGACCGCATTGATGAACTGACTGCGAAAGAAAACGTTCTTGAAGAAAAAATCAAGAAAATAATGATGGTCATTCCGCAAATGATAGACCCTTCCGTTCCCATAGGCAAAGATGACAGCGAAAACGTTGAAATCACAAGATACGGCGAACCTGTTGTTCCCGATTTTGAGATACCGTACCACACCGAAATAATGGAAGCGTATAACGGCATTGACCTCGACTCTGCAAGAAGAGTTGCGGGAAACGGTTTCTACTATCTTATGGGCGATATCGCAAGACTCCATTCCGCAGTTATCGCTTATGCACGCGATTTTATGATAAACAGAGGATTTACCTACTGTGTTCCGCCTTTCATGATTCGCTCCGACGTTGTTACCGGCGTTATGTCCTTTGCGGAAATGGAATCAATGATGTATAAGATTGAGGGTGAAGACCTTTATCTTATAGGAACTTCCGAGCACTCGATGATAGGAAAATTCATTGATCAGATAATTCCCGAAGCAAAACTTCCGCAGACGCTCACCTCGTATTCTCCCTGTTTCCGTAAGGAAAAAGGAGCGCACGGCATAGAAGAGAGAGGCGTTTACAGAATCCACCAGTTCGAAAAACAGGAAATGATAGTTATCTGTAAACCCGAAGACAGCATGATGTGGTTTGACAAACTGTGGCAGAACACGGTTGACCTGTTCAGAAGCCTTGATATTCCCGTAAGAACCCTTGAATGCTGTTCCGGAGACCTTGCTGACCTTAAAGTTAAATCGCTTGACGTTGAAGCATGGTCGCCGCGTCAGAAGAAATACTTTGAAGTAGGTTCCTGCTCCAACCTCGGAGACGCGCAGGCAAGACGTTTGAAGATAAGAATAGCGGCGGAAGACGGAACAAAATATCTTGCGCACACTCTCAACAACACCGTTGTTGCTCCTCCGAGAATGCTTATCGCTTTCCTTGAAAACAACTTGCAGGCGGACGGAACGGTCAATATTCCTGTTGCGCTTCGTCCTTATATGGGCGGCGAGGAAAAACTCAAAAGATAAATGTTTCACGTGAAACACGATGTCTGGACAGAGTTTTACAGTTGCAAAAAACATTGAAATACACATAATAAGAAGGAGAGCGGTGATTTTGTTGATCACCGCTCTTTCATGCAATAATAACCGCTCCGAACGGAGCGGTTATTATTTATGTTAAATTGTTTATTCAAACTTTTTTATATTCGGAAAATTTAGATATTTCCCGGTTTAATATAATTATTACTTCTGCGTAAGAGATTTGAGATATGCGTCTATGAAGCCGTCAAGATCTCCGTCCATTACCGCGTTGACATTGCCCATTTCATAATTCGTTCTGTGATCCTTTACAAGCGTATACGGCATAAATACATAAGAACGAATCTGCGAACCCCACGCGATTTCTTTTTGGTCGCCCTTGATGTCTTCAATTTTTTCAAGGTGTTCGCGTTCCTTTATCTCGACAAGTTTCGCTTTCAGCATACGAAGTGCCATTTCTTTGTTCTGCTTCTGCGAACGCTCGTTCTGGCAGCCAACGACTATTCCCGTCGGAATATGGATAATTCTGATTGCGGAGTCGGTCTTGTTGATGTGCTGACCGCCTGCGCCGCTTGCACGGTGCGCTTCCACTTTTATATCTTCGTCTCTTATCTCAATATCGTTGGAATCATCGTCAATATCGGGCATAACTTCAACTGAGGCAAACGAAGTATGACGCTTTCCTGCCGCATCAAAAGGAGACACGCGGACAAGTCTGTGAATGCCTGTCTCGCTCTTCAAATAACCGTAGGCGTTTGCGCCCTCTACCATAATGGACGCGCTCTTTATACCCGCCTCATCGCCGTCAAGCATATCGAGAACTTTTACTTTATATCCGTGTTTTTCAGCAAAACGCGTATACATACGGTAAAGCATAAGCGCCCAATCCTGCGCTTCCGTTCCTCCTGCACCGGCATGGAAATTCAAAATTGCGTTGTTCATATCGTATTCGCCGCTTAAAAGCGTTTCGAGACGCAGTTTTTCAACGGTTTTTTCAAGATTTCTGAACGTTTCCCCTATTTCTTCGTCAAGAGATCCGTCGTCCGCATCTGCGGCAAGTTCAAGATACGTTCCCGCATCTTCATAAAGAGAATACAGCGCATCATAAGCGGTTATTTTAGCCTTTACCGTTTTTTGCTCTTTCAGAATATGGTGGCTGTTCGCCGCATCGTTCCAAAAATCTGGAGCGGCGGTTATCTCCTCAATTTCGGAAAGACGCTTGCGTGCGTTATCTATGCCCATGGAACCGTGCAAATCGTCAATTTCCGCTTTTATCTGTTTAAGTTTAACTTTGTATTCATCAATAATAATCATAAAAATCTTTCCCGTATAAATTCTGTATATTATATTTTACCATATAACATATTTTTTGTCAAGCGAGGTCTTTACTTTCTAAAAATCCCTATTACACCGTATTCTGACAAAAAACTACTTTCCCACGCAGAAACGCGAAAAAATGTCTTCGATAATTTGTTCAGCAACACCTTTGCCTGTGACCGAGCCGAGACAGACTATCGCTTCGTTTACATCATCAAGCAGTACATCAGGCGTCATGGAGATATTGTCAAGCGCGTTTTTCAGCGCAGCCGCACAGCCGCAAAGACATTCAAACTGACGCGCGTTCATAACGACTTCACTCGGAACGACTCCGTCCGAAACAATTGAAGCGACGGTTTTTTCAAGGTTTTTCATTCCCTCTCCGGTTTTTGCGCTTATGACAACGGATGCGTCAAACTCTTCAAAATCGGGTGTTTTTTCAGTTTTTGCGGCAATATCGGATTTGTTCAGCACGGCAATTTTCTTTGCGCTTGATTTTTTAATCTCTTCAAGAACACGTTCGTCGTTTTCGTCCTTTTTTCTGCTCATATCAAAAACAAAAAGAATCAGGTCGGCGGACGCAAGCTCCTTTTCCGCAAGTTTAACACCTATCTTTTCAACATCGTCGGACGCATCGCGTATTCCCGCCGTGTCGCGTACTTCGAGTTTAACTCCCCCGAAAACCGCGCTTTCTCCGACAACATCGCGGGTCGTCCCCTCTGTTTCGGTGACAATGCTTCTCTCGCAGCCGAGAATACTGTTCATAAGCATTGATTTGCCTGCATTCGGTTTGCCGCAAATAACGGTTCTGACGCCGTTTTTTATCATTCGTCCCCTGCCGTAAGTAAGCGAAAGAGCATTGATCTGCTCATAACATTCCGAAACGGTTTTTTCTATCTTTTCGGACGAAATATCTGCTATATCCTCATCGGGATAATCAACGTATGCAAGTATATCGGCAGACAAGGATACAAGTTTTTTTCTGACCTCTTCGACTTTTTCGGAAATTTTTCCTCCGAGTTCGCTCTGCGCCGCTGCAACTTCCGCCGCCGTCTGTGCCTCGATAAGGTCGATGACTCCCTCCGCCTGTACAGCGTCCATTTTGCCGTTTATATACGCCATTTTGGAAAATTCACCGCGTCCCGCACGAACCGCTCCGTTTTCAATGAGAAGTTCTACCACTCTATTCAGAATATATGGGCTTCCGTGACACGAAAGTTCAACGGTATCTTCTCCCGTATAACTGTTGGGAGCGCGAAAAACCGTTGCAAGCACAGTATCGAGAATTTTTTTTCCGTCATATATTTTTCCGTAGACAACGCGATATCCGTCAACATTTGCGAGAGGTTTTGAAAAAATCTTTTCGCTTATTTCAAACGCCCTGTCCCCGCTTATGCGAACTATTCCTATCGCAGACGTCATTGGTGCCGTTGATATGGCAACTATCGTTTTCATGAATTTCTCCGTTTAAATGAAAAATATCTCTATCAGTTAAAAGGGCGACATACAGTCGCCCTTTTACATTATTCGTTTTCGTTGTTGTCGGCAACATTTTCCTCACGCTGCTCGGAAGGCGCTCTGTCTTCTCTGCGAGGCTTTCTGTAACCGCCTTTATTGCCGTAACCGCCGTTTTTGCGATACGGTTTCTTTCCGCCGTTTCCTTTCGGAGGATACGGTCTTCTTTCGGGCTCTGCGGGAGGCTCCTGCCCCTCGGGCCACTTATATGCTATAATGACTCTTCTGTTGGGTTCTTCGCCCACGGAATAAGTCGTTATATTCTCAAAGTTTTGCAGTTTGGAGTGGATAACTCTTCTTTTTGCGGAATTCATCGAACTGAGAGTTACTTTTCTCTTTGTCTTCTGAACCTGCTTTGCCACTTTAACAGCCAAATTTTCGAGACGAGCGGTATTTCTTTCTCTTCCGGAGTTGATATCAACGGAAATCTTGTAATACTCCTCGATATGTCTGTTCATTGCAAGAGCGGTCATGGACTGAACCGCATCTATAACTTCGCTGCGCTTCTTTATCAGGCTTGCGAGTTCGGAACCGTTTATCTCGGCTTTTATACTCTTTTCTTCGGGCTCGGTCACTTTGAGTTCGTATTCCATTATGCCCATTTTTTCCATAAGTCCGTCGAGAAACTCTTCGACAAACTCAACGGCGTTTACTTCGTTTTTGTAAGTAACTTTTATAACTGCGGGCTTTGCTCCGAGACCGAGAAAGCCGCTTTTCGGATTTTCAATAACGTCAACGCTGAAATCTTCTCTTGCAAGTCCGAGTTCTTCGGAAGCCGCTTTTATGGCGTCGTCAATCGTTTTTCCGGTAAAATTTCTTTCCATAAAAGACCTTTTCTCCTTTACTTTTTATTCTGATCTTCTTTTGCCTTTTTTTCGGCAAGTCTTTCGGCTTCCGCCTGTTCGCGCTGTATTTTTTCTATCTGATTATAATTAAGTTTTTTCTCTTTTACGGGTTGCTGTGCCACGAGTTTTGCTTCGGCTTTTTCTCTTCTGTGCTTAAACAAATAGAAGAGTGCTATCATCTGAACGCCGGAAAGAAGGTTGGATATGATCCAGTACATACCTACGCCGGTGGTATACTGGAAGCCGACCCACAAAGAGAACAGCGGCATGAAAAGCATAAGACCCTTCATTGCGCCCATACCCGGCTGTTTTTCGCCGCTCGGGTCGCGGTTAAGTCTCATAGATACAAGGCTTATAAGAAGCGATGTGAGTGCGGAAATGATGGGAATAAGTATTGTCCAGTTCCAACCCCATGTCGGAGTTTGCGAAAGGTCGAGACCGAGGAAGTTGGTGTCTATCATAGATGATTGACTGAATCCCGCAAACTTTTCGGAAAAGTCGGGGAATTTCTCATTAAGTGCGGAAATAACGGTATCGAAATTGTTTTTCATCGAACCCGAAAGCAACACTTCATGATAAGCAACCGTTTTTTCGGTTACTTTTTCAACGGTATCTCCGAAAACCTTTTTAACCGCAGGGTCTATATTGTAAAGAGTTTGTCCGATGGTAAGTATTGCGCTGCTGCTGAATCCGTAGATATAAAGCATCGGGCGTCTGATGGCATTGAATACCGCGAAGATTATCGGGAACTGGATAAGCTGCGGAAGACAGCCCTTCATCGGACTGTAATTTTCCTCCGAATAAAGCTTCTGCATTTCTTCCTGATATTTCGGATTTCTGGTATCTCCCTTATATCTTTGCTGTATCTCTCTCATTTTCGGCTGGATACGCATATTTCTCAGTCTTGTTTTTTCGTTTGAAAAAGCAAGAGGAAGAAGTACGAGTTTGACGATAATACCGAAAATTATAATGGCTATGCCGTAATTGCCGACAAGAGAATATATCCCTTTCATCAACATTCCGAACGGCCAGTATATTATGTCAATAATTCCGAGTGTTGTTAATGATGACATTGACAGGCTCCTTATATAAAAAGTAACGGATTATTTTTTCTTTTTCTCGGGAACGGGGTCATACCCGCCCTTACAAAAAGGATTGCACCTTAAAATTCTCCAAACACTCAAAAGCAATCCCTTAAAAAAACCGTGGATCTCAAATGCTTCCAGAGCATACGAGGAACAAGTCGGATAAAACCGACAGCACGGGCTTTTACACGGCGAAATGTGTTTCTGATAAAACCTGATAAGTTTTATTGCCGCCTTTTTCATTTTTCGAACTCCGCAAACAGACCTTCCGCAGAAAAAATGTTTTCCATTCTTTCCTTGACAATATTCATTGAAACTTCTTTTGTGCGGCTTCGCGCAACAAGCACTATATCAAAGCCGACCTTTATTCTGTTCTCACAGAGTCTGTACGCCTCGCGCAAAACTCTTTTGGCTCTGTTTCTCTCAACGGCATGTCCGATTTTTTTGCTGACGGTTATACCGAGCCTGTTAAAAGTTAACTTGTTTTTCTTATAGTACAAAACAAATTCCGGCGTAACTTTGCTTTTTCCGCCGTACAGATTTCTGAATATTCTGTTTTCTTTCAAAGCAACAGTATTTTTCATATTGCCCGCTCTTTTCCGCGGTTTTTGCCGTCAATGAATGCTCAAATAAAATACGAGAAAAGACAAGAACGGGCGGCAGGTTGTTGCCGCCCTAACGTTTCTTAAATTACAGAGAAAGTTGTTTTCTTCCCTTTGCACGTCTTCTCGCCAATACTTTTCTGCCGTTGGCGGTTCTCATTCTCTTGCGGAAGCCATGCTCTTTTGAACGCTGTCTTTTCTTCGGCTGGTATGTTCTGCGCATTTTAAACCCTCCTCAACTCAGTAATTCGCATATACCATTATATAACACGCTCCCATAAATGTCAATACCAAAAATTAAAAATTTTTCGAAATCTACATAAAATTTCGCGTTTTCGGGACTAATTAAAAAAATATACCGTTTTCGGCAAATCTAAATTTTTTTTGAAATATATTTACAAATAATATTTAATATGTTATACTGCTATATATAATAATTATATATATGAGTATAATCAAAGGACGTGGACAAAGTAATGCAGAATTTCAAAAGCGTTTGGGCGGCAGCCGTCGATCTTTTGCAAAGTTCGATAAACGAAACCGCCATGAACCTTTGGATAAAAACCATAACTCCGCTTAAATACGAATCGGATTATGCCGTTCTGAAAGTTGAGTCCGACTTTCAAAGAGACGTTATAATGACACGTTACAAGAGCCTTATAGTAAAGGCGCTTGAAGACGTTGTCGGATTTGAAATGAATATAAAAGTCATAACGGACGAGTCTTCATCGGAAGATACCGTTAAAAACGACCCTGTTTCTTCCGTTACGGAAAAAGCCGTTGCGGCAGCGGAAGACAAGAGCAGCGAATATACGTTTTCAAACTTTATAGTTGCGGAGTCAAACAAACACGCCTTTGCCGCCTGCAAAGCGGTTGCAAATCATCCTGCGGGCGCATATAACCCTCTATTCATATACGGAAATACGGGTCTCGGTAAAACTCACCTGCTGTTTGCAATTAAAAATGAAATAAACAAACTTCATCCGGAACTCAAAACGCTTTATGTAAAGAGCGAACATTTCATAAACGAACTTGTTGCTCTTACTTCACAGGGCAAAGCGCTTTCGGACAATGCAAACAGTCCTAAAAATATGATAGAGTTCAAGGAAAAATACAGAGGCGTTGACGTGCTGCTTGTTGACGACGTTCAGTTCATAGCAGGCAAAGACGCGACCCAAAACGAATTTTTCCATACATTCGACGCTCTTTACCAGTCAAACAAACAGATAATTCTTGTTTCGGACCGTCCGCCGAAAGATATGCTTTTACTTGACGAAAGACTTAAAAGCCGCTTCGAGCAGGGTCTGACAACGGATATTTATATGCCCGAATACGAACTGAAAGTTGCTTTTATAAGGAAAAAAGCACTCGTATACAATATAAAGATGACGGAAGAAGTTGTGGACTTCATAGCACAGCGCATCAAAAACAACATCCGACAACTTGAAGGCGTTATGAAAAAACTTATGGCATTCCAGGATATATCCGATATGCCGCCGAATATTGCCATTGCTCAAAGCGCAATAAAAGATATAACGCACGAGAATATGCCCGTTTCCGTTGTTGTGGACAAGGTTATTATAGAAGTTTCCACCGCTTACGACGTTTCTGTTGAAAGCATGAAAGGCAAGGGCAGAAAAAAGAACGTTGTTATGGCGCGTCAGATAGCGATGTACATTTTGAAGACCATTACGGATATGTCGCTTGACGAAATAGGCAAACAATTCGGCAATAAAGACCATTCCACCGTTTCCTATACAATAGACAAGATGGAAAAGATGCTTGAAACAAATACAACGCTGAACAACGAGATAAACGATATAATCAAAAAAATCAAATCTTATTGATTCAACACAATAATCAACGCGGTTTTCAAAGCACGCCTGCGTTATCAAAAAAGTTATAAAACGCTTTTTCAACAATCAACGGCGTTTAAACTTTTCAACATTGCCAAAAAAAACGCTGTTTTGATAAGTTTTACTTTATCAACATATTTTTCATTTTCGTTTTTGTTGACGTTCAGGTAAAAATATGAATTATAAACAGTTTCCGCAACCCCTATTATTACTAAAATAATTATTTTCTTTCTTTTTACTATAAGGAGGTCACCGCCTTGAATTTCAGTTGCGACAGAGATCTTATATTAGAAGCACTCAATACCGTCATAAAACCCGTTCCTCAAAAAGCGAGTATTCCCGTTCTTGAAGGAATATGTTTTGAGATAGAAGCGGACGGAACGTGCCGTCTGACAGGTTCCGACGTTGAGATGAGCATAGAAACGGTTATACATATCGATGCGGAAGAAAAAGGTTCTTTCGTTGTTCCCGCCAAAAAGTTTTTTGATATGATTTCAAAAATAGACAGCGGGAAAATTGACTTCACGCTTGATCCGAATAAAATGCTTCATATCGTAAGCGGAATGATAAAATTCGATATTTCAACGCAGGACGCCGAGTTTTATCCTCAGATGCCGCTCGTTGAGAAATCAAAATCTATTGTCATAAAACAGGAACTTCTTCTCAATATGATAAAGCAAACGCTTTTCTCCGTTTCGGAGTTTGAAGCAAAAGCAACGTTGAGAGGTCTTTATTTCTGTGTCGAAGACGGATTTCTGACAGTTGTCGGTTCCGACATGAGAAGAATGGCAATGAGAAAAGAAGAGTTTCTTAATACCAACGGCGAAGACTTTTCTTTCATAGTCCCGGCAAAAACCGCTGCGGAACTTTCTAAAATAATAACCGGTGACACCGACGTTATAATAGGCATAGCAAGCACTCATATAGTTTTTGAGTTTGACGAAACAAAAGTTACGTCGCGCCTGATAAGCGGAGAATACATAAAATATAAATCTTTGCTTAAACGCGAGTTCAAAAACGAAGTCATCGTAGGCTGCGACGATCTGAAAAAAGCGCTTGAACGCGCACTTATCGTCAATGATAAATCAAACAGTTGCATAAGAGTTAATTTTGAATACGATTCCATTGTTATTTATTGCCGCACTTCGGAGGGACACAGTCTGACAGATGAAATACCCTGCAAGAAGACAGGCGAAAATATGGAAATAGGTTTTAAGGGCAAATATCTGCTTGACGTTCTGAACGGCTGCGGAGACAAAGAAATAAAGATAAAAATAGATTCCGCAAGAACTCCCGCCTGCCTTGTTCCGACGGACGGAAGCGACAGATATATATATCTGATTTCCCCGATGAACATAAATAACGACTGATAATATGCACATCAAATCTTTATCGACCGAGAATTTCCGAAATCTTTATCCGCAGGAAATTGTATTTGACAGCGGCGTTAATATCTTTACCGGTATGAATGCACAGGGCAAGACAAATATTATAGAGGCTTTGTGGCTTTATTCTTCCTGCAAATCGTTCAGAACAACGAACGAAAAAGATTTTATAAATCATGAAAAAGTATTTGCCGAAACGGATATACTTTTTGAAAAGGGCGGAAGAATACAGTCGGGACAAATGAAGTATCATACGGCAAAAAGACGGGAACTTTATCTTAACGAAATAAAAGTCAAACCATCCGAAATGATAGGAAATTTTACTTCCGTTCTGTTTTTTCCCGAGCATCTCGATCTTTTGAAAGCCGGTCCTGAGGGACGGCGAAAATTTGTTGACCTTGCGATTTGTCAGGTCAAACCTAAATATTACGCTTACTTATCGGAATATAACAAAACGCTTTTTCAGCGAAACAACGTTTTGAAAAGCGAGGACAAATCTGAACTTGAAACGATTGAAATATGGGACGTCAAACTTTCTAAACTCGGAGCGTTTATATATTTGACAAGGCGAAATTACATAGCATTGCTTGCCGGTTACGCAAAAACGGTCATAGATGAAATGAGCGGCGGCAAAGAAAAACTCGGTCTTTTTTATCAGAGCGAATGCGACGGCTGTGAAAAACTTGCGGAAGCGGAAGAACTTCTTATAGGAAAAATGCTTAACAGCCGCGAAAAAGACATCAAATGCGGTTTTACAAATGTCGGCGTTCACCGTGACGACCTTGAAATAACGCTTAACGGTTTGAGCGCAAAATTTTTCGGTTCGCAGGGACAACAAAGAAGTTGCGTCATGGCTTTGAAAATGGCGGAAGCGGATATATTGAACAGCGTTTACAACGAATTTCCCGTTATGCTTTTCGATGATGTTTTTTCCGAACTTGACAGTTCGAGAAAATCTTTTATCGTCAGCCGCATAAAGGACAAGCAGGTTATAATAACCGCCTGCGAGGACCCGAGCGGAATGGGAGATGCAAGAATATTTTCCGTCAGCAACGGACGGGTGGAGTTGGTTTGATATGTATCTTCACATAGGTCTGAATTATCTTATAAAAACAAAATACATAGTAGGCATATTCGATATTGAGAACACTTCGGTTTCTCCCGCAACGAGAGCGATGTTCCGTTCGGAAGAAGAAAAAAAACGTGTGGTTTCCGTGACCACGGAACTTCCAAAATCGTATATAATCTACTGTGAAAAGGGAAAGACAACTCTGTTTTTGACCCAGTTTTCCGTATCGACCTTGAAAAAGAGGTTTACGCAAAACGGTGAAACGGAACTGAGATGAAAGGATAAATGGTATGTCTGAAAAAATCGAGAGGTACGACGAAAGTCAAATACAGGTTCTGGAAGGACTTGAAGCCGTCAGAAAGAGACCCGGTATGTATATCGGATCGACTTCCGTGCGCGGTCTTAACCACCTCGTGTATGAAATAGTTGACAACGCGATAGACGAAGCCCTTGCCGGTTACTGCAAAAATATAACCGTTACCATCAAAAAGGGAAATATCGTTGAAGTGACCGACGACGGACGAGGAATACCGACCGGAAAACACCCGAAAATGGGTATATCGACGCTTGAAGTCGTTTTCACCATTTTGCATGCGGGCGGTAAATTCGGCGGCGGCGGATATAAAGTGTCGGGAGGTCTTCACGGTGTGGGAGCGTCTGTTGTAAATGCTCTTTCGGAATGGCTGACCGTTGACGTTTACGATTCAAGATCGCATAAACACGTTTTTCAGGAGTATAAACGCGGAAAAGCGGATGCTCCCGCAAAAGTGCTTGAAGATACGGATAAAACGGGAACAAAAGTTACTTTCTTCCCCGATGCCGAAATTTTTGAAACTCTTGAATTTGAATATGACACTCTGCTTAAAAGACTTCGCGAGCAGGCTTTCCTTAATGCCGGTGTCCGCATAGTTTTCACCGATGAACGCGGAGAAGAACCCGTAGTAAACGATATGTGCTATGAGGGCGGTATCAAGAGTTTTGTAGAGTACATCAACGATAACAAAAAAGCAATTCATGACGTTATCTATGTTGCGAACGACAACGGAACGTATTCCGCCGAGATCGCAATGCAGTATACGACCAATTACGATGAAAACATACTTTCGTTCGCAAACGATATTCATACGGCGGAGGGCGGAACACACGAACAGGGTTTCAAAGCCGCTCTTACAAAAGTCGTTAATGAATATGCGAGAAAATATAAGTATCTTAAAGAAAAAGATTCCGACCTTTCGGGCGACGATGTACGCGAGGGATTGACTGCCGTTATCAGCGTCAAACTGACGGAGGCTCAGTTTGAGGGTCAGACCAAAACAAAACTCGGAAATTCCGAGATGCGCGGTTTTGTAAACAAACTTGTTTCCGAAAAACTTGCCGATTTCTTTGAGGAAAATCCGACGGTCGTTCGCGTTATCATGGAAAAAGCCATAAACGCACAGCGCGCAAGAGAAGCCGCAAGAAAGGCAAGAGAACAAACAAGAAGAAAATCAGGTCTTGATTCGGGACAGATGCCCGACAAACTCCGCGACTGCAACGAAAGAGACGCTTCGCTCACGGAACTTTACATCGTCGAGGGAGACTCGGCTGGCGGTTCCGCAACACAGGGCAGAGACTCCCGTTTCCAGGCGATACTTCCCCTTTGGGGCAAAATGCTCAATGTTGAAAAAGCGAGAGCGGACAAGATATACGGCAACGATAAACTTTCACCTGTTATAACGGCTCTCGGAGCGGGTATCGGCACGGAATTCAATATAGAAAAACTGCGTTACCATAAAATAGTTATCATGGCGGATGCCGATGTTGACGGAGCGCATATCAGAACGCTTCTTCTGACATTCTTCTTCCGCTTTATGAGGCCTCTTATAGAACAGGGCTACGTTTATTCGGCTGTTCCCCCGCTTTATAAACTTTCAAGGGGCAAGACCGTCCGCGTTGCATACAGCGATGAGGAAAGAGACCGTATAAGCGCGGAAATGCGTGAGGGTAACCCGAATGCGAAAATAGATATTTCGCGTTATAAAGGTCTCGGTGAGATGAACCCCGAGGAACTTTGGGAAACGACAATGGACCCCGAAAAGAGAACATTGAGAAGAATAGAACTCGAAGATGCGGTTGCCGCAGATAAGATTTTCAGCATTCTTATGGGCGAGGACGTTGAACCGAGAAAAGAATATATAGAATTGAACGCACGTTATGCGGTTAATCTGGACTTTTAAGGAGGTGACGGAAAATGGCAAAAAAGAGAAGCGATTATAAACCCGAGGATATTATGTTCCCCGATCAGATAATTACGTCTTCGGAACTCGTTCACGAAATGAAAACGAGTTATATCGAATACGCTATGTCCGTCATCGTCGGCAGAGCCCTGCCAGACGTTCGCGACGGTCTTAAACCCGTTCACAGAAGAATACTTTACGCAATGTATGAGGACGGTCTTACAAGGGATAAACCCTATCGTAAGTGCGCAACGGCAGTCGGCGACGTTCTCGGTCGTTATCACCCCCACGGAGACGCTTCCGTTTACGACGCGCTTGTGCGTTTGGCACAGGATTTCTCAATGCGTTATCCGCTTATCGACGGTCACGGAAACTTCGGTTCAATAGACGGCGATCCCCCGGCGGCTTACCGTTATACCGAGGCGAGAATGTCGAAAATAGCCGACGAAATGCTCCGCGATATCGAAAAAGATACAGTCGATTGGGTTCCGAACTTTGATGAGACGAGAAAAGAGCCCAAAGTTCTTCCGTCGCGTTTTCCGAACCTGCTTGTCAACGGTTCTTCGGGTATCGCAGTCGGAATGGCTACCAACATTCCACCGCACAACTTAAAAGAAGTTATAAATGCGACGATATACGTTATCGACCACCCAGACGCAACGGTTGACGACCTGCTTCCGATAATTCCGGGTCCCGATTTCCCGACAAAGGGAATAATCATGGGAAGAAGCGGAATAAGAAGCGCCTATGAAACGGGTAAAGGTCACATAACCGTCCGCGCAAGAACAGAGTTTGAGGAATATGCGGGAGACAGAACGAGAATAGTCGTTCACGAACTTCCATATCAGGTCAACAAGCGTATGCTTATCGCCAATATGGCGCAGCAGTTCCACGATAAAAAGTTGGAAGACATCGTTGACATACGCGACGAGACCGACCGAACGGGTATGCGCATAGTTATCGAACTCAAACGCGGAGCAAATGCACAGGTCGTTTTGAACAAACTGTTCAATCAGACGCAGATGCAAACCACGTTTGCCATAACCATGCTTGCGCTTGTGGACAATCAGACACAGCCGAGAATACTTTCGCTCAAAAAGATTCTTGAAGAGTACATCGCGTTCCAAAAGGATATAATCACCCGCCGCACTCGTTTTGACCTGAAAAAGGCGATGGAACGCGCTCACCTGCTTGAAGGTTTGCTTATCGCGCAGGAGAATATCGACGAAGTTATAAAGATAATCCGCAATTCCTACGACAACGCAAAAGAAAACCTTATGGCGCGCTTCGGTCTTTCCGATATTCAGGCTTCCGCCATACTCGAAATGCGTTTGAAAGCGTTGCAGGGACTGGAAGAAGACAAACTCCGCGCGGAGTATAAGGAAATCGAAGAAAAGATTGCTTATTACAACCGCTTGCTTTCCGACGAGGGACTTCTCATTCAGGTTCTCAAAGACGAACTGACGCAGATAAGAGACAAATACGGCAACGACCGTCTGACGGAAATTTGCGAGTCCGAGGAAGATATAGACATCGAAGACCTTATCGAGGAAAAGAACTGCGTTTACACTCTTACGCATTGCGGCTACATAAAACGTCAGCCGGTGGACGCTTACGAAGCGCAGAACAGAGGCGGCAAGGGCAAGAAGTCGATGACGAAGAAAGAAGACGACTATGCTGAAACGCTTTTCGTTTCTTCAAGCCACAGTCTGCTTGTTTTCTTCACAAACGAGGGTCTTGCATATAAGATGAAAGGCTATCGCATACCCGAAGCGTCGAGAACTTCAAAGGGTATGAATATAGTCAACCTGCTTCAATTCAAGGATGCGGACGAAAAGGTTACGGCGATGATAGCCGTTCCGTCGCTTGACGAAGAGGGGCTTTACTTCAACATGATAACCAAGCGCGGCGTAACAAAGCGCTGCCCCGTTTCGGCATTCAAAAATATGCGTAAAAACGGCGGTCTTATCGCGCTTTCGCTTGATGACGGCGATGAACTTATAAGCGTTCATCTGACGGACGGAACAAAGAATATACTTGTTGCGACTTCCGAGGGTCAGGGCATACGCTACGATGAAAACGAAGTAACCGTTGTCGGCAGAACCGCAAGAGGCGTTCGCGCAATGAAAGTCGATCCGGACCATGAGGTTATCGGTTCGGTTGTTGTTGACGATACAAAGAATCTCTTGACAGTTACCGAGAACGGATACGGCAAACGCACCGAGTTTGACGAGTTCAACACGCAGCACAGAGGCGGTCTCGGCGTTATCTGCCACAAACTGACGGATAAAACGGGCGCACTCTGCGGTATAAAAGCGGTTGACGATACCGAGGACGTTATCGCGGTTGCGGCAAACGGAGTTCTTATAAGAACCGGAGTTGCAAGCATTTCGACTTACGGCAGATCGAGCCAGGGCGTTCGCGTGATGAATCTTGAAGAAGATAACAAGGTTATCGGAATAGTTGCGGTCGAAGCTGAACCCGAATCCGAAGAAACGGACGGGGAAGACGGTGAAAATACCGAGACTGCGGAAAATATTCCGCAAACCGAGACAGAACAGGAATACACGGAAGAATAAACCAAAACCGACGCGGCGGTATTTCCGACCGCCGCGCGACAATATATGAAAATACAGAAAAGGTGAGAATATGGACAACAAAGAAAAGACTATGGATAAAGTAGTCGCGCTTTGCAAAGGCAGAGGCTTTGTATATCCCGGCTCGGAGATATACGGCGGCCTCGCAAACTCCTGGGACTACGGTCCTCTCGGCGTTGAACTGAAAAACAACGTCAAAAGAGCATGGTGGAAAAAATTCGTGCAGGAAAGCCCGTATAACGTCGGTCTTGACAGCGCAATACTTATGAACCCCGAAACATGGGTGGCGTCGGGACACCTCGGCGGATTTTCCGACCCGCTTATGGACTGCAAAGTCTGCAAGACCAGACACAGAGCGGATAAACTCATCGAGGATTACGTTGCGGAAAACGGACTTGACGATAACCCTGCGGGTTGGTCGGATGAGGAAATGCTTGCTTATATCAAAGAGCATCACATAACCTGCCCCTCCTGCGGCTCTTCCGATTTCACCGATATAAGAAAATTCAACCTGATGTTCAAAACGTTCCAGGGCGTTACCGAGGATTCTACCTCGACTCTGTATCTTCGTCCCGAAACCGCACAGGGCATTTTCGTAAACTTCAAAAACATTCAGAGAACAACGAGAAAAAAGATTCCGTTCGGCGTCGGTCAGATAGGCAAATCGTTCAGAAACGAGATAACTCCGGGTAACTTCATTTTCAGAATCAGAGAATTTGAGCAGATGGAACTCGAATTTTTCTGCAAACCGGGAACAGACCTCGAATGGTTCGATTATTGGCGTTCCTATTGCCGTGATTTCCTTTATTCGCTCGGCATAAAGAAAGAAAATCTTCGTCTTCGCGACCATGACGCGGAAGAACTTTGCTTCTATTCGAAAGCGACCACGGACTTTGAGTTCCTCTTCCCGTTCGGTTGGGGCGAACTCTGGGGTGTTGCGGACAGAACCGATTACGACCTGACGCAGCATTCCGAACACAGCGGTCAGCCTCTCGACTATTTCGACCCCGAAACAAACGAGAGATACACGCCTTACGTTATCGAGCCGTCGCTCGGTGCGGACAGAATGACGCTGGCTCTTCTCTGCGACGCTTATGACGAGGAAAACATTTCGAAAGACCCCGAAAAGCCCGATGTAAGAACCGTTATGCACTTCCACCCCGCGATAGCGCCCGTCAAAGCCGCGATTCTTCCCCTGTCGAAGAAACTCAGCGACAAGGCGATAGAGATTTACGGCGAACTTTCAAAGTATTTCAACGTCGAATACGACGATGCGGGTTCCGTCGGCAAACGTTATCGCCGTCAGGATGAGATAGGCACTCCGATGTGCATCACTTATGACTTCGATTCCGTTGAAGACAACTGCGTGACCGTCCGCGACAGAGATACGATGGAACAGGTTCGTATTCCCATAACCGACCTTAAATCGTACATCGAAAAGGCGATTGAATTTTAATTAAAGCGGATTAACATTTTATTAAGACCGTAGTTTTTGCGTATTTTTGCGGTATACTTACCGTAGAAAGACGTAAGACTGCGGTCTTTTTGCGCTTTTTCGGCGGAAAAAAGCCGAACCGCAAAACAGACCAAGCATTTCCGACCGTATGTCGGTTTTGACGGGAGAGGAAGAAAGGAAGAAAAAATGAAACTCATATCCGTTGTTGTTCCGTGTTTTAACGAACGCGAGGTTCTGCCCGCGATGTATGCGGAACTTGAAAACGTCCGAAAAAGGGATTTTGACGGGATCGCCGAATTTGAATATATATTTGCTGATGACGGGTCGTCCGACGGAACGACGGAATATATAAAAGAAATGAGGAAAAAAGATAAAAAGGTTCGATTTGTTTCTTTCTCCCGAAATTTCGGAAAAGAAGCGGCGATACTTGCGGGACTGCGCGCCGCAAAAGGCGATCTTGTTACGGTTATGGACGCCGACCTGCAAGACCCGCCGTCGCTGTTGAAGACAATGTTTGATTCCATTGAAAATGAAGGATACGAGCAGGTCGGAACACGTCGGGTGACAAGAAAAGGCGAACCGCCCGCGCGATCTTTTTGTGCCCGCACGTTTTATAAAATGATAAATTCCTGCGCGGATTTTGAAATGACCGACGGCGCGAGGGATTATCGACTGATGACAAGAAAAGTTGTTGATGCAATACTTTCTTTGCCTGAAAAATGCAGATATTCCAAGGGAATTTTCAGTTATGTCGGCTTCAAAACAAAATGGATACCCTATAAAAACGTCGAACGCGCGGCGGGAAAAACAAAATGGTCGTTTTGCAAACTTTTCCGCTATGCCGTTGACGGAATGGTCGCGTTTTCGGATATTCTTTTGCGCCTTGCCGCGTTTGTCTGCGTGCTGTTTTTTATCGCTTTTCTGACCTTTGCTGTGCTTGCCGTTGTGTTGAAAAGTTCTGTTTTCGCAATCGTTTCCGTCGGATTTCTTATCGGCGGGACGGTGCTTTTGTGCCAAAGCGCAAACGGAAAATATATTGAGCAGATCTCACGCGAGGTCAGACAGCGCCCTGTATATATTGTCGCAGAAACCGAAAAGGACGGTGAAAAACAATGAGTTTTCCACACAGGAAGAGACCTTCGTTGATAACTTCGGCGCACATCGTATTGCTTGTCATCGGTACTGCGATTTTTACGCTTTTTGCTTTTAATAAAAATATTTGGTTCGATGAGGCGTATACGATAGGTCTTGTCAGACACGGTGTTGCCGATATTTTCAAATTACATATCTATGATGTTCACCCGTTTTTGTACTATTTTCTGCTTAAAATCTTTACGTTCGTTTTCGGTTCGTCGCTTCTTTCCATGCGCCTGTTTTCCGTTATCGGCGCGGTAATGCTTTCGCTTCTCGGGCTGACGCACATTCGGCGTGATTTCGGTGAAAAAGTCGGATTTTGGTTCTCTTTTTTCAGCGTTTTCTGCGCTTCGACTCTGTATTATGCGGAACAGATAAGAATGTATTCGTGGGCGACATTTTTTGTCGCGCTTGCAGGCATTTACGCATATCGTTTAGGTAAAAACGACGGTATAAAAAACTCAGCGCTTTTCGTTTTGTTTTCCGTTTGCGCGGCGTATACGCATTATTTTGCGCTTTTCGCTGTTGCGGCGGTAAACATTGTTCTGCTTGTGCATAAAATAAGACAGAAGCAACTTTTTCGTTGGTTCGCAACGGCGGCATCGCAGATAATTTTGTATATTCCGGGTGCGTTAATTTTCTTAAAACAGGCAACGGCGGGCGGCGCGTCATGGATAAAACTCTCATTCCCCGAAAATGTTTTTGATACGCTGGCATATCCGTTTTTGGGTGAAAAACTTATTGATATTCTCGGAAAGGGTTCCGTTGCGTATTATGCCGTCGGTTCGGCGCTTGTCGCGGTTTTTCTTGCTGCGGTGCTTTTGCTTTTCTTCCGGTGCCATTCGCTTCTTTGCGAAAAACCGTTTCGCTTCTCTGCGGAGATAATTTTCGGCGTAATTGCTTTTTCTGTGCTTGTTTCGCTTTTCAGACCTATATATTACGAACGTTACACCGTCGTTCTTTACGGATTTTTATTCTTTCTGTTTGCCCGTGCCGTAAGCGAAGCAAAGGCGTGGACGCGCATTGCCGCTGCGGTGCTGACTGTTGCCGTGTTTGCCGTTCAGGTGCACCGAATATCGACGAAATGTTTTGATGAGACAAGCGGAAAAGTCGAGACTTTGCTTGAAAACAAATTGCAAAGAGGCGATATTGTCGTCTCTTCTTCCATTGACATTTACTGCTTTTCGGTTTTTTCCGAGAACGGCGACTTTTATTTTTACAATAAGGGCGAATGGAACGTTGAGAACGCATATCGTGCGTTCGGTGACAATACAGTTGTAATAAGAGATCTCAATATTCCCGAGATTACTGAAAATGCGGAATCGGTCTGGGTATTAAACGACAAAAACGTTCGTGATTTTCTGATTGCGAACGGTTTTTGCGAAAAAGAAAGGGTTTCCGAGCGGTCGTCTTACAGAAAAGAAAAGTATACTTTCGTGCGTTTTGAAAAGGTGAATACGGACTGATAAGAAAATGAATATTATACTGTTTTTTGAATTTTTATTGAACTGACTTGATTTTTGAAAAAGATGTGCTATACTTAATATCAAACAGAAACATTGTTTTTGTTTCGGACGCTGTCCGTAAAAATTAAAAATGCCAAACGATGTCTGCGGGAAACGGCTCACGCCACCGAAGGAGTAACACTCTCAGGTTTCCCGAAAGGAACAGGACCGCAGATTGATGGCGATCTGGAGAATCCCGCTTCGAGCGGGTGCCGAAGGTGAAAGCGCAAAAGCGCGAATCTCTCAGGCAAAAGGACAGAACCCCGAATGAACCCGAATCGGTCTGTTTTTTTGCAGACCGATTTTTTTGTTTCGACTTTTGGAGTATGTCGGAGTAAAAGAGTGGGGGTGTCGCGGCGAGGGGATATTTTTTTCCGTTCCCTCTCCGCGAGTCGGTTCAAAAACGTGAGCCGAAAAAATTTTCAAAAAGAAAGGGAGAAATATGGATTTTCTTTACAAGGTCGTTTCGACCGTTAACACTTATCTGACGGACTACATACTCATTTTTCTGCTTGTCGGAACGGGTATATTTTTCACGATAAGAACGCGTTTTGTTCAGGTGCGCTGTTTTGGCGAGGGCATGAAAAGCGTTTTCGGAAAAATTTCTTTGCACGGAAAGGGTCACGGCGGCAGTCTGACTTCGTTCCAGGCTCTTGCCACGGCGGTTGCCGCGCAGGTCGGAACAGGTAATATAGTGGGCGCGTGCGGCGCAATACTTATAGGCGGTCCGGGTGCGATATTCTGGATGTGGATAATTGCGTTTTTCGGTATGGCGACCATTTATGCGGAAGCGGTTCTTGCGCAGGAAACAAGAGTTGTCGGCGAGGACGGAAAAGTTATCGGCGGTCCCGTTTACTATATCAAAAAAGCGTTCAACAACAAGTTCGGAAAGTTCTTGGCGGGCTTTTTTGCCGTTGCCGTGGTTCTTGCGCTCGGCTTTATGGGAACCATGGTTCAGTCCAACTCGATAGGCAGCACTTTCCAAACCGCTTTCGGCGTTCCTTCATGGATAGTCGGAATAGTGGTTGCGGTGCTTGCGGGCATAATCTTCATCGGCGGAGCAAAGCGTATAGCGCTCGTTGCGGAAAAACTCGTTCCGATAATGGCGGTGCTTTTCCTGCTCGGCGGTATTGTGGTTCTTTGTTCGAGAATCAAATTCATTCCCGAAACGTTCGCAATGATTTTCAAAGAAGCGTTTGTTCCTAAGGCGGCGATAGGCGGCGCGCTCGGCGTTGCAATCAAAAAAGCGATAAGTCAGGGAGCGAAACGCGGACTTTTCTCAAACGAAGCCGGTATGGGTTCGACCCCGCACGCTCATGCGCTGGCACACGTCAAACGTCCCCACGATCAGGGTGTTGTTGCGATGATAGGCGTGTTTATAGATACCTTTGTTGTTTTGACAATGACTGCGCTTGTCGTTATCACTACCCTTTATACGGGTGACGGTATCCTTGCAAGCGAGGTTGCTCCCGCGGGTATCGACAAAACCAATATGGCACAGACGGCGTTCAGCGGCGTGTTCGGTCAGGGGCTCGGTCAGGCATTTGTTGCGATCTGTCTTTTCTTCTTTGCGTTTTCAACAATTCTCAGCTGGAATCTTTTCGGCAGAATAAATATGAATTATCTGTTCGGCAAAAGATCAAATCTTATATATTCCATTCTTGCTATGGGCTTCATCGTTCTCGGCTCGTTCCTTTCCAACGACCTTGTTTGGGAACTGACGGACTTTTTCAACTATCTTATGGTGCTTCCGAACGTTATAGCGCTTATCGCGCTTTCGTCGTATGTCGCAAAAGAGTCCCGCAAACCCGGAAAATCGCTCAAAGAAAAAGCCGAGCAAGCGGAAAAAGTAACTGTTGCCGCAGAGTAATGATATTGACGGAATCACAAAAGACACCTAAAAATAAACGTATTGCAAAAAAGCGTCCTTTCTTTTCGGAGAACGGGCGTTTTTTGCGAATAAAAATCCGCTTGGAACGGTTCTGCCCGCAGCGATATACTTTTGGGTTTATACCGCAGTTTTCGTTTTTTCGCTGTTTCGCGGTTCGGCATACTCTGCACGCGGTATAATTTATTGAAAAAAATGCAATACCCCTTTTCTTTTCGGTTGTTATGTGCTATAATGCTTAATAGGATATTATATACACCCGAACCGGGTGATTTTGAAAAAAGACAGAGGAAAAAAGATGGAAAAATATATCGGCGGCGTGTACGACTGCGCCGTTATCGGAGGAGGACACGCGGGCATAGAGGCTTCTCTCGCCTGCGCAAGGCTCGGTCTGAAAACGGTTATGTTCACAATAAATCTCGACGCCGTCGGAAATATGCCGTGCAATCCGTCGATAGGCGGCACGGCAAAAGGACACCTTGTGCGTGAAATAGACGCTCTCGGCGGGCAGATGGCAAAGGCGGCGGACGAAGTTTTTCTTCAAAGCCGAATGCTGAACAGAGGAAAAGGACCCGCTGTTCATTCGCTCCGCGTGCAGGCGGACAGAGCAAGATACCGTGTTTTGATGAAAAAAACGCTTGAAGCGCAGGACGGACTTGATATAAAACAGGACGAGATAGTCAGGATAGGAACGGAAAACGGAAAAGTTTCGGAAGTCGAGACCCGTCTCGGTGCCGTTTACAAAGTCCGCGCCGCCATCGTTGCAACGGGCACGTTTCTCGGGGGCAGAATCTTTATCGGAGACATAAACTATGAGGGCGGCCCCGACGGAATGCACGCGGCGACCGAACTTCAAAAAAGCCTTGTTTCTCTCGGACTTTCTCTGCGTAGGTTCAAAACGGGAACGCCCGCAAGAATACACAGAAAAAGCGTTGATTTTTCCGCACTTGAAGTTCAGCACGGCGACGACCCCGTTGAACCGATGAGCTTTGAAAACGAAAGCGTCGGCGAAAACACCGCCGATTGCTGGATAGCGTATACGAACGAAAAAACGCATGAAATAATCAGAAAAAATCTTGACCGCTCTCCGATGTATTCGGGCGATATTGTCGGCGTTGGACCGCGTTACTGTCCGTCCATCGAAACAAAAATTGTACGCTTTGCGGATAAATCGCGTCATCAACTTTTTGTTGAACCGATGGGAACGGACACGGACGAAATGTACCTCGGCGGTATGTCGTCCTCTCTTCCGGAGGATGTTCAGGTCGAAATGATACGTTCCGTTAAAGGACTTGAAAACGCAAAGATAATGCGAACGGCTTACGCCATTGAATATGACTGCGTTGACCCGCAGGAACTGCTGCCGACGCTCGAAACAAAAAAAGTTGAAGGCTTATACGGCGCGGGACAGTTCAACGGAACTTCGGGCTATGAAGAAGCCGCCGCGCAGGGGCTTGTTGCAGGAATAAATGCTTCGATGAAAATTCTCGGCAGAGAACAAGTGGTTTTCGACCGCGCAAATTCGTATATCGGCGTTATGATAGACGATTTGGTAACAAAAGGTACGGAAGAGCCTTACAGGATAATGACTTCGCGCTCCGAATACAGACTTTTGCTCCGTCAGGACAATGCGGACGAACGTCTTACACCTTTGGGACATTCGATAGGTTTGATCTCGGACGCCCGCTACGAAAAGTTTTTGGAAAAAGAAGCGCGTATCAACAAAGAGATAGAGCGCTGCGGAAAAACGTTCATTCCGCCCAATGCGGAACTCAAAAAAATCGTTGAAGAGCGGAACACCCCGCTTCCCGCAACGGGAATAACGCTTTCGGAACTGATAAAGAGACCTGAACTCGATTATGCCTGTCTCGAACCCGTCGATAAAGGAAGACCCGAACTTTCACGGCGAGAAAAACAGGAAGTTGAGATAAAAATAAAGTATGACGGATATATCCGACGCGAAAAGGCGCAGGCGGAACAGTATGCGCGCCTTGAACGCAAAAAGATTCCCTCCGATGTTGATTATTCGCAGATAAAGGGACTTAGGATAGAAGCCGCGCAGAAACTGAAAGAGGCGCGTCCCGCTTCAATCGGGCAGGCAAGCCGCCTTTCGGGAGTCAATCCCGCCGATGTTTCTGTGCTTTTGATATACTTCGGAATGGTTTGATTTATTTGAACGGAGATGCTTTTATATGAATCTGGACGGAATTAAAAAAGTATATTTTATGGGTATCGGAGGCTCTTCGATGTCGAGCCTTGCGGAAATTCTTATCAGACGCGGCTACACGGTTGCAGGCTCCGATATGCAGGAATCCGCAACGGTTGAACATCTGCGCAAGTTCGGCGCGGAGGTAACTGTGGGACAAAAAGCGGAAAACGTGGAAAAGTTTGCTCCCGACATTATTGTCAAAACCGATGCGATAATGGACACGAACCCCGAACTCGTATATGCAAAGGAGCATAATATACCCGTTTATCGCCGCGCGGAACTGCTCGGCTATATCATAGACGGATATAAGGACGCGATAGGCGTTGCGGGAACTCACGGAAAGACGACCACGACTTCCATGATAACCTCCGTATTCCTTTCCGCAAAAAGGGACGCTTCTTCCATAATCGGCGGTCACATGAAGAGGCTAGACAGTTCGTATCTTGTCGGAAAAACAAATGAAATGTGCATTTTCGAGAGCTGCGAATTTAAGAGTTCTTTTCTGCACTTCAAGCCGAGAATTTCCGTTATCCTCAATGTAAAAGAGGATCACATGGAGTATTTCAAGACTCTTGAAAACCTGATAAACACTTTCAAAAAATATCTGCTCAACACCCGTGATGGCGGAACGGTCGTTGCAAACGCCGAAGACGAAAACAGCAAAAAAATGCTTGAAGACTACACGGGTAATGTTGTTTATTTCGGGCTCGAAAAAGGCGATTTCACGGCGCAAAATGTGACATTGACGCACGGTCTGCCGTCTTTTGACATTCTTCATAACGGCGAATTTTTTGCACACGTCGATCTTTCCGTTCCCGGCAGACATAACGTTTACAATGCACTTGCCGCTGCGGCGGCCTGCTTCACGGCGGGCATAGATGCGGACGGAATAGCGCGGGGACTTCACGATTACAACGGCACGGGCAGACGCTTTGAATATCATTGCAAACTGAACGGCGCCATCGTTGCAGACGACTATGCGCATCACCCGGACGCTTACCGCGTTACTTTCGCTACCGCTCGCGATCTCGGATTCAAGAGAATCATTGCGATACATCAGCCGCATACATATTCGAGAACAAAAATGCTTATGGATGATTTCGTCGCGGTTCTTTCGACCGTTGACAAAGTTCTTATCCCTCCCATTTATGCGGCAAGAGAAACGAACGACGATTATCATATATATGCGCAGGATGTTGTCGCGCGCCTGAAAAATGCGGAATTTATGCCCGATTTCAACGCGATCGCCGACAGGGTAAAAGAACTTGCGCAACCGGGAGATCTGTTTATAACGCTCGGCTGCGGCGACATTTATAAAGCGGCGGAACTTATAACGGAAAAATACGGCGAGGAAAAATTCTGATGTTTACTCCCGACACGGTGCTTGACAAATCGTATTACGAAGAAACTCTCCCGCCCGAAATAACCGATGATATCATAGGAAAAACGGTATTTCCCGGAATAAAGGACAGCGGAAAAAAGGCTGACGCGATAGTTTGCCTCGGCTGTCCGTCCGCAAACAAAGTCAGAGTTCCACACGCCGTCAGACTGTTTTTTGACGGAAGAGCCGAACGCATTGTTCTTTCCGGAGGCGTTTATCGTGACGGCGAATGTGAAGCGGAGCGCATGAAAGAACAGGCGCTACTGCTCGGCGTTCCCGAAGAAGCGATTTTGCTTGATAAACTTTCTTTTACGACCGCAGATAATATGCTCGGGTCGCTTTTGGAACTTTCCCGAACCGTCGGTCTGAAAGACATTCATTCGCTGATAATCGTTACTGCGGATTTTCATATGCCGCGGGCGCTGTTGCTTGCGGAAAAATTCATTCCCGATTTTATCGAGGTCATTCCGTCTCCCGCCAAAAGCCCGGTTGATGAAAAAACTTGGGTCGGAAGCGCGTATGAGGATATTGTTCGCGGTGAATTTCGCGGAATGTATTACTGTTCCGATATAAAAGGCGGCTACGGCTGGTGGTCGGAAAGCAGAGTTTTCAACGGCACGGAAAAGAAATGAGGATAACTTTATGAGAACGGGCATAGGCTACGATTCGCACCGCTTCGCGGCGGGCAGAAAACTTATTCTCGGCGGAGTTGAAATTCCGTTTGAAAAGGGACTTGACGGACATTCGGACGCCGATGTTCTTGTTCATGCGGTTATCGACGCCGTTATGGGCGCGGCAAAACTCGGAGACATCGGAAAAGCGTTCCCCGACAGCGATGTGAGTTTCAAAGACATTTCGAGCATTCTTCTTCTCAAAAAAACCGCAGAAGCGCTTGCGAATAAAGGTTACACAACTGTAAACGTTGACTGCGTTGTTGTTATGCAGGCGCCGAAAATCGGAAAGTTCACGGAAAAGATGTGCGAGAATATCGCTTCGGCACTCGGAATTTTGCCCGAATGCGTAAGCATAAAAGGCAAGACGGAAGAGGGGCTTGGCTTTGTCGGCAACGGCGAGGGCGTGAAAGCGATAGCATCCGTTTTGATAGAAAAAATGTAGGGTTGTTATTTGGCAAAAACAAAAAGTTATCAACAAAAAACAGAGACCTCTGCGGAAAACTCCGCAGAGGTCTTAATTGCATCATAGACAAGTCAGCATTATGGATAAAAGCTGTTTTCGTGTCAATTCTCTTTTTTCTTCGCGGCATTCTCCGCAAGAACAGCCGCCGCGGCCATATCTATTTTTTTCTTGTCTTCTTTGTATGAGGCTTTGAGAAGAATCGGCGTCACGAGGCTTGAAACCACTATCAAAAGAATAATGAACGGCATAATGTCGGCGTGTATAAGCCCCGCGTCAACTCCTTTTTGGGCGCAGACAAGCGCAACCTCGGCGCGAGCCATCATCCCTATTCCGACGCGGAAAGAGTCTTTTTTGCTATACTTGCAAAGAAGAGCGGTGCCGCCGCAGCCGATAACCTTGCCGAGCAGCGCCACAACAACGAAAACAAGACCGAAGATGAGCATATTCATATCGGGAAGGCTGAATTTGTTTGCGATAGCGATGTTTGCGAAGAATACGGGGGTAAACATCATATATCCCATAATTTCGGAGCGGCGTTCGATATAGTTTGCCTCGGGGTTCGACGAAAGTACCATACCCGCGACGAACGCGCCCGTTATATCCGCAACCCCGAAAACTTTTTCCGCCGCGTACGCAAAGAAAAAGCAGAGAGCGACGCTCATAACGGGTAAAAGCCTGTGGTGCGGAAAATTTCGTTCAACGGCGGCAAAAATCTTTCTTGCAAGCCAGCCGACAAGAACTGCGGCAATGAAGAAAAGCACGGTTTTCAGCAGCACTATCCACGGGTTTTCCGCTTCCCCGCCCTCTTTGCCGCTCATACCGATAACGACCGAAAGAACGATGATGCCTACAATATCGTCAAGAATAGCCGCCGTTACAACGGTCGTGCCGACCTTTGAAGAAAGCTTTCCGAGCTCCTGGAGCGTGGCGACGGTAACGCTGACCGACGTTGCCGTCATTATGACCCCGTAAAAAAGATTTGTAAAATACTGGTCGTGCGTCAGACCTATCATCGTTCCGTTTCGGATAAGGCAAGCGGCAATAAAGCCGAGGATCATCGGCACGAAAACCCCCGCCAGTGTTATTATCGTTGCGGGCAGTCCGACGGATTTGATCTGCTTGACGTTGATGTCAAGTCCTGCGTTGAACATTATAAGAACAACGCCTATTTTCGCAAAAAAGCCGAGCCCCGTCAACGCGGGGCTTCCGCTTGCGAAAAAATCCTGCATAGGTCCCGGTATATATTCGACAACGCTCACGAGTATACCTGCGGCGATAAGCCCTATGACCTGCGGGATGCCGATGCGGACGCATATCTTGCCGAATATTTTTGATATTACAAGAATTATCGCCAACGGCAAAAGAACCTGAAAGTATTCCATAATTCCGTTCCTCTTTTTCGGAGCCGAGAGAACGCTCGTTCCCTCGGCTTCGATTAGTTTTTTTATTTTTCGGGTGCTTCCGAGAAGACGTAATTCATTCTTCCGTAAGGCGCGGCGTCTCCGTTTTTATAGAAGTCGAAAATACTCAGAGAACCCGTTTCGGGATCGTTGCAGTTATCCGTCCATTTGAATCGGATATCTACAAGGCGTCTGCCCGTATATTCGGGAGAATTTATCGCTTCTCTCGAAACTGAAAGCATAACTTTATTGCCCTCGCACCTGATTTCGCAGTCGCCGACCGTTCTCCATTTTCCGCCCGTTCCGCTTGCCGCTTTGAGAACCGCTTTGTCCGCCGCCGTTATTTCAACGGCAAAATCGTAACCTTCCCAGTTTTGAGAAGAGCCGTTTCCGCTGTCTATGAACAGCGTCATCGGGTTTCCTCCCTCAAAAGTTATGTTTTCAGCGGTTTCCGCATAGAAATATATGTTGTCATCGTCGCGGCATGTCTTTATCGAAACAAAGTCGTTACGTCCGGTCTTGTTGATGTAATTGTTTAAAGCCGAGCCCCAACCTGTTCCGTTTCTGTCTTCCGTGTCATTTTTGTAATCCGTGTATTTTGCGGTTATTTTTGCGTCGTTCCATTGGTCGAAAGAACCGAGAATGTCTATGGTGGTTTTATCCCCGACATAAACACGGTTTTGTGTGCCCTTGAACCGGCGGATACCATTTATCAACTGCATATAGTAGTTGTCTCCGAAACCGCCCTCCATGGGCTCAATGTCTCTGCTGTTGTTTACGTCTGCCGCATCGACAAATACGACCTGCGAACCGCTCGTCGGCTGTCTTGATGCCACCCATTCGTTCCAACCGGTTACGAATATTGATTTTATATCGCTTCTGAAATTGTTCGAAAGCGCAAAATTCCATTGGTCGGCAAAGTTATAGCCGTAAAGATACGCGTTTTCGTCCTTAACGTTGATTCCCGCCGCAGGGTTGAGCCTTGCAAATATATCGTTGCAAAGGAATGAACGCGTTCTGTTTACTTTGTCCGGCTCGCTGTACCAACTTGCGGAAAAACGTACGGACGGATAATGCTGTGCCGCCGATACGTTTATCACAGCCTCACCGCTTTTTCCGTATATGGCGGAATAAGAGTAAAGACGTGAAAACTCCATCCACGGGAAACCGTTTTGAAGGTCTGCGCTTCCGACGTCGTTCGGCCAGACATACGACCTTATCGTGAAATAGTCGGTCACTTTTTTCCAGTTCCTTTTTGTTGTGGATGTCGCCGTTGCCTCAAGATTCGCGGAACCGATTATAAGCGGTTTGTTGCTTCCGTCATAAGACCATCTGTACCAAAGTTCGTCAAGTCTCGGATAACGCTTTTTGAGATTCGCGTTATTATAAAAGGAACTGTATATTTTATACATCGTGTTCGATGCGTCGGAGTGCGTATAAAACGCAAGTTTCGGAACATCGTAACCCGCTTCGAGATATTCATACCAAACGGAGATAAGCGTTCTTACATTCTGCTCGTAGACAAGTCCGTTTGTCGTGTCAAAAACAATGTAGTCAACGCCCGCGTCCGTCAGCATCTGGCAATGTTTTCTGTATACCCATTCGTCGGATGAAGTATAGTAATCAAAAAGCGGTTTGCCCCAATATGCCTGTTCGCCGATATATGCGCCGCCGAGTTTTTCCCATATCGCAGGCGTTAAAGTCGTGCCTTCCGGATATTGCTCTTTGAACTTTTGTATAATGAGAGAGTTGTCATATGGACCGTAATTGCTCTTGAAATTTCCTCCCGCATCGGTTCCTATCCAAAGAAAATAGAAAATGCCGACGCTTCTTTCGGAGTCGGTCGTTTCTTCTTTTTCCGTCAGAACTCTGCCGAGGTCGTCCGTGCCCGAATAAACGCCGTCAACTTCCGCATACGGACCGGTATATTTTTCAACCGGTTTGTTGTAATTGGTGACCGTGCATCCCGATATTACGGATACTGAAACTGCAAATATGAGGAGCAGTAAAATTGCCGTCTTTTTCAAATCTTACCTCCGCGAATTGAGAAGAAAGGTGGAGGCGCTTTTCACGCCTATGATTGTTCGTCGAGTGTGAGTGAATAACTTTCAAGAAATTCGTCGATAAAGACCCGAACGCTTCTGAGGGGTAACTGTTCAAGCCTTTCTCTTATCGACTTTGCCGCGCCCTCGAACTCACGGTTGCCCGCTTTGAGTTCTTCGACGCATTTGATGTACGCGCTCAATGTGTCAGCCGCTTTAACGCATCTGTGTTCGGGGGTATCCTCTTCCGAAAGCAGATCCGAATATGTCGGCTGCATATCTTCGGGAAGTTTTTTGACAAGTAAAGCGTTTGCTTCTTTTTCAATATCTTTGTACACGTTGCGTATCCCGTCGTTATAATACTTGACGGGTGTCGGCATATCCCCCGTTATTATTTCCGAAGCATCATGGAAAAGTGCGATGACCGCCGCTTTGTCGGGATCTGTCTCCTGCCTGAAACGCTCTTTTTCAATCAAGGCAAGCGCGTGGGCAATCACGGCGACCTGAAAAGAATGTTCTTTCAGATTTTCACGGTCGGTGTTCCTCATAAGACCCCAGCGGTTTATGTACTTCATCCTGTTTATAAAGGCATAGAAGTGATACATCTTAAATGTTTCCGTTCCTGTATTTTTCAAGCAGATCCGAGATCTTCTTGTGTGGGTCGAGAAGTGTGGTTATGGATTGGTTTCTGTGAAGCGCGAGGATGAAATAAGCGATATATTTTGACATATCGACCTGAATGTACCAGTCTTTTTTGAGAAGCTCCGGCATACGGTAGGTCAGGTTTGTCGAAAGAACTCCGTTTATGAGGCCGTTGTCAACCGCTTTCTGGAATTTGTCCAACCCCTCGGTGAAAAGTCCGTAAGTCGCAAACATGAAGATTCTGTTTGCTCCCTCTTTTTTCAGGTCTTCCGCAAGACGGAGCATGGAGTCTCCGGAAGCGATGATGTCATCCGCGACAAGAATGTCCTTGCCCTTGACCGACGCTCCGAGATATTCGTGCGCAACGATGGGGTTTCTGCCGTTGACGATAACGGAGAAATCTCTTCTCTTGTAGAACATTCCGAGATCGACTCCCATAACGGAAGCATAATACATGTTTCTGTTTATCGCGCCTTCATCGGGGCTGACCACCATAAGGTGTTCTTTGTCAATTTTCAGATCTTTGACTTTTCTGAAAAGTGCTTTCAGAACCTGATAATAGGGCATAACGTTGTCAAAGCCCATAAGAGGAACTGCATTCTGAACACGCGGGTCGTGCGCGTCAAAAGTGATGATATTTTCAACGCCCATCGCTTCGAGTTCCTGCAACGCTATCGCGCAGTCAAGAGACTCTCTGGAAGAACGTTTGTGCTGTCTGCCTCCGTAAAGAATAGGCATTATTACATTTATACGGGAGGCTTTTCCCCCAACGGCGGAAATAATTCTTTTCAGATCCTGGTAATGGTCGTCCGGGCTCATCGGAACGCTTCTGCCGTACATATTGTATTCGCAGCTGTAATTTCCGACGTCGGTAACGATAAAAAGATCGTCGCCTCTGACAGTTTCTGAAAGTGTTCCCTTTCCGTCACCCGACGCGAAACGCGGGCACTTTGCGGAAACGAGAAGCGTTTTTTTAGCGTCAGGCTCGTCCGCTACTTCGGGATTTGCTTCATAATACCATTTTATAAGATATTCGTTTATCTTGTTGCTGAGTTCGACCGTTCCGACTGTCGGAACGATTCCCATAGGAAATTGGTCGTCCTTCATTTTAAGCATTATTGCGGCTTTTGACTCCATAAAAATACCATCCTCTTATTAAACTTCACAGGTATATCTTTTCCTATAATTATTATAGTATATATCTCTGAAAAAATCAAGGCAATTTAGTAAAAAATATCTTATTGTGTTGAAATGTCCATATTTGTGTGTTAGAATGAAACCGAAAAGTGCAAAATGCCTGAAAGAGGTGGAAAATTTGGGCGAATACAACAATTTCGGCGATGATTTTCGCAAAGAAAGAAGAAGACCTAAAAAGAAAAGAACAAAAAAAATCTGTCCTTTGCCAGTCACAATTGCCGCGGACATTCTGCTTGCGGGTTTTATTCTTCTTTTGTTCGCATACATACATCACGGACGCGCTTATCTGCGCAATGAAAGTACCGTGGACGGGTCCGGCATAACGGATCTGACCGAAAAACCGAAAGAACTGCAACTGACGCTTTCCGCTCCTGCCGCAAATGTGGGCGAAACGGTAAAAGCGGAGCTTGCCGTTGTTTCGTCCTCGAACATAAATAAAACGACGCTTGTCTTTTCTTACGATTCAACAAAACTGACGCCCGAAGGATCCTATTCTCCCGGTGACGGAATTTCTTCCGATGCGGTTTTTGAGTTCACGGACGCCGACGGGGAAAACGGCTTGAAAACGGTTACTTTGATCGCTTCTGCGGGCGCATCGGGTTCGGTCTTTGCCTATAAAGGCACGGTGTTTTCCATGTCTTTCAAAGTCAAAGAGCCTTTGCAGGGTGTGACGCCTGTTACGATCGAAGTCACGGACGGCGCAACGCTCAAAACCGACGGAACTGCGCCGACGATGAAAGTTGTCAACAACAACGGCGATAAGACCGCCGTTACAGACGGTGATTTCAGCACAGTATTCAAGAACAAATTCACGGACGGCGAACCGGTACAGACGGAAAATTCGTACATGGGCAAAAACGTCAGCGTTACATGGCAGCGTTATGAAGATAAATCGACCGGTGGTTTTGTTGTTTACTATGTTGCCGATATATACATCAGAAACACCGATTATTTCAAGACCGCGCGCTCTTCGGGATTCTCTTCCGATGTCGCGGATATGGCAAAAGCGAATAACGCGATAGTCGCCATCAACGGAGACTATTTCGGCGCAAGAAATCAGGGCACGGTTGTTCGTGAGGGGCAACTGATCCGCGAAAGCAAGTTCAAAGATGTCCTCGTTCTGTTCAAAAACGGCGTTATGAAAACGTATTCGAAAGAAGAGTTCAGCCTTGATGCTGTTAAGACCGCCGCAGATGGTGCCGGAACGTCTATCCTCGATATATGGTCTTTCGGTCCGTCGCTTTTGGATGCGGACGGAAACGCGAAAACCGAGTTCGACAGTTCCGTAACCCCCGCAAATCCGCGCTCCGCGATAGGATATTACGAACCCGGCCACTATTGCCTTGTTGCCGTCAACGGCAGAGGTGAAGAGAACAGCGTGGGATTAAAAATGGCTGACCTTGCGCAACTTTTCAGCGATCTCGGCTGTACCGTCGCATACAACCTTGACGGCGGAAAATCTTCCGTTATGGTATGGGACGGCGGCTCAACAACGATAAACACTCCCGACGGCGGCGGTCGTTCCGTCAGCGATATAATTTATTTCCCGAAAGATTGAGGTGACTGCTGATGAAAAAGGTTTGTGAAATTGTCAAAGCGGTCGTGCCGCATATTTCGATAGGTTTTTCCGTTGCTTTTATCGTGATTCTTGTTATAGATATGTTTATCAATGACGCAATGGGCTTTATCAACAGCGGAACATTCAAGTGGATGTGCCTTATCAACTGTGTGACAACCATTCTTTCCTGCGGTTTTCTGATTTCGAAAAACAGAAAAGACGCACGCCGAAAGATCAGAAAAGAAGCAAAAACACAGCGTAATCTGTAAAAAATGAAATAAATCGTATGGGGAAGAGTTTTGCAAACGGCTTTTACGTCGTCTTTGCGTAAAACTCTTCCCCAAAATTTTCCGAATATCCTTTCTCCGTTCGACAAAACACTACGGAACATATCTGCTATAATAAAATCAAGACAGGGAGAAGCGTTTGCTACCCTGCGAGGAAAGAAAACTTTCCCGAACATACTGTCCTTTCGCCGACCTTGTTTTTTGAAAGGACAGACTAAAAACAATCCCTGTAAAGGTGAAAATAAAAGGGGCTGTAAAAAAAACGCAAGTTTTTTTTACAGCCCCTTTGGGGATAGGAAA
>URFZ01000008.1 GCA_900547165.1 uncultured Eubacteriales bacterium
GAGATTTCCTGCCCGCAGGGCAAACTTCCGGGTGGGAGTTGTTCTGCATTTCAGGCAAAGCCGACAAATGGGCGGGCTTTATTTTTATATCGAAATCTCTCCGAAAAGTTGACTTTTGCCGAGAGAACTGCTATAATAATAAATATTATAAAAATGTACAGAGGAGTTTCCGATGAAAAATATAATTCTTACGGGCGACCGTCCGACGGGACGGTTGCATTTGGGACACTACGTCGGTTCGCTCAAAAAGAGAGTGGAACTTCAAAATTCGGGGCAGTTTGATGAGATAAATATTCTTATTGCGGACGATCAGGCGTTGACGGACAACGCCGATAACCCGGGAAAAATCAGGGAAAACATCATCAATGTCGTGCTTGATTATCTTTCGGTCGGCATTGACCCGACAAAATCGACGATATGCGTGCAGTCTGCCTTGCCTGCGCTTCACGCGTTGACTTTTTATTATCTTAACCTTGTAACGACGGCAAGATTGTCGAGGAATCCGACGGTCAAAGCGGAAATACAGATGCGCGGATTCGCGGACGAGGGTTTGCCTGCGGGCTTTTTCACTTATCCCGTTTCGCAGGCGGCGGACATAACGGCGTTCAACGCAACGGTCGTTCCCGTCGGAGAAGACCAACTTCCCATGCTTGAACAAACGCGTGAAATAGTGGAAAAATTCAACAGGATATACGGAGAAACGCTCGTAATGCCCAAAGCCATGATTCCGGAAAACGAGACGCAGCGCAGACTGCCCGGCGTGGACGGCAAAGCAAAGATGAGCAAATCTCTCGGCAACTGTATATACCTTTCCGATTCTTCGGCTGTTCTGAAAAAGCAGATCAACGGAAAGATGTATACCGACCCTCTGCATTTGCAGATAAGCGATCCCGGACATATAGAGGGGAATGTCGTGTTTACTTACCTTGACGCATTCTGCACGGACGCTCATTTTGCGGAGTATTTGCCCGAATATGCAAATCTTGAAGAGATGAAAGACCATTACCGCCGAGGCGGTCTCGGCGACGGAACCTGCAAAAAGTTCCTGTTGAATGTGCTGGAAGAGACGTTGAGCCCGATAAGAGCGGAGCGCGCAAAATGGGAAAACGACATAGACGCCGTTTACGATATTATTCGCGAAAGCACGGCAAAAGCGGTTGAAAAAACAAACGAAACGCTTGCCCGTGTCCGCAAAGCGATGAAAATAGACTATTTTGCGGATAGATCCATCGTAAAAGAATGGGGAGCGCTTCTTAAAAAAGCGAAACAATGATCGGAAAACGAAAGAATAATATTCTTCAATAAAAAGTATCGTTGATTTAACAATTAAACTGTATGAGGAAAAGGGGAATGTAAAAAAACGCAAATTTTTACATTTCCCCTTTTGTCTTATCAGTTAAAAACAACCGCGTCGGAAAACCCGACGCGGTTGTTTTGTTCAAATGTAATATCAGTCGTCTGTAATATCAGTCGTCGCTGCCGGGAACTCTGCCGCAGCACTTTTTGTACTTTTTGCCGCTTCCGCAGGGACAGGGATCGTTTCTGCCCACTTTTTCGGCTGCGGTCTTGACTTTCGGCTTCGCCTTTTCCGTGCCTGCGTTCATCGCTTCCGCCGTGCCCGCCGCGCTTTCTTTTGCAACACGCTGACGTTTTACTTCTTCGCCTGTTCTTATGCGAACGAGAAGCAAATCTCTGACGGTGTCACGCTTGATTTCCGAAACAACGCCTTCAAACATTTCGTCCGCCGCAAATCTGTATTCGACAAGCGGGTCTTTGTTTGCATATGAACGTGTGGAGACCGTCTGGCGCAGGTCGTCCATGGCGTCGATGTTGTCCATCCAGTTCTTGTCAACGTTGTGCAGAAGTATCACGCGCTCTATCTCTCTCATCTTTTCGGGCGTGTTTGCCTGTTCGCTGACTTTGAGTCCGAGATTTATCTTTTCGATGAGTTTTTCTTTGATGTCCGCTTCTTTAAGGCTGTGAAGGTCTTCGTCGGAAAGCGCTTCTATTTCTCTTGAAAGAAGCGCCCCGGGGAACTCTTCTGTAAACGCCGTCAAATTCCATTCGTGCGCCTTGTCGGAATTGCAGAACTGCGAAACCGCTTCATCCGCAATGTCCTCGACCATGTGCGCGATATAATCGTGCAGGTCGTTGCCGTCAAGCACAAGCCTGCGCTGTTCGTATATGAGTTGGCGCTGTCTGTTGATGATATCGTCGTATTCAAGCGTTCTCTTTCTGCGCGCAAAGTTGTTGCTTTCAACTTTCTTCTGCGCGTTTTCGATGGTGTTCGAAAGGAGTTTTGCTTCTATCGGCTGATCCTCGGGAATGTTGAATCTCTCGGAGATCATCGCAAGTCTGTCGCCCGCGAAAAGGCGGAGCAGATCGTCTTCAAACGAAACGTAGAAGCAGCTTTCTCCGGGGTCGCCCTGACGTCCCGCACGGCCGCGAAGCTGATTGTCTATACGTCTGGACTCGTGTCTTTCCGTACCTATAATGCAAAGACCGCCCGCGTTTTTAACGACTTCCGCTTCTTTGTCAACTTCATTTTTGAAGTTGTCGTAAAGTTCGGTATATCTGCGTCTTGCTTCCAGTATTTTCTCGTCGTCGGTTTCCGCAAACGAGGTCGAAGCAACGATGTATTCGTGCTCGAACTCCTCTTTTTCCATTTGCTTCTTTGCCATGTATTCCGCGTTACCGCCAAGCGTGATATCCGTTCCGCGCCCCGCCATGTTGGTTGCTATCGTAACCGCGCCCTCGCGTCCCGCCTGTGCGATTATCGCCGCTTCTTTTTCATGGTACTTCGCGTTCAGAACGTTATGCTCGATGCCTTCGCGTTTGAGAAGTTTGCTCAGTAACTCGGATTTTTCTATCGTAACCGTGCCTATAAGCACAGGCTGACCCTTTGCGTGAACTTCCTTGACCTTTTCCACAACGGCTTTGAATTTGCCGACTTCGCTTTTGTAGACCTTGTCGTTGAGGTCTTTTCTTATCATCGGGCGGTTTGTAGGAATTTCGATAACGTCAAGTCCGTATATCTGTCTGAACTCGTCCTCTTCCGTCAGCGCCGTACCGGTCATGCCCGAAAGTTTTTTGTAAAGCCTGAAAAGATTCTGGAATGTTATCGTGGCAAGCGTTTTGGATTCGTTTTCTATCTTGACGCCCTCTTTTGCCTCTATCGCCTGATGCAGACCGTTGGAGTAACGTCTGCCGAACATCATACGACCCGTGAATTCGTCAACGATGATAACTTCGCCGTCTTTGACAACGTAGTCAATGTCGCGCTTCATCGTTCCGTATGCTTTAAGCGCCTGATTTATATAGTGTTGAAGTCCTACGTTTTCGATATCAGCAAGGTTTTCTATGCCAAACGCTTTCTGCGCTTTTTCAACGCCCGAAGCCGTCAAAACCGCATTCTTGTTCTTTTCGTCCACAACATAGTCGCCGTCAACGTCGTCGTAATTTTCCTTGCTTTCCATTTCCTTTACAACGTATTTGCGCAGTCCGCGAACAAAGGCGTTCGCTTTCTGATACATTTCGTCGGATTCTTCTCCGTGACCTGAAATGATAAGCGGAGTTCTTGCCTCGTCTATGAGTATGGAGTCCACCTCGTCCACGATGGCGAACGCCTGCCCGCGCTGAACCATGTTTTCTTTGTAGATAACCATGTTGTCACGCAGGTAGTCAAAGCCTATCTCGTTGTTTGTGCCGTAGGTTATGTCCGCCGCATAGGCTTTTCTTCTCTGGTCGTTGTCAAGTCCGTGAACGATAAGTCCCACGTCAAGTCCGAGGAATCTGTGTATCTTACCCATCCACTCGCTGTCGCGCTGTGCTAAGTAATCGTTTACGGTAACGATATGAACGCCGTTGCCCGTCAGCGCATTCAGGTATGCGGGAAGCGTTGCCACAAGCGTTTTGCCTTCGCCCGTTTTCATCTCCGCTATTCTGCCCTGGTGGAGCACGATGCCGCCGACCAACTGGCAGTCGAAGTGTCTCATGCCGAGCACTCTGCGGGACGCTTCGCGAACAGTGGCAAATGCTTCGGGAAGAATGTCGTCAAGCGTTTCTCCGTCCGCAAGTCTTTTCTTGAATATATCCGTTTTACCGCGAAGTTCTTCGTCGGAAAGCGCCTTGAATTCAGGCTCCAACGCGTTTATCTTCGCAACTGTCGGATTGATCTTTTTCAGTTCACGCGAACTGTGCGTGCCGAAAACCGATTCAAAAAGTCCCATTATTTGACCTCACATAAAAGATGTTTTTTCATATTGGAAAATGGGTATAAAATCCCATCTTGATAATTATAGCATACTTCTTTCGAAAAATCTACCGTTTTTATAAAATATACTGAAAAAAAACAAATTCGCCTTGATGCGTCGTCAAAAAAATTGCCGAGAGCCGAAAAAAGACTCTTTCGCGTGTTGATTTCTTCGAAAATGTGTGCTACAATGTAAAATAGAATATTATATATATTTATATTCGGAAAAAAATGATTGAAAAAAGGGCGGATTTGCCCGAAAAAGAGGAAAAAGAAAAGAGGAAACTACGTGGTATCAAAGGTCAGAGCGGTCGGACTGAACGGGCTTGACGGTTATGCCATCGAGGTTGAGACCGATGTTTCGAGAAGCGCGGACGAAACAAAAATAGATATTGTCGGGTTACCCGACAACGCCGTTCGCGAGGCGAAAGAGAGACTTCGCGCCGCTCTCAAAAACAGCGGCTACGGCATAGAGGGCTTTTGCGTTACGATAAACCTTGCGCCCGCGGACGTAAAAAAAGAAGGTTCGGTTTACGACCTTGCGATGATTCTCGGAGTTCTGACTTCCGCGGAAGTCATTCCCGCCGTCAGCCCGAAAAAATGTTTTATCGGCGAGATTTCTCTTTCGGGCGATGTCAGACCGTGCACCGGCGTGCTTGCCGGCACCATAGTTGCAAAGCAACTCGGCTTTGAAGAGATTTTTGTTCCGCTTGCCAATGCGTCCGAAGCAGCGTGCATAGGCGGCATAACCACTTATGCCGTGACGAACATAAAAGACCTTGTTTCGCATCTTCGGGGACAGATATCCCTTGCAAAAGCCGAACATCGCCCCGTTAAGACCGATGATGCTCCCGCGCTTGATTTTTCCGATATAGTCGGGCAGCACGCAGCAAAACGCGCTTGCGAAATTGCCGCGGCGGGCGGTCACAATATGCTCTTCATAGGTCCTCCGGGAACGGGTAAATCGATGCTTGCAAAAGCGCTTCCCGGGATACTTCCCGAAATGTCCGAAGAGGAAATAATCGGGTCGAGCCGCATTTATTCCGTTGCGGGAAAACTGACAGACGAAAAACCTCTTGTGACAAGGCGTCCGTTCGTTACCACCAATCAGAGCGTTTCCGTGCCCGCTATGACGGGCGGCGGGTCAAACCCCGTGCCGGGGCTTGTGTCTCTGGCGCATAACGGCGTTTTGTTCCTTGATGAGGTGGCGGAGTTCCCTCCCAAAGTTCTTGACTGCCTGCGTCAGCCGCTTGAAGACGGAACCGTGAGCATAAGCCGTGTTCGCGGCACGGTCGCATATCCCGCATCTTTTATGCTTATTTGCGCCATGAATCCGTGTCCGTGCGGCAGATACGGTCAGCCCGAGCTCAAATGCACCTGCACAAAAGCGCAGATAGACAGATATATGCACCGCATTTCGGGACCTCTTCTCGACAGGATAGATTTGCAGGTCGAACTGCCGACAGTTCCCGTCAAAGACCTGAAAAACCGCGCGAAAGCGGAAAGTTCGGCAAGTATAAAAAAGCGTGTCGATGCGGCAAGAGCAAGACAGAGGGAAAGATATGCCGAGTTCGGCATTCCGTGCAATGCAAAACTGACGCCCGGTTTAATAAGGGATATTTGCCAAAAACAAATGACTGCGGACGCGGACAACCTTTTGACGGGCGTGTTTGAAAAGGGCTTTTTGTCAATGCGTTCCTATGACAAACTGATAAGAATAGCGCAGACCGTTGCCGACCTCGAGGGCAGCGACTCAATAGAAAAAAAACATATATCGGAAGCGGTCTATTTCCGCTCACTCGATAAAAAATACTTCAATAAATAAGGAAAAAACAGATGAAAATATCCGTTTTGGACAGAGATGCGATAGGCAAGGACATCGACATCTCGGGCTTTGAAAAATTCGGAAACGTGACGGTTCACGACAGGACCGTTGCCGCAGACGCGGTTAAAAATATCGGAGACGCGGACATTGCGGTGACAAACAAAGTCAGGCTTTCCGCGGAAATACTTGCTGCCGCTCCGAATCTGAAATTTATCGCGGAAGCGGCGACGGGCGTCGATAACATAGACACGGCGTTCTGTCTCGAACACGGCATAGGCGTGGCGAACGTTCCCGCCTATTCGACTTCTTCCGTGGCGCAGGTAACGGTCTCCCTTGCCTGCATGATGATGACAAAACTTGACGTTTTTTGCGATTTCTGCCGCTCGGGCGAATATACGGCGGCGGGTCTGCCGAACCGCCTTGTTCCGCCGTTCGACGAATTTGACGGAAAAACGTGGGGCATAATCGGTTACGGCAATATCGGCAAAAAGGTTGCGGATATCGCGCGCGCTTTCGGTTGCCGTGTTATCGCGTATACGCGCACTCCGAAGCCCGATGTCGAATGCGTGGAACTTGACAGTTTACTCGGCGAGAGCGATATTATATCCGTGCATTGCCCGCTGACCGACGCGACAAGAGGGCTTATCGGCAGAGAAGAATATTCGAAAATGAAGAAAAATCCGTTGCTTATAAACGTTGCGCGCGGGGCGGTGCTTGATAACGACGCAACGGTTGAGGCTGTTCTGAACGGCGTTCTCGGCGGCTTTGCTTCCGACGTTTATGACAAAGAGCCGTTCCCCGCAGACCACCCGTATGTAAAGATAAAGGACATGAAAAACGTGTGTTTCACACCTCATATCGCGTGGGCTTCCGTTCAGGCGAGAACACGGCTCGTTGCCGAAATGGAAAAGAACGTTGCCGCGTTTCTGAACGGCGAAAAACGGAACAGAGTGGTATAAAATGGAACTGACTTCGATGAAAGAAATCCGCCCGCTTATGGAAAAGCACGGTTTTTCGTTTTCCAAAACGCTCGGACAGAACTTTCTTATAAATTCCGATGTTCCCGTGCGCATTGCCGAAAACGCGGGGCTTGACGAAAATACAACGGTCATTGAAATAGGTCCCGGCGTGGGTTGTCTGACAAAGGAACTTTCCGCTCGGGCAAAGGAAGTTTTTGCGATAGAAATAGACCAAAGACTTATCCCCGTGCTTGCCGAAACGCTTGCCGACTGCGACAACGTGACGGTTATAAACAAGGATGTTCTGAAAATGGATCTTTCCGCGCTTTGCGAGGGAAAAGAACGTGTCTGTGTCTGCGCAAATCTGCCGTATTACATAACCACACCGATAATAATGGCGCTTCTCGAACAGCGGCTTCCGCTTTCGCGTATAACCGTTATGATACAAAAAGAGGTCGCGCAGAGATTTTCCGCAAAACCGGGAAAAAAGGAATACGGTGCGATCACCGCGGCAATAAACTGGTATGCGAGACCGAAAACTCTTTTTACGGTTTCTCCGGGCTGTTTTATGCCCGCACCGAAGGTCGAATCGAGCGTTATCGCTCTTGACCTTGTTCCTCCTCCGGTTGAAGTGAAAGACGAAAAGTTTATGTTTTTGCTTATCTCCGCAGGTTTTGAACAGCGCAGAAAAACGCTTGTGAACGCGCTTTCCGCAAAAACGGGAATACCAAAGACCGAGATAGAAAAAGCGGTGACGGACTGCGGCTTTGAACCCACGGTTCGCGCCGAGAGACTTTCCGTGACGGATTTTGCGGCATTGTCGGACAGACTGATAACACAGTAAAGTGAAAGGAACGGTTGATATGACTGTTTGCGAGGACTTTTACGGAAGAATAAATGCTTTCGTTACAAAAAAACTCGACAGATATACCCCCGCGCCGACCTCGGGCAAGGTCATTCACGACACTATATGGGGTTCGGTGCTGTATAACGGATGGGAGATACAGATAATCGACTCTCCTCTTTTTCAGCGTCTGCGCGACATACGCCAACTCGGACGCGCCGAAACAACATATCCGTCCGCACACCATACGCGCTTTGAACATTCGCTCGGAACGACCGCCATCGCGTCGCGAATGATAGATAAACTTGCCGAGCGCAGCGCGGGACTTGAAATAACGCAAAGGGACAGGAACAAGGTGCGCCTTGCCGCGCTTCTGCATGATGTGGGGCATTGCTTTTACTCACATCTTTCCGAGAATGTTTACGGAAACACAGAGCCGTTTTTACAGGTCAGAGCGGACATAGAAAAAGACCTCGACGAGGGAATACATCCGAAACCTCACGAACTTTTTTCGTATATGATAATACGTTCCGAAGCGTTTCTGACATTTTTTGCCGAACATGTGGACTATCCCGAAAAGGGTGACAGGGAGAGCTGCCGTGCTCTTTTGAAAGAATGTGCGAACATGGTCGTGGGACAGATGAACAGGACGTGCGACGAGAACGGAAACACGGTTGTTTATGCGTTTATGACGCAGATATTGAACGGCGATTTCGACGCCGACAAACTCGACTACACCCAGCGCGACAGTTATACTTCGGGCATTGCCCTGACTTATGGCATAGAACGTTTCCTGATGAAAATAGTTCTCTGCAAGATTCAAAAGGACTCCGAAACGCGGTACGAACTTGCGATAAGTTCCGATGCGGTCACAACGGTGGAAGAACTTATATTCAACCGCAATATGCTTTATGTTTATATGTACCGCCATCAGAAAGTGCTTGCGGCGGAAGCGGCTGTTCGAGACGTTATACACGGCATGGTCGCCTGCGGTATTCTTTCGCACCCGTGCGATTTTCTTGAATTTACCGACGACAGGATAGCGACGCTTGACACCTGCGACCTTGTGCCGTATCCCGACATCGCGCCCAACAGAACTCTCGGCGACATGATACGGCTTATCAACCGCCGCGCGCTGCCGAAACGCGCGTTTGAACTTCGAGGGTCGGACATCGAGGTTATTTCCGCAGACGAGCTCCGCCGCGAATTTACGGATAAAACGCTGAAAGCCATTGAAAGCGGTATATCGGAGAACGAAAAAATAGCGGCGCTTAAAAATTTTGCGGATGAGTATACGGAAAATTACAGCGACGACGAACTTGTTTTTGCCGCGCTGAAAAAACTTTCGAAACGTCTCGGTTTCGCCGACTACGACGGTTACATGACCTTGCGCGAAAAACTTTTCGAAAGACTTCGCGACGAATATGAAAAAGACGGCAAAAAAGCCCTTTTCGATGTCTTCGACATTCACATCGTGTTCCCGCCGCTTTCGAGCGGAAAGACGGAATTTCTCGTTCTGCGGCGCGGAAGCCTGACCCCCGAAATAAACCGATTTGAGTATATAGGAACATGGTCGCGGGCGTTCAATGCCTCCAACTATCGGGGTTATGTTTTTGTTTCATCTGCGGAGGAAAGAGCATTTGCGGGCGCGGTCTGCACAGAATTCTTCGGCGAATATGGCGACGGCGTTCATATAAAAGAAAAAACCGACGAACATCAAACGGAGGAACGGTTATGAGAATAGATAAAATAAATTATTATCTTGACATTGCACAGACCGTGGCGGAAAGAGCGACGTGCATGAGACGGCGTTTCGGCTCGGTCATCGTTAAAAACGACGCGATAATCAGTACCGGTTACAACGGCGCGCCGAGAGGCAGAGCGAACTGCACCGATCTCGGATATTGCCTTCGCGAGAAGTTTTCCATTCCCACGGGCACACGCTATGAACTTTGCCGCTCCGTGCATGCTGAAGCGAACGCCATAATAAACGCGGACAGAGAAAAAATGATAGGCTCAACGCTTTATCTTGCCTGTCTCGGCAACGACGGCAGCGCCGTGCCCGGAACGGACAGTTGCATGATGTGCAAGCGCATGGTCATCAACGCGGGTATTTCGGAAGTCTATGTCCGAGACACCGCAACGGAGTTCCGCCGCATAGACGTAAACGATTGGATTTTGAACGACGATTCGCTCTCCGTGCGCGAAAGCGGCTATTGATTTTAAGTTGTCGCAGTCCATTCACGGTTTGTGACTCTGCGTTTCGAAAACCGTCGCTTTGCGCGAAAAGGCTCGACCACAATATATAGTGTTCGAAAAATTTCGTACCGACTGCGGACGGAAAAATTTTTCGGAATTATACTGTATTCGGTTTTGAGAAAAAAAATGATTTTTCGGGCGGACAAGCGGAAAAATTCGTTAAATATTACCCGAAAAAGTTTTTTGCGTTTTTCACCGACTTTGTTGATAACTCTGTTGAAAAGGTGGAAAACTCGCTTAAAAACAGAACTTTTTTCGTGTTGACCGAAAAAATACGACAGAAAAAAAATTTTTTTGACATATTGACACAAGATATCGGAGTTTGGCATGGAACTGAAAAAAATTCTCGACGCGCTTTCCGAAAACGGGCTTTTGCGCGGCGAATATGAAAAATTCGGAAATATCGGGGTTTTGTCCGTAGGTTGCGATTCACGCAAGGTGACAAAAGGACAACTCTTCTTTATCAAGGGCGCGGGTTTTCGCGAAGAATTTCTTGTTTCCGCGCTCGAAAAAGGCTGTTGCGCCGTTATCGGAGAAGAAGAAAGAACTCTTTCCGTTCCGTATATCCGCGTCAGCGATGTCCGTGCCTCCATGCCCGTTTGTGCAAACGTCTTTTACGATCATCCCGCATCAAAATTTCCGCTTGTCGGAATAACCGGCACAAAGGGAAAAACAACGTGCGCGTATATGCTCCGTAACATATTTGAAGAGGCATTCGGCAACAAAGTAGGAATGATCTCCACCGTCGAGGCAACGTCCTGCGGGCGCAACATACCCAAAAGCGGCACGACGCCCGAAGCGCTTGAACTTTACTCAATACTGAATGAATTTGTTCATGACGGCGTAAAAGCGGCTTGTATGGAAGTTTCATCGCAGGGGCTGGCATATAACAGAGTGGACGGCATAGATTTTTTTGTCGGCGCGTTTTTGAACCTCGGGGAAGACCACATAAGCCCGACCGAACACCACAGTTTTGAAGAATACAAGTCGGCAAAAATGCGGTTGATGACGCTGTGTCGGCACGGGGTGGTCAATATCGACGATGCGGCGGCGCCCGATTTTCTGAACGCCGCGACCTGCGAAACGATGACTACGATAGGCATTGACAGCGAATGCGATCTCCGTGCTTGCGACGTGACGCAGACAAAAACGGGAATAGATTTCACCGTTCGCGGAAAATTTTTTGACGGCGAAAGATTTTCGCTTCGCATTCCGGGCAAATTCAATGTTTACGACGCGCTTGTCGCAATTGCTTCCGCGGCTCTTTGCGGCATTTGCGCGGAAAGCGTTCGGAAAGGTCTTGCCGAAACAAAAATACCCGGAAGAATGGAGATTGTCGAGAAAAAAGGGATAACGGTCATCGTCGATTACGCCCACAATGAACTCAGTTTTGAATCTGTTTTCGACCATATAGAAAAATTTTATCCGAAGTCAAAGGTCATCTGTCTTTTCGGCTGTCAGGGCAACAAAGCGCTTGACCGCAGAACGCAGCTTCCGCAGGTGGTCGGACATCACGCGGATTTTGCGGTAATAACGACGGACGACCCCGAAAACGAAGATCCGAAAAACATTCTTGACGAGGTCGGCGCGGAAATGGAGAAAACGCCCGTTCCGTTTGTCAAGATAGAAGATAGGGAAAAAGCGGTCGAATTTGCGATTGAGACCGCACAGAACGGCGACGTTGTGTTCCTTTCGGGCAAAGGCCCCGAAACCACGCAAAAAGTTCACGGAAAGACCGTTCCCTACAAAGGCGATATGACCTCGGCGCTGACGGCGCTCGAAAAGAAATAAATCTTGTACACACGAAGAAAAGCATATATGTAAAAGAGTTTAAGGAGTAAAACAAAATGAAGTATTCAGTTATTCTGACCGACGGAGCGGCGGATTATCCCGTTCCCGAACTGGACGGAAAAACGCCGTTTGAGGTCGCGAAAAAGCCCTGTATCGACGCGCTTGCGAAAAAAAGCGAACTCGGTATGCTGCACGTCACTCCCGACGGCTGCAAGGGCGGTTCGGAGATAGGAAATCTTTGCGTTATGGGCTATGACCCGCGCGTTTACCTTACGGGGCGTTCGCCGCTTGAAGCAAGAAGTCTCGGCATAGAAATGAGCGAAACGGATCTTGCTCTCCGCTGCAATCTCGTGACGCTTTCCGCCGACGAACCGTATGAGCAAAAGACGATGGTTGACAACACTGCGTCCGAAATATCGACCGAGGACGCAAAGGCGCTGATGGACGATGTGCAGAAAGAGTTCGGCTCGGAACTGATGACCTTTTATGCGGGTATCAGTTACAAGCACTGCCTTATCATGCACAACGCCACGGACAAAATGTCGTTCACCCCGCCGCACAACATAATAGGAAAAAGCATTTCCGAATATCTGCCGAAAGGCGATTACTGCGACCTTTTGCTCGATATTCAGAAACGCTCTTTCGACTTTTTGACAAAACACCCGATAAACGCTGCTCGTGTCGCAAAGGGGCTTAACCCCGCAAATTCGCTTTGGCTCTGGGGACAGGGCAGACGCATGAGCCTGCCGTCTTTTGAAAGCGTGCACGGCATAAGCGGCGCGGCGGTCACGGCGGTAGACCTTATAAAAGGTATCGCGCTTTGCGCTGATATGTCCCTTGTCGATGTTGACGGCGCGACGGGCAATCTCCATTCCAACTTTGACGGTAAGGCGCAGACGTCGATAGAATGGTTCAAAAAAGGCGTTGATCTTGTTTACACGCACCTTGAAGCCCCCGACGAGTGCGGACATCAGGGCGACGTTGCGGGAAAAATCCGCTCTATCGAGATAATAGATGAAAAAATAGTCAAACCGATATACGAATATCTTGTTTCGACGGGCGAGGATTTTCGCATTCTGATAACCCCCGACCACCCGACGCCGCTTACGACGCGCGGTCACGCCTCCGACGATGTTCCGTATATGATATACCGTTCCGACCGCGAGGTTGACGGCACGGCACCGTTCTGCGAGCGTGTTTGCGCAACGACGGGCAACTTCATCGACGAGGGCTTTCATGCGATAAGTCGAATGATGAAAGACTGATTAAATATCGTTTATACGCTTAAAAGGCTGTCCGCAAACTGCGGACAGCCTTTTTCTGTGTATTGAGGAAATTTTTTCTTCCCGTTTTAATGTTTTCTTCTTCTGTATTCGCCGGGCAACATTCCCGTCTCTTTTTTGAATGCGTTGTGAAAGCCCGTATACGTTGAATATCCGACGGCGTAAGCAACTTCTTCCACAGACGGCATCGGTTTTTGCGAAAGCAGGCGTTTTGCTTCGTCAATGCGGAGTTCTGTCAGGTATTTATAAAACGTCGTTCCGTAATTTTTCTCAAAAATGCGGTTCAACTGTCGGGCGGAAACGCCCGCTTTTTCCGCAAGCGTTTCAAGCGAAATATCCGTTTGGAAGTTCTCCCGTAAATAGCGTTCGACAAATATCAGGCGCGTCTGCGGCGTTCTTGTTCTTCCCGCAAGCGTTTTTTCGCCGTCATCGGAAATACGGACGGTCAGCGCGGCAAGAAAATCGTAAAGTTCGAATATGGTCTCCGTCGCAACGGCTTTTAGCCGCGTGGCATATCCTTTTTCTTTTGCCCCGGACACGCAAAGACCTTTTTTAATGAGTTTGGCAAGGTCTTCCGCTCTTTCGAGACAAACCGGCTCTATCGCGTCGAAAAACTCCGAAAACATCGGAAAAAGATTTTCTTCCTCTTCCTGTTCGCCTTTTTCCGCGATAACGGAAAACACGGCGGCGTTTCCGTTCACTGTTTTCGCTTCCGCGTTTTTCGATAAAACAAGAACTCCGTTTTCCGAAACGGTAAACGCCTTTCCGTCAGCCGAAACGCAGACTTCGTTCTCTGCGGCGCAGATAATGCTTACCGCGCCTGTTTCCGACGGAAGCGCATCGGAAAAAACGGCGGAAAACTTAATGCCCGCCGTTTCGAATGTGAAATTTCCGTTTTGTAAAATGCTGTTTTTCATCTTTATTTTTGCGGATAATCAAATCCGAGATGTTTGTATGCGGCGGGAGTGACCACCCTGCCGCGCGGCGTTCTGTTGATGAACCCGAGCTGCATAAGATACGGTTCGTAAACGTCCTCTATTGTTATTGCCTCTTCGCCTATCATTGCGGCGAGCGTATCGAGCCCCACGGGGCCGCCGCCGAACGAACGTATCATCGCTTCGAGCATATTTCTGTCCGTGTTGTCAAGCCCTATCTCGTCGATGTTGAGTTTGAGAAGCGCACTTTGCGCTATTTCTTTTGTTATCGTTCCGTCGCCCATTATCTGCGCAAAATCGCGTACTCTTTTTAACAGCCTGTTCGCTATTCGAGGCGTTCCGCGTGAGCGTGACGCTATCTCCTCCGCGCCCTGCGGCTCAATTTTTATCCCGAGAATGTCCGCAGACCGCGTAACTATCTGCGCAAGTTCTTTTACCGTGTAAAGTTCAAGCCTGAAAAGTACGCCGAATCTGTCTCGGAACGGAGCGGTCAACTGTCCCGAACGTGTTGTTGCGCCTATCAGCGTAAATTTGGGCAGATCGAAGCGTATCGAGCGTGCGGACGGACCTTTGCCGATGATTATATCGAACTCGAAATCTTCCATTGCGGGGTAGAGGACTTCCTCCACCGTTCTCGAAAGTCTGTGTATCTCATCGATAAAAAGAATGTCGCCCTCCTGCAAATTTGTCAGCAGAGCCACTATGTCGCCCGTTTTTTCAAGCGCGGGCCCCGACGTTATTCTTATCGAAACGCCCATTTCGGCGGCGATGATATTTGCAAGCGTCGTTTTTCCGAGTCCCGGAGGTCCGTAGAGCAAAACATGGTCGAGCGCGTCTCCGCGCTGCTTTGCAGCCTCGATATAGACTTTCAGAAGTTCTTTTACATTTTCCTGTCCGACATATTCGTCAAGTCTGTGGGGACGGAGCGAACGCTCCGTTTCGTCTTCCGCAGATAGGGTGCGTGCGGACAAAAGTCTTTCGTCAAAATCTTCCATACGGTTTTATCCTTAAATTCTGCTGAGCAGGCGCAAAGCCTGTTTTACCAAGTCGTTTACGTTTTCCGCGGGGCATTTCGCAACCGCGTTTCTTGCGTCGTTTTTCGTATATCCGAGCGCGGCGAGCACTTCCACCGCTTCCGCTTTCGCGTCGCTCATCTCTCCCGCCGTTTCCTGCGAGAATATTCCCGCTCCCGTGTCGGGCAGGTCGGAATGCGCTATCTTGTCACGCAAATCGAGGATTATTCTCTGCGCCGTTTTCGCACCTATGCTCTTGACTTTCGAAAGCCGTTTTGCGTCCTGTGTCGCAAGTACCGCGGACAGTTCCGACGGTGTCATGTCGGAAAGTATCGCTATCGCCGCTTTCGGACCGACCCCGTTGACGCCGAGAAGCATTTCAAAAAATGTTTTTTCCGTTTCGTCCGCAAAGCCGTAAAGTTCCATTGCGTCTTCGCGAACGCTCAGATATGTGAACAGTTTTGCGCGGCTTTTTCCGCTTATCTGCTTGTAAGTGTTGAGTGTTATCGCGCATTTGTAACCGACCCCGCCGCAGTCTATGACCGCGGTCTTCAAGTCGAGATACCCTATTTCCCCGTTGAGATAATAATACATTTTTTATACCCTGATTTTCAGATTTCGCATATTCATGCTGTTGCCGTGGCATATCGCTATTGCCAACGCGTCCGCCGCGTCATCGGGTCTCGGCAGTTTCGGCAGATTGAGCAGTCTTTGCGTCATCAGCATGACCTGCATCTTCTCCGCGCGTCCGTAGCCCACGACAGCCTGCTTGACCTGCAACGGCGTATATTCAAAACATTCAAGCCCTTTTTTCCGTGCCGCCAAAAGCAAAACGCCGCGCCCTTGCGCGACCTTTATCGCCGTTGTCGTGTTCGTGTTGAAAAACAGTTCCTCAAAAGCGACCGTTTCGGGCTTGTAGTACTCGACGAGTTTGCTCATGTCGTCAAAAAGTTGTTCGAGCCTGTCCTCAAACGGCGTTTTTGCGGGGGTCTGTATCGCGCCGTAATCAACGCAGGTGAATTTGCCGTTTACATAGTCCACAACGCCGAACCCGACGGTTGCGTAACCGGGGTCTATGCCCAAAATTCTCATTCCGTCAGCGCTGCTCCTTTGTGAACTCTCTGCGTATGCGTCTTTCGCTGTCCGCTTTTGCCGCGGAATCGCGCTTGTCGTAAAGTTTTTTACCCTTGCAAAGCCCTATTTCGAGTTTGATGACGGGACCTTTCAGGTAAAGCGAAAGCGGCACGAGCGTCTGTCCGTCGAGTTTGACCGCTTCAAAAAGTTTCAGTATTTCTTTTTTGTGCATCAGCAACCGACGCTGACGCAGCGGGTCTTTGTTGAAGATGTTGCCTTTTTCGTAGGGGCTGATGTGAAGCCCGTTGACCCATATCTGTTTGCCGTCCGTGGTGCAGTAACTGTCTTTCAGGTTAGCCTGACCGAGACGCAGACTTTTAACTTCCGTTCCGAAAAGTTCTATTCCCGCTTCGTACTTGTCAAGCACAAAATAATCGTGATACGCTTTTCTGTTTTGCGCAAGTTGTTTTATTGCTTTTTTGTCTTTATTCATCGGTTTCTCCGTCTTCGTTCACGAGATTGTAGCAAAGGTGCATCAGCGAGTCCCCGAGGTGGACGTTTTCCACCTGTGCGCCGGGAACGTCGAGCTCGACGTTCGAAAAGTTCCAGAACCCGCGCACGCCCAATCCGTAAAGTTTATGCGCCGTTCCGACCACCGCATCGCGCGGAACGGTCAGTATTGCTATGTCGGGCTTGTTCTTTTTGCAAAACTCCTCGATTTTTTCTGCGGGAAGAATCTCGTTGCCCCGTATGGTCTTTCCTATCTTTTCCCTGTCGGTATCGAACAGTCCGATAAGGTAAACGCCGCGACGGTCGAATTTCATGTTGTTTGCAAGCGCAAGCCCCATGTTGCCGAGACCGATGATTATCGCCTTTGTGTGTCTGTCCGCTCCGAGCAGATGTTTTATTTCCGAAAGCAGATTTTCTATGTTGTAACCGTAACCCTGCTGACCGAACCCGCCGAAGCAGTTCAAGTCCTGCCTTATCTGCGACGCGGTAATATTCATCTTTTCGCTGAGTTCTTTCGAAGATATCCTCGTAACGCCGGAAAGACTGAGTTCGTTAAGGTATCGGAAGTATCTCGGAAGCCGTTTGATGACCGACGGCGAAACGTTTCTGTTCTTCATTTTTCTCTCCTGTTCCGACGAAATATTTTCGCAACGTGATATTATTTTTATTATATATTATTTTATTCAAAATGTCAAGTGCGACGGGGAAAAGGATTTAGTTTTTGCGAAAAAAGCCTCCCTCCCGGATTCCGGACACGGAGACGGCGCGGACAAACGCGGATTTTTTCGGAAAAAACCGCCGAAAGCGTGAAGTTTTTATATTATTCGAGTCTTTTCCGTTTTTTGAATGTTGATTTTGCCGCAAAAGTATGCTATTATATATCCGTGTAACGTTTGCTCATTATGCAGAACAGTTCGATTTAAGCTCTTTTCGGAGGTGACGGAAAATGAAAAAAACCGACGTTTTGTTCTCTTCCCGCAAATTCAGAACAGTTGTTTTTGCCTGCGGCGCGGCGTTTTTGGCTATTGCCGCCGTATTCCTTTTCCTGTTCTTCCGAGAGGGCGGGTTCGGCATTCTTTTTGCAAAAGCAAAAGATTTCAAAGTTGTTATGAGTGCGGACGAACACGTTTTTGACAAGATAGGAGAAAAGTTTGTTCTTTCCGCATCTCTTGACCCCGACGACGGCGTTGAAATCACGTTTTCTTCGTCGAACGAGGATATAGTCAACGTGACCGCCGACGGCACCGTTACGTCCTTAAAAGGCGGTGTGGCGGCTGTCAAGGCTTCCTGCGAGATAAAAGGCGAAGAAGTATTCGGCGTTTGTGTAGTCACCGTCAATGCCGCGCAGACCGCGGGCGGCAACAGCGGCACCACGGGCGGTGACAGCGGCTATGTTCCCGAAATTCCCGAAGCCGAGTTCGACAAGGACGGCTTTTTGAGCGGCGACAACTTTTTTGAATATTATCAGATGAATACGGACACCGTGGCGTGGCTTCATGTTCCCGGCACAAATATCAATCTGCCCGTCGCACAGGCGCCGATGTCCGACCCCGAATACTACCTTTCGCACGGACTGAATCGTTATAAAAAATACAGCGGTTCCGCTTTTGTCGATTCTTCGTCCAAACTTTCGCGTTACGGCGGTTTTGTCGGCATTTCCGAATTGAATACCGTGGTTTACGGTCACGCTCGCGGAGACGATATTTTTGACCAACTCGAAAAGAACTTGGTGCTCTCTTCATGGTTTGAAAACAAAGAAAACAGATACGTTTACGTCAACACGGCGACCGAACTGACAAAATGGGAGATATTTGCCGTATATTACACGGATTTTGCCGTTGACAGCAACAAAAAAGCCGTTACAAGGCTGAATTATATGCTGACGACCGAGGAATTGACCGAAAAGTACGGCGAAGATTACCTTGCCGCACAGGCGCTTGCGGGGAATCTTGAAAAACTGATGAAAAACGGCGCGGAAATGGCACAGACGGCAAACTCCTGGCGTGACAGAATGGACACGACAAGTTACCGTTACGGCGCGTTTTCCAAGTCTCTGGGTGCACGCGATTGGGGCGTAACCGTTACCGAAAACGACCGCATAATATCTCTTGTCACCTGTGCCGACAACGACACCGACGTGCGCTTCGTCGTTCAGGCAAAACTTGTGTCGTCCAAGGACAGAACGACGGGAAAAATAACGAATTACGGAGGTTGACGCTATGTCCAGAGCAGACGGAAAAGCCGAAAGAGACCGCATAGAAGCGGAGCGTGCCGTCCGTGAAGCCATTGCGGCAAAACAAGCTGCGGCACAGTCTTCTTTCGTGCCGAAAAGACCTGCCGAAACAACTGCGGAACGCCACAGAAGAATTGCTGAAAAGACCCGCGAAGCATTCGCAGAACTTGACGAGATAGACCCACCTAAAAGAAAGCCCGTTACCTCTTATTCCGAAACGGAAAATCCGCGCACGGCGGTTTCACGTTCTCGGACGGAAGTGCAACCGCGGCAGGCTTCTTCACAATCAAACAGGAACTCAACTCCCCGTCCCGCAAACCGAACCGCAACGGGCGGCAACGCGCAGCGAAATGCAAAATCATCTTCCGAGCCTCGGATAACTTCTTCAAAAACCGCTTCACAAACGCAGCAGACAAACGGAAAAGAAAATGCTCAAAAAAAGAAAAACGGACCATTGACTATTGTTATTTTTGTGGTTTGTCTTTGCGTCTTCGGCTTTTCGGCATATAAAGTGGCGGACTACTTTATCTCTGCGCATATCCGCGATTCGGGCTACCGCTCAACGATAGGCGATGTCGAAAACATAGACGGTCAGGTTCCCGATTGGGGCGGAATCATCGATAACCCCGCAAACCACGGCAACGGCGGCGATTCGGACACGAAAACCGAAATAAAGGTCGTTCCTGTTGAAGATGTCGATATAGGAGAAATCAAGTATATAGATACAAATTATTCAAAACTTAAACAGGAGAACCCCGACGTAAAAGGCTGGATATATTTCCCCGGACCGTCTTCCATATACGGACTACCGATAAACGCCGCGCTGGTGCAGGGTGACGACGATTATCATTATCTTGACTACAACGCAAAAGGCGAAAAGGATTCCAACGGCTGTATCTATATGTCCGCAGGGATTGACCCCGACCTTGTGAACAACTCAAACACGATGATTTACGGCCACGCAAAAAATCCCTATGCGTTTGCGGGACTGAAATATCTGAACGACGCAAAGCGTTGGTATTCGGACGGAAACAACCATTTCATCCGCATAAAAACGGATAATTATTACTCCATCTGGCAGATATTCTCATGGTACGAGAGTACGGACGGCGGCGATTTTGACCGCCTTTCAACCGATAATTGGGCGGAATATTTTACCTATTTGCAGGGACTTAACGAGATCCCGTCTCTCGGAAAATTCGAGTTCAAGGACGAAGATAAAATAATTTCTCTTGTCACCTGCAAGGGCTTTTCCGACGGCAGAGTGGTGGTCCACGCAAAACTTGTCAGATATTCGTCAGTTTCGGGCTGATTTGACAGCCACGCACTTACTTTTTGTGCCTGTCGGCGGCTGTTCATCCTTTTTGAAAAACCTTGAAACTGCAAAGCAGACAAAACGGCAGAAGTTGTTTTCGGTACAACTCTGCCGTTTATCTTTTTTGTCCTTTTCGATTTATATTTATTCATTTTTTTATAGGAACATGGAGTCTTTTATTAACGATTTCCGTCGGGTATTTGTTGTGTTCTCTTTACATATTCTGTACTGTTCCGAGAGGTGAAAAACGTTCTTTCTTTTTGTCTCCGAAACAATGCTTTTCCTTTGCTGAGGTCGGTTCTGTTATTGTCCGACTCTGTTCGCCGTCAGGCGCTGCTCCTCTTTTGCTTTCTGCGCATCAAATCCCGAAAAATGCCAAAAAAAACCGCTTCGGGCAAAAACTTCCGAATTTATTCCGATTTTGCAAAAAAGTTTGCATTTTTTGTGCAGGTTGCACAACGGATTTAATTGCAAAAAAAGTTTTACAAACGTATATATTGCGTTTGCGTCCCGTTTTTCGGCGTTATTTTTCCACATCTTGTTTCGGTGCTGTAAAGTCTGCATAACAAGTGACAAAAAACGCAACTGAAAAATATACTAAATGTAAAAATTTAAACCCGAAAATTTGTGCTGAATAACCAAACGGATATGCCTTGTCGGGGGCTTGCGAAACGGCGGCGGAAAGGTCGAAAACACGGGTTTTTACTTGACTTTTGAGCAAAAAAGTATTATAATATATGCATATCTGAACGAAAATGTTTTTGTGCTTTCTGCGCAATACGGCATTTCGGCATTCAAAGAGAGGCTGCGGAAGTCTTTTTTGCGATGCCGATGGTGTCGTGTTCTCTTTTGCGTTTTACACGCGTATGCGCACGCGAAAGCCCGACGGTTTTTCTGTCGGCCCTTTTTCGACAGAAAAAGCGTTTTTTATCTATCAACTCCCGGGCGCGTGCCTGAGAAAAGGAAGGTGTTCCCAAGTGCGAAAATCAAGGATCCTTGCAGTTCTGTTGATAATTTTGCTCTGCGCACAACTCTGCGCGGCTTGTTCGTCGAGCAATAAGGACAGCGATGAGATCAACATCGAAACACCGTTCGTTCCCGTTTATTCGGCGGGGTCTTACGGTGAGTTTCTCCAACTTCAATCGAGAACTCTCGACGACGTTGATTTCACTCTCTACAAGGACAACAAGAACTACAACGTCGGCAAGTACGGTTTTTATCCGATAAAGACCGAACAGGGCGACAATGCCAACCCGATAACGAACATCAAGTCTTCGGGTGACCTCGACGACAATTCCGTCGGAAAGTTCAAGGACGACGACGGCGTTGAACGAGTTGCGGTTCACACAAGCGAAGAGGGTTTCGTCGAATGGACGATAAGCGTTCCGTCGGCGGGTCTTTACACGCTCGGAATCGACTATATGGCGGATAAATCGAAAGCGGGTATTCTCGAATATTCGATTTACGTCAACGGCGAACTGCAATATACAGAGTCGAGAAGTGCGGCGCTTGACAGAACATACGTTGATAAATATGCATTCGAACTTGAAGAAAACGGAGGCAAACTGACGGACGTTTCTCAGCGCTTTGAGCCGAAGTCCGAGTATTACTACGACATCGACTCCGAGGGAAATGAATCGAGAGGCGTTCAGGAACAGCGTCAGGTCTGGACCGACAACAGCACTTTCCACGATTCCAACGGTTCATACACCGTTCCTCTTAAATTTTATCTTAAAAGCGGAGAAAACGTCGTAAGAATTTCTTCCGTTCGCGGCGTTTCCTATATTTCCGATATTTATTTCTATACCATTCCCTCGAATAACAGATATACGGACTATCTTTACGAAAAACAGGGCAGCGAAGTGAACTCCGCCGATGTTTCCGATTGGACGAGTTCCAAACTTCAAGCGGAATATCCGACCTCCAAATCCGACCCGATGCTGTTCTCCACTTTCGACAGAGCGTCCGCTTTCACCGAGCCTCCCGCTTCGACAAACATTAAACTTAACATAATCGGCGGTGAGCGTTGGGAGACGGTCGGACAGTGGATAGAATATACCGTCAACGATATTCCCAAGAGCGGTCTTTATAAGATAGCGATTCGTTACAGACAGAATCTTTCCGCAGGTATCTTTACTTCCAGAGAAATAACCGTCAACACGGGTGCCGAGGGTACAAAGGGCGAAAACTTTGACGAATACATAGTTCAGTTCCCCTACGGCGGCAACTGGGAAGTTACGACCCCGACCGATTCTTCGGGCGACGCTTCTCTTTTCTGGTTTGAAGAGGGAACGAACAAAATTCGTCTTAAAGCGGTAACGGGCGAACTTAACGACCTTATCAACGCATGCGACGGAATAGTAAGGTCTCTTCAGGCCGATTATACCAAGATCACGGCTATTACGGGCGGCGAACCGGACACCTTCCAGGATTACGACCTTGCCGAGACCATTCCCGAAGTTATTTCCGACCTGAAATCTCAGGGCGATATGCTTAATCAGATATACGAAAAACTTCTTTCCGCTCTTAACGGAGAAGAGGGACAGTATACCGCGCAGATAAAGCAGATAGTAAACGAACTTTATGTAATGTACGATGACCCCGAGTCCATCACGACTTCCGGCGGTCTGAGAAACCTCAACAGCGCGATAACTTCTTTGGGAGACTTTGTTGAGTCGTGCAGCTTGCAGCCCATCGAAATAGACTACATTGAAGTCCTTCCCGCAGATGCGGAACTTCCCGCAGCCGAGGGCGACGCGGGCAAATCCATTTTGCACCAGTTCAAAATGTTCTTCGCGTCTTTCTTCCAGGATCTGAACTCCATAAGCGGGGAGGGACACCCCGAGTATGAAGAAGAAGTTGAGATCTGGACGACGCTTTCTCGTGACTATGCGATATTGACCCGTCAGATAATCGACAGAGGATTTGTAAATCAGTACGGAATTAACCTTACATATAAATTATTCCCCGGCCAACTTTCGTCTTCAATGCTTGCGGGACTTATATGCAGCGCGCAGACAGGTGTCGGTCCCGGTACCGTTCAGGACTATGCGGCGCGTCACTCGATGTATCCGATAAATACCTTTAAAACCCGCGACAAGGATATTTACAAAACGGATACGAAAACCGGCGAAAAGACATATCTGAAAACGATAACCGTTCCCGGCTTCAAGGATATAAAGGAAAGATACGACGATTCGTTCTGGAACGGCGTTACCGTTGAAATGTACCGTGAATACGGCAACGTTGACGCAGGTACGGCAAACCTTATTTACGGCGTTCCCGAAGTTCTTTCGTTCTCGCTTCTTTATTACCGTGAAGATATATTTGATAAGTATAATCTTACTATTCCCAATGTTTGGGACGACTACTATACTTATATCCCCACACTTCAGAAATACAATATGCAGGCGGAGGCTCCGCAGGCAGGCGTGATGATTTACCAATACGGCGGTTTGATGTATAAATACGATAACAGCCGACAGGCAAACGCAAGAGCGTCCAACATCGACAGCGACCTTTATCTTAAACTGTTTGATAAACAGAACGCTTTCTATACCGAATATAAATGCCCCATAACGATGGACGGACACTCCCGTTTCAGAACCGGTGAAGTTCCGATGATAATCGGTACGCTGAGCACATGGAAAAACCTCTATGCGCAGGCACCTGAAATCAGAGGACTTTGGAAGTTCCACATTCTTCCCGGCGTTGAACAGGAAGACGGAACCGTAAACAGAGAACAGATTCCGACCGTTACATACTCCGCAATTTACGCCGCAGGCGCAAACCATGACGGGGCATGGGAATTTATCCAATGGTTCAACGACTATGAATGCTCGAACGAATTCGGACGTGAAGTCGAAGCTCTTATCGGTCAGGTTGAGCGTTACGCTTCTGCCGTAAAAGAAGCATTTAAGATGGCGCCGTGGACTTCGGACGAACTTAAAGTTCTTATGGCAACATGGGACACTTTGAGACCCGCAGAGGTCTGCTTCGGCGACTATTACAGCGGAAGATACATAGGCTTTGCGCAAACGGAAGTTATCGTTGACGGTACGGGAGACGGTCATGCGACCATACTCGAACATATGCAGGAAATAAACAAGTCCATCACGCAGAAACGTGAAGAACTTAATCTTCCGGAATAAATTAAGGAGGAAGGCTGAAAAAATATGAAAATCACGGCACTCAAAAAACCGAAGTTTTTAAGCCCGAAGTTTTTGAAGAAATTCGAGAACCTCGACCTGCTCTTCTTCCTCGGTCCCTACATGGTGGTGTTCTTTGTTTGGACGATACTTCCCGTTATCGTTTCTTACTTCATCGCCTTTATGCAGTTCAACACCATTGAGTTTCCCGTCTGGGTCGGACTTCAAAACTATCAGAGACTGTTCCTTTCCGAGGAATACTTCACTCTCTGTTTGTCGAACTCGCTTGTTCTCGGTACGCTTTCGGGCGTTATCAACTACCTTTTCGCTTTCGGCTTTGCTTGGATACTGAACGAAGTTCCGCCGAAGCCGAGAACGATACTCACCCTTTTGTTCTATCTTCCGTCGATGACCGGCGGCTTCACCGTCATTCTCGATATGCTCCTTTCTTCCGACCGTTACGGCTGGCTGAACGGCTGGCTGATGCAGGCGGGCTTGATACAGGACCCCATTCAGTGGTCGAAAGAAACGGAATATATGCTACCGCTTGCAATTATCATCATGCTTTGGAGCGCGCTCGGAACACAGTTCCTTGTCTTTCTTTCGAGTTTGCAGGGCGTTGACAAATCGCTTTACGAAGCGGGCGCGGTTGACGGTATCTACAACAGATGGCAGGAACTTTATTACATAACTCTTCCCTCCATCAAAGGTCAGTTACAGTTGAACGCAATACTCACGGTCACGGCTTCGGTAAGTATTTCCGCTCCCGGCTTCTTCGGCACGCCGACGCAGGATTACAAACTGTTTACGTTGGCAATGCTGTCCGCGGACTATTCGGGGCGTTTGGAAATGGGTTATGTAACGGCAATATCAACTATCATGCTGATACTGTCAATCACGATAAACAAAATAGTCAACTATTTAATAGGTAAGATAGGTAAATAAGAAAGGAGGTACGGCAATGACCGATTCTAATGATGTAAGACCCGAAAAGAAAAAGAAATTTTCTCTTTTCAAGAAAAAAGAACAACTCGATGAATTCGGAAACCCGCTCGTCCTCCCGAAGAAGCGTAAGTTTTCCTATCACAGACTGAACCGTTCTCTCGGCGGAGACATTGCCTTGACGATAGTCCTTTTCGTCGGCGGCGTTTTCATGTTGTTCCCGCTTATTTATTCCATATCGAACTCATTGAAACCGCTCAGCGAACAATGGATATTCCCCCCGAACCTTATCGTTAAGAACCCCACGTTTGAATGGTACATATCTCTGTTCAACTACATGGGCAACTCGATGGTTCCCATGTCAAGATACCTTTTCAACTCCATTTATCTTTGCTTTATGTGTACGCTTGTGTGCACGCTGTCCTGTTCTATGGCGGCGTATGCAATATCAAAGCGTCACTTCAAAGGGCAGGAGACCGTGTTCAAAATGGTCGAACTTTCGATGATGTTCACGGCGCCCGCAACCGGCATAGTCAGTTACGTCATCCTGGCAAACATGAACCCCGTTGACCATTACTGGACTCTCATCGTTCCCTGTGCCTGCAACTCGATGTATATGTACATCGTAAAGAACTATATGGACACGTTTCCGTCATCGGTTCTTGAAGCCGCCCGCATTGACGGCGCGGGAGAGTTCCGTATCTTCTGGGGCATACTGATGCCCGGTGTAAAACCCGCATGGATGACGGTTATCCTGTTCGCGGTTCAGGCTTATTGGAACATGGGTACCGGCTCGTTCATATTCAAAGAAGAAATGAAAGGTATTTCGTCCGGTATTTCGGCAATAACCTCAATTTCAATCAACAGAACCGGTATCGGCGGTGCGGCAAGCATACTGCTTATGATAGTTCCTCTTGTCACGTTCGTCATAACCCAAAGTAACGTTCTGGATACCTGCGCAACGGCAGGCATGAAGGATTAAGGGGGTGGCGAAAATGAAAAATCTGAAAAGAATTATTTGTGTTGCGATAACTTTCGCGCTGCTGCTTTCCCTCTGCGTTTCCTCCTTTGCGCTTCCCATCAACGTCGGAATAACGGACAGTTATTTCTATAACGAAAACGCAATTCCCATTGCGGCTCCCATTGCGTACCGCCCGGTGACAGTTAAAGGTTCCGACACTTTCGGCACAACTTTTGACCCGGTCGATCTGACAGTCGGCGAAGATTATATTTATATAGTAGACCGCGAACAGTGCCAGATAATCGCACTCAACACCGATTACTCCGAGGCGTTCAGAATTTCCACCCTCAAAGATTCGGAAGATTATCAGATTCCCGATATAGACATATATACATATCAGGACGACGGAACAAGAGTTGCTGACGCTTCTCTTAAAAACAGAAGCAAATACAACCTCTATCGCCCCGAGGGCATATATGTTGATACCGACGGAACTCTTTATATTGCGGATACGCAGAACAGACGTCTTGTTGTCTGCGACAAAGAAGGATATGTTTCCAACGTTATCCAGTCCGTTCGTATCGCGGCTCTCGGAACAGATTTCCTGTTCAAACCGAAAAAGGTCGTCGTTGACAGCGCGGGAACCATTTCCGTTCTCTGCGAGAACTGTAACAAGGGCGTTATCCAGATAGATTCCACGGGTTCGTTCCAGCAGTTCTTCGCGCAGCCGAAAGTGGCGCTTGCCGCAACGGACTGGATATATACGATAATCGGCGCGTCCGCTTCCAAGAAAGCGGAGATAAGAGACGTTGCCGCAGAGTATGTAAGCCTTACGATAGATGACAGCGGATTCATTTATACCGCCGCGACCGACACCAAAACGGTCAAGGCAGTAAGAAAACTTGCCGCGGACGGCTCAGACGTTCTGAACTTTGAGGACGCAAAGTTTGAGAGTTACGGAGACGTAAACCTCGGAGTTGATGTTTCGTCCAAAATCGTAGATGTTGCAACAAATGCGTCTGCCGGAACATATACGCTCCTCGACTCATATATGGGCAGATTCTTTACATATGCGTCGAACGGAATGCAGCTCTTTGTCGGCGGAGGCAACGGTAACCAGTTCGGTTGCCTGAAAAACCCCGTTGCGATCGCCTGCTTTAACGATGATATCGTTGTCGCGGACGGAACCAACAAACTTATAACGATTTATGAGACCACGGAATACGCATCAAGTATAATCTCCGCGCAGAAAGAATACAAAAGCGGCGATTACGAAAAAGCGGAAGAGTCATGGCTGCAGGTTCTGACTTATAATTCCGGAATGTATATCGCTTACGATACGCTCGGAAAGATATACAAACTGCGCGGAGCAAATTCCGAGGAGGGAACTCCCGAACGCAAAGAAAACTACGAAACGGCGCTTCACTATTTTGAACTTTCCAACAACCTTATAGATTATGCGGAGTGCTACAAAGAACTTCGAAACGAAACGGCTTCCGAATACTTCGGACTGCTGTTCGGCGGATTAGTTGTTCTTTTTGTCGGCATTGTTGCGCTGATAATGATTCGCGGAAAACGTAAGAAGAGAGCCGAAGAGAAGAGGAGGGCAGGACTGTGACCGACAACGAAAAGAATATGGAAAACGAAGTCGAGAACACCGCACAGGCAGAGGTTTCTTCGGAACCCGTAAATGACGCGGCGGTCGAGCCTGTCGTTTCCGAAGCGGAATCCCCGCTCAAAAACAAAAAACAATTGCCTGATAACGTCTTTATGAAAGTTCTTCTTTTCATCTGGGCAAAGCTGAAACAGTTCGGGCTTGCTGTTTGGGACGGTCTTAAACATATCCCGTATTGCTGTTACTGCCTGACCCACCCGTTTGAAGGCTTCTTCCGAATGAAAGAAGACAAACGCAAGCAGAGTATGGCTGCAACGATAATTCTGTATGCGCTGCTTGCCGTTTCCGCAATAGCAAAACAACAGTTGACGAGTTATATGTTCGCGAACGTCGAAAGTCAGCTGAACCTTGACGTTTTGAAAATGGTTTTTACAACTCTTTTGCCGTATATGCTTTGGGTCGTTTCAAGCTGGTGCTTCACCTCTCTTATGGACGGCGAGGGAAACCTTAAAGACATTTTTTGCGCGACCGCCGTTGCTGCCATCCCTGTTATAGCGGTTAACATCGTTCTTATCCCGCTGTCTTATCTCATGACTTCGGATGAGTCGAACCTTTACGATTTCATCTCGGCACTCGGAACCATTCTTATGGTGGCATATATGTTCCTCAGCATGATGTCAACACAGCAATATTCAGTGCTGAAAGCGATAGGAACAGCCATTCTTACCGTTGTCGGTATGGCGGTTATCGCGTTTGTCGTCATTCTTTTCTTCTACCTGATCCAGCAGGTATGGGGCTTCATCAGTTCCGTATTTTCAGAGATCTCGTACAGGTTGAATGAGTAAGGGAGGAAAGAAAACATGAAAAAACGTATAACAACTCTTTTACTCGCGCTTGTGCTTGTTGTTTCTCTTTTTGCCGCGGTCGGCTGCTCTTCCGATACTTCGACGGATTCAAGTTCCATGACCGATGCCGAAAGAGAACAGTACATTCAGGAAAAAATGGTGGGCAGCGGCAAGGTTCTGACCGAAAGCGAATTGCTTGACAACGGTTATGAACTTTCGACCGACGGCGAAACGGAGAACATGATAAAACTGCTCTCCACCGGTAATTACAGCCTTTACGTTGATTTCCAGAATGCCGATTTCATCCTTGTTGACGAGGGAGCGGGCACAGTTTATTCGTCCAACTCTCTGAAAACGACGAACAATAAGGGCGGAAGCGACATTCTGCAACTCGAAGCTTATGACAACACAAACAAGAAGTATAACTTCACAACGTCCGAGGACTGTGTTGAAGATCAGACCGCATTCAAGATAGTTCAACTGAACGACACCACTATCCGTCTGGTATTCACCATCGGCAACGACTCGGACAAAGACCTCGTTCCCCCCGTTCTTTCGGAAGATACATACAATTCGATACTTTCCGCAATTCAGAGCAAGGCGGACGCAGAGACGGACGCCGACACAAAAGCGGAATACGAGGCAAGAATAACCGACGTCAAGAACCTTTACAAGAGACTTGACCCGGATAACCTTTCTCTTGAAGACAGAGAAAAACTTCAGGGTATATATCCGCTTGTAACCGTTAAGACGATGTATGTTTCCCGTAACCTGACGGAGAAGCAGAAAAAACTTGTCAGACAGGCAATGGAAACTGCCGATTTCACGGTTGCGGACCTGAAACAGGAACTTATCGACGTTGAATATTCGGGCGAAGCGCGTGCCGTGCTTTTCACCGTTCCCGTAGACCTCACGCTTACGGACAAGGGTCTTAAAGTGAATGTTGACTCGTCACTTATAGTTTCTCCGGAAAACCAGAAACTCTATTCGATAGGTCTTCTTCCGTTCTTCGGTGCGTTTGTTCCGACCGGTAACGACGATGACGCGTTTATGATAGTTCCCGACGGTTCGGGCTCAATAATCAGAGCAAACGGCAACTATACGTCGGAAGCATACAGCGGAAGAATATACGGAACGGACGAATCGTTTATAAGAGAGCTTGAAACAGGACGTTTTGAACAGGCTCTGACGGGCTTCTTCGTTATGAACCGTTCGTTTGACGGCGGCTATATGTCCGTTATCGACAAAGGCTCTTCGATGGCAATCATCAACGCTTCTCCGACCGGCTCCTCATCGAGAGCGGCTTCGGCAGTTGCTTCCGCATACTATCAGCTTATATATAAGGAAAGAACATTCAGTTCATATTCGGTTGAAGAAGATACTTCTTCCGACAGTAGCGACAGTTCGGGTTCGTCTTCAACGGCGACAACCGTTGAAAAGGGTGTTGTAACCGCAAAATATGATCCGACGACCGTTTTTGAGGTCAATTTCCTGTTTAACAGCGCCGACGACTATGAAGAAGACGTGAACGGTCATTCTTATTCGTGGTATGCGGTCAAATACAGAGAATATCTTATCGAAAACGGCAGACTGACGTCCGAAAAACTTTCGTCGGAAAGCGTAACGCCGCTCTATATCGAACTTTTAGGCGCGATAAACAAGACCGAGTCCAAAGCGGGTATTCCCATCAACTCGATTCGCGCGCTGACCTCTTATTCCGACGCAAAAGAGATAGCGAACAAACTCTATGAGAACGGAATTCCCGGCGCGGCGCTCAATCTGCGTTACGTTTATTGGTCAAACGGCGGTTATGAAAACACCGCTTATTCAAGGATAGATACTTTGAAGCAGATGGGCACGGAAAAAGAACTGATAGAACTCCGCGATATGCTTGCGGGCAACGGTTCGAAGTTCTTCCCCTCCGCAGATCTTCTTTATCTGCATAAAGGCAATGTCGGCAACGGAATCAGTTATTCCGACGCGGCGGCAAGAAACCTGAGTTCGAGCATCGCAAGAGTCAATGAAAGAGTTCTTTCCACAGGCGCGCTTTCCTCTTCCACGGTCACGCGGAAAACAATTCTTTCTCCTGCGGTCATCGCGGAAATGGCAAATTCTTTGAAAACTTCTTATGAAGACCTTTTCGGAACGGAAATGAAAACGATTTCTCTTCTCGGAATGGGTAACGCGTTGAATTCGAGCTACAAAAACAACGCAGTATATACAAGAGAAGACGCAAAGATCGAACAGCAAAAAGCGCTTGAAACGTTTGCGGGATACAACATCATCGCGGATACAGGCAACGACTATGTTTGGAAATACGCAAAAACGATAATCGACCTCCCGATGGGTTCTTCCGAATACCTTTCTTCAACGGGTTCGATTCCGTTCATGCAGATAGTTCTCCACGGTTACATAGATTATACCGGCGCGGCGTTTAACGTTGAAGCGGACTATACAAATTCCATTCTTAAAGCGGTCGAGACCGGTGCTGGGCTTTACTTCCGCTGGATGGGTGAAGAAAACAGCGTCTTCCAATATACGGATTTCACAAACTTCTATTCGCTGCATTATACCGACACGTTCAACGAGGCGATAGAAGCATATAAAAAGGTTTCCGAGTTCTGTGACCTTGTACGCGGTCAGACGATAACCTCCCACAAATCGGTAGAGGCATACATCGAAAGCCCGTACATCGGCGACATTGAATCAGACAGCATCAGAACGGGTACGGGTAACGTATTCATGACGACATTCGAAAACGGAGTTCAGGTCGTTGTCAACTACAACAGTTACAACGTCGAACTCGGAGGACTTGAAGACGGCAGATATACCGTTGCGGGCAACTCATACGTTTACAGAACAGATGAGTATTCCGATTGGACAGTTCCGAGTTCATATCAAACGGAGAAAGGAGGAAATAACTGATGGCTACACCGGTTCGTATCGAAAAAATGCCCAAAAGGCAGAAACATTCGCTTGAAAAGAAGATGAGTTATTACGGCTATATATTCACGGCGCCGATAATTTTAGGCTTCCTGTTGATGTATATTCCCGTTATAATCCAGTCCGTCATTTATTCTTTCTCCAAAATCTCCTATATTGCCGGCGCAGGTATGTCAACCGAGTTTATCGGTTGGGGAAACTATCAGGAGGTCATTCAGGCGGATGACGGAAAATTTGTTTCCACGGTTATCAGCTCGACGTTGGGACTTTTGCCTAACATTCTTGTCGTTCTTATCTTTGCGTTCTTCATCGCAACGGTTCTGAACCAGAATTTCAAAGGCAGAACCCCCGCCCGTGTTATTTTCTTCATTCCGGTTATCATGTCAAGCGGCGTTATCGCATATTTTGATAACCGTCAGTCAATGGTTGACACCTATACAAGCCAAGGCAAACTTGACGTCAGCGCATCTTCCAATTTTGACTATTCAACGCTGCGAAGCGTTGTTTCGGGAGCACTCAACAACGAAACTCTTTCGAATATAGTTCTCAACGCGGTTGACGGAATTTATTCGGTCATAACATCTTCGGGCGTTCAGTTCCTTGTATTCCTTTCCGGTCTTCAATCCATTTCCGTGAATATGTACGAAGCGGCAAAAGTCGAAGGCGCGACCGGCTGGGAAACGTTCTGGAAGATTTCGTTCCCAATGATAAGCCCGCTTATACTTGTAAACCTTCTTTATACGGTAATCGACCTCTTCCTCAAAAAGGACAATGAAGCCATCACCCTCATTGATACTGCATTGCAGACCGCATCGCAGTATGCGCAGGCTTCTGCGATGTCTTGGATCTACACTTTGATAATCCTTGCGTTTGTCGGACTTTCGTTCCTTATAGTTCAGAAGTTCATCGTTTACCAGGACTAAGGAGGTGCTGATATGGCAATGAAAAAACTCAACTTCGAGTCCGAAATAAAGGAAGCGAAGAAACTCACCTTCAAAGAAAAGGTAAAGAAAGCGTTCGACTTCAAACAGAAGTGGTACAATTTCAGACATTACGATTGGAAAAAGTGGGCGCGGAAAAATCTTACGCTTAACGGTATCGGCCATTTCGGCTGGATAGTTTTGCGCGCGATAATAGTTATAGGTCTGTGCTTCCTTATCCTTTACCCGTTCCTTGTCAAAGCCGTCGTTTCGTTTATGAGCGTCAACGATATAACGGACAGTACCGTTATGTTTATCCCCCGCGAGGGTTCGACGTACTTCATAAAACGTGCGGTTTACAGTATGAACTACTTCCCCTCATTGCTGAAAACGGCGTTGTTGTCGTTGCTTGTTGCGGTGGCGCAGCTCTTCATCAGCTGCGTTGTCGGTTACGGCTTTGCGAGATTTAAGTTCAAGGGCAAGAACGTGCTGTTCTTTATCGTTATTCTGACCCTTATCGTTCCCGCCGAAACGATAATAGTTCCGCTTTACAACCGATTTACATCGTGGGGCATGATAGACACGATATGGCCGGTGGTCATACTTTCGATATGCGGTCTCGGTCTGAAAAACGGTTTGTACATCTACCTTATGCAACAGTTCTTCCGCGGCCTGCCGAAAGAACTTGAACAGTCGGCATACATCGACGGCGCGGGCCCGCTCCGTGCGTTCTGGTCCATCATGCTGCCGAACGCATCGAACATGATGATAACCGTCTTCCTGTTCTCGTTTACATGGCAGTGGACGGACACAACTTACAACGCGATGCTTTGCCCGAACCTGAATATTCTCGCAAACGTTGTATTGAACGTTTCCTCGGGTGTTACAGACAAAGTACAGGCAGCGGCGGTAGAGGACACGGCGACACTTCTCGTTATCCTACCTCTTCTCATCGTATTCCTGTTCGCTCAAAGATACTTCATTCAGTCCATTGAGCGTTCCGGTCTTGTCGAATAATCGGCAACCGCAATCTTCTAAAGCAAAAAAACCGCAGACATTTCAATGTCTGCGGTTTTTTGAATTTACGGTCAGATTGTATATAACCGACCTGAAATTCCGTTAATGAGTCTTTTTGCTTCCTTCGTTTTTCAGATTGTGCCCGTTACAACAAGTGTTGTCGAACCCGGAATGGTTGTGTATGCGCCTGTTGTCGCGTCCTGCGTATAAGTCGCCGCAGGCACGGTTATTTTTCCCGCAACGGTGGTGAAAAGCCCTGTCGCCGCATCATAGGTGTAATCCGTGCCGGCGGTCAGGGCTGTTCCGTTCAGAGTTGCGACAATATTGGTCAGCCTCGGATTGAAAGTGTCCGTAAGCACAGCGTCCGTTGCTGCCGTATTTCCGAAGTTCTCGATTATAAACGTATATTCGATCGTTCCGTTTTCGGTCACGCTTGTCGGGCAAAGACCCTTGCTTATCCGCAGTTCGGGCGCGTCTTCGGTCGCAACCGTCTCTGTTGCGGTCACATCGGTAAGCCCCGTTCCCGTTATCTCAACTGTGTTGGTTATCGTTCCGTCTTCTGCGGGCGGAGCGAAATCATTGGGCGTTGCGGTGTACACTATCGCTGTGTTGCCGCCTGCGGGAACCGTAAGCCCCGTTATCGTCAGCGGTGAAGTTCCCGCAACGGTAGGCGCCGCGACAAGATCTCCGTTTATAAAATATTTCACGGAACTTTCGTCATAGGTCAGCGGAACAAGCGTTGTTCCGTTGAACGTGTATGCCCCGAGATTGTCGGTCAAAGTCAGCGCCGAAAGTTCCGTCGAGCCCGAATTTGTAAGCGTGACGATATAGGTCACGGGTTCGCCGGGTCTGTATTCGTCCGTGACAGCCGTTTTCGTAACGCCGAGAACTTCCGCAATTTCGCCGGTGACGGTATTTGAAATAACCGTATTTCCTCCGTACGAAAGTGACGCTCTGTTAGTGAAAGTCGTTGCCATGTTTTGTTTTTCTCCTTTCCAGGAGGAACTTTTCTGCTCCTCTCTTTATATACTATGAAATCGGGAGCAAAATGTCAAAAAAGTCCGTCAGTTCGCAAATTTACGTTTTTTTCGGTTGACAAACGGCTTTTTCGGGTGTATAATCAATTAGATAGAGGATTTTTGAAAAATTGTAAAAATCCGCGAAAAAAAAGTATCGAACAGAGGGGCGGTGAGACAATAATGGACGATAGTCACAGTCGACGACGAGAAAATTTAAGGAGGAGTTTGAATGACTCAGGAAGAACTTTCCGAACTTCTGGAAAAGAAGGACTTCAAATCAATCCGCGCGTCGCTCGAAGAGATGAATCCGGTAGATATTGCCTCGCTGCTGGAAGATCTTCCCGATAACGAACTCGCCGTTACTTTCAGATTGATTGAGAAGTCTGTTGCCGCTGAGACGTTCTCTTATATGGACGCCGATCAGCAGCAGCTTTTGCTCACTATTTTTACCAACAAAGAAATCAAAGAAGTCCTTGACGATATGTTTACGGACGATACCGTAGACCTGCTCGAAGACATGCCTGCAAACGTTGTCAGCAGGATACTTGCGAACCTGGACAAGGACGACAGGAAAGCGGTCAATGAAATACTGCGCTATCCCGAGGACAGCGCGGGCAGCATAATGACGACGGAGTTCGTCGATCTGCGCAGAAAAATGACCGTTAAAGAGGCATTCGCAAAAATCCGTTCGACGGGCTTGGACAAGGAGACTGTCTATACCTGCTACGTTATTTCGAACGACAGAAAACTCGAGGGCGTTGTCACCGTTCTTGAAATGCTTATGGCGGACGGCGATACCCATATCGAGGACATAATGGACGACAACGTCATTTCCATCAATACCCACGCCGACCGAGAACAGGCGGCGCAGATGCTGAGCAAATACAACTTCCTTGCATTGCCGGTCGTTGACGGCGAAAACAGGCTTGTCGGAATAGTTACTTTCGACGACGCGGTTGACGTCCTCACGGAAGAGGCAACGGAAGATATGGAAAAAATGGCGGCTATGTTGCCCTCCGAAAGATCGTATCTGAAAACCGGCGTATTCAGCACGTTCAAACAGCGTATACCGTGGCTGTTGCTTTTGATGATTTCGGCAACGTTCACAAGTATGATAATCACGAACTTCGAGGGCTATATCCGCGCGCTTGCGGGCGGGGCGGTGCTGATAGCTTTTATCCCCATGCTGACGGACACAGGCGGTAATGCGGGCAGCCAGGCATCGGTTTCCGTTATCCGCGGTCTTGCTTTGGGAGACATCGAACTGCGTGACTGGTTCCGCGTGCTGTGGAAAGAGATACGCGTTGCCGCGATCTGCGGAATAACGCTTGCTTCGTGCAATTTTGTCAAGCTTTTGCTTATTGACAGAATGCTGCTCCACAACTACGACGTAACGCCTTTGATAGCGCTTATCGTGTGTCTGACCTTGCTTGCGGCGGTGCTTATCGCAAAGATAGTCGGTTGTTTGCTGCCGCTTTTGGCAAAACGTCTCGGCTTTGACCCCGCGGTCATGGCAAGTCCGTTTATAACGACCATTGTCGATGCGCTGGCTCTGTTGGCGTATTTCGGAATTTCCCTGCTTGTATTATCTCCTATAATATGAGGAACTGTTAATTTTTTCTTATCAACAAAAATAAGGGCAGTAAAAAACGTAAGTTTTTTACTGCCCCGCTTTAATTTTTGAAGTCTTGGAAAATATAGAGAACTATCTTTCTTCTATATCATAGGTGAAGTTGTATTCTTTCTGCAACTCCTTGACTTTTTCTTCGTTGTCCTCGATAAATGTCGGGCTGAATTTGGATTTTCCGTCTTTTGTGTAGTCCTTTACTATCTGTTCGAGTTTTGCCCAGCATTCCTCGTGTCTCGGTTCTTTTGTTTCATCGAGGTGTATAACAAACTCTCTGTGTTTCGGAAGTCTTACTTTCATATTCTGCGTCTCCTTGTTTTAAGGCTGATCTGTATTTTGATAATTATATTATACTTTGTATTTTCTTTTATTGCAATGGCAAATGTTTAACAATCGTCGGCAGGACTTGAAAAAACGGGAAATAAGTGCTATAATAACCCTATATACCGTTATTAGGTCCGGCAGAGAAAGGAGCGAAGCGTCTGTATGAAACTCGAATATTTTTTTCCGTCCGCGCGCGGCGGGGAAAACGATACCCGTCTTTGCGTTGAAAGCGGACGTGTTCTCGGCGTTCTTGCTCCGACAGGTTGCGGAAAGACCCCTCTTCTGAAAAGCCTTTGCGGGTTTGCTTTCCCCGAAGAGGGATACGTTTTGCTCGACGGTGAACCCGTAACGGACAAAAACAGAAGTCTCTTTTCGTTCGTTCCCGACCTTGATTTTTACGATGTCGGCGAGCGTGTCGGAAAGGTAGTGCGCCTGTTTTCATCTCTTTTTATAGATTTCGATTCATCGGGCGCGCATGAGGCTCTTGAATATTACGGCATTTCGGAAGCGGACAGAGTGAGTTCTCTTTCGGAAGCGGACAGGCAGCTTTTTCGGCTTATCCTCGGTTCCTGCCGCCGTGCGGACTTCTATGTTTTTGACGAGCCGCTGAGGAATTTTGACACCGAACGACGGAATGAGATTTTGAAAAAGATATTTTCGGAGAAAAAACGTGCGGCGTTTGTTGTTTCAACCTCCCGCCCTTACGGTGTCAGCGCGCTTTTTGACGATGTTTGTTTCGTCTTTGAGGGCAGACCGCGGCTTGTTTCCGATGTTCCGAGCCTTGTGGGCACTCTCGGCAAGAAACTTTCGCAGATCTTTTCGGAGGTGTACGGATGTTCCTGAAACTGTTTAACAAAGAACTGTACTATCTTCTGAAAAAAACGGGCGTAACATATATTGCGACCGTATGCGGCGCGCTTATATGTCTCGGCATCACGTCTCTTGCAAACGTGATGTACTCGGTCGAACCGGAAATGATGTGGTGTCTGCGGATAATCGGCGTATTCTTTTTTGCCGTTTCCGTTCTGCTCTGCATAAGCGTTCAACTGCTTGTCTTTATCCGCCGATTTACTTCAACGGTTATCGGAAACGAGGGCTATTTGACTTTTTCTTTGCCCGCCTCGACATATTCGATAGTTGCGGCAAAAGTCCTTGCAACGCTTTGCTGTTCGATGCTTTCTTTCGGACTTTGCGTTTTGAGCGCGTCTTTGCTTGCAGCGGTCTCCGACAATCTGAATTACGTTCTTTCGTTTATAATGATGTTCCTCGGCGACATAAACTATCCTCTTTCGGTCGCGCTTGTCGTATTCTTCTTTTTGAGTCAGATACTTTCGGCGTTTTTTGCCGTGTGCAACGGATTCAGAAAACCGCGCCGCCGAATTGCTTCCGCCGTTATATTTGCCGCGGTCGGAGTTTGTCAGACGCTTTGTGTTGCGGTTGTCGGCGTTTGCGTTCACTTTTTTGCGCCTTACGCATTTTATATGGGCAGCAGTACGTTCTTCTTCTCTTGGGTTCCGAGCCTTATCGTTATCGGCGTCTGTGCGGTTTCGAGCGTTGTTTTGTACTTCCTGCTTTGCGCAAAACTCAAAAAAGGGCTGACGCTTCCCGAATAAGCGTGATATACTTGCAAAAGTAAGAATTTTATGATATACTGTGTCAAGGAATATATTTGGCATAAACAAAACCTGAAACGGAGTGAGAAAAAATGATAGGAGTAGCAGTTATGGGTTACGGCGTCGTAGGTTCGGGCGTTGTTGAACTCATCGACCAAAACAACAAGATTTTTTCGGAGAAAATAGGACAGGACATTGCGGTTAAGCATATCCTTGATGTCCGCGATTTCCCCGGCAACAAATATGAGAGCCTGATTACAAAGGATTTCAACGATATTTTGTCCGACCCCGAAACGGAAATAGTCTGCGAGACCATCGGTGGAGCGAAGGTCGCTTACGATTTCACGAAAAGGTGTCTTTGCGCGGGCAAAAGCGTTGTGACTTCCAACAAGGAACTTGTTGCGACACACGGCACGGAACTTTTGGCGCTTGCAAAAGAACACGGTGTCGATTATATGTTTGAAGCGGCTGTCGGCGGCGGTATTCCCATAATCCGCCCGCTTATCAACTGCCTTGCCGCAAACAGGATAGACAAGATAGTCGGTATTCTGAACGGTACGACGAACTACATCTTAACAAAGATGATAAAAGAAAATTCGACGTTTGCAGATGCGCTCAAAGAAGCGCAGAGACTCGGCTATGCGGAAGCCGACCCCTCCGCCGACGTTGACGGCAAAGATACTTGCAGAAAAATATGTATTCTTGCCGACCTTGCATTCGGTAAAGCGGTCGATCCCGACAAGGTATATACAAAGGGCATACGCGAAATAACGCTTGAAGACGTTGCAACAGCCGAAAAACACGGCTGCGTTATAAAACTGCTCGGCTACGCCGAAAGACTTGCGGACGGCAATGTTGCGATATTCGTCAGCCCCTGCGCCGTTAAAAAGGACAGCCAACTTGCCAATGTCGACGACGTTTACAACGGCATAATGGTCGGCGGCGACGCTGTGGGTGACGTTGTGTTCTACGGCAGAGGTGCGGGCAAGTTCCCGACGGCAAGCGCGGTGTGCGGCGACGTTATAGATGTCGCAAGAAACTGCGGAAAGCATAATATATCATGGAAGGACTGCGGCGAAGATTTCGTTCGCGGAGCCGATGATATAGGGCTCAAATATCTTGAAGGAACGGATATTCTGATGCCCGAATGCTGATGTAGGGGTTAAAATATGAGTTTGATCGTTCAAAAATTCGGAGGTTCCTCCGTTGCGGACAAAGAAAGACTTTTTAATGTTGCAGGTATAATCTCCGACGCTTATCGCAGCGGCGACCGCGTTGTCGTTGTCGTTTCCGCCCAAGGGGACACGACCGACGACCTGCTCGCAAAAGCCGCGGAAATATCAGACAGCCCGTCAAAAAGAGAACTCGATATGCTTCTCTCGACAGGTGAACAGATCTCCGCTTCGCTGCTTGCCATAGCGCTCGAAACAATGCGTATTCCCGTTGTTTCCCTGAATGCGTGGCAGGTCGGGATAAGTTCGGACAGCAACTATTCAAACGCAAAAATCAAGAAAATAGATACGGAAAGACTGTTCCGCGAACTTGACGGCGGGAAAGTCGTTATAGTCACGGGTTTTCAGGGTATCAACAAGTTCGATGACGTGACAACGCTCGGCAGAGGCGGTTCTGATACGACCGCAGTTGCGCTTGCCGCAGTTCTGAAAGCCGACAGGTGTCAGATATACACGGACGTGGACGGCGTTTACACCGCCGACCCGAGAAAAGTTCCGTCGGCGAAAAAACTGAAAGAAATTTCATACGACGAGATGCTTGAACTTGCGTCTCTCGGCGCGCAGGTATTGCATAACCGCTCCGTCGAAATGGCGAAAAAATATCACGTCGAACTTGAAGTTCTTTCAAGCTTCGAAAAAATCTCGGGAACCGTGGTCAGGGAGGACGTAAAAGTGGAAAAAATGCTTGTAACGGGCGTCGCAAAAGATACGAACGTTGCCCGAATATCCGTTATCGGGCTTGAAGACGTTCCGGGCGTCGCGTTTCGCCTGTTCTCGCTTATGGGACAGAAAAACATTGTCGTTGACATAATTCTTCAATCTATCGGACGAAACGGAACAAAGGATATTTCGTTCACAGTTTCCGAAAATCAACTTCCGCTTGCTGTCTCCGTTCTGGAAGACGTTTACGGCAAAGGCAGCGTTTCGGTTGAAAGCGATGTCGCAAAAGTTTCCGTCGTCGGAGCGGGAATGGAAACAAACGCCGGGGTCGCCGCCAAAATGTTCGAGGCTCTTTATTCCGTCGGCGCGAATATCCACATGATAAGCACCTCGGAGATAAAGATCTCCGTCCTTATAGACCGCAACGATGCCGACAAAGCCGTTGCCGCCATACACGAGGCGTTTATCGGTTGACGCGGGACATAAAAATCCAATCGCAAAAATTTGAAAAAGAAAATAACGGGAAGTAAAAAGCGCAAGTTTTTACTCCCCGTTTTATTATATTATGTTTTTCTTATAAAGACGGATAAACACAATATTTAAGAAAAGACTGCGCCGCGAATTTCGCGGCGCAGTCTTATGCGTTTTTCTTTTTGTCAGATGTTCTTCGCGATCGTGTCGATAACTCGGTCTTTGAGCGTCAGAAGATATTCGTCGTTGCGCGGATAGTCGTGGAACGTCATTTCGCCCTCTACACCGTCGTTGACAAGCGCCATGGTCGCATCTCTGCCAACAAGGCTTTCGCAGAGTTCGAGCAGTCGTTGGTCTTGAAGCGCTTCCGCAAACTGCATACCGTGCAGGCTTCTGTAAGCCGTTCCGTTCGGCGCGGGGTAAACCACGAATGTGTCGCCTGCGGGAACCCAGTTGTCTCCGCTGACGTCAACGAACGGGTTGACGATGTGCCATGAACTTGCGCTGTAATAGAAGTTGTATCCCCATTGCAGGAAGCCGTCTATTGCGTATTTGTAAAGCTGAACGCCTATTATTTCCGTGCGTCTGCCCGGCATACTGAGGAAACGGTTCGAGACCTTGTCGTGCTGTGCGCAACAATAATATACCCAACGCATAGGCAAATCCTGTTCGAGGAACGGGTATGCCGCGGTTATTGCGGGAATAGGCATCGCTATCTGCCCTTTTTCATAAAACTCAAAGTCAGAGAGCGCGTCTATGACGGGATAGCCTTCAAACAGGTCGATAACGCTGTTTTTGGACGCGCAGTAAGAGTCGTAGACCGCCGTGTTCGGCTCGTCCGAAATGTGGAAGAAGCATTTTTTATCGACGCCGAGCGTTTTGAGGTGTTCGATAAGATTTTTGATGAAAGCGCGGATAAACGCCGTGTATTCGGGACTTACCGCGTCGGTCGTCCAGCCGAATATCTCGGTCTTATCCTTTGCGCCGTCAACGTAAGCCGTAACTTTCGGCGCGTTTGCCGCGCTCCATTGACTGAACAGGTGCGAAATTTCAAAATATTCGATGCCGCAGCGTTCGCACATTTGAACCCAGCGGTCAAGGTTTGCGTATTCAAACGTGTAGTCGTCGCCGTTTTTATAAATATCGACAAGTCCGACATCGGGACGCTGCCAGCCTTTGCCCGTGTCAAGCGGCGGCGTCAGAACGGGGGTAAGAATCATGTTCATGCCCTCGGAGACCGCTTCGCGGACAAAGTTTTCGATTATCTGCCAATGGCGTTCGCCGTAAATGTCGCAGTCGTAATACGTTGCAAGGCAGTCGTTATGGAACCAGTTTGTGTAAATGAGCTTCTGCTTCGGAAGCATTGCGTTCACGACTTCCACCGTCACTTCCGTTCCGCCGAGGAAATCGCCGTCCTTGTAAAACTCAAACGCGACGGGATATGTTCCCGGGGCTATGCCGTCCGCTTTTTCGATAAGAACGTAAAACGCACGCAGGCGGGAAGAGAAAATTCTGTGAAAGCGCGGGGAAGCGGGCATGAGCAGGTCGGGATAAAGTCCCGATGTCTTGCGCAAATAGTCGTCGTCCGTTTCGTCGTAACACGGCTTGTAATTCGGAACTTCTTCAATCGAATAAAGCGTTATGTAATCTTTAAGGGGCGAATCTATTACGAGCTCCGCCGCTATTTCTCCGTCAAGTTCGGGTGTCTTTTTGATATATGCCACCTGAAAAGCCAGACGCTGATTTTTCAGCATTCTGAAAGAGTTTTTCTCTTTCTTTGAGTCAAATTTTTCGTCCGAAAAGCATTTTTCGCAAGAGGGCAGAGCCTTTGCGAGAACCGCTTTGATGTCAGGGCATACCGTATTATTCATAATTTCCTCCGTTTGGGGTTCTTAATTATTTTCATTGACAAAATCCGCACCGTGCGGTATAATTATTTTGAGCCTTTTGAGAATACTATTCCGTCTTCGTATTCGCCGCATTTCATTCCCTGCACCGTGCCTCTTTGGAAAAGGTAGGTCATCAGTTCGTTTTGGAGCCAACGCCATGAGCGTCCCCAATTCGAGAACACGCAACCTTCTTCGGGACAGCGCGCAAAAAAGCGTTCCACGCTGACATTAGGAGACAGGTATTCGAGAAATACCGCGACACGTTCGAAATATTCTTCGTAACCGCAGATTTCAAATTCGCCGTTCAGATATTGCTCCGCCATCGGCGTTCCCTGCATAAGGAACAGGTTGTGAAGTTTGACGGTGTCGTTTTTCATCACGGAGACCAGCTGCGCAGCCTCTTTGACATCTCCGATTTCATCTGTGGGCAGATTGGGAATAAGATGCGTGCAAAGCCCGAACCCGTGCGCTTTTATGCGAAGCGCCGCGCCGATGTATTCCGCAAGCGTGTGCCCGCGTCCGATCATGCGGAGCGTTTTTGTGTTTGCGGTTTGCAGTCCGAGTTCAAAGGTGACGTCTATTCCGTATTTTTCGTGAAATTTGCTCGCAATCTTCAAATATGTTTCGGATACACAGTCGGGACGCGTCGAAACCGACAGTTCGACTATATCGTCTGCCGCGCAGTCGTTTATAACTCTTTCAAAATCTTCCGGCGGGAGATATGTATTCGTATAATTCTGCAGATAAGCGATGAACTTTTTCGCTTTGTATCTGCTGCCCATATATTCTCTGTTTATTTGCAGCTGCTCTTTGACGGGCGTTGCAGTGTCAAGGCTTTCGAAGCCCGCGCCGACTTCGCCGCAAAAACGGCAGCCGCCGCAGCCGCGTGTTCCGTCCCTGTTCGGGCACGAAACGGGCAGATTGACGGGGAGTTTGTATATCTTTTCCCCGTATTTTTCTTTCAGCATTGTGCCGTAATCGTTGTAAATACGCATTTATAAATCTCCGAGAGGATGAAAAACGTGAACGCTTTCGAACTTACAAAAAACAAAAAACTGTTTCTTCTTGATATGGACGGCACCGTTTATCACGGTGATGTTCCCATTCAGGGCGCGACGGATTTTATAAAAAGTCTTTGCCGAACGGGCGCAGACTATATCTTTATGACAAACAACTCTTCAAAAAGCGCGGACGCATATCTTGAAAAACTTCATCGGCTCGGGTTTCCCGCCGAAAATAAGAATATTTTGACTTCCGGTCAGGCAGCCGCCGTTTTTCTTTGCAAAAAGAAAGGACACGCCGCCGTTTACGTTATGGGAACCGCGTCTTTGAGACGGGAACTTGCTTGTTACGGTCTTGACGTCCGAACCGAACCCGATAAGGACATAGACTTTTTGCTCGTCGGTTACGATACGGAACTGACATACAAAAAAATGGAAGACGCCTGCGAACTTATTTGCCGCGGCGTTCCGTTTTTCGCAACGAATCCCGATGTGGTCTGCCCCGCACCGAACGGCAGGTATCTGCCCGACTGCGCAACGATGTGCTACTGTCTTGAAAAAGCGACGGGCAAAACGCCGTTTTATATAGGAAAACCGCGACCCGAAATGCCGCTTGCGGCGCTGTCCGTTTTCGGCGTTGATAAAAAGGACGCCGTCGTGGTCGGCGACCGACTGTATACGGACATCAAGTGCGGCGTAAATGCCGGGATAGATACCGTTCTTGTCCTCTCGGGTGAAAGCACCGTTGCCGACATCGAAAAATTCGGCGTAATGCCGACCGCCGTGGCGGAAAGCGTTCGCGAAATGATAAGATAGAACCGAAAATCAGTCCATATCTATCTTTATGCGCTCTCTGTCCTTGCTCTTTTTGTTTTTCGTTCTGCGCTTGTTACCCGAGACTTTCGCTATCGTATAAACGGCTATCGCCAAGGCGACAACGACGATTATCGCAATAAAGAAAGGTCCTTTGAAAAATGAATTTATCGCTTGTGTGAATTTTTCCATGGTGTCAACTTCGACTGCGGTTTTCGTTACGAGGTCGGACGTTCCGTAGACCTGTCCGTTATAGCGGAGGATCAGCGTTCCGAGTTTTTCGCCGCGCCCTATCGGTGCATCTATTTGCTCCGGTGCGTCTATGACCTTTTCGATAAGCGATTGGTCAAAACTTTTCGGAAGCAGCGCGTTTATATCGCTTGTTACGGTCAGAACAACAAAATCGGCATTCTTCCCCGTCCTTACTCCGACTTCGCAGACCGTGTCGCCTTTTGAAATGAGACGCGTCGAAACATATTCGTTCTTTGCGAACCGAACCATTTGTTTTAAGTCGTTGTAAACGTTGACTATACCCTCCGTGTCCGCCGCAATGGCAAGAACTCGCATATTCTTTGTTGTCGTGACGCACGCGGAACTGTAACCGCCGTCCGCGGAAGAATAAACGCCGAGCCCTGTTATGTCGGAGATATAATAATCAGATGACGGAACTATCGTGGAATTATAAGAATAAAGCGTTCTGCTTTCGCCGTTCACGGTTATCGTTACAACCGGCGAACTGATAAATTCTCCGAAACGTTCAAGCGTCAGCGCGTGTTGCAGAATCACGGAAATATCCGCTATCGTGGTAGTCTTTGACGTCGCGGTAAAATAACTGTTCACGCCGCCGAAAGAAGTTTCCGAAACGCCGAGGTCTCGGACGTATGAGTTCATCGTTTCGATAAAAGATGCCGTTCCCTTGTTGTTGACGTAGTGCGCAATGGCAATACAAGCTTCCTGAGAAGCGGAAGTCAGCGCCGCTTTTACGAGGTCTTCCAAAGAAATGACATCTCCCGCACGGAGTTTTGCGGCACTCAACTGCGCCGTTTCGTCTATTACTGCTTCCGTTATCGTTACGGTCTTTGTCAGATCGGGTTCCGATTCAATCAGTATCATGCAGGTTACGACATTCGGCAGAAATCCGCAATAAAAAGGCTCATCCGCGCGCGAAGAGTAAAGAACCATATTTGTGTCGATGTTGACAAGAAGCGTCCGCCTGCACGTCGGCGTAAGCGTATTTTCCTCTTCTTCCGCAAACGCGGGCAAAAAGACCGACAACGTCAGAAAAACGGTCAGTATAACGGAAAGTATTCTCAAAACGCTTTTTCGAACGGTCATCGGCGGTGTCTCCTTGCAAAAATCTGTTATTAAATACAGTATACCATATATTTTGCGTTTTGGCTATACTTAAATTATTAAAATTTATAATTTTTTATATTAAGGTTTCCTCTATTCATTTTTTGTTCGGACAAAAAAAACGGCGAAAATGCCGCGGGACGCGGAAAAATAACAAAAAATTCAAAAATCACTCTTGAAAAGGGATTTCTTTTATGTTATAATGTTGATACCTTGCGTAAAGGTGCTTTGTCGTGCTGCCCGTTCCAAGGCGGCTCGTGGCTGAAACGCCGACAAAAAGAGGTAGTGCAAGCCTCTTCAAAAGCGTTGAAGCAAGCCCTTTCAATACCTGCAAGGGAGGCAATTTTATAAGGAGGTGCCGTCAATGGGAAAAGATAAGGTTGTTCTTGCCTGCTCCGAATGCAAGCAGAGAAATTATTTCACAACCAAAAACAAGAAAAACGATCCGGACAGACTTGAAATGAAGAAGCATTGTAAGTTCTGTAAGAAACACACATTGCACAAAGAAACCAAGTAGGAGGACGCGAAATGGCTGATGAAAAGAAGGCTCCCGCAAAGAACAAGAAACCCAATATTTTTGCGCGTTTCTTTAAGTATTTGAAGGAAGTTAAGAGCGAACTCGTAAAAGTTACCTGGCCCGCTCCCAAGCAGGTCGTACGCGACACCCTTACCGTTATCGTGATTGTTGTCATAAGCGCAGTGTTTATCGGTGTTATTGACCTTGTTTTCAAGAACATCGTAAGCTTTTCTGTCGGACAGGGAATCGCGAACCTTTTTAGTTGACTTTTATGAGAATTTATATCATCTCTGACGGAGGGAATGTCTGATGGCCGAAACGGCGCAGTGGTATGTTATCCACACATATTCGGGTTATGAAAACAAAGTCGCAACGTCAATCGAAAAGGTCGTAGACCTTCGCGGTTTGCACGATTTGATTTGCGAAGTCAAGATACCCATGGAAAAAGTTCAGGATGTTAAAGAGAGCGGCGAGGTCGTTGAGACCGAAAGAAAACTGCTCCCCGGTTACGTTCTTGTAAACATGGTCGTCAACGACGATACTTGGGTTCTTCTGCGCAATATCCGCGGCGTTACCGGTTTTGTCGGACCCGAAGGAAAACCCATTCCTCTGACAGATGAAGAGATCCGCAATCTGAACCTTGTTCAGAGCGTGGAAGAAGCCCCGTTCAATGCGGGCGACAACGTCAAGGTCGTAAGCGGACCCATGGCAAACTTTACGGGTATCGTTGAAAGCGTTGACATGAAAGAGCGGAAAGCCAGAGTCATCATCTCCATGGGTGGTCGTGATATCCCCGCGGAGATAGGCATAGGCGATCTCGCGGCGCTGTAAAAGCGCAATTTACTAATTACGGAGGAAACTGAATAATGGCACAGAAAGTTACCGGTTATATCAAACTGCAAATTCCCGCAGGAAAAGCCTCTGCTACGCCTCCCGTTGGTCCGGCTCTCGGTCAGCACGGCGTTAACATCATGGCTTTCATTAAAGAATTCAATGAAAAAACCAAGAATGACGTAGGACTTATCATCCCCGTTGTTATCACCGTTTACGCGGACCGTTCGTTCACATTCGTTACGAAAACTCCGCCGGCAGCGGTTCTTATCAAAAAGGCTTGCGGCATTGAGTTCGGTTCGGGCGTTCCCAACAAGACCAAAGTCGCAAAAATCACAAAGGCGCAGATTAAAGAAATCGCCGAAAAGAAAATGCCCGACCTTAACGCGAACGACGTCGAAGCCGCTATGTCCATGATCGCCGGAACCGCGAGAAGCATGGGCGTTACCGTTGAGGACTGACATTTGAACACGGTTCGCAAAAACCGAACCGCTTTATAACTGTGGGAGGATTATTTCCGAACAACCACATAGGAGGATTTTTTTAACATGAAAAAAGGCAAGAAATATATTGAAAGCTCGAAAACAATCGAGTCTTCCAAACTTTATGATACCGCCGAGGCTTGCGACCTTGTTTGCAAGACCGCAAAGGCGAAATTTGACGAAACCATCGAAATGCACGTTCGTCTCGGTGTTGACTCCCGTCACGCGGACCAGCAGGTAAGAGGCGCTATGGTTCTTCCTCACGGAACGGGCAAAACGATGAGAGTTCTCGTATTCGCAAAAGACGACAAAGCGCAGGAAGCGCTTGACGCAGGCGCTGATTATGTAGGCGCAGAAGATATGGTTACCAAGATCCAGAAAGAAAACTGGTTCGAATTCGATATCGTTGTTGCAACCCCGAACATGATGGGCGTTGTAGGTCGTCTCGGTAAAGTGCTCGGTCCCAAGGGACTTATGCCGAACCCGAAAGCAGGCACCGTTACGATGAACGTTGCTCAGGCAATCAAAGAGATCAAAGCCGGTAAGATTGAGTACCGTCTTGACAAGACCAACATCATCCACTGTCCGATAGGCAAGGCTTCTTTCGGCGCGGAAAAGATATCCGAAAACTTTGACGCTCTCATAGGCGCAATCGTTAAGGCGAAGCCCGCGGCTGCAAAAGGTCAGTACATCAAGAGCTGCGTTATCGCATCCACTATGGGCCCCGGCATCAAGGTCAACACGACCAAATACGGTGTTTGATTTAATCAGACAATAACAATTTACGGAACCGTTTGAAAAGACGGTTCCGTTTTTTCGTCCGAAAAGTGTTGCCTGCCGACGTTTGACAATTGAATAAGGCTGTGCTATACTGTTTAAGTCAAGTATATTCGGGCTGTGATACAGCGAGAGGAAAAGATGAAAAAAACATTTGTAACGGTTATGCCGAACCACATCGGCGCATTTCTGAAAGCAAGCCGCTGTTTCGCGGAACTGGGAGTAAACATAACAAGAGTGAGTTATAACAAGGCGGTCGATTCGCACACTCTTTTTATAGATGCGGAGGGTACTGCGGAGCAACTTGAAAAAGCGTCCGAAATGCTTGAAAAAATCGGATATCTGCAATGCGGAGAAAGCGGAAGAACCGTTATTTTGCTTGAATTCAGACTTCGCGATGTTCCGGGCAGCGTTACAAAGGTGCTTGAACTTATAGAAAAATCGGGGTTCAATATTTCCTATATGAGTTCGCAGGAAAACGGCACCGACTGCCAATATTTCAAAATGGGGATAGTCGTTGACGGTCGCGAAAACCTTGACGGGTTTCTTGCTTCGGCACGGAAAATATGCGACGTCCGTGTTATAGACTACAATCATGCGGACAAGGTGTACGACAACAGTCTGTTTTACGTTCATTTTGTCGATGAACTTTCATCTATGATGAACATTTCCGCCGATTCGAGAGAGGCGCTTTTGGTCAACACCAACCTTGCAATGCAGCGGCTCGATGAAACGGGCGTTTCGCCTTATCGCACCTTTGACAGCATTTCCCGCTTTTGCGAATTGCTCTCCAAATCCCGAGGAAAGGATTTCTCTCCCCGCATTTCGACCCACCGCATAACGGAAAAGACCGAAATTATTCTGATAGAACCCCCGTGCGGGAGCAATACGGCGATAATCAAAAGCGGAAGCGACTGCCTTTTTGTTGATACAGGTTACGCATACTGCAAAGAGGAGATGAACCGCATTTTTCGTGAGTTGATACCGTCTTTTGACAGTATTGAAAAGAAAGCATTTGTCACTCACGCCGATGTTGACCATTGCGGACTTCTTCCCGAATTTGACATCGTTTATGCGGGTGTCGGCTCTGCCGAGTGCCTGCGGCTTGAATATGAAACGGGTGACGGTTACCGCGAACAGAATCCGATACACAAGCCGTATATTCAGATTTGTAAAATACTGACTTCATACAGCCCCACAGATCCATCAAAAATCGTGACGGTCGGCGGCGATGCGCAGGACGAAGACGTGCTTTCCCGTGTGGGCTTTTTTGATTTCGGAGATCTTCATTTTGAACTTTATACGGGACGCGGCGGACATTTGCGCGGCGAATCGGTGCTTATAGATTATCAGAACAAAGTCGTATTCAGCGGCGACGTTTTTGTGAATATGAAAGATATGACGGCAAGTCAGGCGCAGTATAACCGTTACGCGCCGATACTTATGACTTCGGTTGATACCGACCCGAATCTTTGCGCACGGGAAAGACAGGCGCTTTTTGCAAGGCTAGGCGTCGGCACATGGCATATATTCGGCGGTCATGGGGGCAAAAAAATATACAACGTTAAACCCGCGGAAATATAAATTGAGAATGGTTATTCTGCCCGGGTAACCGGCAACCGTGTCTTTAATATCGCACGATTTTGTAAGAAACGGAAAAACGCTCTTGACTTAAAGCGCACTTTAAGGTGTATACTTTGCTTGAAAATAAAAAACTATCGGAGGATATGAATATGAGAAAAAATCTCGGTGCAAAACCGTATACTTATCCGCAGCCTGTTTTCATTCTTGCCGCTTATGACGAAAGCGGCAAACCCGACGCGATGAATGCCGCATGGGGCGGTATCAGCGACGGCGACGAACTTTCCATGTGCATCAGCGCAGGACATAAGACCACAAAAAATCTTTTGAACAGAAAAGCGTTCACCGTAAGTATGGCGGACGTCAAAAACGTTGTCGCGTGCGACTATGTGGGAATAGTTTCGGGCAATACCGAACCGAACAAGTTCGAAAAATCAGGTTTTCACGCCGTTAAGTCCGAATTTGTCGATGCTCCCGTTATCGAGGAACTTCCCATCGCGGTTGAGTGCCGTCTCAGAAGCTATGACCCCGCATCGGGCAGACTTGTGGGCGAGATAGTGAACGTCAGCGTTGACGAGCGTGTGCTTGACGCAAACGGCAAGGTCGATGTTGAAAAGGTTCAGCCAATCACCTTTGACCCTTTCAACAATACCTATGTCGCACTCGGCAAAATCGTGGGAACAGCGTTCAGCGACGGCAAAGAACTGAAATAAAACAGGAAAAATCTTTTTTATCTTCCTTAAAAATATCGCGTCCGTTCGGGCGCGATATTTTTTCGAAAGTTGCCTGAGGAATAATAAAAACTTATACAGCCGAACTTTCTGTATGAATTTATTGTTTCGGGTTGTTTATTGCGTCTGCTTATGATATAATCGTCAGGCTAAGGTAACTATAAAAATTTGTATAAGAGGTTCAAAATGGTTAAACTGACCGAAAAACTGCTTTGTCTTTTATTGTGCGCCGCGATTTTTTGCGGAATTGCTGTCTCCTCTTCCGGTTCGTCGGCAAAGGCGGAAGAAGTTTTTCCTTCGCTGTCCGCGGAAGAGCTTGCAAAAATGCCGAAATACGATGGCAGAGATTATGGGATCGTAACGCCTGTAAAAGATCAGGGAACGACCAATCTTTGCTGGGCGTATTCGTCCGTCGCGGCGGCAGAGGCAAGCATTTTGAAATCGGGCATAGACCCGACGGCGACAAAGGACAGCCTTTCGCTGAATCCGACCGCGGTTGCATACCGCGTTTTTCGCAGAACGGCGGATCCTCTCGGAAATACGGGCGGAGAGCAGAAGTCCGGAGATTTCACACAGGCGACGGGAAATCCTCTTTATGCAGCAAAACTTTTTTCGATGTGGTGGGCTCCCGTGGCCGGTTCGCAGGCGTCCGCGGACCCTTATGAAAACCCGTCTTACAGGTTTGAAAACGCGTATTATATCCCCGATAACAGATCCGACCCCGACGCGTATATAGCGGCGGTCAAGAAAGCCGTCGCGACATACGGCGCGGTGACTTTTCAATACAACAATATGCGCGAAACGGCGTATTACAACCCCAAATTCGAGGGCGGAGGGGGCAGCTCGCCGCACGCCTGCACGGTGGTGGGCTGGGATGATACCATTCCCGCAAGCCGCTTTCAGCCCGGAGGAGCGACAAGGAACGGCGGCTGGCTTATCAAGAACAGCTATAACTCTCTCGAATATTTCTGGCTTTCTTACGACAACACAAGTTCAAGCGTGTATGCTTTCACTTTCGCTCCGAAGGAAAAATACGATTTTAACTATTACTACGACGGCAACCTCGATGATTTTTCTCTCAGAAAAGATAAATATGTCGCAAACGTTTTCCGCGCGCAGAAGGGCGGAGAAAACGGTAAATCGGAATATATAAAAGCTGTCAATGTCGGCGTTTCGGGCGAAAACGTCACGGTTGAGGTCGAAGTTTTCAAGAACCTTGATTATCCTTTCGGCGGGCAGAGCGATGTTCCGACCTCGGGCGGCTTTTCCGCGTCGAAGAAGACGATAACATCCTCTCACGGCGGTTACCTTACCGTTGAGCTCGACTCTCCCGTCAAGGTTGAAAAGGACGAATGGTTTTCCGTGATCGTCCGCGTTTCCAACCCCGAAAACGACGCGAAAATCGTTACCGCCTACAAGGACGTAAAAACTCTTTCCTACGCAAACGGCGGCTACGGATGGTCAAGCCTAGGCAACTTTGTCGGAAGAATAAAGGCGTACACCTCGCTTGAAGAGGACGAAAAAACGCCGTCGACGCCGCTCTGCGTAAACGGAGTCAACGTTTCTCTCAACGAAAGCATATCCCTTTTCTTCGCTGTTTCCGACACAAGCGAATATTCCGATGTTTATATGGAGTTCTCTTCAAACGGAAAGACTCTGAAAAACAGAGACCGTATGACTCTGAAAGATGTTGAATGTTATAGATATTCGGATATTTCGGCAAAACAGGGAAACGATGAAGTCACGGCGGTTTTGGTAGGGACTTTTAACGGAAAAGAATACCGTTCCGAGCCTTTCTCTTATTCCGTCGCGGATTATTGTTACAGCCGCATCGCAAAATCCGAAAGTGCGGCGTTCAAGAGAGTCTGCGTCGATCTGCTTGATTATTGTTCGGCGGCGCAAATTTACTTTAATTACAACACGGATAATCTTGCGAACGCAAGACTGACGGACGAACAGCGGAAATTCGGTTCCGCGTCATATGAGCCGTTGACTGATAACAGCTTCAAGGAGTCGAAGGAAGAATACGGAATAAAAGCTTTTAACCTTGTTTATAAAGATGTTATCAATGTTATCGTTGCGGTAGACGCTCCGTCGGCGCAGGGACTTTCCGCCCGTGTGGAGTTTGACGGAATTGTCTATGTGATTGATGATTTTTATGAGGTTGTGCTGAACGGACAACGTTATTTCGCGTTTGATTTTACAAAGATCCCTCCGAATAAGTTCAAAAGCATATTTACGATAACTCTTGAAGTTTTCGGCAAACCTGTCGGTGTGCAAGGAGCATACAGCATTGAGTCCTATCTGGCAAGACGTATGCAACTGTCAACAAGCACCGATTATCGGAACCTGATGGAAGCAACCGCAAAATACGGTGATTCCTGCAAGGCATATTTCGGTTAAAAACCGAAACCGCGGGTTAGCGAAAAACTGAAAAAAACGCGTTTTTTGAAAGCGCCCCCGAAGCATTCGGCTTTCGGGGGCGCTCTTTATCCGTTTTGCAGTTCTTTTCGCTTTGCTCTGCGGACGCGGTTGATATGGCGTTCAAAATCTCCGCTGTTAAGGAGTTCCGTCAGAACAAGCTGTTCGTAAGTCGGAACGGTGCAGGAATAGAAGCCGACCTTTTCCTCAAAGGGTTTTACAAGTTTTTTCGGCAGAACCATGTAACCGATACGCAGAGACGGCGAGATCGTCTTTGAAAAGGTGTTCAGATATATCACGTTGTCTTTGTCCGCAAGCGCGAATATCGGGTCCGCGGGTTTTGCGGCGACCGCAAACTCGGAGTCATAGTCCGACTCGATGATAAATCTTTCGGCTTTGTCCGCCCAGCGGATATATTCATATCTCTTGGACGCCGACGCGGAAACGCCGCTCGGAAAACTGCGGCAGGGCGTTGTGTGCAAAACGTCGGCTTTCGAGGAGGCGAGCGCCGCGCTGTCTATCCCGTCTTCCGAAAGCGGCAGTTTTTCATATTTTACGCCTGTTGCGCGGTATATTTTTCCTATCTTTTCATACGAAGGGTCTTCAAACGCATATACCTTGTCTCTGCCGAGCAGGTCAACGAGCAGCGCATAAAGATATTCCGCGCCCGATCCGACAACTATCTTGTCTGCATCAACATCAATGCCTTTGTTGCGTGCAAGGAACAACTTCAAAGCCGTCCGCAGTTCCGCAAGCCCGATATTCGGGGATTTTTCGAGTATTCTGTCATTATAGTCCGAAAGAACACGGCGCATTGTTTTGCAGAGCAGGGAAACGGGAAAAGACGGTTTTTCAGATACGTCTTTTTGTTTTGGTAAAATCTGTCCGATGCTTTTTTCGGAAGAAGCAAAGCCGTCGCTCGGACGGAAAATGACGAAAAATCCGCTTCTTTGCCGCGCTTCCGCATACCCCTCGTCGCAAAGCAGTTCGTATGCGTGTTCAACCGTTATAGTGCTTACGCCGACTTCTTCCGCAAGCAGACGTTTGGACGGTAGTTTGTCTCCCGTTTTATAATTCCCGCGAACAATATCTTCTCTGATTTGTCGGTATAATTGCAGATAAACGGGGTGTTCCTCTTTTTTTATCAGATATTTCATCTGGTTATATTGTTTCCTCTCGTTTTGACTATTTTATATTATCAGAAATATTGTATAATACTGTTATTGAAATTGCAAGGGGGAAACCTTAAATGTCAGAAAAAGTAAACAAAGGCAACATCACGTTCAGACTTTGCCTGACCGCCGTGTTCATGGCATTGACTTTTGTTGCCACAAAATTTTTGCAGATTCCGTTTGTCGGAGCAAACGGGTATTTTAATCTCGGTGATGCGGTATTGCTTACGGGTGCGTTCTTTCTCGGTCCCGTTTACGGTGCGGTCGCCGCAGGTATAGGCTCTGCGCTTGCGGATATTATTTCCCCTTTTGCGATATATGCTCCCGCAACGCTTATCATAAAAGCGCTTATGGCTGTTGTGTTTTTCCTTATCGCCGTAATGCCGATGAAAAAGCAACCGAAAGTCGGCGTCAGAATAGTTTTTGTCATTCTCGGCGCACTTGTTGCGGAAGCGATAATGGTCGGCGGCTATTTTGTGTTTGAAACGATTTTGTACGGTGCGGGAACAGCGGCGCTGTCCTTGATCGGAAACGCCACGCAGGGCGCGTGCGGTCTTGTTATCGCCGCGGTTCTCGTCAATGTTCTTTCGTCGAATAAAAAGATAAGAGGACTTTCCGGTTTGGAAAAAAGAGGCTGAAACAACGCCTTATAAATATCATAAGAGATTTTTAATATGCCAAAGAAGTTTAACGCAAGAAATACCACGGTTTGGAAAGGCTGAGTCTACGCGAACACTTATCGCCCGACACAGGCTATTTTCGGTTATTTCCTCTCTTTTCGTCTTGGCGGGCTCGACGTATTTACAAGGCTTTTGTGAAAGTTAGGGCGAAAATCAGCCCGTTAAAACCGACAAGGGTTCGGGTATACTCAGCCTATGCACCACCGCAATCTTTATGGCGATGAACGTCGCTTTGAGCTCGTTCGGCATTCCCGTTCCCGGCGGGCATTTGTATCTTAACGATATCGTTATCTGCCTTGCGGCGATATTGTTCGATCCTGTCGCGGCGTTTATGGTCGGCGGTGTCGGCGCGGTTCTCGGAGACCTGTTTTTTTATCCGACCCCGATGTTCGTTTCCCTTGTAACACATGGGCTTCAAGAGGTCGTTATCTCCGTTTTTTCCCATTACGTTCTTAAAAAACACCCGAAATTCGCTTCGGGTATCGGTGTGACGCTCGGCGCTGTTATAATGGTTGTCGGCTACTCGTTCTGCAGAGCTTTTATCTACGCGACGCCCGCAGCGGCTGTGGCAAAACTTCCGTTCCAGATATTGCAGGAGGCTGTCGGCGCGGTTGTCGGAATGATTCTGTGCTGGCCGTGCGGTCTTCATAAAGTATATACCGCGAAGATTCTCAAAAACAGATAAATACGACCTGAATGCGAATGAGCCGCAAAGAAACTTATGTTTCTTTGCGGCTCATTTATATTTTGTATTTTGTAATTTTGCGATTGGAAAAAGTATGCCGTTCGCTTTTATTGCTGCCTGTCGGCAGACGTTACTCCCCGCTTTTTTCTATGGGCAGAATCACCTGCGTGATAAAATCTTTTTCGTCGCGGTGCTGTGCGGGACCTTCAAGGTAAACGTGACGGCAAATTCCTTTCAGTCTGTATCCCTTTGCCTCTGCGAATGCAATCATCTTGTCTCTGATGTCGGGAATGGTCTCATAACCGCCGTGAAAGAAGACGCAGAGTGCTGTTTCTTCGTTTAACTTGCGTATAAATTCTCCGTTACTGTCGGGCTTGACCGCAATACAATAAGAAATTCGGTCGTGGTCGGAAAGGGGATATTCGATAAAGTACATTCTCTTGCTTGTGTCCGAACCATAGCTTCGCATCGCTTCCGTTATGACTTTTCGCAGGTGCACTTTTCTTTCCTCGACTGTCGGCGCACGGAAAGTCTGTGAAAAAACCGTCTGCGCAGGAACCGTCATTATGCGAAATTCAAAGTCGTTGTCGCTTTTTACGCGCTCTTTCAACTTTTCTATATTCAGATTCAGTTCGTCGCGGATTTTTTCAAGCCTTGCTATCATCGGGCGCAGGTCGGCATCTTCGTCAAGATACTTTTTTATGTCGTCAAGCGACAGTCCGAGATTTTGAAAAACTCTTATCGTCCGTATGCGCGTCAGCGTATCCACCGTGTAATATCTGTTTCCCGTAACGCCCTCTTTTTTATCGGCTTCGATAAGACCTTTTGCTTCGTAATTCAAAATCATACGGCGGGTTATGTCAAGAGATTTCGCAATTTCCCCGATGGAAAGAAGTTGTTTTTCTTCATTTTTCATGAAATTTCTCCGAAATACAAAATTTTTCACAAAAAGGTATTGCATCGTACATCGATGTACGGTGTATAATCATTATACAATAAACGGTTCGCTGTGTCAAGCATGGCGAAGCAGACGTTAAAATTTTGCAAACATCGGGGAAGCCCCCTCTTTCTCCGAAGTTATATATTCACCTTCTTATCCCTTGCCGCCCGAACGGTCCCCTCCGTTTGAGCGGCACTTCCCTTTTTATGTGCCTCCCCTGTCGGAAAAAGTATTGAAAAGACGCAAAATGTGTGGTATAATTGTCTTGGAAATAATTGTAAATGCAAGGCGGGCAATATGCCGAAAATAGGACAAAAAACAAAAGGAATAATATATATCGTCGTTGCGGCGTTCGGCTTTTCCGTTATGTCGCTGTTCGTCAAGCTTGCGGGAGACCTTCCCGCGTTTCAGAAAGCGTTTTTCAGGAATTTTATCGCGCTGATATTCATAACCGTTATGATGCTGCGTGAAAATATAGGGTTTGCTCCGAAAAAAGAGAATATTCCGGGACTTCTGGGCAGAAGTCTTTGCGGCACGCTCGGTCTGCTCTGCAATTTTTACGCCCTCGGAACGCTGAACCTCTCGGACGCGAATATGCTGAACAAGCTCTCGCCTTTTTTCGCGATAATCTTTTCTATATTCCTGCTTCGCGAAAAGCCGACAGCCGCGCAGGTACTCGGTGTTGCGGTCGCGTTCGGCGGCAGTCTGCTTATCATCAAGCCCGGTTTTGCCGACGCGCAGCTCATTCCCGCTATTGCGGGCGTGTTGGGCGGACTCGGCGCGGGCGCGGCGTACACGTTTGTGCGCAAACTCGGAAAAAAAGGGGAGAACAGCAAGAGGATAGTCTTTTATTTTTCCGCGTTCTCGTGCCTGTTCTGCCTGCCGTTTTTGATAGTCCAATATAAGTCGATGACGTTTTTGCAGACGCTTTATCTTATTTTTGCGGGAACGTTTGCCTGCGTCGGACAACTCGGAATAACAAAAGCGTATCTCTGCGCGCCCGCGAAAGAGATCTCCGTTTACGATTATACACAAGTCATTTTTGCCGCGCTTCTCGGATTTTTCGTTTTCGGCGATCTGCCCGATATTTGGAGCGTTCTCGGGTATATCCTTATTTGCGGCGCGGGTGTCGCGATGTTCTTTTACAACAAAAGAAAAGAAGGATAACGCCCACCGGTCGGTTTCATTGAAAAGTTGAGCAGTTTTCAATACTACTTTTCAATGAGAATTTGAAGAGCCGTGAAAAAGTCGCGGGTTTGAGCAAAAACGGATTAAACAGTCGGCGGCGGATTGACAAACAGCGGCGTCTGTGGTAAAATTAAAAAATAAGGCGTCAGAAAGCGGTCGGAACTTCGGAAAACGGAAGTTCGTCCGAAAAAACGGCGCGACGAGATTATAAGGAAGTATCGTAATATGTCAAAAGTACGCTTTTATATCGCGATGGCGGCGGCAAAAACGGCGCACCGTTTGCTCCGTCTTTGCGGACGTGCGGCAACGCACACTCCGGGCGCGGTCGCAACAAAACTTTGCCCCGACTTTTTGCGTTATCTGCAAAAACCCGAAACGCTTATCTGTGTGACGGGTACGGACGGTAAAACAACGGTCAGCAACCTGCTGGCAACCGTTTTGCAGAATAACGGTTACACGGTCACAAACAACAGTTACGGCTCGAATATCTGCGAGGGTGTTGTTTCTGCGCTGCTGACGGATGCAACGTTTTCGGGCAAACCGAAAAAGCAGGTCGGCGTGCTTGAAGTTGATGAGCGCAGTTCGCTCAAAGTCTATAAATACCTGACGCCCGATATTCTTATCTGCAACAATATAATGCGCGATTCGTTAAAGCGCAATGCGCACACCGAATTTATTTGCTATATTCTGAACAAGCAGCTGCCGTCGAGCACAAAAGTTGTGCTGAATGCGGACGATCTTATCTGCTCGGGACTGTTTCCGAACAATAAGGACAGAACGTATTTCGGCGTTTCCGCAGACCGTCCCGAAAACGGCGCGGCGACGGACGAAGCGCTGCGCGACATCGTTTACTGCCCGAAATGCGGCGCAAAACTCGAAACGGAATATGTCAGATACAATCATATCGGAAGACATCATTGTTCCTCCTGCGGCTTTGCTTCGCCGAAACCCGATTATGACGTGACGGCAATAAACCGCGAAAAAGGCACGTTTACGGTCACCCATAACGGCGTTGATGAAGAATATAAGATAGTCAACGACAATATAATCAATATCTATAACAGCTGCGCGGTCATATCCGTTCTTCATACGTTCGGTCTTGATTATGAAAAGATACACAACGCGTTTGAGACCGTGAAGATAGTAAGTTCGCGTTTTGACATCAAAAAGGTGGGCGACTATACTATCATCGGGCAACTTGCAAAAGGGCAGAACCCCGTTGCGTGCGCGATGGCTTACAGATATGCCGCGTCGTATAAGACCGCAGACCCCGAAGCGAAAAAAAGCGTTCTCGTACTTGTAGACGACGTGGGCGACAACTCGGGAAATTCCGAAAGCACCTGTTGGCTTTACGACTGCGATTACAGCGCGCTTTGCTCCCCGACGATAGGACAGATAGTTTTTTCCGGTCCGCGCTGCCTTGACCATAAACTGCGCGCGCTTATGGCGGGTGTCGATGAATCAAAGATAGTTACCTGCCCGACATTCACGGGCGGCGTGAAACTTGTAGATACCGAAAAATACAAAGACATTTTTGTTTTGTTTGACCCGTATCTGATAGCGGAGGGGAATGCGGCGAAACGTTATCTTGAAGAGAAAGGGGGCGCGGCGAAATGAAGATAGAATTTCTTTTCGGCGAGGTCTGCAACTTTTACGGCGACCCGCAAAATGTGACATATCTTGCCCAAAGCGCGAAAAACGCGGAAATTATAAACACCTCTTTGCTTGACGAGCCGTATTTTGTCCGCGAACGCCCCGATATCGTCGTTATGGCGTCGATGAGCGAAAGCACGCAAAGAAAAGTCATTGAAAAACTCCGTCCGTATATGGCAAGGATCAACGACCTGATAAACGACGGCGTAGTCTTTCTCTGCACGGGCAATTCCTGTGAGATATTCTGCAAAAAAATAAATTATGTGACCGAAGAAATAACCGCCGAGGGGCTCGGACTTTTCGACCTTGAAGTAAAGACCGACCTTTTTGCGCGTTATAACGGAAAAGTTCTCGGAAAAGCCGACGGCGTTACCGTTACGGGCTTCCGCTCCCAATTCGGGAAGATATACGGCGATAATTCGTCCTGCTTTTTCTGTGAAGTCGAGCGCGGAATGGGCATAAACGAAAACAGCCGCTTTGAGGGTATGCGAAAGAACAATTTCATCGGTACGCAAGTTCTCGGTCCCATTCTTCCTCTTAACCCCGAATTTTGCGAATATATTCTGCGTCTTGCGGGCGAAAAGAACCCCGTTGCGGCGCATAAAGAGGCTGCGACGGCGGCTTTTGAACAGCGTCTTCGTGAGTTCTCCGACCCGAAAGTTAGATTTTGAAACAACAAGTGGCTGTAAAAAAACGTAAGTTTTTTTACAGCCACTTTCTTTATTTCCCTTATACGGAAGCGTTTTTCCGTTCTCTTGAATCAATGACCTTCCGCCGCGCCTTTTGTGGGTGGGGAGAGAGAGTTCGGAATCCTGCCTGTTTCCGAACGCGCGGCGCGGCGTTCTGTCATCATTGCCGTGCGGACGAAAGAAGGCCTTTGTGAGAGATACATTCGGATATCTTCCGTCTTTTCTTCTGGCAAATACAATATACGAAAATGACCGTCCGATAAACAGGACTTTGCCGCGCGCAAAATGAATATACGAAAAAAACAAGACTTTCGACGGAAAACCGCATTTCTCCGTCGGAAGTCTTTGATTTTTGTTATGTCCGTCGACCTCGCCTTTTGATTGCGTGAAAGGTGAGCCCGTTCGGTTCAGTCGTCCGAATGGTCTTCCGGGTCTTTGGGAAGGTAGACTTTAAAGGTTGTTCCGATGCCTTGCGCGCTGTCAAGGCTTATTCTGCCGCCCAGATACGAAACCGCGTGCTTGACTATCGAAAGCCCCAGCCCCGCGCCGCCTGTCTCTTTCGAGCGGCTCTTGTCGGTGCGGTAGAACCTCTCGAACACCCTGTCAAGGTCTTCGGGCGGGATTCCGATGCCTGTATCGGAAACCGTGATGACCGCCTCGTTTTCTTCTTTGCCGACGGTCACACCGACTTTGCCGCCCGCTTCGGTGTAACGGAGCGCATTGTCGCAAAGATTGTAAACTATCTCGTGCAGAAGTCTGCGAACGCCCGTCACGGTAATTTCTTCGCCGCCGACGGAAATTTTGATGTCTTTATCCTTTGCGGTCGCCGCAAGCGCACCGACTTCCTCTTCAGCAAGCGCGAGCAAGTCAACTTCTTCTTTCGGGAACTCCGCGTTTTCGTCAAGCTGCGAAAGCCCGATGATGTCATCGACAAGCGTAACGAGCCTCGACGCTTCAGAGTGTATTCTCGAAACGAAGCGCGGCATATCTTCCGCTTTGACAAGCCCGTTTTCCATAAGTTCAGAGCAGCCCATTATCGAGTGCAGCGGCGTTTTCAGTTCGTGCGAAACGTTTGCCGTAAATTCGCGTCTGTTTCTTTCCGCAAACGCTTTTTCGGTTATATCGAAAACCAAAAGCACGGTGCCGCCCGCATTCGGCGGTGTTCCTATGCGGCTTGCGTTCATCTGATAAATTTTGCCGTTTCTTTCCGTCTGTAATTGCGCGCTGCCATTTTCCTTGGCTTCCGCTATCGTTTTGCCGACTTCAAGACTTCTGTCAACCGTCAAAAAGTCCTGTCCCACACATTTTTCGTCCGTGCCGAACACCGCTTCCGCCGCAGGGTTTATGCTCAGAACAGTGTTGTTTGCGTTCAACAGCACAAGACCCTCTTTCATGCTTTTGATAACGGCGTAAAACTCGGCTTTATCCGTTTTTGATTTCTTCAACTGTGCGCCTATGAGCCTGTTCTGTTTTTCTATCTTGACAAGCAGCGGCGAAAGTTCGTCGTATACGTTGTTTTCCAGCGGTTTGTCAAGGTCGAGCGAGTTGAGCGGTTCAACTATCTTTTTCGAAAGACTGCGTGCGAGCAGAAGCGATACTATCAGCGCTATCGCGATGACCACGATAAGCGGCTGCACCATTCCGAGCACAAGCGTCAGCACGGTAAGTCTTTTGACCGCAACGCGGAGCACCGTTCCGTCATTCAGTTTTTTTGCGTAATAAACGGTTTCTTCCGTGAGCGTTGTCGAATATCTCGAACTCTGCCCGAAACCCGTTTCGAACGCCTGAGCAACTTCCTGTCTGTCCTTATGGTTCTCCATGTTCGCCGTGTCGCCCTCGGAATCGAAAATAACTTTGCCGTCAGCAGCTATCCATGTGAAACGGCACGACTTTTCATCTACGCTTTCGAGATAGTCAAGCCCGTTTTTCTCAACGGCGGTCGATGCCAGCGCAAGTTCGGATTGCAGATTGTCTTTCTGCACAGATGTGAAGTGGCTGTAAAGGATTCCGAGAATCAGCACAAAGCACGCCGCAAGAACGACTGCGGCAACCGCGATTATCGAACGGAATATTTTTTTCGTCATTGTTTATGTCCCTTTCTTTCGGGCATTTTTCGCACGATGTTCCGCCGTATGCCCTTTTCGTCGGAGCGTCACACGGTCTGCTCTTTGTGAACTCCCGTCACGGAAAAGATGACCCATTCCGCGATGTTCACCGCATGGTCGCCGATACGTTCAAAATATTTTGCTATCATCAGCAGATCGAGCGCGTGTTCTCCGTCTGCGGGTCTTTGGGCTATCATGTTTATAAGCGAACGCTTGACTTTGAGGAAATAATCGTCCACCGTGTCGTCGTGCGCTATCGCCTGTTGAGCAATGCCCACATCTCTTTTTATGAAAGCGTCAATGCTCTCCGTCACCATGCGTATGGTCGCTTCCGCCATAAGACAAATGGGTTCGCAGTCAACGCCCGCCTTTTTGTCTATAAAGGTGATTATTTCCGCGATGTCCGACGCCTGATCGCCTATTCTTTCAAGGTCGGTTATCATTTTCAGCGCCGCGGATATTTGACGCAGGTCTCTTGCCACGGGCTGCTGTTGAAGCAGCATTTTCAGGCAAAGAGATTCTATATCTCTTTCTTTTTGATTTATTTCCGCTTCGAGCGGCTCCACTTTCGCCGCCGTTTTTTCGTCAGCCGTCGTCAGCGCTTTCGCAGCGTCGGCTATCGCCTCTTCGCAGAGCGCGCCCATTTCTATAAGTTCCTTGCTCAGCGTTGCCAGCTGTTCGTCAAATCTGCTTCTCATTATCCGAACCTCCCCGTGATGTAATCTTCCGTGCGTTTATCCTGCGGCTGTTCGAACATTTTTTCCGTGCCGTCGTATTCGACAAGGTCGCCAAGCAGGAAAAACGCCGTGTAGTCCGATATACGCACCGCCTGTTGCATATTATGCGTAACGATAACTATCGTGTATTTCTTTTTCAGATCCATGGCAAGATCTTCTATTTTTGAGGTCGAAATGGGGTCGAGCGCCGAGGTCGGTTCGTCCATCAGAAGCACGTCGGGTTCAACCGCCAATGCGCGGGCTATGCAAAGTCTCTGCTGTTGTCCGCCCGAAAGCCCGAGCGCGGATTTTTTGAGTCTGTCCCTGACCTCGTCCCATATTGCCGCGTCGCGGAGCGAGCGTTCCACGATGTCGTCAAGTTTTGCCTTGTTGCGAACGCCGTGCGTGCGCGGTCCGTAAGCGATGTTGTCGTAAACGCTCATCGGAAACGGGTTCGGTTTCTGGAACACCATGCCGATGTTCTTGCGGAGTTCGTTTACGTCCGTGCCGGGGGAAAAAATGTCCTTGCCGTCGTATTTGACTTCGCCGGTTATGCGAACGCCCGGTACAAGGTCGTTCATTCTGTTGAGCGTTTTCAGAAATGTGGATTTACCGCAGCCGGAGGGTCCGATAAGTGCGGTTATGCTGTTTTTTGCTATATTTATATTGACGTTTTTGAGCGCCTGCGTGTTTCCGTACCAAAGACAAAGGTCGTTGACGGTTATAATATTGCTCATATACTTCTCCTCTTTTTGAAATATTTGCCGACGAGCGCCGCCGCAAGGTTGATGATAAGCGCAAGAATCATCAGTATCGCCGCTATCGCAAACGCGACGTCGAATTTACCGCGCTCTTTTGCATAAACGTAAAGTGCGACCGTCAGCGAGGCTCCCGAACTTGTAAGTCCCTCGAAAAGCCCGTTTACGACGTGCGCAACGCCCGCCGTGAAAAGCAGCGCCGCGGACTCGCCGAGGATTCGTCCGACGGAAAGGATACAGCCTGTTATAACACCGTCGATACAGCCCGGCAAAACAACCGTTCGGATAACTCTCCATTTGCCCGCGCCCAGCCCGAAAGCGCCTTCACGGTAACTCTGCGGGACGGTTTTCAGGCTTTCCTGCGTGGTTCTCATAACCGTGGGCAGGTTCATTATAACAAGCGTCAGCGCGCCCGCGATTATTGATGTCTGGAATCCGAGGAATTGACAGAAAAACAGCATTCCGACAAGTCCGTAGATAATGGACGGTATGCCCGAAAGCGTTTCCGCCGCATATTCGATTATTGCAACTATTCTTTTGTTCTTTGCGTATTCAGTCAGATATATCGCCGCGCCGACCCCGAGCGGAAGCACGAAGACAAGCGTAGCCAAAACAAGATAAACGGTATTGAGAATGTCGGGAAGAATGCCTATCGTACCCGAAAGGTAACTCGGCGAGGTCGAAAGCAATTCCCATGTTATATTGGGAAGACCTTTGTAAAGGATATATACTATAAGAAAAAGAACCAGCGCACAGGTCAGCGTTACCGCAACGCCCATAAGAACGTTCATCGTGACCCCGTATGCTTTTCTTTTCAAAGACGTTTTGTTGTTTTTCATATTATTTTTCCTTACGTCCTTTCAAGAAGAAGTTCAGCGCGGCGTTTATAAGCATGATGAAGAGGAACAGCACAAGCGCTATCGAGAAAAGAGCCTGTCTTTGAAGTCCCGAAGAATAGGACATTTCGCTTGCGACCGCCGTTGTCAGAAAACGGACGCTGCCCATAAGGCGCGGCATATTCGCAACGTTGCCCGCAACCATCATGACCGCCATCGCTTCGCCTATCGCTCTGCCAACGCCGAGTACGACCGCTGCCGCGATACCGCTTTTTGCCGCGGGAACGGAAACTTTGAAATATGTTTCCGTCGGTGTCGCGCCGAGCGCCAAAGAAGCGTCCTCATATTCTTTCGGAACGGCTTCCAACGCATTCAGCGAAACTTTTATGATAGAGGGCAGTATCATTATCGCAAGAACGATTATCGCCGCCAGCAGGCTTGCACCGTCCGGAACGTTGAATATTTTTCTTATCGCGGGAACGAGCACTATCATGCCCACAAGACCGTAAACAACGGAGGGTATGCTTGCCAGCAGGCTGACTGCCGATTCAACAAGTGTTTTCATTTTCGGCGGCGCAACCTTTGCAAGGAAGACCGCCGTCAGAAATCCTATGGGAACACCCAAAAGTATTGCGCCCGCGGTTCCGTAAACGCTTGTCAGGATAAACGGCAGTATTCCGAATTTCGGTTCTTTTGCCGTCGATGCCCATTCCGTGCCGAACAGGAAATCCCAAATCCCTATTTTCGTTATTGCGGGAATGCCCGATATTATCAGATAAACGGTTATGAGCAGCACACAGCCGACCGTTATCAGACCGAGCACAAGGAATATCCCGTGTATTATATTTTCGAATAATCTCTTTTTGTTTTTCATCTTACAAAGCCTCTTTCACGCGGCACGCAGCGAACCCGAATCTTTCGTCCGAGCCCGCCGCCGCTTTATGTCCGTTTTGTTTGTTATTTAACGGGAACCGCGCCCGCTTTGGAGATGAGGTCGTTTGCTTCCGCGGAGGTTGCGAAGTCGAAGAACTTCTGAGCAACTTCGGAGAGATGCTTTCCGGTTTTCGTTACGAGGACGAAAGGTCTCTGGATAACGTAGCTGCCGTCTTTAACCGTTGCTTCCGACGGAGCAACACCGCCGACCGTCAATGCTTTAACCGAGTCCTGAAGAGCCGCCAGGGAAGCATATCCTATCGCGTTCGGGTTGTTTGCAACAGTTGTGATAACGTCGCCGGTCGAAGTAAGTTCCTGTCTGTATTTGCAAGCCTCTTTGGTGGAGGTGATGGATTCAAATCCGTCTCTGGTGCCGCTTCCCGCTTCACGTCCGATTACAACGATTTCCGCGTCCGCGCCGCCGAGGTCTTTCCAGTTGGTGATCTCACCGGTGTATATCTTTGCGATATTTTCAACGGAAAGGTCGCTTACCGCATTTGCGGGGTTGACGATTACCGCGATACCGTCAAGCGCTACGATTGTTTCGGTCAGACCGTTTGCTTTTTCATCGTCTTTAAGCGCTCTGGACGAAAGTCCGATGTCGCAGCGTCCTTCGGCTACTGCCGTGATGCCCGAACCCGAGCCGGTGGGGTTATAAGTGAACTTTGCGTTCTTGTTGTTCTGCATAAACGCTTCGCCGAGTGCTCCGATTACGTTTTCCATCGAGGTGGAGCCGTCGGTCGAAACCGTTCCGCTTACTTCTTTGTTTCCGTCTGCCGCGGTCGTACCGTTCCGGGTCGTCGTGGTGGTTGCTTCCTTGCTTCCGCATCCCGCAAGAAGTGCCAGCGCAAGAAGTGCCGCGAGCATAATGCTTACAAACTTTTTCATAATGTAACATTCTCCTTTTTCCGTTATCGGAATCTTTCTTTTGTACTTTTTCCTTTGTACGCCCATAGTATACCCCTCGAACGTAAAGTACAAAAGCCTTGTTTTGTCAAATCCATGTAAAATCGTCTTTTCGGGGTGAAATTTTTCCGAACGGGGATTCAGGCTCATACGCATACGCGCGCGTAATAAAATCTGTACGCTGAAATGTTTTGCGGACAAAACGCGGATTTTTTCCTCTTAGGAATTTTATTACACCGCTTTTTGAAAAAAATCATACGATTATTTTGTAAAATAGTGCTTTACCCCCTTTATTTTTTATAATAAGTGTGATATAATATAGGGGCTGACCCGTGAGAAACGAAAGTGTTCGCGGGATTTTATTTGAAAATTACGAAAAAACAAAATAAAGAAAATTACGTTTCGTGATAAATTAAAAAGCGGAAAGAGGTGTGAGCGATGGATAAATTCATTTTACATTCCAAATTTCAGCCGACGGGCGACCAGCCGCAGGCTATCGAGAAGCTGACGCGGGGTATTTTGGACGGCGATAAAAAGCAGACCCTGCTCGGCGTTACCGGTTCGGGCAAAACTTTTACCATGGCGAACATTATCGCCAATGTCAACCGTCCCACGCTCATTCTTGCCCACAACAAAACGCTTGCCGCTCAGCTTTGCTCGGAGTTCCGCGAGTTCTTCCCCGAGAACGCGGTGGAGTATTTTGTATCTTATTACGATTATTACCAACCCGAGGCATATATAGCGCACACGGACACGTATATAGAAAAAGATATGTCGATAAACGACGAGATCGATCGTCTGCGCCATTCCGCGACCTCCGCGCTGTTTGAGCGCCGCGACGTTATAATAGTTGCGAGCGTTTCGTGTATCTACACGCTCGGTGACCCTGCGGAATACCACAATATGATGGTGTCGCTCCGTGTCGGGCAAAAACTTGACCGCGAGGAACTGCTGAAAAACCTTGCGAAGATACGGTTTGAAAGAAACGACATCGACCTCGGCAGAGGTATGTTCCGCGCAAGAGGCGACGTTGTGGAAATATTCCCCGCGTCCGCGAACGACTTGGTTATACGCGTTGAGTTCTGGGATGACGAGATAGAACGGATATGCGAGATAAACCCGACGACGGGAGAGATACTGCGAATAATCAATTACGCCGTGATATTCCCCGCCGTGCATTACGTCACGACGGACGAGCACCTGAAAAAAGCGATAGACGAAATTATCCGTGAAATGGAAGAGCGCGAAAAGTTTTTCACGGACAGGGGCAAACTTATCGAGGCTCAGCGTATCAGAGAACGCACGATGTACGACGTGGAGTTCTTGCGCACGGTGGGTTACTGCAAAGGTGTGGAGAACTATTCCCGTATCCTTTCGGGCAGAAAGCCCGGTTCGACCCCGTACACGCTGCTGGACTACTTTCCGAAAGACTTTTTGATGTTCATCGACGAAAGCCATGTTTCCGTGCCGCAGGTGCGAGGTATGAGCGGCGGCGACAGGGCAAGAAAAGAAAGCCTTGTCGAATACGGTTTCCGTCTTCCGTCCGCGTATGACAACCGCCCGCTGTTTTTCAGCGAGTTTGAGCAAAAACTCAATCAGGTGATATACGTTTCGGCTACGCCGGGAGATTATGAGAAAGAACATTCCGCGCAGATTGTCGAACAGATAATCAGACCCACGGGACTTCTCGACCCGCTTGTCAGCGTTCGTCCGACGGACGGTCAGATTGACGACCTTGTTTCGGAGATAAAGAAACGGGTGGAGAAAAACGAACGTGTGCTTGTCGTTACTCTGACAAAGAAAATGTCCGAGTCCCTGACGGAATATCTGCAAGGGCTTGACCTGCGCGTTCGGTATATGCACCATGAAACGGAAACTCTCGAACGTATACAGACGCTCCGCGACCTGCGTTTGGGAGAGTTTGACGTCCTTGTCGGGATAAACCTGCTCCGCGAGGGACTTGACCTGCCCGAAGTTTCGCTTATTGCTATTCTTGACGCAGACAAAGAGGGCTTTTTGAGAAACGAACGCTCTCTGATACAGATAATAGGCAGAGCGGCGCGAAACGCAGAGGGCGAAGTAATAATGTACGCCGATACCGTTACCCCGTCGATGGAAGCCGCCATCAGGGAAACGGAACGCCGCCGTTCGATACAGGAGAAATACAACAAAGACCACGGCATAACGCCGAAAACGATAATAAAGCCGATAACCGACGTTGCCGCGTTCACCGCCGCCGAAAAAGTTGCGGAAGATGCGGAAAAAGCGGTGGACGCAAGAAAACTTTCGCCGAAGCAACTCGACGACCTCATAAAAGAGTTGACGGCGGAGATGAAACGCGCTTCAAAGAATCTGGATTTCGAATATGCCGCAACGCTGCGCGACAGGATAAAGGAAATTCAGGCGCAGGCAAAGGGCGTAAAGTGATTTTTGTGTTCGTCGGCGCCGCAAAACGGCTTGAAAGAAGATGTGAGATATGAGAGATACAATACTTGTAAAAGGCGCACGCGAAAACAATCTCAAAAACGTCGATCTCGAAATTCCGAGAGATAAATTCGTCGTTTTTACGGGACTTTCGGGCTCGGGCAAATCGAGCCTTGCGTTTGACACGATATATGCGGAGGGACAAAGACGTTATGTTGAGTCCCTGTCCTCCTACGCGCGTATGTTTTTGGGGCAAATGGAAAAGCCCGACGTCGATTATATCGAGGGGCTTTCGCCCGCCATATCAATAGACCAGAAAACGACCTCCAAAAACCCGCGCTCGACCGTCGGCACGATAACCGAAATTTACGATTATCTGCGCCTTCTTTATGCGCGTGTGGGTATTCCTCATTGCCCCGTCTGCGGCGTTGAGATAAAACAGCAGGCGCTTGATTCCATCGTCGATAAGATTATGAAACTTGACGAGGGCACGCGCATTCAGATCCTTGCACCCGTCGTTCGCGGCAGAAAAGGCGAATATGCGAAACTTTTCGAGGATTACAGAAAAAGCGGTTATGTCCGCGTGCGCGTTGACGGCATAATTTACGACCTCGGCGAGGATATTCCGCTTGATAAGAACAAAAAACACAACATTGAAGTCGTTGTTGACCGTCTTGTTATCCGCGAAGACATAAAAATGCGTCTTGTCGGCTCGTGCGAAACGGCTTCCAAGCTTTCAAACGGGCTTATCGTTGTTTCCGTGCCCGACGGCGAAGAAACGACGTATTCTCAACGTTATTCCTGCCCCGAACACGGCATAGGCATCGAGGAACTGACACCGAGAATGTTCTCTTTCAACAATCCCGCGGGCGCGTGCAAGACCTGCTCCGGTCTCGGCTTTACCATGGCGGTCGATCCCGACCTTGTAATTCCGAACAAGGATCTGAGCATTCTTGACGGCGCAATAGCCGCGACGGGATTCGGAAACGTAAGCTCAAATTCGTATTATATACGTCATTTTGCGTCCATTCTGCGCGATTACGGCGCAAACCTTTCAACGCCCGTTAAGGATATTCCCAAAGAAGCGCTTGACAAGCTGCTTTACGGCTGCGAAACGGACGAGGGCATAATCCCGTGCATCGAAAGACGGTATAAACAGTCTTCGAGCGAAGCGGTGCGCACCGAAATCGAGCAACTGATGTCCGACAAGCCCTGCCCCGACTGCCACGGAAACAGGCTCAGCGAGCTGGCGCTTGCGGTCACGGTCGGCGGCATAAACATTATCGACCTCTGCAAAAAATCCGTCAGCGAAGCATATGACTTCATAGACAATCTCAAACTCGGCGCACGCGACACGATGATTGCGGCGCAGATAATTAAAGAAATTAAATCAAGACTTAATTTCCTGCGCAGCGTCGGGCTTCAATATCTGACGCTCATGCGCTCCGCTTCAACGCTTTCGGGCGGCGAGGCACAGAGAATACGTCTTGCCACGCAGATAGGTTCTTCGCTTGTCGGGGTGCTTTATATCCTTGACGAGCCGAGCATAGGACTTCACCAGCGCGACAACGAAAAACTGATAAACACTTTGAAAAAACTGCGCGACCTCGGCAACACGCTTATCGTTGTCGAACACGATGAGGACACGATGCGCGCCGCCGATTATCTTGTCGATATAGGTCCGGGCGCGGGCATTCACGGCGGATATATAGTTGCGGCTGGAACGCCCGAAGAGGTTGCAAAGAACGAAAAATCCATAACGGGACAGTATCTTTCGGGCAGAAAAGAGATTCCCGTTCCGAAAAAAACGCGTCCGCTCACAGGTAAATCACTTGTTATCCGCGGCGCGAAAGAAAATAACTTAAAGAACATCGATGTCGAGATCCCGCTCGGAGTTTTCACCTCCGTTACAGGTGTTTCCGGGTCGGGCAAATCGAGCCTTATAAATGAAATTCTGTACAAAACGCTTGCGGTCAAACTCAACCGTTCGCGTCTGGTACCGGGCAAATGCGACTGCATTGAAGGCATCGACCAACTCGACAAAGTCGTTAATATAGACCAGAGTCCGATAGGCAGAACCCCGCGTTCGAACCCCGCAACGTATACGGGAATGTTTAACGACATACGCGAACTTTTTGCGCAGACGCCAGATGCGCGCGCAAAGGGTTTCAAAGCGGGCAGGTTCTCCTTCAACGTTGACGGCGGACGCTGCGACGCCTGCAAAGGCGACGGTATCGTCAAGATAGAAATGCATTTTCTTCCCGATATTTACGTTCCGTGCGACGTGTGCGGCGGCAAACGCTACAACAGAGAAACTCTCGATGTTAAATTCAAGGACAAAAACATTTACGAAGTTCTTGATATGACGGTCGAAGAGGGTTTGAAGTTTTTTGAGAATATACCCAATATTTACAGAAAACTCGAAACGCTTTACGACGTCGGTCTCGGATATATAAAGATAGGTCAGCCGTCCACCACTCTTTCGGGCGGCGAAGCGCAGAGAATAAAGTTGGCTACGGAACTTTCGAAGCGCTCTACCGGCAGAACGATATATATTCTGGACGAACCGACGACGGGGCTTCACTCCGAAGACGTCAAAAAACTTATCAAGGTTCTGCAAAAACTGACGGACGCGGGCAACACCGTAGTCGTTATCGAACACAACCTTGACGTTATCAAATGCTCGGATCATATCATCGACCTCGGTCCCGAGGGCGGCGACGGCGGCGGAACGGTGCTCTGCACGGGTACTCCGCGTGAAGTTTCAAAAGTCCCCGAATCGTTTACGGGACAGTATCTGAAACGGTATTTCCCCCGTTAACAAAGTCGGGACGGCGGGTTGGGTGAAATTTCTCAATCCGGACTTTGAGCCGGGCGGCGCTTCTTGCGTGAGCGCTTAACCTTTAATTGAAATATAAGGAAAAATATGAGTAAAAACAAACGAACGATAACCCCGCAGACGGGCAATGCGCGAATACTCGCAATATTTCTGCGGGGAAGCAAAATGTTCTTTTTCATCGGAATGATCTCCGCCGCCGTAACGGCGCTTGCGGATATGATTATTCCGCAGATAATTCGCGTAACGGTCGATAACATTCTTCCGAACTCCGCTCTCGAAGAGGGTTCGGCAGCAAAATTCCTGACCGATGCTGCGGGCGGGCTTGAACACCTTGCAAAGAACCTGTGGATACCCGCAACAGCGGTCGTTGTGGTCTCTCTTTTCAAGGTCGTTTCGCAGTACACTTTCCGCGTATTCAATACAAAAGGCTCCGAAACGCTTGTCAAGACCATGCGTGACAGCCTTTTTGAGCATATCGAAAAACTTCCGTTCTCATGGCATATGCAGAACAAGACGGGCGATATAATCCAACGCTGCACCTCGGATATCGACACCATGCGAAACTTTGTTTCGGAGCAGTTGACATCGGTTTTGCGAATAGTTATAATGCTTGTCCTTTCAATGGTGTTTATGTTCTCGATGAACCCGCTGCTTACGGTCGTTTCTCTTGTGCCCATGCCCGTGATAATCGGCTATTCTTTCCTGTTTCACAGAAAAATAGGCGCAGGCTTTCTCGAATGTGACGAAAACGAGGGCAAACTCTCCGCCATGGCACAGGAAAACCTGACGGGTGTTCGCGTTGTCCGTGCATTCGGCAGAGAAAAATACGAATGCGACAGGTTTGAAAAGCAGAATGAGACGTACACGACGCTTTGGGAACATCTTGCCCGCGTGATGAGCCGCTTTTGGAGCAGCGCGGACATTCTTTCCGGCTTGCAGGTGATGCTCGTCGTTGTTTTCGGTGCATTCTTCTGCACACGCGGAATGATGCTTCCCGGCGAATACATAGCGTTTATTTCGTATAACTCCATGCTTGTGTGGCCCGTGCGTATGCTCGGCAGAATGATCTCCGAAATGAGCAAAGCGGGTGTTTCCACGGAGCGTATCAGACAGATAATGACCGCGCCCGTCGAAGAAGACAATCCCGACGCGGTATGTCCCGATATGCACGCGGATATTGCATTTGAACACGTTGATTTTGCTTATGATGGGCACCCGCAGATGCTCAAAGACGTGTCGTTTACCGTTGAAAAGGGTACTACGCTCGGCATTCTCGGCGGCACAGGCAGCGGCAAAACAACGCTGATGATGTTGCTGGACAAACTTTACGACCTGCCCGACGGCTGCGGCAAAATAACTGTCGGCGGGGTCGATATACGCAACATCAAAACCGAATATCTCCGCAAAAACATCGGCATGGTCTTGCAGGAACCGTATCTGTTCTCCCGCACGCTTGCGGAGAATATCGGCATAACCCGCAAAGATATTTCGATGGACGAGATTCGTGAAGCGGCGTCCGCGGCGTGCCTTGACGATACGATAATGAACTTCACGCAGGGCTACGAAACGTTTGTCGGCGAACGCGGCGTTACGCTTTCGGGCGGACAGAAACAGCGTGCGGCGATAGCGCGTATGCTGACGCAGAAAACGCCGATAATGGTCTTTGACGACTCTCTTTCGGCGGTTGACACACAGACCGACGTCAAAATAAGAAAAGCGCTTGAAGAGATGTTCGGCAGTTCCTCGGTCATTCTTATCTCTCACCGCATAACAACGCTTATGAAAGCGGATAAGATAATAGTTCTCGATAAAGGACGCATTGTCGAACAGGGAACGCACGACGAACTGAAAACCGCGGGCGGGATCTATCAAAAAATATATGAAAGCCAGTCGCTTTCGGAAGAGGAGGCGGCGAATATATGAAAACCGAAACAGAAAACAAAAAATCGCTTCCGTTTTTCGGGATAGGCAGACTTCTTCCGTTCCTGAAAAAATACAGAATGCGATTTGTCGGAATGATAGTGTTCGGACTTTGCGGTTCGGCGGTAGACATTCTCATTCCTCTTCTCCAACGCTATGCGCTTGATCACTTCGTTGCGCAAAACACGCTTGACACACTTGTGTGGTTTATTCTGCTTTATATTGCGGCTGTCGTCTTTGCGGGGCTTGTCAATTATATCGCTTTCTCGCTGGCGTTCCGCACGGAAGTCAACGTCAACCGCGACCTGCGAAACGCTGCGTTCAAGCATTTGCAGACGCTCTCGTTCTCCTATTTCAATCAGAACAGCGTCGGCTACATTCACGCAAGAGTTATGAGCGACACCTCGCGCATAGGTTCACTCGTTTCATGGACGATGGTGGACGGCGTGTGGCAGGCATCGTATTTCATCGGCGCCATTGTCGTTATGTTTGCGGTCAACGCAAAACTTGCGGCGCTCGTTGTCGTTATCGTTCCGCTTATAGTCGTTCTTTTCTCCATATTCCAAAAATTGCTGATACGCGCCAACAGAGAGGTGCGCGAATTGAACTCGCACATCACGGGCGATTTCAATGAGGGCATAACAGGTGCAAAGACGATAAAAACGCTTGTTATAGAAGACGATATGGGCGAAAAGTTCGTTGAAGACACAAAAAAGATGCGCTCAAAATCCGTTCATGCGGCACGTTTGCGCGGACTTTTCGCGGCAACGATGAACCTTGCTTCTTCTGTTGCTCTTGCGGTCGTGCTGTGGCGCGGCGGATATATCGCGGCTTCCGAAGTCGGCACGTTTTCGATGTTTATGTCTTACGCACAGGGCATGATGGAACCCGTTCGCTGGATTATAGACGCGATTTCCGACCTGATAACAACGCAGGTCAACATCGAACGTCTCACAAATCTGCTTGCCGTTCGTTCCGATGTTACGGACAGCGACGAAGTCGTTTCCGTTTACGGCGACGTGTTTGAGCCGAAGCGTGAAAATTGGGAAAAAATGCAGGGCGACATCGAATTTGACGATGTTAGTTTCAAGTATCCCGACGGCGACGAATATATTCTCGAACACTTCAATCTTAAAATTCCTCACGGCTCGAATATAGCGATAGTCGGTCAGACAGGCGCGGGCAAATCCACGCTTGTAAACCTTGTCTGCCGCTTTTATGAGCCGACCTCGGGCAGAGTTCTCATAGACGGAAAAGATGCCCGCGAGCGTTCTCAACTGTGGCTTCATTCTTCGATAGGCTACGTTTTGCAGACCCCGCATCTGTTCTCCGGAACGGTTCGCGAAAATCTGCTTTACGGCAACCCGAATGCGACCGATGAGGATATTATGAAAGCGCTTCGTCTTGTTTCCGCCGAGGGCGTTGTCGAAAAACTCGAAAAAGGACTTGACAGCGATGTCGGAGAGGGCGGAGATATGCTTTCTACGGGTGAAAAGCAACTGCTTTCGTTCGTCCGTGCCATACTTGCAGATCCCGCAATCCTTGTTCTTGACGAGGCTACGGCGTCCGTTGATACGCTGACGGAGAAAAAGATTCAGTCCGCGATTTCGGAAATAATCAAAGGCAGAACGACGCTTATGATAGCGCATCGCCTTTCGACTGTCCGTGACGCCGACCTTATCCTTGTTGTCCGCGACGGAAAGATCATCGAACAAGGCACGCACGCCGAACTTTTGGCAATGCGCGGGTACTACCGCGAACTTTACACCAGACAATACGAAGAGGAAGCGGCGCAGTCGATTTTGGGGTAAAATGGCCCTTAAACGGTAAAATTTTGCATACAAAATGCAAACTTTTTGAAAACTGTTGCCCTTATTCCTTTTCTAAATTGTTAAAGTATGATATAATACTTTGGCAACGACAGGGATGTCCCGCGTTCGCGTTTTGACGGATGCGGGACTTTTTTGTCCGCTGCGGCAATGACGGCGCCGAAAAAAATTTCGACGGCATTGCGGGCAGAAAAGAGGCACGAAAAGGAAAGGCAAAAGGATGAAAGGAAACGCATTGCAAACGAAAAAAAGCGGTTTCGGAAAGTTCGTCACTTTCTTTTTCCCCGTTTACTCTTTTATCCCCGTATTCTTTTGGTTTGTGTTCAACTTCTCGACTTTCTACGGCGTTCGGGCGATAAACCACGGCAGAGTTCACTATGACCTATCAATCCCGCTTGACGGCGTTATTCCGTACTTTGCGCCCGCAATAATCGTTTATGTGCTGTGGTATGTTCAGATTCTTGTCGGTTTCAGCCTCGTTGCGAGGGAAAATCGTGACGTGTGCTATGAAGTGTTTACGGGAGAGGCTGTTGCCAAGATAATAACGGCGGTCATATTTCTTGCGCTTCCCACGGCAATGGTTCGTGCGGCTGTTCCCGACGGCGGCTTTTGCAACATGATAACCCGTTGGATATATGCGGCGGACGAACCGAACAATCTTTTTCCGTCAATACACTGCCTTGAAAGTTGGCTTATCTTTCGCGGACTTATGAAGTGCAAAAAAGTCCCGAAAGGGTTTACCGTCGTCTTCGGAGTGTTCAGCGTCCTTGTTTTTGCTTCCGTTGTGCTTGTCAAACAGCACGTTTTTGTTGATATTCCCGCAGGAATACTCGTTGCGGAAGCGGGACTGTTCATCTCCCGCAAATTCAGATTGAAACGCATTTACGAAAAAATATATTTTGCCCTTTTCGGCAAAGGAAAAAAGGAGCGACAAATTGAAAAATAAAGAAACAGACAATATCGCGGCTCCTCCGAAAAAGAGCGATATAAAAAGCAAACTGATTTGGACGCTCGTTTTCGTTGTGCTTGCCGTTATGAGCGTTTTTGCGGTTACGAATATGAGCAAGGATTTCACCGTTGAAAAATTCCTCGCTTATATCGCCGACGCAGACCCTCTTCTGATATGTGTGGCGGTTATCGCCATGCTCGGCTTTATCTTTTTTGAGGCGTTGGCGGTTCTTGCCGTTGTCAAGGGTTTCGGGTACCGTCAAAAATTCATTCACGGTCTTATTTATTCAGCGTCCGACATATATGTTTCGGCGATAACTCCGTCGGCTACGGGAGGTCAGCCCGCTTCCGCGTATTTTATGTGCAGCGACGGTATTCCCACGGGAGTTGTCACCGTGTCCCTTATGGTGAACCTTGTCATGTACACCATATCCATTGTCGTCATAGGTCTTTGCAGTATAATTTTCAATCCCGGGATATTCTTGAAGTTCGATGCTTTTTCGCAGACGCTTATCGTTCTCGGAACTTTGATACAGGGGCTGATAGTCGCCGCGCTTGTATTGCTTTTGCGTCATGAAAAAGTGCTTAAAAAGATATGCAACGGCGTGCTTTCGTTCCTTTCAAGAATAAAATTGCTCAAAAACAGAAAGAAGTACGAAGAAAAACTTGAAAAGACGATAGAGGATTACAAGCATTGCGCCGAAATGATACGCGGGCGCAAGGCGATGATAGTCAAATGCTTTGTGTTTAATGTGCTTCAACGTGTTTCAACGATACTTGTTCCCGTTTTCGTATTTCTTGCCGCAGGCGGGGAACTTGCAAAGGCAAGAAGCGTGTTCGCGGTTCAGAACCTTGTCGTTCTCGGCTCCAACTGCATCCCGCTGCCCGGCGCGATAGGCGTTGCGGACTACCTGATGCTTGACGGCTTCGGCGCGCTCGGCATCGAAAATCATTCGTCAATGGAACTTTTCAGCCGCGCACTTTCGTTTTATGTCTGCGTATTGTTGTGCTTTGCGGCAACGGCCATTGCTTTTGTTGTGAAAAAACAGCACAGGAAGAAAAGAACAGAGGTAGAAAAATGATAGGATTTTATAACTACACAGTAGTGTTGACATATCTTTCGCTCGTTTCGGCAAGCACGGGAATATTCGTCGCGCTCAGCGATAAAGGACACCCTTACATAGGAATAATCTTTCTTCTTTTCTGCGGTCTTTGCGACGCATTTGACGGCAAAGTGGCGCGCACCAAGAAGGGCAGATCGAGCGATGAACAAAAGTTCGGCATTCAGATAGACTCTCTTTCCGACATCATCGCGTTCGGCGTGCTTCCCGCCGCGATAGGCGCAACGCTGCTCCGCGTCCGTCCCAAAAGCGAGTACATTTTCGGCAAGGAACTCGGAACGTGGACAAACATCTTTTCGGGCTTTTTGTTCGCGATTCTCGGACTTTATATCCTTGCCGCACTTATAAGACTTGCCTATTTCAACGTGACCGAGGAGGCAAGGCAGGAGACGGAAACAACGTGCAGAAAAGAATATGTCGGACTGCCCGTCACATCTTCCGCGCTTATATTCCCCACGTTTATGCTTGTCCGTTATATTCTCAGCATCTTTTGCAAGGGCGTTGATATAACGCTTGTATATTTTCTGCTTCTTCTTGCGACGGGTGTCGGATTTATCGCGCCGTTCAAGATGAAAAAACCGGGGCTGAAAGGCATTTTGATAATGGTAGGCGTAGGACTTGCCGAGTTTATTACATTCCTTGTTCTTTTCAGAATACACGGTGTTCAGTAATATGGAAAAAATACGTCCCGTTCCCGACGGCGGAGTATTACGGTTTATGTATGAAAACGCCTTCGGCAGAGTTCTGTTGAAGGCTTTTTCCGCCCCTTGGGTATCAAAGACCGTCGGCGCTTTTATGTCATCGCGCCTGTCAAAACCGATAATTAAAAAGTTCATTCGCAGCAATTCGATAGATATGAGCCTGTTCGAGAATGAAGAATACAAAAGCTTCAACGATTTCTTCGTTCGCCGAATCAAGCCCGAACTGCGCCCCGTCGATTTTGACGCATCGTCGCTTGTCTGCCCGTGCGACGGATTTTTGAGCGTTTACAAGCTGAACAAAGATACCGTTATGCCGATAAAGCAGAGCGCATATACGCTCGAATCGCTTCTCTGTGACGCCGAAAAGGCAAAGGCATTTGAAAACGGCACGGCGCTTGTGTTCCGCCTTTGCCCTGCCCACTATCACCGCTATTGTTTTTTTGACGACGGAAAAATAGAATCGTCCAGATACATAAAGGGCAAACTTCACACCGTGCGCCCGATAGCGCTTGAAAAATATCCCGTTTTCTGCGAAAATTGCAGAGAGATAACATATCTCGAAACAGCATCTTTCGGGCTTGCCGCGCAGATAGAGGTCGGCGCGATGCTTGTGGGCAAGATAGCAAATTCCGTCAAGAGCGGTTCGTTCCGACGCGGCGAAGAAAAGGGAATGTTTCTTTACGGCGGCTCGACGGTGGTCGTTCTTTTGCGGGAGAATGCCGCCGAACTTGACGAAGAGTTTTTTACCGCAACCGAAGAGGGCTTTGAGATTCCCGTTGTTCAGGGGCAGCGTATAGGATACTCAAAAAAGACCGTAACGGCGTGATTTTATATTTTTTTGTACACGTCAAGTAAACATAGGTTGAGTATGTTCAGCCGAAATATAAAAAATCCGACAGCACGGAAAAGGAGGGTATATGGAAAACAAAAAGTGGATGACCGTCATCAAGCCGAAAAGCAGTTGGCGGGATATTGACTTAAAAGAACTGTGGCAATACCGCGATCTGATATATCTTTTTGTCAAGCGCAATTTTGCCACGATGTACAAACAAACGGTTCTCGGTCCCGCATGGATAATAATAAACCCGCTTTTCAGCACGCTTATCTCGACTTTTGTTTTCGGCAACATCGCAAAACTCTCCTCCGACGGCGTGCCGTATTTCCTGTTCTATATGTGCGGAATAACCGTATGGAACTATTTTTCGACCTGTCTGACAAACACTTCTTCCACGTTTGTGGGCAACGCCCGCCTTTTCGGAAAAGTGTATTTCCCGCGTCTTGCCGTTCCCGTTTCGACGGTAATAACCGGACTGATGAACTTTGTGATTCAACTTTTTATGTTCATCGTATTTTCCGTATGGCACATAATCGCAGGCGGTTCAAGCCTTTTCGGAGAGGGCGTGCTGCACCCGAATTTCTGGATATTCGCGCTTCCTTTGCTTATTTTGCAAACGGCGCTTCTCGGGCTTGGCTGCGGCATAATAATTTCGTCGCTGACGACCAAATACCGTGACCTGACGGTGCTTGTGGGTTTCGGCGTTTCTCTTTGGATGTACATAACCCCGATAATATATTCAACGTCGGCTATCGCAAGCGAAAAACTCCTTTTTGTTTGCCGTCTGAATCCGATGACGCCCGTTGTCGAAGTTATGCGCCACGCTTTTCTCGGAACGGGGGAGATAGATTTTCTTTCGTGGGGAATAAGTATAGCGGTAACCGCGGTTATTCTTTTCGTCGGCGTAGTGCTTTTCAACAAAGTCGAAAAAACGTTTATGGATACTGTATGACGGAGGTTCGGAAAGTGACTGAAAACATTGTTGAACGCTTTTCCGATACTTCGGAAAACGAAATAATGATAAAAATTGATAATGTCAAAAAGCAGTACCGTCTCGGAACGATAGGCGGCGGAACTTTGCGGGGCGATCTTCAATCGTGGTGGGCAAAAGTACGCGGAAAAGAAGACCCGAACTCAAAAATCGGCGCAAAAGTCTACAAGAAAAACGAAAAGTTCATGGCTCTTGACGGGATAACCTTGGAGGTTAAAAAAGGCGAAAGGCTCGGCATTATCGGACATAACGGAGCAGGAAAATCGACGTTGCTCAAAATTCTTTCCCGCGTTACCGCGCCGACCGAGGGCACGGTTTATCTCAACGGCCGTATTTCAAGTATGCTTGAAGTCGGAACGGGCTTCCACCCCGAACTGACGGGCAGAGAAAACATCTATCTCAACGGTGCTATCCTCGGCATGACCCGTGCGGAAGTCGATTCCAAAATAGATAAAATTATCGAGTTTTCCGAGTGCGGGCAGTTCATCGACACGCCCGTAAAACGATATTCGAGCGGAATGTATGTCAAACTTGCATTCTCCGTCGCGGCACATCTTGACAGCGAAATTCTTGTCATGGACGAGGTTCTCGCAGTCGGTGATATGAAGTTCCAGCAAAAATGTCTTGACAAGATGAATGATGTTTCCAAAGAGGACGGCAGAACCATTCTTTACGTCAGCCATAACATGAACACTATCCGTCAACTTTGCTCCCGCTGCGTTGTTCTTGAAAAGGGTCAGATTATATTTGACGGAGACGTTGAGGCAGCCGTTCAGGTCTATATGAATAATGTGCCGGAAAACATCTCTTCTCATCGGGAACTTGAAAATGCGATGCGTCCGAATTATATTTCGGGCTCTGCAAAGTTGCTTTCGGCGGATTTCGAGGGCAAGGAAAACTGTGTTTTTGAAGTGGGGGAGGAAATTCATCTGTTCTTGCGTTGGCGCGCCGAACGCGATGTGGACAATGTGTGCTTGCGGCTGACGCTTTGCTCTCCCGACGGAGTGCCCGTAGGTTCTGCCGTTTCGGTCGGACTCGGAAGTGCAAAAGCGGGTGAAACGGTCGAAAGCCCGGTATCTGTTTGTTTTAAGGGGCTTTCGCAATGTCGCGGCTATCTCACTTTTGCCCTTTTCAGACCTATCGACATGGGCATGAGTGACGTTATTGATGAAGTCGAAGAGGGCTGTCCCATGCGTTTTTTGGACGGTGCCGATCCTTCGACAAGGCTGCGGTGGCCTCTTCGGAAATGGGGTTTTGTCCGTTTTCCCGATATAACGCGGCGCGATAAATAAACCACGGTATAATAGAATATCAAACGGGATTTTGTCGGAGCAAAAGTTTCGCCGCAAAAACCTTTCAGGCATATTTCGGAGTATATTATGGTCAGCAAATCAGGTTTTACAAGAGGAGTTCTCGACGGGCTTCCCATTTGTCTGGGATACCTTTCGGTGTCGTTCGCCTTTGGTATCTTTTCCGTCAAATCGGGGCTTTCCGTTATCGAGACCCTGCTTATTTCAATGACAAACGTCACTTCCGCAGGGCAACTTGCGGGTGTGCCGATAATCGCCGCGGCAGGTTCGCTTTCCGAACTTGCGGCAACGCAGTTTGTCATCAATCTGCGTTATTCTCTGATGTCCGTCTCTCTGTCCCAAAAACTCGGACGGGATGTTAATCTTTTTGACCGCTTTGTCTTTGCGTTTGTCAACACGGACGAGGTTTTTGCCGTGGCGTCTTCAAAAGAGGGCAAGGTCGGAAAGTTTTATATGTACGGGCTTATTCTTCTCCCGTTTGTCGGGTGGAGCGTCGGAACGTTTATCGGCGCAAGCGCGGGCAGTATCTTTCCTCCCGTTTTGGTTTCCTGTCTCGGCGTTGCGATTTACGGAATGTTCATCGCGATTATAACGCCTGTCGCAAGGCGCGACAAAGCCGTTGCAATTTGTGTGCTTATTTCTGTTGCGTTGAGCTGCGCTTTCCGTTACGTTCCGTTCCTTTCGGTCGTGCCGGACGGTTTTGTTATTATAATCTGCGCGGTCGCCGCTTCGACCGTTGCCGCCGTCCTGTTCCCCGTAAATGCGGAAAAAGAGGAGGTTGCCGCCGATGAGACCTGAATTTTTCATTTATCTTGCCGTTATGGCGGGCGTGACTTATCTTGTCCGCGCCATTCCTCTTTTGCTTGTCAAAAAGCCTATAAAAAATAAATTTCTGCTGTCGTTTTTGCATTACATTCCGTATGCGGTGCTTGCCGCAATGACCGTTCCCGCGATATTTTACGCGACGGATTATTTTATCTCCGCACTTGTCGGATTTGCGGTTGCTGCGGTGCTTGCGTTTTTCAAACGCGGGCTTATGGTCGTTGCCGTTTGTTCCTGTGCGGCGGTGCTCATAACGGAACTTTGCATCATTTACGTTTTTTGAGGTTGAATATGCGCTGTGAATCCGAAAACAAAAAATCCTTTTTTTCACGAATAATCTGCGTTGTCTCGGCAGTCGTGTTCTGCATTGTCGGGCTTTCGGCATGTGCGCCCGAATACAGGGAATTCATAGACGACGGAGTTATTACAAAACAGGCGTTTTCGGGAAATGAAGCAACAGGCAGTCTTGAAGCCGCTCCCGTCGGAACTTGGAGCACCGAATTGCCGTTTTACAGGCTCGGTTTTACACAGATTTCCGATCTTCGCACAGATGAACTTGCAGGAATGATAGACGGTATCTCCGATTCGGTTCATGCCGAAATCGTATTTTGCGAAAACGGAGACTTTTTCTGCCTTGCCGACCGTGAAGCCGTGATTTCCGCATGTTCGGCGTTCGGTATCGGTTTTCTTGATATTCTGAATGACGCAAGCACCGAAACGCTGGCAAAAATGAAGAAGATGTCTGTCGGAGACTTTGAAAACGTTCTGTCCGCACACGGAAAGACAAAAGAAGATTTTGCCGCGGAAGTATCGGAGTCACTGATGCGGTTTGTTGAGAAAAAAACAGAACAATTCAGAAATTATGAAGATTACGGCACAGAGGGGCTCTGCATTGTCTACAAAGGAGTTTACACTCTTCGCGGGGGCAGAATATATCTCGGTCAGACTCAATCGTCCGTATTCAATGAGGGAAGCATCGTTGCCGATATGAAAGACGAGAAACTATATATTGCTTCGGACACCGACCTGCACTTTTTCAGCGATTGCGAGTTTGAGCGCGTGAACTGATTTTAGGCTTGAACAAAGGTGCCGAACCGATAAAAAAACGAATAAGACCGACGGGAGAATAACACCTCCCGTCGCATTTGATTTTTCGGGGCGGAATGTTCGGTCGTTTTTCCCGTGCCACAAAAAGATTGCATAAAGTTTTTCCGAAAGCAAAAAGTGTCTGATATAATAAAATATTATACAATGATTGGATTTTTTGATTCAATATAAAGAGAATTGCTCCGAAAAAGGGAGAAAAAGAAAGAAATTATGGAAAAAGAAAACGTTTTGTCTCTCGGCATTGACATAGGTTCGACGACCGCAAAAGTCGTGCTTGTCGAGGGTGAAAAAGTGCTTTATGACAAATATGAGCGTCATTTTTCGCAGGTGCGGCAAAAGACGCTTGAAATGTTGCGCGTCATAGAGCCTCAACTGCGCGGGCGTGAGTTCACGGTCGCTGTCTCGGGCTCTGCCGGTATGGGACTTGCCAATGCCGCGGAAATACCGTTTGTTCAGGAAGTTTATGCCACGGCGGCTGTCGTCCGCGAAAAAGAACCCGATACGTCCGTTGTTGTGGAACTCGGAGGAGAAGACGCAAAGGTTATTTTCTTCAAGAACGGCGTGGACGAGCGCATGAACGGCACCTGTGCGGGCGGCACGGGCGCATTTATTGACCAGATGGCGGTGCTTTTGGATATGACGCCCGACGAAATGGACGAAATAAGCCTGAAATATACCCGCCTTTATCCCATTGCGTCCCGCTGCGGCGTTTTTGCAAAAACGGATATTCAGCCGCTGCTTAACCAAGGCGCAAACAAAGCCGATGTTGCGGCAAGCATTTATCAGGCGGTGGTCAACCAGACTATAACAGGACTTGCACAGGGGCGCAAAATAGACGGAAAAGTGCTTTTTCTCGGCGGTCCTCTTCATTACTGTCTCGGACTGCGCGACCGCTTCCGTCAGACGCTCGGACTTGACGAAGAACACGCCGTATTCCCCGATTACGGGCTTTATTCCGTGGCTCTCGGCGCGGCATATTACGGCAGAGACACCGGCAAAATGTTCAATTCCGAAAAACTGTTTGCCGCGCTTGAAAAAAATGTCGGCGGTGTGGGCAACGGCAGAACGGCGCTTCCTCCGCTTTTCGAAAACGCAACGGAATACGAAGCGTTTGTCGAAAGACACAAAAAAGCGTCCGTTCCTCTTTGCGACATTGCTGATTATTCGGGTCGCGCATATCTCGGTATCGACTGCGGCTCAACGACCACAAAACTTGTGCTCATCGGCGAGGACAGGCAGATACTTTATACCTATTACGACTCGAACAAAGGCAATCCCGTTGAGATAGTCCTTGAACAACTGAAAAATATCCGCAAACTTTGTTCCGACAGAATAACCGTCTGCGGCAGCGCGGTCACGGGCTACGGCGAAGACCTGATAAAGAACGCTTTCAATGTTGACGAGGGCGTTGTAGAGACCGTGGCGCATTATACCGCAGCAAAATATTTCCGTCCCGACGTTGATTTTATTCTTGATATAGGCGGACAGGACATCAAGTGTTTCCGCATAAAAAACGGCGCGATAGATTCGATAATGCTCAATGAAGCCTGCTCTTCCGGCTGCGGCTCGTTTATCGAAACGTTTGCGCGTTCAATGGGCTACGACGTTGCGGATTTTGCCCGCCGCGGGCTTCACGCAAAAGCGCCCGTCAATCTCGGAACACGCTGCACGGTCTTTATGAACTCCTCCGTCAAGCAATCCCAAAAGGACGGGGCGACCGTTGAAGACATTTCCGCGGGACTTTCCATAAGCGTTGTCAAAAATGCGCTTTACAAGGTTATCCGCGCCAATTCGCCCTCCGAGCTCGGCAAAAACATCGTTGTTCAGGGCGGCACGTTTTATAACGACGCTGTTCTGCGCGCTTTTGAAAAAGAACTCGGCGCAGATGTTATCCGCCCGTCCGTTGCGGGGCTTATGGGCGCTTACGGTGCGGCGCTCCGTGCTATGCGCTTTGAAAAAAGCGGGCTGCTTTCAGCCGAAGAACTCGAAAAATTTACTCATACGTCCCGTTCCGCGACCTGCCACGGCTGCGCGAACAACTGCCGCCTGACCGTGAATACGTTTTCCGACGGCAAAAAATTTATTTCGGGCAACCAATGCCAGCGCGGTCTCGGGATAAAGGACTCCGAAGAACTGCCGAACCTGCATGCCTATAAACGCGCGCGCCTTGCCGAACTTCGCGGCGCGAAAGGAAAACGCGGCAAAATAGGTCTGCCGATGGCGCTCGGAATGTACGAACTCGCGCCGCTTTGGTATGCGCTGTTCTCCGCTTTGGGATATGAAGTTGTTTTCTCCGCGCAGTCGGACAGACATACCTATGAACGCGGACAGTTCACCATTCCCTCGGACACCGCCTGCTATCCCGCAAAGATAATGCACGGGCATATAGAAGAACTTATCGCCGATGGCATAGACAAGATATTTTATCCGTGCCTGACATATAACGTTGACGAGGAAAGCGGGGACAATCACTATAATTGTCCCGTTGTCGCATATTATTCGGAACTGCTGAACGCGAATATTGAAGACCTGAAAAAAGTCCGATTCCTTTACCCGTATCTGAACATAAACAACAAAAAGGTGCTTGCAAAGAACCTTTACGACTGCCTCAAAACGGTCGAACCCGATATTAAACTTTCGGAGATAAAACGTGCCGTAAAAGAGGGCTTTGCCGCTTATGGCGCATATATGGCGGACATTCGCCGCGAGGGCGAAAAGGCTCTTGAATATGCAAGAAAGAACGGCAAACGCATAATGATACTTGCGGGCAGACCGTATCACATCGACCCCGAGATAGGACATGGCATAGATAAACTTGCAAACTCTCTCGGCTTTGTCGTTGTCAGCGAGGACAGCGTGTCCCACCTTGCAAAAACACCGTCCGTACACGTTCTGAACCAATGGACGTACCATTCGCGCCTTTACCGCGCGGCTCGGTATGCGGGCGAACACGACGACGTTCAACTTGTTCAACTTGTTTCGTTCGGCTGCGGCATAGACGCGATAACGACCGATGAAGTCCGCTCGATACTTGAAGAAAAGGATAAATTCTACACGCAGATTAAAATAGACGAGATAACAAATCTCGGCGCGGTCAGAATAAGACTTCGCAGTCTTATCGGCGCACTTGAAGAAAGGGGGCTGTAAAATGGAAAAGAACTATGTTGCCTTTACGGAAGAAATGAAAAAGGATTATACTATTCTCGTTCCCCCGATGCTCCCCATGCACTTCAAAATGATAATCAGCGTTCTGCGGACTTACGGTTATACCCTGGAACTGCTTGAAGATACGGGACCTCATATCGCGGATATGGGACTGAAATACGTTCACAACGACACCTGTTATCCCGCAATACTGATGATAGGCGAGTTTATGAACGCTATACTTTCGGGCAAGTACGACCCGCATAAAGTTGCGATAATCATGTTCCAGACAGGCGGCGGCTGCCGTGCGTCAAACTACATTTCGCTGCTCCGAAAAGCGCTCAAAAAGGCGGGTTACGGTTATGTTCCCGTTATTTCGTTCAGTCTGGCGGGCATTGAAGATCACCCCGGTTTCAAACTGACGCTTCCCAAACTGCACGGTATGCTTTATGCCGTTGTTTACGGCGACCTGCTTCTGAGCCTGAGCAACCAATGCCGCCCCTACGAAATAAACAAAGGTCAGACAAAGGCTCTTGCCGACAGTTGGACGAAAAAACTCGGCAGAGAACTCGGCTCGGGCGCAAAGATAAGATATAAGGATATAAAGGAAAACTACAAAAAGATAGTTGCCGATTTCGCCGCGATACCTCTCGAAAAACGCCGCGCCGTCAAGGTCGGCATCGTCGGCGAGATATTCGTCAAATATTCGCCGCTCGGCAACAACAACCTTGAAGATTTCCTCGTTTCCGAGGGTGCGGAAACCGTTGTTCCCGGGCTTATGGACTTCTGCCTTTACTGCGTTTACAACAATATCAACGATTATCGCCTTTACCGCCGCGGAAGCGTTTTTTATATGCTTTTGTGCAAACTTGCGTATAAATTCGTCTGCGACAAAAAACGCGACGTCTGCCGCATTATAGAAGAGGACGGTAACTTTGAACCTCTCACGGATTTCACGCATACGCCGAGCCTGACAAAGGGATATATCGGCACGGGCACGAAAATGGGCGAGGGTTGGCTTTTGACCGCCGAGATGATAGAACTCTCTAAAATGGGAGTTAAAAACATCGTCTGCACCCAGCCGTTCGGCTGTCTGCCGAATCATATCTGCGGCAAGGGTATGATGAAACTCGTAAAAGAGAAGAACCCCGATGTCAACATCGTTGCTATAGACTACGACGCGGGCGCAACGCAGGTCAATCAGGTCAACCGCCTCAAACTTATGCTTGCAAATGCAAAAACTTCGGAGCCGTCTCCCCGCCGCGCGCGGCTTGACAATTCCGAGAACAAGAAAGATAAAGAACCCGCAACGGTTTGATATAGAAAACGCCCCGAAAGTCAAAACTTTCGGGGCGTTTAACTGCGATTGAAAAAATATTACTTGTTTGCGATATGTACTCCCGGAATATTGTATGCTTCGTCCGGGTCGTCCGCAAACACGGGGTCGGTCCGACCTTTTTGGCTTGCATAAACGGAATAAATCCCGATATTGTCGCATTCGAAGAACACGGCGCCGAAAATGCGGGTTGCCGTTTCCCTTTGCTTTGTTTAATGCGCAAACTGCGATTCGTAGAGTTCGGAGTAGAAACCTCTCTTTTCAAGCAGTTCGTCGTGCGTGCCCTGCTCGATTATCCTGCCTTCTTTCATAACAAGTATCAGGTCGGCTTCCCGTATGGTCGAAAGTCGGTGCGCCACGATAAAACTTGTTCTGCCTTTCATCATTTCCGCGAACGCTTTTTGTATCTGCTGTTCGGTGCGAGTGTCGATGGAAGAGGTCGCCTCGTCAAGAATGAGCATAGGCGGCAGCGCAAGCATAACGCGGGTTATGCAAAGCAACTGTTTTTGTCCCTGCGAAAGCCGCCCTCCGTCCTCGGAAAGGACCGTGTCGTAGCCGTTCGGAAGTCTTGTTATAAAGCCGTGAGCGTGGGATTTTTTCGCCGCCGAGATAACTTCTTCGTCCGTTGCGTCGGGTTTGCCCATAACGATGTTTTCGCGCACCGTGCCGCTGCGCAGCCACGTTTCCTGCAAAACCATGCCGTAGCCCGCGCGCAGGCTGTCTCGGGTTATGTCCCGAATGTCTTTTCCGTCCACTTTGATTGCGCCCGAATCGACATCGTAAAAGCGCATAAGCAGGTTTATTATCGTGCTTTTGCCGCAACCTGTCGGTCCGACTATGGCGATGCGCTGACCGTGTTCGACCGAAAGATTGAGATTTTCGATAAGTTTTTTGTCCTTGACGTATGAGAAGCAGACGTTTTCCGCTGTGACACGACCCTCGACATCGGTCAGGGTCTCTTTGCCCTCGTCGGATATTTCGGACGGCTCTTCTATCAGCGAAAACAGTCTTTCCGCGCAGACAAGCGCGTTCTGCATTTCCGTTACGACCCCCGAAATTTCATTGAACGGCTTTGCGTACTGAGTTGCGTAACTCAAAAGGCACGTCAGCCCGCCGACGGAAAGAGACGCTCCGCCGCTTGCTATTACGGCAAGCGCGCCCGCAAGGCTGACCGCCGCGTATATAAGCCCGTTGACAAATCTTGTGGATGGGTTGACTATCGAAGAGAAAAACGTTGCGCGAAGCGAGCATTTGCGCAGCCTTTCGTTAACTTCGTCAAATTCTTCGGTCGCTTTCTGTTCGTGTCCGAACGCTCGGACAACTTTTGTCTGACCGATAAGTTCGTTTATCATCGCGGTCTGTTCTCCCCTTGTTTCGGAACGGAGCGAGAACATTTTGTGCGTGTTTTTGGCGATAAATGCCGCTATGAAAAGCGAAACGGGTGTCAGAACAACGACGATAAGCGCAATCAGCGGGTTTATCGCAAGCATAAATCCGAGCGTCAGAAGTATCGTTACAACGCCCGTGAACAGCTGTGAAAATCCGAGCAGAAGACCGTCCGCGAATTGGTCGGCGTCCGCTATAACGCGGCTGACAATGTCGCCGTGATAGTGCGCGTCGATAAAAGAGATGGGCAGCGTTTTCAGCTTTTCTGCCGCTTCGTTGCGCAGGTCACGCACGACGCCGAACGTTATGCGGTTGTTGACAACGCCCATTATCCATTGCAGAATCCCGGTTGCACCCACAACGATGCCGAGACGGACAAGCAGCGATGCGATGCCTCCGAAATCAACGTCGTTTTTGCCGACGATAAGGTCTATCGCTTCACCGACGATTTTGGGCACATAAAGCGCCGCCGCGGCGGTGACAGCCGCAAGCAGAATGGAAACAACGATTGCAAATCTGTATTTTTTAAGGCGGTTCAGCACTTTTTTAATCGTTTTGTTTTTCATCTGTCCGCCTCCTTTTTGAACTGCGAACTGTATATTTCTTCGTATGCGGGGCAGGTCTTCATCAACTCGTCGTGTGTGCCCATGCCGACTACCGCGCCCTCGTCAAGAACCACAATGAGTTGCGCGTTCATAACTGCCGCCGCACGCTGGGAAACGATGAATGCGGTGGGTTTATAATCAAGTTTTGATATCGCTTCGCGGAGCGCCGCGTCCGTTTTCAGGTCGAGCGCCGAAGCGGAGTCGTCAAGAATAAGTATTTTCGGCTTTCTTACAAGCGCGCGGGCAACGGTCAGACGCTGGCGCTGACCACCCGAGAAATTGCGCCCCTCCTGCTCGACTTCCGCGTCAAGCCCTCCTTTGTCGAGCGCCACCTTTTCCGCCTGTGCGGTTTTGAGCGCTTCCCAAAGTTCTTCATCGGTCGCGTCCTCTTTGCCCCAAAGCAGATTTGAACGTATCGTGCCTTTGAAAAGCGCTGTGCGCTGGGGCACTATGCCGATGTTTTTCCGTAATGTCTCCGCATCGAGCTTTTGCACGTCCGTTCCTCCGACTTTGACACAGCCTTTTGTGACGTCGTAAAAGCGCGGAATCAGATTGACAAGTGACGTCTTGCCGCTGCCCGTGCCACCGATGACGCCCACAGTCGAGCCGCTCGGCGCATAAAAGTTCACTCCCGAAAGCGACGGTGCGCCCGCTTCGGGATAGGTGAGTTCAACGCCGTCAAATTCAACGTCGCCGCCTATAACTGTATGTTTTTGCTCTTTGTCGCCGTTTTCAGTCATCGAGTTCTCGGTCGTCAGCACGCCGTCAACTCTTTTTGCGCAGGCAACGGCGCGTGTCAGTGTTATTATGAGCATCGCAAGTTTGACGAGTTCGACAAGTATCTGCGACATATAGTTGTAGAGCGCAACAACCTGTCCCTGCGAGATCGTTCCCGAGTTGACGCGGAGCGCGCCGACCCAGATAAGCGCGATAACGCCGCAGTTGATAAGAACGTATGTCAGCGGGTTCATCAGCGCGGAAATTCTGCCGACGAATTTCTGACTTCTTGTCAGGTCGCCGTTTGTCGAAACAAAGCGTTCGTATTCGGCGTTTTCTTTTCTGAATGCACGGATAACGCGCACGCCCGAAAGGTTTTCGCGGGTAATGCCGAGAAGAGAGTCGAGCTTTGACTGAACTTTTTTATAAAGAGGAATTGTTATGAGCATTATTGTCATGACCGCCGCGGACATAACGGGTATCGTGACCGCAAATGTCACGGCGCTTTTCGCATCGACGGTGAATGCCATTATCGCCGCCCCGAACACGACGAACGGGGAGCGCAAAAGCAGTCTCAAAACCATGTTCACGCCCTGCTGAACCTGCTCGACGTCTGCCGTCATACGGGTTATGAGAGTGGAAGTTCCGAGTTTGTCCGTGTCCGCGTAAGAAAGCGACTGTATGCGCGTGAACAGCGCATGACGGAGTTTTGAAGCAAATCCGACCGCCGCCTTTGCCGCAAAATACTGTGCGGTTATCGCAAACGCAAGCCCGCAGACCGCAAGCAATGCCAAAATCCCGACACGTCCCCAAACATAGCCTTTGTTGCCGCCCGAGATTCCGATATCTATGATGTCGGCGATAACGAGCGGAACAAACAACTCAAAGCACGCTTCAAGAAGTTTGAACAGCGGTGCCAGAATACATTCCTTTTTGTATGATTTCAGATAAGAAAGAGTTTTTTTCATATATTCTCCGTGGTCTTTGTATCTTTATAAATTTCATTATACCATATTTCACCCGTTCAATCAAGAGATTCCCGCTCTTTTGCGAACATTTCGCATAAAAGTCGGTAACGGTCTTGACAAACGGCGAAACGGAGTGTAATATAATATGTATATTGATTGTTTTGAGAGGTATATTATGTCGGATTACAAGATAGAAACTGAGTGCGTGCAGGGCGGTTACAACCCGAAAAGCGGCGAACCGCGCGTACTTCCCATTGTTCAGAGCACAACTTACAAATATGATTCCGCCGCGGATGTCGGCGACCTTTTCGATTTGAAAAAAGAGGGCTTTTTCTATACCCGTCTTGCCAACCCGACGCTTGACGCCGTGGAAAAGAAAATAGCGGCGCTTGAAGGCGGTGTCGGTGCGGTTTTGACTTCTTCGGGACAAGCCGCCAACCTTTTTGCGATACTGAACATCACCTGCGCGGGACAGAACATTGTTGCATCGCCCGCGATTTACGGCGGCACGGTCAACCTGTTCGCCGTAACGCTGAAAAAAATGGGTATCGAAGTCCGCTTCTGCTCCCCCGAAATGAGCGAAGAAGAGGTTGACAGCCTTATAGACGATAACACGCGCCTTATTTTCGGCGAGACCATAGCCAACCCCGCGCTCAAAATCTTTGACATAGAAAAATACGCGAAAATAGCGCATAAACACGGCATTCCGCTTGTTGTGGACAACACGTTTGCAACGCCCATACTTTGCCGCCCGTTTGATTTCGGCGCGGACATCGTGGTTCATTCCACCACAAAATATATGGACGGTCACGCAACGAGCGTGGGCGGCGTTGTGGTTGACGGCGGACGCTTTGATTGGGAGAACGGCAAGTTCCCCGAACTCTGCGAACCGGACGAGTCGTATCACGGCATCGTTTACACAAAGAGTTTCGGCAACGCGGCATATCTGACAAAAGCAAAAGTTCAACTTATGCGCGACCTCGGCTCCATTCCGTCGCCGATGAACGCATTTTTGCTCAACATCGGGCTTGAAACGCTTCATCTGCGCGTTCCCCGCCATTGCGAAAACGCACTTGCGGTTGCAAAATATCTCGAAAGCGACCCGAGAGTAACTTGGGTGTCCTATCCCGGACTTGAATCAAGCCCCGACCGCGAACTTGCAAAAAAATATCTTCCCAAAGGTTGCAGCGGCGTTATTTCTTACGGTATCAAAGGCGGCAGAGAAGCGGCGGTCAAATTTATGGACAGCCTCAAACTTGCCGCGATAGTCGTGCATGTTGCGGACGCGAGAACGAGCGTTCTTCACCCCGCTTCGACAACGCACAGACAACTTTCCGACGAGCAACTTGTCGCTTGCGGAATAGGTCCCGACATGATCCGTATGTCCGTCGGAATAGAAAACGTTGAAGATATAATAGACGATATAAAACAAGCGCTTGACGAGGTGGAGAAATGCCGATAAAAATCCCGGCAGATCTGCCTGCTACCGAGACGCTGCATAAGGAGAACATTTTTGTTATGACGGAATCCCGCGCGTTGACGCAGGATATACGTCCGCTGAAAATTCTGCTTCTCAACCTTATGCCTACCAAGATAGCCACGGAAACGCAGCTTGCGCGTTTGCTCGGCAACTCTCCTCTTCAAGTTGATATGGAGTTTCTGCAAACCGCTTCGCACACACCCAAAAACACGTCTGCGGAACACATGATTTCTTTTTACAAGCATTTTGAAGATGTTAAGGACAACAAGTACGACGGCTTGATAATAACGGGCGCGCCTGTTGAACAGATGCCGTTTGAAGAGGTTGAATATTGGGACGAACTCTGCCGCATAATGGAATGGAGCAAGACCAACGTCACAAGCACTTTCCATATCTGCTGGGGCGCACAGGCGGGGCTTTATTACCATTACGGCATACAGAAATACCCGCTCGACAAAAAACTTTTCGGCGTTTTTCTGCACAAGGCAGAACATAAACGCTCCATGCTCCTGCGAGGTTTTGACGATGAGTTCTGGGTTCCGCAGTCGCGCCACACAACGGTGCTTCGCGAAGATATAGAAAAGCATCCCGAACTGAAAATCCTTGCGTCTTCGGAAGAAGCAGGCGTTTATGCCGTTGCTACGGAGCGCGGAAAGCAGATATTTATAACGGGTCATTCCGAATACGATGCGGACACTCTGAAAAACGAGTATCTGCGCGATAAAAATGCGGGACTTCCGATAGATGTGCCGAAAAATTACTTCCCGAACGACGACGATACAAAAGAACCCGTCGTGCGTTGGCGCAGCCACGCAAACCTTATCTATTCGAACTGGCTGAACTATTTTGTATATCAGATAACACCATTCAATATCGATGAGATAAACGGATAAACGTTTTGCTGTTGCCTGCCATATAACAAAAAAAAAACAACCCGAACAAGACGGAGCATAATTCCGCCGTGTTCGGGTTATTTGCTTTTGGGAATAATTACTCTTCGGTAACTTCTTCCTTATCTTTTTTTGAAGAAAAGCCCTTAATCTTGTCGATGATGCCGGGCGCCATGTCAATGGCTTTGTCAAGCATATTCTTCGAGTCGGGCGCAAGCAGTTTCAGGTCTATTTTTCCGTCGGGGGAAACGATAAGAAATGCAAGCGGGGTGAGCGTTACTCCCGCGCCGCTTCCGCCGCCGAATACCGGTTTGTCGGGAACGCCGTTCTTTGTGTTGAAATCGGAACCGCCGGAAGCAAATCCGAAACTTACTTTCGAAACGGGAATGATGATAGTTCCCGTCGGGGTCGTGACGGGGTCGCCTATTACCGTGTTCGCGTCAACGATTTCTTTGAGGTTTTTCATCGAGGTGTCCATAACGCCTTCGAGCGCGTGTCTTTGTTCCATATTTGGCACTTCCTTTACAGTAAGTATTTTATAATCGATATAACGGCGGCTATCACGTTGTAAATGCGAATGTAAGCAACAGCCTCCGCGTTGTAAACAGAGTTTGATATTGTGAAATCGGGCGTTATCCCGATATGCAGACTTTTTATTCTTTTATGCCCGTTTATAAGTCCCGCAAGCGGATATATTGCGGCGTTGAGCCTGCCGAAGTTCTGCGCCGTCTGCGCCGCGTCGTCCGAAGCGACGGTTATATCGACGTCGAGTTTTTCGAAATATATCTTTGCAACGAACTTCTCCAAGACTATTTTTATCAGTTCTATATAATCGTAAACGCCGAACCCCGAAGTTTGATGTTTGAAAAAGCCCTCTTTTTTCTCTTTCTCGGGTTTTTCGGGCGTTTTCTTCTCCGATTTCTTTGCCTTTTTCTTTTTTTTCGCCTTTTCGGGCGCTACCGTGTATCTGAAAAACAGAAGTTTGAAAGACAGTATAAATTCGTTTTCGAGATAACCTATCCGCACTTTGACCTTTGCGGGAAGAAGCGCGGCTATCACAAGTATAACAAGTCCGACGGCGCACGCCAAAACTATTCCGACAATGCCGAGGATTTTAAAAAAAATGCCCATTCGCGCCGCCTTTCCCTGTATTTGTTCCCCAAAGGGGCAAATGTCAGTCGTTCAGTTTTTCGTTGCCTATCTGTCCCGATTCGTAGCCCTCTTCTTCCGTCTGCCCGCTCAGCAAAAGCTGCTTTTCGTGCGGCATGGCGAGGTCTGCAAGTTCGTCGGTCATAAAGTCCGCTTCGGGCAGTTTCGAAATATCCGAAAGTCCGAAAACGGTCAGGAACCTATCCGTTGTGATGTAGGACATCGGTCTGCCGGGCAGATCGACTTTGCCGTCCTCGGCAAGCAATCCTTTTTCCACAAGCGCTTCCACAACTTCGCCCGACGATACGCCGCGTATCTGGCTGATATACGTTTTTGTTACGGGCTGGTTGTACGCCGTTATCGCAAGCGTTTCCATCGCCGCATTGGACAGATTGGTTTTTCTCGTCGCAAGATACGTCGAAACGGTTTGTCCGAGCGCGAGTTTTGTTACGAACCTGAAATTGTCTCCCGTGCGAACAAGTTCAAACCCGTGACGCTCGTCAGCATATTCTTCTTTTATCTCGTCGAGAACTTCGAGCAGCACTTTTCGCGGCGCGTCGAGCGTGCCTTCAAGTCTTGCCAGTTCGACGGGCGCGCCCGATGCGTAAAGTATCGCTTCCACAACGGGGCGCAGATCTTTGTTTTCCATTGTTTCTTTTTTCCCTTTTTATTCTTCGATGAGTTCGAGCGCGATGTCGTCGCCGTCGTCTTCCATGTCAATTCTGCCGTTTCGCAAAAGTTCAAGCACCGCCAAAAACGTTGCCACTATCTCCGAACGGCTTTTGCAGGACGTGAACAGGGAATGGAACATGACAGGCTTGCCGCCGCTCAATCGCTCCTCCACATAGACTATGCGTGAGCCGACCGAGACGACTTTTGTTCCGATAAGCGCCTGAAAACTGCGCGATGAAAGCGTTTTTGCGGAATATTTTATCATCAGTCTGCGGTATATCTTCTCAAGCCGTTCCGCCTCGTAGTTGTATTCCTGCGGCGGCTTCGGAAGACCCTCCTGACGCACGTCTCGGAAAAATATTTTGTTCCCGATATAGTCTTCCCTCATTTGTTCGGAAAGCTGCTTGTACTTTGCGTATGCGCGGAGCATTCTTTCAAGGTCGAGTTTTGGGTCTTCTTCCTCTTCGTCGCCCTCTTTCGGCGGGAGCAGGGAATATGACTTGATATACATCAGCCGCGCCGCCATTTCGATAAAATCGGCGGTCAAGTCCCAATTTCGTTCTTTCGCTTCCTTTATATAGAGCATATACTGTTCGAGAAGCAGCGATATTTTGATGTCGTAAATATCTATCTTGTGCTTTTCGATAAGGCTCAAAAGGAGGTCGAGAGGTCCTTCGAAAACTTCGAATTTATAAGTGGGAGCCGTTGTCATAACAGAATACCGATTATCAGCGGTTTCCAGATATTGAAGAACCACGTCGAGATGTTGTACATTATATATTCATAGAATCCGAGCCTGTTGAGCAGGACGGAAACGGCAATGATTATGAAAAATCCGTATCTTTCTATCGAGTAATACGCTCTCTGCGCCTTGAACGGAAGCAGTTCCCCGATTATTTTTGAACCGTCGAGCGGCGGTACGGGGATAAGGTTGAAGATGAACAGCGATACGTTGATTGAAAAAAGATACGTGAAAAGCATCGCAAAATTCCCCGCAACCGCAGAATCCTTTATCTGCGCTTCAACCGAGAGTAGGTATGCGGGAAAAGCAAATATAAACGCCTGCAAAAGGTTGCAGAGAGGACCTGCCGCCGCAGTCAGCACGCATCCGAGGCGCGGATGACGGAATCTTGCGGGACGGATGTTGACGGGCTTTGCCCAACCGAAACCGAACACGAAAAGCATAAGAAAACCGACGGGGTCGATGTGATTGAGCGGGTTAAGGCTCAACCTGCCCTGCGCTTTCGAGGTCTTGTCTCCGCACAGGCTTGCAACCGCCGCGTGCGCAAATTCGTGAAGCGTCAGCGCAACAACAATGGCAACAAGAGCAAAGACAACGGATTGCAGAACCGAGACGGGGTCGGAACCTCCGACAAGGTCGTATATTGCGTCAATAAGCATATTTATTCTCCTGTAAAATGTTTTTTCAGTTAAAAGCAAGTCTCGTCACGGAAAACATAAAAGTCTTGTCCAAGAGGCTGTCAAAAACTCCCGTGTAATGAAGTGCGAGGACGGCACCTCCCGCAACGATAAGCCCGTATCTTTCAAACGCGAAGTATGAGCCTCGAATCTTTTCGGGAAGGATCTGTCCCACTATGTTTGCTCCGTCAAGGGACGGTATCGGCAACAGTTCAAAAAATCCGAGCGAAAAGTTATACAGCGCAGCAAATTCTAAAAAGTACATCAGATACTTTATGAACGCTGAACTGTCAGTCGTTTCCGAGCCTGCGCAAAGCACCCAAAAAATGACGAAGATATTTCCGAAAACAAAGTTTGAAAAGGGACCCGCGAGAGAGACCGTCACCGTACCGAAACGCGGGCTGCGGAATCTTTCGGAGCGTATGTTCGCGGGTCTTGCCCAGCCGATAAAAAATATTATAAACGCGGCAAATCCGAAAGGTTCGATGTGTTTGAACGGGTTAAAACTCAACCGCCTCTGTATTCTTGCCGTTTCGTCCCCGAACAGATACGCGGCAAGCGCCTGCGCAAGGTCGTGAATATACAGAGCCACGATAACAGCAGCCGCGGCGAGAACGAGTAACAGCAATTTTTGCGGAAAACTTCCCGCGCGCAGAAATACTCTTACCAACATATTCTTTTTTCAAATCCTTATTTTCTTTTTTCCGTATGCTTTTCTATTTGACAAAAAGTCCCGCAATGCCCGTCCATGCAAAGTTGAATATGTCCCAGACTTTGCCGACGACTGCGTTTGTGAAATACGTTTTTGCGAATATCAGAGAGAAAAGAACCGCAAGAAACACGGAAACATAATTCGGAACGGCAAGCAGCTTGTCCCTTGCTTCGTACGGTGCCGCTGCGGCAAGAATGTGACCGCCGTCATTCGGAACTACGCAGAGGATAACGGAAAAGACGGAAACGGTTACAAGCGTTGTGAAAAGCGCCGTCAGCCACGGAATAAAGACCCCGAAAAAGCCGATGCCCGCATCGTCGCGGAGCAGATACGCGCCCTGCAAAAGCACAAAAATGCCCGCGGAAGCGACAAAGCACCAAAAAACGCCGCAAAACGAAAGCATAAACCCCTTTTTTCTGCCGGGGTCTTTTGAAAGCGCGATGCGCTGTTTGAACGCGACCCCGAATATTACGAACATTGCGGCCGCAAAAAGGTTATATCCGTTCGCAACAAGGTTTTTGAGCCCCGTTCCGAGGACTTCAAGTCCGTATTCCTTTGCTTTTCTGCGTTGAACAAAGTCATGAAACGCAAAAACGGCGAACGCACACACTATATATATCAGAACAGAATATACAATATCAAATGCGGTTTGTTTTCCCGCCGCGGTCGGGTCTTTTGTTCCCGTCAGAAGTTCCCAAAGCATTTTTCGTAACTCCGATTGCCAAATATAATATTACATAATATAGTATACAATATTTATTCGGTTCTGTAAAGGGTTTTTTGAAAAAAAGCGGTGTGAAAAATGCTCGACCCGAAAAAAATACGGGAAAAGGTCTCCGCTCTTGACACAAAACGGATAAAATGTTATACTGTCCGTACAGGTTCTGCCTGATTTGGAGGAAAGGGGTACTTATGGCCGTCCTTATCGTAATTTTGATTTTTGTCGCGATTTTTGCCGTTTATGCGACGGTTGCAACGAATGTGCTGACTGTTCGGAAAGACACCGTTTCGTTTTCTGCGCTTCCCGAAAGTGCGAACGGACTGAAAATCGTTTTGATATCGGACCTGCACGACCGCGACATGAACCGCCGTTTGGCAAATAAGATCAAAGAGCAAAAGCCCGATATGATAGTCGTTTGCGGCGACGTTCACAACCGTGAGCGGAAACGAGTTCCCTTTTTCAGACTTGCAAAAAGGCTTTGCCGCATATGTCCCGTCTTTTTTGTTCGGGGCAATCACGACCCGTTTGTCAGCGACGCTTTTTTCTATGACAGGCTGCGGGAGTTCGGCGTTCACGTTCTCGAAAACTCTTCCGAAGAGTTTCGCGGGCTGACCGTTTACGGCGCGGGTTTCAACTGCGAAATACCCGAACTTTCCGATGGTTTTTCCGTGCTTCTTGCCCATGACCCCGAAGTTTTCGACCGCGTTTTCAAACGTCCGTTTCTGACGCTCTCGGGTCATGTTCACGGCGGCTTTATCGAAATTCCGTTTGTAGGAGGACTTGTCCGTCCGCGGTCGGGAAACAGTGTTCTGAAATATTTCAAAAAAGACTCTTATCTGCCCAGATATTACAAGGGTGTTTATTCCATCAAGGGCAAAAAACTTGTCGTTTCACGCGGTATCGGCTGCTCGGGCGTTCCGTTCCGTCTTATCCCGCCGGAGATAAATGTTATAACGCTCGAAAAGAAATACAAGTAGGCTTTTTGAAAGAAAAAGGCGAAAATATCTCAAAATATCATATTTTTTTTGTATTTACCTCTTGCAAAAATAGTTTTCGTATGATATAATCATTAAGATAAGAAAACTGCGGCGTTATGCCGTTTCACAGAAAGAAGGAGGTTTTTGACCGTGAGTACTTCCATTATTATTTTTTCGATAGCAATCGTTGTTCTCAGCGTTCTTCTTGTCGTTATCGTTGCGGCGCAGACGAACAGAGGCGAGGGTCTGGGCGGAGCCGTTACCGGACAGTCCAATTTCTATAATAACTCGAAAAAAGACGGAAAAGACGCGTTTTTGAAGAGACTGACAATAATCATCGGAATCATCTTCGTCGTTCTCGTTGCCGTTGTTGACGTTCTCGTTGCACGCGGAATAATCAAATAACGGTTCTTTTAATTGTTTTGAAACCGAAAACCGTCCGAAAGGAATCTGTTCCTCTCGGACGGTCTTTTTATGCTTATTTTTTCTCGGCGCGGGCCTTTATCTTCTCCACCGCGTCTTCTCTCATTTTGTATTTGAGAATCTTGCCCGCCGCATTCATTGGGAACGAATCCACAAACTCGATGTAACGGGGAACTTTGTGACGCGCCATGTGCGAGTTGACGTAGTCTTTCATCTCCTGCTCTGTCATCGTTTCGCCCTCTTTCAGAATGACGCAAGCCATGACCTCTTCGCCGTACTGTCTGTCAGGCACACCGATGACCTGCACGTCCCTTACCTTCGGGTGCGTGTAGATGAACTCTTCTATTTCTTTCGGATAGATGTTCTCACCGCCGCGGATTATCATATCTTTTAGTCTGCCCGTTATGCGGAAATTGCCGTCGGGATTTCGGCAGGCAAGGTCGCCTGTATGAAGCCAGCCGTCATTGTCTATCGCCGCCGCCGTCGCAACAGGCATTTTGTAATAGCCTTTCATAACATTGTAGCCTCTTGCCACAAACTCTCCCGTCACGCCGTCCGGGCACTCTTCACCCGTTTCGGGGTCAACTATTTTGCATTCTATCTCGGGCAGAGGTCTGCCTACCGTCGAAACGCGGACGTCTATGGGGTCGTCTGTCGAGGACATCGTACAGCCCGGAGATGCTTCCGTCTGACCGTAGACAATGGTTATCTCTTTCATGTTCATCTTTTCGGTCACGTCTTTCATAACGGAGACGGGACACGGGCTGCCCGCCATTATGCCCGTTCGCATGCAGGAGAAATCGGTCTTCGGGAAGTCGGGGTGTTCAAGCAGGGCTATAAACATTGTCGGAACGCCGTGGAAAGCGGTTATTTTTTCCTCGTTGATGCACGCAAGAGCGGGCTTCGGTGAGAAATAGGGAAGAGGAAGCACCGTCGAACCGTGCGTCATGGAAGCCGTCATCGCAAGCACCATGCCGAAACAGTGGAACATCGGAACCTGTATCATCATTCTGTCGGCGGTCGAAAGATCCATTCTGTCTCCGATACATTTGCCGTTGTTGACTATATTGTGGTGCGTCAGCATAACGCCTTTGGGAAAGCCCGTTGTACCTGACGTGTACTGCATATTCGCCACATCGCCGCTGACAACGTTCGCCGCACGGCGCCAAACTTCCTCAACGGGCACTTCGGAAGCGCGCGCAACTGCGTCTTCCCATGCAATAAAGCCCTCTTTGCGGAAGCCCACGGAGATAACGTTGCGCAGGAACGGCAACCGTTTGCTGTGAAGCGGTTTGCCCTCTTCACGGGTTTTGAGTTCGGGGCAAAGTTCGGCGATTATTCCCGCATAGTCGGAGTCCCTCCAACCCTTTTCGAGAATAAGTGTATGTGTGTCGGACTGTTTGAGCAGGTATTCGACCTCGTGTATCTTGTACGCCGTGTTGACCGTGACAAGCACCGCACCTATCTTAGTCGTTGCCCAGAATGCGATGTACCATTCGGGCAGGTTCGTTGCCCAAACGGAGACCTTGCTGCCTTTTTTGACACCGAGCGCGATAAGTGCGCGCGCAAACGTGTCCACATCGTCGCGGAATTCTTTGTATGTTCTCGTATAATCAAGCGTTGTATACTTAAATGCGCACTGGTCTGGGAACGCATCGACCATCGTATCAAGCAGTTTCGGGAATGTGCAGTCGATAAGTTCTTCTTTTTTCCAGATAAAGCGACCCGTATGCGTTTTGTTGTAATAAAAGTGTCTTTCGGCACGCGCCGTATCTGAAAAGCCCTTCATAAAACTTGCAAAATGCGAAAAAACAAGTTCGGGGTCTGCAAGTTCGGGCAGCCATGAGGGATCCCATTCGAGAGAGACAAAGCCCTCGTAGTTGACGGAGCGGAGCGCCCGCATCATATCGTCAACGGGCAGAGAACCCTCCCCGATAAGGCAGTAGCGTGTGCCGTTTGCCGTCTGTTCGGAGTCTTTCAGATGAACGTGACGCACAAATGCGCCGAGGTTCTTTATCGTTGCGTCAGCGCTTTCTCCGCCGTCGCGGTAAGTTGCGTTCATGTCCCAAAGCGCCGCCACGTTGTCGCACGCAAAGCGTTCAAGCATATCGCGCAGTTTTTCTGTGTTTGCAAATGTGCCCACAGTCTCTATAAGCAGAACAACGTCTTTTTTCTCCGCAAGCGGAAGTATGCGTTTCAGATTCTCTTCAACCGTTGCGATGTCCGCGCCGTCGTCCGTGCGAACACGCACAAAAGGTATGCGCAGGTCGTAGCAGACGGAAATGCAGTTCTCTATTTCTGCCGTGTCGGCGTTCTTTTCGCCCGCATTCCAAACGGAATCGACGCAGGTTATAACAAGTCCGTCGTCACGCAGTTCGCGGAATGTTGCGGAAGCGCGGGAGGGGTGAAACATTCCCGTCCGCGAGGAGACGAACGCACCGTCGGCGTTATATACTTCGATGCCGGTCAGCCCCGCCGCGCGTGCGGAGGCGCAAAGCGTGTCCCACGCAAAGTCCGACCAGCCTCTTGTCGAAAATGAAAGTTTCATATATGTCAATTCTCCCCGTAAACTATCTTGTTAAGCGCATTTATGTATGCGCGGACGGCGGCGCCGATAATGTCCGTCGAAATGCCGTTGCCCGAATAAAGTTTGCCGTTGTCGCGGAGTTTGACAAGCGCGGAACCCATTGCTTCTCTGCCCTCGGTGACCGCCTGTATCTGGAAATCGTCGAGTTCGAAGTGGTGTCCCAATATCTTTTCGACGGCGAGGAATGCGGCGTCGATGGGACCGTCGCCGAGCGCGATGCCCGAAAGTTTTTCGCCGTCTTTTTCAAGTTCGATATGCGCGGAGGCGGTGATAACATTGCCGCTGTTGATAACGTAACTTATGAGTTTGTATGTCGCGGGAACCTGGAGCGCGGAAGATGCGACTATCGCGTCAAGTTCTTTCGCTCCGACCGGCTTCTTTGCCGCAACGCGTCGGAATGCTTCAAAAACTCTTTCGTCGTCTTCTTCGGAAAGGTCGTAGCCGAGTTTGCGCACCGCCGCGCTGACGGTGGATATATCGTCGTTTCCGTTGAGTTCCGTGTCGGGCAAAGTCGCTTTTTCAACGCCCGAATCAAACGGAGAGGTTTCGCTTCTCTTTGTGTCCGTCGTCCACGCTATCTGCGCGCAGATACGCTTTAATTCCGTATAAAGCAGCCCTGTTTTCCAACCGAGTTTTTCGCCTTTTGCGCTGACGATGGCAGCAAACTCCTCAACTGCCGCGCAGGCATTGCCCGAGGCGCAAAGAGTGATCTCGTCCGCGCCTGCTTTGACCGCGGCGAGCAGGGAAGAGAGTGAAAGCCCGAAAGCATTTGAGCAATACGCGCCCACGCGCGCTTTTGCAAGTTCGGGAATGTCCTTTTTCAGTTCCGCGATAAACGCGCCGAAATCGTCGGACATTGTTGCGCCCTCGTCGTCGGAGACCGTTACGACAGTCGCTCCCGCTTCGACCGCGGCGGAAATTAGCGACGCCAAAAATTCTCTGTCCGCTCTTGTTGCGTCCTCAACAAAAAGTTCTACCTCATCGCATTTTTCGCGGCAGAGTTTTACCGTTTCGGGAACGATCTCCAAAATCTTTCCCGGCTTTTTGTGGCATGAGTATTCCATCTTGACGTAAGATGCGGGAACGCAAAGTTTCAAACGTCTTTTTTTTGCTCTTGCGAGCGCGTCCGCAGCCGTTCCGAGGTCGGAAGCGTCAAGCGCGACGGGGACGGAAAGCGTGCCGTTGTCAACAAAAGCCGCCACTGTTTTGATAAGCAAAACATCCGTGTTGACGTCCTCTATGGCGGGCAGCTCGATAACATCGACGCCGAGCTTGTCCAGCTGACGGGCGGTTTCAATTTTTTCTCTGAAGCTGAGCGGCGTTTTGTTTTGTTTTTGCGAGACGAGCGTTGCGTCCGAAACGCATATCTTTCTCATAATATTCCTCCGTTGCCGTCTTAAAAACGACGGCTGTTATTTTTCTCCTCTTTAATAATAATCCCGAGATGTTATCTGCGAACCACGATTTTATGAACTTTTTTTATGAAAGAAACGTTCATTTTTTGCGTCGTGAAGAATATATAATAATTTAATAAAACTTATCCGCATACGCGTTCGCGCGCATAAAACAGAGCGAATTTATTCGCTCCTTTCTTTCTTTTATTCTTTTAAGATACAGTATTCTTTATAAATACATTATTCTTTTGTCTGCCAAAACACCGCATACGGCGTTTTGGCACACGGTGTTTTGGCCAACGGCAAGCGGACGCCAAACGAAAGGTTTGCCGAGCCTTGTAACGACGGATAAAATTCGGTGTTCGCAGCGGGGTTATATGGGTTATAATATCTTCAAGATTACAAAAAGCGTCCCCGAAAAGCCGAAAGAGGGCTTCGGAGACGCTGTAAACGGGTTGACTTCTCAACCTGTCTTTTCGGCTCGATTATTCGAAGTTTTTGCCGATTTCAAGCGCTTTGAGGTTGAAGTCAAGCATATCCGCGTGCTTTGCGGAAACAACTTTCGAAAGCGCGTCGCGGACATTTTCTCCGAAACCGTTCGTTTCTTTCAGAACCTTGCCCATGATTATCATATTCGCAAGCGTCGTCAGCCCGTTGTCGGAAGCGAGCTGCGTTGCGGGAATGTAGTAAACGTCAACGTCGTTTCTTTCGACCCTGCGGCTTATCAGCGTTGAGTCCGCAAATATTTTTCCGCCTGCGGCGACGGTGTTTTCGTACTTGTCAAGCGAAGGCAGATTCATCGCGATAAGAACGTCGGGAACATCGACGATGGGCGAACCGACCGGTTCGTCGGAGACCGTGACGCTGCAATTTGCCGTGCCGCCGCGCATCTCGGGACCGTAGGACGGAAGCCAGCTGACGTTTTTGTTCTCTATAAGTCCCTTGTATGCAAGGAATTTTCCGGAGAAAAGAATGCCCTGTCCTCCGAAGCCCGCAAAAAGGTATTTCGTCGTACTCATCTTTTTCTCCCTCCTTATTCCTGATTTGCGGCGCTTCTGTCTTTATAAACGCCGAGCGGGTAATACGGAATCATTTTTTCGTCTATCCATTCAAGCGCTTTCTGCGGTGTCATGCCCCAGTTCGTCGGGCAGGACGAAAGCACTTCGACAAGCGAAAATCCTTTGCCGTCTATCTGATTTTGGAATGCTTTTTTGATTGCCTTTTTCGCGTTTTTAACGTTTTTGACGTTGTTCACGGCAACTCTTTCGAGGTATTCGGGACCTTCGAGCGCGGAAAGCATTTCGCATATCTTAACGGGATAACCGCAAAGTTTTACGTCTCTGCCGTAAGGCGAAGTCTGTGTGATCTGCCCGGGCAGGGAAGTTGGAGCCATCTGTCCGCCCGTCATGCCGTATATCGCGTTATTTATGAAGATTATCGTTATGTTTTCGTTGCGCGCCGCGGAGTGAACTGTTTCAGCCGTTCCGATGGAAGCCAAATCTCCGTCGCCCTGATATGTGAAAACGATGTTTTCGGGGTTCGCTCTTTTTACTCCTGTCGCAACCGCGGGCGCTCTGCCGTGCGCGGCTTCTATCATATCAACGGTGAAATAGTTATACGCCATAACGGAACAGCCTACGGGCGCAATGCCTATCGTTCTGCCCTCTATGCCGAGTTCGTCTATAACTTCCGCAACAAGGCGGTGAACTATGCCGTGCGTACAGCCGGGGCAATAATGGAACGGCGCATCCGTCAGCGATTTCGGTTTGTCAAATACTACCATTATTCCGCACCTCCGTTTTTGTCGGCTTTAAGTATAGCGTCAAGTATCATGTCCGCAGACGGTATCATACCGCCCGCACGGTTGCAGAGAAGAACGGGCTTTCTGCACTTCGTCGCAAGTTGAACGTCCTCTATCATCTGTCCCATTGAAAGTTCGACGCTGATGAACGTCTTAACGTGCTTCTCAACTTTTTCGAACGCCGCTTTCGGGAACGGCCAAAGCGTTATCGGACGTATCATTCCTACTTTGACGCCACGCGCTCTTGCTTCCGCAATGGCGTTTTTCGCAACGCGGGACGCTATGCCGAACGCAACGACGCAGATCTCCGCATCGTCGGTCAGATATTCCTCCCACATCGCTTCTTTTTGCTCTATTTTTGCGTATCTTTCAAATCTTTCGAAGTTGCCCTTTTCGAGTTCTTCGGGCACGAGATAAAGGGAATTGACGATATTGTGCTTCCTCTTCATCTGCGTTCCCGTCGTCGCCCACGGCTTGTCAAACTTCTTCGGTTCGCCGAATTCGAGGCTGACGGGTTCCATCATCTGTCCCATCGTGCCGTCGGCAAGGATCATCGACGTCATTCTGTATTCGTCCGCAAGGTCAAAGCCTTTGACCGTGAGGTCAGCCATTTCCTGAACTGACGCGGGCGCAAGCACTATCATGCGGAAGTCGCCGTGACCGCCCGCTTTCGTCGCCATGAAATAGTCGGACTGCGACGGCTGTATTCCGCCGAGACCCGGACCGCCTCTTTCGACGTTGACGATAAAGGACGGCAGATCCGAACCTGCGATATACGAAAGTCCCTCGCTTTTGAGCGATACTCCGGGTGAAGACGAGGAGGTCATGACGCGAAGTCCCGCGGCGGCGACGCCGTAAACCATATTTATTGCGGCGATCTCGCTTTCCGCCTGCAAGAACGTTCCGCCTATCTTCGGCATTCTTTTTGCCATGTAAGCGGCGATTTCCGTCTGCGGGGTTATCGGGTAACCGAAATAGTGACGGCAGCCCGCTCTTATCGCGGCTTCCGCAATGGCTTCGTTACCTTTCATAAGAACCTTTTCAGCCATGGTATCACTCCTTTTCTATCGTTATAATGCAGTCGGGACACATCGTTGCGCAGAATGCGCACGCGATGCACGCACTCTCGTTTGCGGCTTCGACTGGGTGATGTCCCTTTTTGTTTATCTTTTCGGACGCAAGGCGAAGCACCTTTTTCGGACAGACGTCAACGCACAGTCCGCAGCCTTTGCACAAATCCGTTTTGAATGTCAGTTTTGCCATTTCGGTCTCCTTTGTCTTACCATATTTTCGGTTGGAGCGTAATAGGTTCAAGATTTTTGATTTTTCCGAGCAGCTCGGGATACAGTTCTTTTTTTACCGTCGTCATCACAACAGGCAGCCCCGAAACACGGGATATTTCTTCCGCATAAGGAACTGATGAAAGCACGGTTTGCGCCGTTGTCTCCTCGCCGAGGTTCGAGTTGTTGACAATGCCCGTGAATCGAAGCCCCGAAGCCGTTTCTATCTCTTTTATGACTTCGAGCGTGTCCTGCGCCGTCGTTGTCAGCGGACGGAACATATTGACCACCGCGAACAGGTCAAAATCGTTTTCCTCTTTCATTGCGGGCGCCAAACGCCCGAGCGCCAACGCGCCCCTGTCGTCACCGCCGAGATCCACAATAACGCTGCGGCTTCTGTCGTCCGTTATCGCATACATCGACTGCGGCAATGCGGGAATATCCACATTTGTGTTCGCATAATCCGAGCATATAAGTTCTATGCCCGCCGCTTCCAACTCTTTTGCGCTGTCCTTTGTTCGGAAATACGGGTTCACTATATCGAGGTCTGCGACGGTCATGCTCTTGCCCGCTTTTGCGGCGTCGAGCGCAACACTTATCGCAACATTCGTTTTACCGCTTCCGTAATGTCCCGAAAAAACGGTTATTCTTTTCATCAGTCCACCTTGACGTTGAGCGGGTATGTCCAGCCCATATAGTCTTCGACTTTGCCTGTCTGCATTCCGTAAAGATTATCATAAAGTTTCTGCGCGTATGCGCCCACTTTGCCGTCGGCAACCTGATAATCCTCTCCTTTGTAGTGCAGGCAGCCTATCGGAGAGATTACCGCCGCCGTGCCCGAGGCGAAGATTTCTTTGAGTGTTCCGTTCTTCGACGCTTCGACAACGTCGTCGATGGACAGTTTGCCCTCGTGAACGGTTATGCCCCATTTTTTGAGAAGTTGGATAACGGAATCTCTCGTAATGCCGGGCAGAATGGTTCCGCTGTCGAGGGATGCGGTGTAAACGTCGTCACCGATACGGAAGAACGCATTCGAAGTGCCTATCTCTTCAACGTATTTATGCTCCGCTGCGTCAAGCCAAAGTACGTCCTTGCAGTTTGCCGCCATGGCATTCTTGGACGCTCTCATTCCGCCGCCGTAGTTGCCGCCGACTTTCGCATAGCCCGTGCCGCCGTGCGCCGCACGGATATATTCGTCCTCAACATAGATTCTCGTTGTGCTGAGTCCGCCGTCGTTTGCCGCATAGTAAGAACCCGTCGGGCTGAGAATTACCATAAATTTATAGTGCTTTGCGGGAAGAACGGAGAAAGACACCTCGTCTCCGAAAATAAAAGGTCTGATATAAAGCGCTGTGCCGGGTGCTTTGGGAACCCAGTCCGCATCTTCTTTGATAACCGCCTCGACCGCTGCAACAAGCAGGTCGTCGGGCAGATCGGGAATGCACATTCTTTCGTTCGTCCTCTTCATTCTTTTAACGTTCATGTCGGGACGGAACAACTGAATAACGCCGTCGGGTCTGCGGTACGCTTTCATGCCCTCAAACATCATCTGCGCATAGTGAAGCACGCAGGAAGCGGGTTCTATCGCAAACGGCTCGTGAGGAACCACTCTGCCGTCGTGCCAGCCCTGTCCCTCGTCATAGTCCATAACGAACATATGGTCGGTGAAATACTTTGCAAATCCGAGTTTTGTCTCGTCCTCCGGACGCGGCTTCGGATGGGTCGTTCTTGTAACGGGAAAATTGTAAGACATAATATCAGAACTCCTTTTCAGAATATGTTTTTATTTTTTTATATCGTAAATGTCTTCGCGTCTGTCCGCAAAGACGTTTATTGATCTTCTTATGCCGTCAAGTATGCTTTCGTCGCAGTCGGCGGTGATTATCGTTTCTTCGCTTTCCGCGGAAGCGATAGTTTCGCCCCACGGGTCGATAATGCGTGAATGCCCCGCAAATACCGTGTCTCCCGCCGTGCCGCAGGAGTTGCAGCAGATCGCAAAAGTCTGATTTTCTATTGCCCTTGCGGTGACAAGAGCTTTAAGGTGCGTCACACGCGCCGTCGGCCATTGAGAGACAACGAACAGAAAATCGACGCCGTGAACAGTCATCGTTCTTGTCAGTTCGGGAAAACGTATGTCGTAGCATATCAGCAGTCCGCATTTTTTTCCGTCAAGTTCAAACCGAACGGCACGCGAACCTTTTTCGAAAAACTCATGTTCGCCCATCGGCGTGAACAGATGCGTTTTGTCGTATTCCGCAACGGTGTTTCCGTCACGGTCAAAAACATAAGCGGTATTGTATATCTTTCCGTTCTTCACATTTGCCGCGCTGCCCGCAACGATGTTTGTTCGGAACTCTTTCGCCAGTCCGCCTATCTCTTTTTTTACCCTCTCTCCGTCTCTGTCGCAAAGGCTTTCAAGATTTTCTCTCGGAAAAAAACCCGTGTTCCACGTTTCGGGCAGAACCACCGTGTCGGGCGCGCTTTCTTTGACTGCGCGTTCGATAAGCTTTTTTGCTTTTGCAAAATTTTCGTCGGGTCGGGCAAAGAGCATATCCATTTGTATGCAGCTTATTTTCACTTTTTATCTCCTCACAGCAGATGTCTGATTATCTTTCCGCTTACCGTTTTCGGCAGTTCGTCTTTGAATTCTACGATACGCGGATATTTGTACGGAGCGGTCTTGTGTTTGACGTAATTCTGTATCTCTTTTTTCAGGTCTTCCGTGCCCTCTGTTCCTTTGGTCAGAACTATGCTTGCCTTTACCACCTGACCTCTTACGGGGTCGGGCGCTGCCGAAACGCCGCATTCGAGAACGAACGGCAGTTCCATAATAACGCTTTCTATCTCGAAAGGTCCTATGCGGTAGCCGGACGACTTGATAACGTCGTCAACTCTGCCCACATACCAGAAGAAGCCGTCTTCGTCGCGCCACGCAACGTCGCGGGTGTGATAGTATCCGTCGTGCCATACTTCCGCGGTCTTGTCAGGCTGACCGTAATATCCCGTGAACAGTCCGCACGGCGCGCCCTGCGAAACGTCGATACATATTTCTCCCGTTTCGCCCACGCCCACCGGTTTGCCCTCGGGTGAGAGGATATCAACTTTATATATCGGCGCGGGTTTGCCCATCGAACCTATCTTGAACTTGTCGCCGACAAGGTTTCCGATTATCTGCGTTGTTTCGGATTGTCCGAAACCGTCCATTATCTTCAATCCCGTCAGTTTTTCAAACTGATAGTAAACTTCGGGGTTCAGCGCCTCGCCTGCCGTGGACATATGTTTTACGGACGAAAAATCATATTTGGACAGGTCTTCCTTTATCATCATTCGCAGCATTGTCGGAGGCGCGCAGAATGTGGTTATATGATACTTTGCAAACATCGGCAGAATGTCCGCCGCGTCGAAACGGTCGAAGTCGTAAACGAACGTCGCCGCTTCGCACAGCCATTGTCCGTAAAGTTTGCCCCACATGGCTTTTGCCCAGCCCGTGTCGGAAATGGTGAGATGCAGTCCGTCGGGGTCTACGCAATGCCAGAATTTTGCGGTGTGGAAATGTCCGAGCGGGTATTTGTGGTTATGAACAGCCGCTTTCGGATAACCCGTCGTGCCCGAGGTGAAGAACATCAGCAGCGGGTCGTCGCCGCACGGCGAATCTTCGGTTCTCTCAAATGTTTTGCTGAATCTGATGTATTCCTCGTCAAAATCGCGCCAGCCGTCGCGCTTGCCGTTTACTATTATCTTTGTTTTCAACTGCGGACATTTTTCCGCCGCAAGTTCCGCCTGATGCGCCGTGTCGCCGTCCGCCGTGCAGAGAATTGCGCTTATGCCCGCCGCATTGAAGCGGTATTCAAAATCGTGTTCAAGCAGCTGGTTTGTTGCAAGAATGGCTATCGCTCCGAGTTTGTTCAGCCCGAGCATCGCACCCCAGAATTGGTAGTGCCTTTTCAGAACGAGCATTACGCGGTCGCCTTTTTTGATTCCGAGGGATCTGAAATAGTTCGCACAGCGTGCGGAGAAATATTTCATATCGAGGAACGTGAACCGACGCTCCGTTTTATCTTTTGAAATATGAACCATCGCGGTCTTGTCGGGGGCTTTTTCCGCTATGGCGTCAACAACGTCGAACGCAAAATTGAAACGCTCCGTGTTCTTGAATTTTATCGAGGTCGGAGTTCCGTTTTCGTTCGTTTCGTAATCGATGAAGTTGTGGTAAACTCTCTGTTTATGTTCCGTTCGGCTGTCCTTGGGTGCGGTCTGCGTTGTCGGCCGCGCTTCCGCAAGTTCGGGAACGGGTTCGCCCGTCGGGTTCAGAACTATCGCATAGAAAAGGCAGTCTCTGCCGTCAACCGCGATCATTCCGTGCGGGGTCGAACTGTCGTAATAAATGCTGTCGCCGGGGCCGAGCACCGCAATGTGTTCGCCAACCTGAACTTTTAGGTGTCCCTCTATTACTATATCGCATTCCTGTCCCGTATGCGTTGTCAGTTCTATGTCCCTGTGCGCGTTTTCCTCGTCATATTTGCTGATAACGTAAAGCGGGTCGGCGATGCGGTTTCTGAAAGCCGCCGCCAGATTATAATACACCATCGAGTGGGCTTCCGAAATTTGCTGTCCCTGCCCTCTGCGTGTAACGACGCACGCATTCAGTCTCGGGCTTGAACCCTCGATTATATCCGAAACATCGACGCCGAGCGCCAGCGCGCAGCGGTATATAAACGCAAAGGTCAGGTCTCCCGTGCCCTCTTCGCAGCGGATGTAATCTTCTTCCGAAATGTCCGTCTTCGTTGCCATTTCCGCTGTCGTGAGACCCTCTATCTGACGAAGTTCACGAATACGGAACGCCATTTCCCGTATCTTGAAATCAAGACCCGTGATAGTCTGTGCCATGTCAAAACCTCTTTTCCGGGGCGGAATGTAAAAAAACGGCATCCGTCCCAAAGCTAAAATGACTTTGAGACGAATGCCTAACTTCTTCGTTTGCATCCGCGGTACCACTCAAATTGCGGTCTTCTTATATAAAAACCGCCGCTCAGGGTCTATCAACCCGTATGTATTAACGCAACAATAACGGGAAAGTTCTACTCACGCTTTCGCGTTTTCTTCTTTCCGGCTCGGAAGTTACATCACGAACGACTTGCCGACGACTCGCACCACCCGTCGCCTCTCTGAGGACTCGTACCTGTTCGCAAACTCTTCGTCTTTGCCTTTATGCCATTTTAGCACGGATTTTTTCGTTTGTCAAGAGGTTCACAATAGGTTCACAGTTTGTTACGCTGAATTTTTCCGCTGATGGTTTTCGGCAGTTCGTCTTTGAAAACGACTATACGCGGATATTTGTAAGGCGCGGTCTTGTGTTTGACGTAGTTCTGAATTTCCTTTTTCAGGTCTTCCGTGCCCTCTGTTCCCTTTGTCAGAACTATGCTTGCCTTGACCACTTGACCTCTTACCGGGTCGGGCGCTGCGGAAACGCCGCATTCGAGAACGTAGGGAAGTTCCATGATAACGCTTTCGATCTCAAAGGGCCCTATTCTGTAACCCGAAGACTTGATAACGTCGTCAACACGGCTGACGTACCACAAAAATCCGTCTTCGTCGCGCCATGCAACGTCGCCCGTGTGATAAAATCCGTCGTGAAGCACTTCGCGGGTCTTTTCTTCGTCGCCGTAATAGCCGTCAAACAGTCCGCAGATATGTTCGTCGCCTGTCTTTATGCAGATTTCGCCGTTTTCGCCGATGCCGACTTCTTTGCCCTCGGAATCAAGCAGGTGAATGTCATACAGGGGCGTGGGTTTGCCCATTGAGCCGAGTTTATGCGGCTGACCGATAAGGTTTGCAACGGAAAGCGTCGTTTCCGTCTGACCGAAGCCCTCCATAAGGTGAAGTCCCGTCAGTTTGAGGAACTGATGATATACCTCGGGGTTCAGCGCTTCTCCCGCCGTTGTCGCACGTTTTACGGACGAAAAATCGTATTTGGAGAGGTCTTCTTTTATCATCATGCGCAGCATTGTCGGAGGTGCGCAGAATGTTGTTATATTGTACTTCTTGAAAAGAGGAAGAATGTCCGCCGCGTCAAAACGGTCAAAATCGTAAGTGAAAACGCAGCCCTCGCAGAGCCATTGACCGTAAAGTTTGCCCCAAAGCGCTTTGCCCCAACCCGTATCGGAAATGGTGAAGTGAACGCCGTCCGAATGAACGCCGTGCCAATATTTTGCGGTGATGTAATGTCCGAGCGCGTATGTATAATCGTGCTGTGCGATCTTCGGATAGCCCGTTGTGCCCGAGGTGAAGAACATCAGCATCGGGTCGTAGCCGCACGCGGTATCTTCCGTTCTTTCGAATTTACTGCTGAACAGTTTATATTCGGTGTCGAAATCGTGCCAGCCGTCGCGGTCGCCGCCGACAAGTATCTTGCGGGCAAGCGTCGGACTGTTCTTCTGTGCCGCGTCTACCTGCGCCGCGACGTCGCCGTCCGCCGTGCAGACAATGGCGCTTACGCCCGCCGCGTTGAATCTGTAATCAAAGTCATGCTCCTGCAACTGACTTGTTGCGGGAATCGCAACCGCACCGAGTTTATGAAGAGCGACAATGGCAAACCAGAACTGGTAGTGACGTTTGAGAACAAGCATAACGCGGTCGCCCTTTTTTATGCCGAGCGATTTGAAATAGTTCGCCGTTCTTGCGGACTCGACTTTCATCTGCTTGAACGTGAAGTGTCTTTCGACCTTGTGTTTGTCAAGATGTATCATCGCGGGCTTATCGGGATATTTGTTTGCGAGCTCGTCAACCACGTCAAAGCCGAAATTGAACTTCTCCGCATTTTTGAACGAGATTTTTTGAAGACGTCCGTGCGAATCTTCCTCCGCTTCGATGAATTTATGACAGACGAACGGTTCCGCCGTTCTTGCGGAAGCGATGGTGTCGCGGATAGTCGTTTCGGGAATGTTTTCGCCGTTGAATACAACCGCGAGGAAAAGGCAGTCTTTGCCGTCCACCGCGATCATTCCGTGCGGAGTGGAGGAATTATAGAAAATGCTGTCTCCCTCTTCAAGAACTTCCGTGTTGTCGCCTACGCGGACTTTGAGTTTGCCGCTCAGCACAAGGTCAAATTCCTGCCCGGCGTGTTTTGTGGTATGTATCGGACTGTTTTGAAGGGATTCGTTGTATTCGTATTTTACCCAATACGGTTCGCCGAGTTTGTTTCTGAAAAGAGGGGCAAGGTTCTTTATCTCGATGCCTTCCTCTTTTGCCGTTTCGCGTCCCTTGCCCTTTCTTGTAACCGTGTAGGACGAAAGGTGCGGGCTTGAACCGCCGAGCAGGTCGGAAAGTTCGATGCCGAACGCAAGCGCGCATTTGTGAATGAACGTGAACGGAAGATCCTTTTGACCCGATTCGTACGCCTTGTACTCTTCGACGGAGACTTCCGTTTTCTGCGCAAGTTCCTCAACGGACAGTTCTTCTATCTCGCGCATTTCTCTGATACGTTGAGCCATTTCCAAAAGTTCGTTTGTTGCCGTGTTCATTTTTGACACTCCTTTTCGTGGGGACGGTAAAAAAACGCACCCGTCCCAAAGATGACTTTGAGACGGGTGTTAATATCTTGTACATCCGCGGTACCACTCAAATTGCGGCTTTTGCCGCCACTCACAGGCTCTGACAAGCCCTTTACACTAACGCTGCAATTCTCGGAAAGGACTACTCGCCCTCGAGGGGCTTTCGCGCCTTTCGGCTCGGAAGTGATAGGTGCTTGGAGACTCCCGTTATCTGCTCTCACCAACCGCAGACTCTCTGAAACTTCTTTCTCCGACCGTCTTCGTCTCAGCCGTTAAGTTGATTATACAACCGAATTTTCAAAAAATCAAGTCCGTTCAACAAAAGTTTACAAAGTTCCGAAATTTCCCTAATTTCGGTGTTCGGAACGGACTGAAATCCGCAGACGGCGAAAGAGAGTTGCCTACTTATTAAAAAAGAAAAACGCTTCAAATACAGAAAAAACTTCTCCTCATTTTCCGAAACGGGAAAAGAGGAGAAGCCTTGATATTTAACGCAAAAACATCTTTTGCGCAGTATTTTTCTTTTTGGGTTTTTGCTGTACGGGAACTTTTATGTTCCGATTTTATTTTGCTGCCGCACGGTTACGCATCGTGATTCTCATACGCTCCGCGTGGTCGAGTATCTTTTTGCGCAGACGTATGTTTTTCGGCGTAACTTCCACAAGTTCGTCGTCCGCGATAAATTCAAGCGACTGTTCAAGGCTGAATTTTATCGGCGGAACGAGACGGAGCGCGTCGTCGTGACCCGATGAACGGACTGCGGTCATGTGCTTTTTCTTGCAGACGTTGACCGTCAGGTCGTCGCCCTTGTTCGCCATTCCGACAATCTGCCCCGCATATACGGGCGTCGCGGGATCGATGAACATCGCGCCGCTGTCCTGCGAATAGAACAGACCGTAGGTCGTCGATTCTCCCGTTTCGAAAGCGACGAGAGAGCCGTTTGCTCTTCTCGGGATCTCTCCTTTGAACGGCTGATAACTGTCGAATACGGAACTCATAATGCCTTCGCCGCGCGTGTCGGTAAGAAATTCGTTTCTGTAACCGAAAAGTCCACGGGAGGGGATAAGAAATTCAAGTCTTGTTCTCGAACCTATCGGGCTCATGTGCAGCAGTTCGCCTTTTCGTTCGCCCATTTTGCTCATAACCGCGCCGACCGCAGATTCGGGCACGTCTGCGATAAGTCTTTCAAACGGTTCGCAGCGAACGCCGTCTATTGTTTTGAAAAGCACTTTCGGGGGCGATACCTGGAACTCGTACCCCTCGCGGCGCATGGTCTCCATAAGTATTGATATGTGCATTTCGCCTCTGCCGCAAACGCGGAACGCTTCCGTCGTGTCCGTGTCCTCAACCCGGAGCGAAACGTCTTTGAGCAGCTCTTTGTAAAGTCTTTCACGCAGATTTCTCGATGTTACGAACTTGCCCTCTCTGCCCGCGAACGGGCTGTCGTTGACCATGAACGTCATTTCGACCGTCGGCTCGGAGATTTTGACGAACGGGAGCGGCTCGACCGCTTCGGGTGCGCACAGCGTGTCTCCTATCGTAACGTCGGGAATGCCCGAAACGGAAACGATGTCTCCGACCGTCGCCGTCTGCACGGGAACTCTGTTCAGACCGTCAAACTGGTACAGGTTGACAGCCTTTTCTTTTTTCGGGGTCATTTCGGAATGGAAGTTCGTCCTCATCAGATCCTGACCCATTTTTATCTGACCGCGTTCTATTCTGCCTATCGCTATTCTGCCCACGTATTCGTTGTAGTCGATAGACGAAACAAGCATTTGCAACGGACCGTTTTCGTCGCCCTGCGGCGGGTCGATGTAATCAACAATTTTATCAAGCAGCGGTTTCAGGTCTTCGGACGGACCGTCGGGCGAAAGATCCGCTTTGCCCGCGCGTGCGGAAGCAAATATCATGGGAGAGTCAAGTTGTTCGTCCGTTGCGTTCAGATCCATGAACAGTTCGAGGACTTCGTCCACAACTTCAAACGGTCTTGCGTCCGGGCGGTCTATCTTGTTGATAACAACGATGACCTTGTGTCCGAGTTCAAGTGCGCGCTGCAAAACAAAACGTGTCTGCGGCATCGGTCCCTCAAAGGCATCAACAAGCAGAAGAACGCCGTCAACCATTTTCAGAATACGCTCAACTTCTCCGCCGAAGTCCGCGTGACCCGGGGTGTCGATTATGTTTATTTTTACATCTTTGTAATGAACGGCGGTGTTCTTTGCAAGAATTGTTATTCCGCGCTCTCTTTCGAGGTCGTTGGAGTCCATAACTCTTTCCGCAACCGCCTGATTTTCTCTGAAAATACCGCTCTGTTTAAGCATCTCGTCAACAAGCGTGGTCTTTCCGTGGTCAACGTGCGCTATAATCGCAACGTTTCGCAGATCTTCTCTTATCATAAAACACACTCTCCTCGGTTCGTCCCCATATCGCAGACGAACTGTTTTTTCTGTCTGTAACCGTATAAAATATCCTTTCGCATTATATACTTATTTTATGACATTTCGGCAAAATTCACAAAAAAGTCGGAGAATTTTCGTTAATTGCTATTTTTCACCGTTATTTTTCATTTTGTCCGTTTATTTTTTCGGAGGCTTATGTTAAAATAAAAATATCGAAAAGAAAAACGCAGTCCCTTTCGGAACCGCGTTCTGTTCTCTTGTTTGGGCTGTTAAACAGCGCCGTCTATTCGTGGGCTTTGAGCCATTCTTCGGCTTTTGCCTTTGAAACGCACTTTATATCCTCTTTTTTGTACGGCGAGTTTTCTCCTCCGTTCACATAAAGAAAGAAAAGCCCTTTTTCGGTTTGATAAAGGGATTCTTCAAAGCCCTCTGCTTCTCCGAACTCACCCTCGGTGTATTTTTTGACAAGAGTTGCCGTGTCGGTGTCGTATTCTCTTCTGCAAATGTTTTTTTTCATTGCTTTACCTCCGATATTATTTGCATACATTATAACATATATTGATTCTGTGTTCAATATGAAATTTATCATATAATTTCGCTTTTTTTGAAAGGTTTGTTATGAAAATAGACTTCCATACCCATTGTTTTCCCGAAAAAATAGCCGAAAAGGCAAGAATAAAACTCTCTAACGCTTCGGGAGGGCTTATTCCTCAGACGGACTGTACCGCCGACGGGCTTCGCCGTGAAATGAAAAAAGACGGCGTTGACATCAGCGTTGTTATGAATATCGCAACAAACCCGCGCCAACAGCATTCGGTCAACGACTTTGCCGCGTCTCTTATATCGGAAGATCTTATTCCGTTCGGCTCGGTCCACCCGAACAGCCCGGACGCTCTCGACGAGCTTGAACGAATAAAATCCCTCGGAATGAAAGGGGTTAAGTTCCACCCGGAATATCAGGGTTTTTACGTTGACGAAGAACGTATGTTTCCCATATATAAAAAAATAAGCGAACTCGGCTTGATAACTCTTTTCCACGCGGGGGGAGATATAGGTTTTCCGCCGCCGTATCACGGAACGCCGGATCGCTTTCTGCGGATTCTGAACCGTTTTGAGTCACCCGTCGTTCTGGCGCACTGGGGCGGCTGCTTTATGTGCTTTGACGTTCTCGAAAAACTTGCGGGATTTCCCGTGTGGTTTGATACGTCGTTCGGTTACGGCACAATGCCGAAAGCGTGCGCGCAGAGAATTCTGGATAAACACGGCGCGGAGCGTCTGCTTCTCGGTTCCGATATGCCGTGGCAGCGCCCCTTGTGGTCGCTGGCGCTGCTGAACAGCCTTGATATGTCGGACGGAGACCGCGCGTTGATAGAATATAAAAACGCGCAGGGGCTGCTCGGAATACGGTAAAAAAAGACAAAAAAGGGGATGTAAAAAAAGCCCAGACCGCAAAAAAGGCTGAAAAATACAAAAAAGCAATGACTTAAAAGATAAACAAAACGACTCAAAACAGCAATTTTTGTGTTTTTCCATAAAA
>URFZ01000009.1 GCA_900547165.1 uncultured Eubacteriales bacterium
CTAAACACTGCACACTCTGACAAAAGAGAAAGCAGCCCCGGATTTCCGGGGCTGCTTTCTGTGTACCGAAAAGCCTCGCAGAGTTTCGCCCCGCAGGGCGAAATAAAGTGGAAATCCATGTTATCCGGCGGCTTTGCCGACCGGAAACATACTGCTCGCTGAGCCAGTGTGAGCTTTTCGCGCTTTGCGCGAAAAGCTTGCGCGCAGTCGAGGCGCATTCCTTTTGTCGAAAAAGCGTTAGCTTTTTCGACAGTCTGGAAGCCCCGGATTTCCGGGGATGCTTTTTTGCTGCTTTTGCGGGGAAACAGGAAACACCTACCAATCAAATCGGTATGTTTGTTACAGGCGTGAAAAGCAGGTGTGCGGCGGGAATCAAATTTTGTGAACACAGACAATCGACACTGCCGGGAGAATTTATTATAATAAAGAGCATCAAAAGCAAAGAGGTGGCAAAAAATGCTTTGCAGCAACATCGGTATCAACGAAAGCGGACACCTGACGTTTGCGGGCGAGGATACGGTCCGGCTCGCGGCGCACTACAAAACGCCGCTGTATCTTATGGACGAGGACCGCATCCGCGAAAACTGCCGCGTGTATAAAGCCGCGATGGCGCGTGCGTTCGGAGAAGGGAGCTTTCCGCTCTACGCCAGCAAAGCCGCCAGCTTCAAGCGCATCTACGCCATCATGCAGGACGAGGGCATGGCGATCGACGTCGTCTCCGCGGGCGAGATTGCGACGGCAAAGCGCGCAGGTTTCCAGATGGAGCGCGCCTTCTTCCACGGCAACAACAAAACCGATGCCGACATTTCCTACGCGATGGCAGCAAACGTCGGCTATTTTGTCGCCGACCATGCGCAGGAGCTGGAAGTCATCAGCCGCGAGGCAAAAAGCCGGGGCATCCGGCAGAAGGTGCTGCTGCGTCTGACGCCGGGCATCGACCCGCACACCTATGAAGCCGTCGCCACCGGCAAGGTTGACTCCAAATTCGGCGTCGCAATCGAAACCGGGCAGGCAGAGGATTTTGTCCGCCTCGCCCTGAGTCTTCCCAACATCCGCCTGATGGGCTACCACTGCCATGTCGGCTCTCAGGTCTTTGACGAAGACGGGAGCGTCTACCATGACGCGGCGCAGATCATGCTTCGCTTTGCTGCCGATATGAAGCAGAAGCTTGGCGCGGATCTGCAGCTGCTGGACCTCGGCGGCGGCTACGGCGTTCGTTATACCGAAAACGACCCCGTTATAGACATCGCGGACAACATCAGACAGGTTGCGGAGTCTCTTAAAGCGACCGCAGCCGGTCTCGGCATTGATCTGCCGTCCATACGTCTCGAACCCGGCAGAAGCATCGTCGCTGACGCGGGAATGACGCTTTACACCGTCGGAACCGTCAAACGTATTCCCGGTTACAAAAACTATGTTTCCGTTGACGGCGGCATGACCGATAACCCGCGTTTCGCGCTTTACCGCTCCCCGTATACCGTGTTCATCGCAAACAAAATGAACGAAAAATGTGATATGGAGTGTTCCGTCGTCGGCAGATGCTGCGAAAGCGGCGACATAATTCAAGAGCACGTTATGGTTCCGTCCTCCGTTTGCCGCGGCGATATATGCGCGGTTGCCACCACGGGCGCATACAACTACTCCATGGCGTCCAACTACAACCGCATAGGCAGACTTCCCGTTGCCATGATAAACAACGGCAAAACGTCCCTTGCGGTTCTCCGCGAGACCCTTGAAGACATCGTTGCAAACGATATGTAAAACCGAATATCATAAATTAAACCTTATTCCTCCTGATTATCGTCAGGGGGAATATTTTTGTTCAGAGGAGAAAAAAGGTGCAGAAACGATTTATCACAACCTCGATTTTAGTCGCATACAAAGAGTATCTCATATCGGAAGAGAGAAGCCCCGCCACGATAGAAAAGTATATCCGCGATGTTGCAGCCTTTGCCGAATATGTCCAAATGTCAGAAATCACAAAAGATGCCGTGCTTGCATATAAAAGGCAAATAATGCAAAACTATGCCGCACGCAGCGTTAATTCCATGCTTTCAAGTATCAACAGCCTTTTTGCGTTTTTGCGTTGGCATGATTTAAAAGTCAAAACCTTAAAAATTCAACGTCAGATATTTTGCTCCGAAAAAAAGGAACTGACAAAATCTGAATACGCGCGGCTCTGCGAAGCCGCCGAAAAGCGCAGCGAAAGGCTGAAATTGATTCTTCAAACAATCTGCGGAACGGGAATCCGCGTCAGCGAACTGCGGTATATCACGGTCGAAGCGGTAAAAAATGGCGAAGCGGTCGTAAACTGCAAAGCAAAAACGCGCGTTATATTTATCGTAAAAGAACTCCAAAAAAAACTGCTCCGCTATGCCGCAGAGCAGAATATAAAAACCGGTATGATATTTATAACAAAAGCGGGCAAACCGATAAACCGCACAAACATCTGGCGTGAAATGAAATCTTTATGCAAAGCAGCAAATGTCAACCCGCAAAAAGTATTTCCGCACAATCTTCGCCACCTTTTCGCCCGCGTTTTTTACGGCATCGAAAAGGACATCGTCAAGCTTGCCGACATTCTCGGTCACAGCAACATCAACACCACAAGAATTTATATCGTCTCCACCGGCGCCGAGCACCGCCGCCGCATGGAAAATATGCACTTGATATTATAGCCGAAAAACAAAAAACGCCGCCGAAAAGGCGACGAAAACAACATAATCGGTATTATGTTGCAATTTAAACCGATCTGTCTGCGACATAATACTTTTATTGGACTTATTGTAGCACATCTGTAACAATTTGTCAACTGCACGAGTAAAAAAAGCCTTGAATTATCAGTAAAAAAAACATACAAACAAAGCCTTTTTGTTCCGTTTTCTCTGACGTTTCGGAAAAGGCTCGTTTTCTTATTTTCATTTTTAACTGCCGTCCTTGGGGCGGCTTTTTAAGCTTTTTATTCTCTGCGCACGTAGTTTCTATCGCTCAAAGAGCCCGATATACAGACTCCGTTTTTTCTGTTTGCAACATAATACCGATTATGTTGTCATTTTATTCGAAATAGCATAGTGCGAAAAGAACAATATTGCTGCAATATAGAGAATGATTATGAAGACTTACAGATATATGCACTTTGATGAATTTGAAGATGCTTGTTTTAATATTAGCCGGCTGGGGTTCAGATATTCTGCTGTGTGGGAAGATAAATTTGAAAGGGGCTCTTCGTAAAGTATGCAAGTTCATTGTCCAAATGTAAAAACTCGTTAGATGATTGATATGGATTTCAGAATTAGGAAAGGGAAAACGAACCTGAAGATTTGTTCGGAATGATGGAAGTATTATGAAAATAATTGAATGCACCGGTTGCGGCGGAACACTTAAAGAAAGCGGTAAGTATTTCATATGCGAAAACTGCGGTACCCGATATGCCGTCGGGAGAGACGATGAAGGAAACCCTTTTACATATCAACCGATCGAAAAAAAGACTATTGAGTATGGGACAATTGAGCACAAAGCGTCACATATCGAGGTCAATACTCTATCTGTTAAAGAGATAAAACTTGATGAGAATGTTGATGTTGTCGTTCATAAAGAAGGGATGAATCTTGAAAAGCAAGAAAGAATACGTTTAGCAAAAACGTTTCTTCTCTCCCGTGAATGGAACGCAGCTCAGGATCAAGTAAATAATTTGTTAGTTGAGGATAATCAATGCGCGGAAGCAAAATGGTTTTGCTTAATGCTTAATCATAAAGCAATTTCAGACCGTGAGTTGGTTGCAAAACTATCTGCAATTTCAGAAAATGACAGGATTGCTATCGACGGAATTCTATCTAATTCCTCTCCGATATTCGCAAGACAAATCTTGGATGTTATTTTCGATAGCGCTTTTTACAATGATGATATGTGTTATGCATTATATTCTACGGCAATGCCGTATGCATATAATACGTCTGTATATTCAGAAAAAGAGTTGATCGATATAAAATATAGTGCTTTGGAGACATCTGTTACAAGAGTCTTTAAACGCAGTTTTGATTATTTGTTGTCGATAACTTTGAATTCTGACGAGGTTGACAAATATATATCATATCTTTCCAGATTTGCGTCAAAATGCGATCCTGTATCATCTCAGAGATACTATTCAAGAATACTTAAAGTCGATCCGTCCAATATGGAGGCTAATCACAAAATGGTTTTATCGGATTTGCAAATTGACTCTCCCTGCGAAAAGATTGTAAATGACTTTGAGCATTTGCTTAAATTCTCCGATAATACAGATAATGAAGTTTCTCAACTTTTGTCATATATAGTATCCGAACAGACCACCACCTCGGCAAAAAGCGATTTTGTATGGCAATTGATAGGCTACCACAGCTTAGCGCCGGAAGTGTTTAAAAATGAATTGTTCAAATACGCAAAATTACTGCTCAAGACAGCGCAGTGGAACAATGCTCAAAAATACTATCAATTGATTCTTTCTTTCGACCCTCGGAATGCGGATGCATATTGGGGCTTATGTGTGGTAAGAATGCAGGCTCGCAGCGAGAGTACGCTTACAATGAAAAAGGACAATCTGATTGATTGTCATGAGTTTAAAAAATCGCTGTCTCTCTATCAAAGCTCTGGCAACGTCCAGCGGGCAAACGAATTAATGCTTCTGACAAAAAAACAAAGGAGCAGAAAAAAAACTACCAAAACTGCAATACTCGCTGGAGCGGGAGCGCTTATTTTAATCCTTCTGGTTATTATCATTTCCAGTTTAGTTAATGCTGTAAAATATAATACAGATATCAATTTCAGATTTGAAGATGAATCACTTAGAAGATATTGGGCGAACAATAAACTGCAAATTTCTTTGAAATCCGATAGCAATCTCGATATTCAATTACTTGAAGGAAAACTGTCGTTTTATGATAAAGATAATAGTTTGATAGCTGAAACACAAGTGAAATTTGAGGATTTGGTTCATAAAGAAAAGAGCTTATATGATTTCACAATCGACAATTCAGCTGCGGGAAAATTGGTTAATACGCGATTTAATCAGTTGAAAATCACATTTACGGTTACATGTATTCAGTTCGATGACGGCGTAGAAAAATACCCTGACGAAAACATAGTGATAAAACTATCTGATGATAAACCTGATTATTCCAAAGAGCTTAAGAAAAAATACGATGAAATCATGTCGATGTTGGAGCAACTTGATGCCGCCAGCAGTACAGCAGAAAATCAGCTCAATGCCATATCAAAAAAAATCGATGTGATTTATAACGATTTATATCTTTCTTGGGATTTGCTTGATGATATGTATTCAAAAGCATCCGATTATCAAAAAAAAGAGGAGTATTTCAAAGCACTTGTATTATATGTACTGTTGGAGCAGAGTTTCGGCTATGAGGGCTGTGCCGACAAAGCTGAATATTGCTATAATATGTATTTTAATTCAGTGCAGAAATAGGAGGAAAAAATGAGTGATATAATTATCGAATGTCCGGCGTGTAAAAAATCCGTCCGAGCGGGAACCGGTATTTTTGCGAAAAAGAAAATAAAATGCTCATGCGGATATGTTATCGATGTTAATTCGGAAAGAATGGCGGAAGATATTTGTCCGCATTGCGGAAACAAGGTCATTTACGACAGGAAGAAAAAGGCGTCTGCGTCCTGTCCCGTATGTCACGCAAAAATCAACGCCGGGACGGAAATGGTGGCTCAGGTGCGTCTGCTTCTGGTGCCTCCGGTGGAGTAGGTGGCATAGGCAGCACACTCGGAAGCGTTATGGGACTTGGATTGGAACTTGGAACAATGGCAACTGTAATTGGGGCGACTAAAGATATGATCTCTCCCGTGCTCGGCAGTTCCGTTGATATGGGAAAACAAATCGGCGGCGCGGTCGGCGGGGCAATAAGCCGGACGTGGAACTGCAGCTGCGGTAAAACCGGCATAACATCAGGATTCTGTCCGGATTGCGGCGCTCGGAAGTCGGAGCAACGTCCTCAACCTACCAGTGGCTGGGATTGTCCTTGCGGTTGTAAGGGTATTACAAGCAGATTCTGTCCTGACTGCGGGTCACCGCGTCCTGTTGCTCCTGCGTCTTGGGACTGCCAAAACTGCGGGCATAAAAATATAACCTCGAAATTCTGTCCTGACTGCGGAACCGGAAAGGAGGGTTAATATGAAGCTTAACAAAAGACAAAAATCAGGGATTGCCATTTTCGGTATAATTGCGGCTGTTCTTGTTTTGACTACTTTGATAATACCTTTTAAGAAGCCCGGCGCTTCTTGGACGATGTTTGCATTTTCCTTGATTTCGATTGCTTCCAGCGCTTATATCTGCTTGCTTGCATTTAAGAATACGAAAGATTTGATGAGCAAGTTTTACGGATTTCCTGTTTTTCGCATAGGTGTTTTATATGTCGTAATTCAGCTTGCGTTAACTGTTGTTATCTATATTATCGGCGCCTTTGTTGACGTTCCGTTTTGGGTTGGTTTTCTTCTCTCTGTTTTGCTGGGAGGGGCTGCCGCAATCGGTTGTATAACAACCGATAATGCGCGAGATATAATTGAGGAGATCGACAACAAAACATACGAAGAGACCAAAACGGTTATGTTTTTCCAAACAGACATTGCGGATGTCCTCGATTTATGCAAAAGCGAGAAAGCCAGACCTGTTCTTGCGAAGCTCGTGAATAAATTCAAGTACAGCGACCCTGTTTCTTCTCCTGAAACCGAAGAATCGGAAGTTGTGATTAAAAATGCCATTGATGATTTAAGAAACAGTATCCGGACACTCGGAGATGATGATTTGCTCCAAAAAATCGAAAACATAGACAACCTGCTTTCTTCTCGCAACCGAATATGCGAAAAAAGTAAAAAGTAAAAGGAGAGAATAAAAAATGGACGAAAAGTTGATTGTTACAAAATTCCTCAGGGATGAGGAACAGATAAAACAGGACTGGTTATGTCTTCTCATGAAGGATGAAAAAGCGCCTTTGGATGTGTCGTACAGAGCCAGATTGATTAAAATAGTTAAGGAATATTATCCGATAGCTGTTTTTTCGGTGACTTGCGAAGCGGAATGGCAAGCAACGAGTTATTGGGAACATGTAGAAGAATATCAGGTTGCGCGTGAGGAAACAGTATACATCGATTATCAAGGCAAAGAACATAAAAGTTCCGGAAGAGATGTTGAAGTTAGAAATGGGCGTACTATTGATCATTACCGCAAACCTATGACAAGAACGGTATATGATACGAAAAGAAGAACCGTTATTGACAATGTTCAGCAAACATACGGGGTTGTTGACCCAATATGTTTTTCTGAGAGAATTTGGACGGGAAAGGGGCAATCATTAATCAATTGGATTGACCGCTTTGACGATTCCCAATTAATGAAGGTCAAGCAGGACTACTTCAACGATTTTCAGCTTATACACGAAAAAATATCCGCAGATTCTGCCAAAGCGCAAGCAGAAAATATGGGACAAAACGACATAAGTGTTGTTGCTTCTCGCGATGTTCCCGGCAACAGATATGAAAACCTGTCCGTAAGAAGCAATATTCTTGATGTGTCCCGAAAAACCTACTTTTTAGGGGTTTATCATATTTTTTACGAATATGAGGGCAAGGAGTATGATTGTTTGATGAGTGGAGGAAACTCAATAGACGATGCTGTTCTGGGAGAGCATCCGGTTGACAATTCCATTAAAGAACGACTGGAAAAAATTCAGTCTGAAATTAAAGAAAATCGTAAAAAAAAGAACTGGTTTTTGTTTGGTATGATTGCTATTTCAATATTGATTTTTTTCTTTGCTCTTTTAGCAATGTCTTTATCAATAGTTGGAGAAGGGGTAGGCGTTAGTTTATTTTTCTTATTGATCTTGGGAGGTGGACTTGCTTTTTGCATATATGAATTTATTCTGGCAATACGTCGAAGAAACAAAGCAACAGCTGAGATGGAGACACTTAATGCGGACAATGCGAATCTCAAGCAAAAGATTTATGATCTTATTCAGAACGATTCAATTTCAGAAGAAGAAAAGAAAAAGACAATTGCTCAATGGCTTAAGGATAATGAAAGAAATTTGGAAACAATTGATTTTGAAAAAGCAAATACTCAAGATGATATATTAAAACAACAGGTGGATAAGATCAAAGGGATATTTAAAAAGTAAAAAGGATATGTATTTATAAAATCTATTTCGAAGAGAAGCGTTGATATTCCCAAGATTGGGTAAGACAATAACGATATCAATTTCATAAAACCAAAGATTTCTTATCGTAAATAATTGAATTATCCGAAAAACAGCCGTAGTTTGAAAGGATTACGGCTGTTTTCTATAAACGATATGCAAAGAAGAAAAAGGCAACAGAACAATGATATAAGGAGAATACAAGATGAAATTTTATGATATTAACGGAACAGAGATTTGTAAGGAACAGTTTGTTAAGATTTACGGTGACAGTTACTTCATTGGCAACAAAAGAATTGTCAATGGGGTTGGACAAAACAGCAGATATGCGGAAGAGGAAATTGAAAAAGTTTTAAAATATGGCATTAAAACTCCTATTGATGTAGTGCATATTTTGGCATGGAAAACAGGAAAAATCAAGCATTATGAAAGTGAAAAGAAAAGGGAGTTTGTTTACGCGAAAGATTGGAGCAATGCAGAGACTTCCGGCAAGGTGTTCCGTCCAAGAATTGGTGAATGTGATATAAATAAAATATCGAGTTATATTTCAAAAAATATCGAGTCTTTGGAAAAGGAAGTATCAGAAGCCCCGCAAAATGTTCTTTGTAAGTTGCGTGAACAGAGTGTCAAAGGTATCGGAACGGTGTATCTTATTACCTTGATGTATTTTATATCAAGGGGCTCTTATCCTATTTATGATAGATTCGCAAAAAAAGCTATTGACGCTATCGTAAATGAAGTGAAGCCGGGCGGTGTCATTAAAGAAAGGCAACTGCCTGATAAAACAAGTGAAAAATTCTGTAAAATTATGAAAAATGAAATGAAGGAATATATGTGTAATTTGGAAGCTGTGTTTGGCTCGGATTACAAAGATCGGGATGTAGACAGGGCTTTGTGGGTTTATGGTCACATGTTTAAAAAATAACATATTTTCCCGACAAGCATCAAAACCTACTGATTCGGTAACGACAGTTTATGTTGAGGTGAAATTATGAAAGTCAGCATTTATTCGAGAGAAGCGGTTGAGGAATTACTGAAAAATGATTTTCCGAAAGATACAGCTGTAATCAGTTTTTATGACCCGCCGAACATACGGACAGGCGAGATTTCAACGCCCGTTGATTACAAAGGAAAGCCCGAACGGATTTTTACCGCGACGGTTCTCGACATTGATATCGACATTCTTGCGGATTACGGATTGACATTTGATACATACTTCCCGGAGGTCAACAGCCTTGCGGAATTTATCTGTCAGGCACACGATGACGGTTTGGATATCATCTGCCAATGCGAGTACGGGCAGTCTCGGAGCGCTGCCTGTGCCGCCGCAATTTTGGAACATTACTGTAATGACGGTATTTCGATATTTGCCGATTACCGATATTATCCGAATCAGATGGTATTCAACAAAATAAAAAAAGCCCTTGATATGATAAGGGCATAATAAAAAAAGAAGTATGAAAAAAGAAAAACAAGATGCTTGGTATTCGAGAGAATTTTCTTGTTTATTATTAAACTTTAAGATTTAACCCATATTTCCTGCAAAGTTTAGCGAACTCCTGCGGCGGGGGAGCGGTGACGGTTATGCGCTCGTTTGTTCTCGGGTGGATAAACGAGAGTTGACGGGCGTGCAGGACGTGTCCTTTGCAGTCGTCGGCGTCCGCGCCGTAAATGCCGTCGCCGTGTATCGGGCAGCCGACATGTGAAAAATGGACGCGCAGTTGGTGCGTTCTGCCCGTTCGCGGGTGCGCTTCGACAAGCGCGTGCCCGTCGCCTATGGCAAGCACGGAATAGTCCGTTATCGCTTCTTTGCCGTTTTCCGAAACTTCGCGTTCTATGGTACTGCCCGCTTTGCGCGCTATGGGCGCGTTTATTGTCCCCGTCTTTTCGGTCGGAATGCCGTCAAGAATGGCGATATATGTTTTTTTAATGCTTCCGCATGATATTTCGCTTGCCAAAAGGTTTGAAACATAGCGGTTTTTTGCAATAAGAACTATACCGCTCGTGTTTGCGTCAAGTCGGCTGATGGGTCTGAAAACAAGCGACGGATATTTATATACAAAAGCGTTTGCAAGTGTTTTTGTATGCTGTCCGTGCGGGTGCGTCGCAAGTCCTTTCGGCTTGTTGACGCAGAGAATATCGTCGTCCTCGTAAAGAATATCGAGCGGAATATCCGCAGGCTCGACGGGTGTCGGGCTGGCATCTTCCGTTTTTAGTTCGAGAATGTCGCCTTTTTTGAGAAGTCTTCCGACGGTCGAAGGTTCTTCGTTGACGGTTATGCCGTTTTCGGCCTTTTTAAGCGTGCGTATCTGCGAGGTAGAAAAGCCGTTGTCGAGAAGATATTCTTTAATTATTTTGCCGTCTTCCGTGACCGTGATTTTCACAACGTAAACCTCCTTTCGGATATGTTAAATGTGGGGCTGTAAAGAAACACAAGTTTTTTTACAGCCCCTGAAATTTTTATGTTTTACAGCACGGTAACTCTGATAACTCCGTCAATGGCTTCAAGTTCTTTGCCGATGGCGCCGTTTGTGTTTTCGGTCATATCGACTATTGTATATGCGTAATCACCCTTGAATTTGCTTGTCAGGTGGTCGATGTTGCGGTCGCCGTTGCTGAGAACAGCCGTGCATTGATTGAGTATCGTCGGAATGTTTTTATGTATGATGCAATAGCGTGTGCCCGTGCTTCTTTCCGAACTTACGCTCGGGAAGTTGACGCTGTTTTTGATATTGCCGTTAAGCAGGAAATCCTTAATTTCGGACGCCGCCATAATTGCGCAGTTGTCTTCCGATTCGGGCGTGGACGCACCGAGGTGGGGAATAGCTATCGCGTTTTTCATTTCAAGCGTTTTGTCGTTCGGGAAGTCCGTGACATAGCACGCAACTTTGCCGCTTTCGAGGGCTTGCGCAAGCGCTTCGTCGTTGACAAGTCCGCCTCTTGCGAGGTTGACGATTCTTACGCCGTCTTTGCATTTTGCAAGCGTTTCGGCGTTTATCATTTCTTTCGTCTGCGGGTTGAGCGGAAGATGAAGAGTGATATAATCCGCTTTTTCGAATATTTCGTTTTCGTCGTCAACTTTTTTTGCAAACGGCATTTTTGTCATAAACGTTTCTATGGACATAAACGGGTCGTATCCGATAACGTTCATGCCGAGGTAGAACGCCGCTTCCGCCGCCTGTGCGCCTATTGCGCCGAGACCTATTACGCCGAGCGTTTTGCCCTTTATCTCGGGACCTACGAATTGGCTCTTTCCCTTTTCGACGAGTTTTGCGACGTCCGCTTCGCCTTTAAGGGTTTTTGCCCACTCTATGCCGCCGATGATGTTTCTGGACGAAAGGAGCAGAGAAGTGATGACAAGTTCTTTTACCGCATTGGCGTTTGCGCCGGGGGTGTTGAAAACAACGATGCCCTGTTCCGCGCATTTGTCAAGCGGAATGTTGTTCGTGCCCGCACCCGCTCTGGCAATGGCTTTGAGTTCGGGGTTCAGCGGGTATTCGTGCATATCCGCGCTGCGGACAAGTATACCGTCGGGCGCGTCGATATCGTCTGCGCAGGTGAATTTGTCCGCATCGAGAATATCCGTGCCTACCGCCGCTATCTTGTTGAGTTTCTTTATCTTGAACATAGTATTTGCTCCTTTAACGTTTACGCGTTTTCCGCTTCGAATTTCTTCATGAATTCCACAAGTGCTTCAACACCCTCGACAGGCATTGCGTTGTATATGGACGCTCTCATACCGCCGACGGTTCTGTGACCTTTGAGGTTGACAAAGCCCGCCGCCGCGGCTTCTTTGACAAACTTCGCGTCAAGCTCGGCGTCACCTGTAACGAACGGAATGTTCATCATCGAACGGCTGTTGCCCTGTACCGTGGGTTTGAAAAGTTTTGAAGAGTCGAGATACGAATAAAGGATATCCGCTTTTTTGCGGTTTATCTTTGCCATATTCTCAAGTCCGCCGATATCGTTTTTGAGCCACTCGAACATCAGTTTGCACATATAGATGCCGTAGCACGGCGGTGTGTTGTAAAGCGAGTTGTTCTTTGCGTGAATGTCGTAACGGAGCATCGTCGGAGTGAATTCCATCGGCTCGGAGATAAGGTCTTCTCTGATTATGACTATCGTCACGCCTGCGGGACCGAGGTTCTTCTGTGCGCCCGCAAAGATAAGCCCGTATTTAGAAACGTCTATCGGCTCGGAACAAATACAGGACGAGAGGTCTGCAACAAGAGGAACGTTGCCTGTTTCGGGCAGTTTTGAGTAATGCGTTCCGTATATTGTGTTGTTCTGGCAGATGTAGAAGTAGTCCGCGTCCGTGTCAAACGTTGCGGGATCGAGTTCGGGAATATAACTGAAAGTTTTATCCGCAGACGATGCGACAACGTGTACCTGACCGTATTTTTCCGCTTCCTGCGCCGCTTTTTTAGCCCATTGACCGGTCACGCATATATCTATTTTCTTTTTCTTCATCAGGTTGAGCGGGATCATGGCAAACTGCGTCGAACCGCCGCCTTGCAGGAAAAGCACTTTGTAGTTGTCGGGAATATTAAGAAGTTCGCGAAGCGTCGCTTCCGCACCGTTGATTATCTCTTCAAAAGCCTTTGATCTGTGGCTCATTTCCATAACGGACATACCGCTTCCGTTGCAGTTCAGCATTTCGTCTGCCGCTCTTTTAAGTACCGCTTCGGGCATCATCGACGGCCCTGCGGAAAAATTATAAACTCTTTCCATTTACAATAACTCCTTGCATTGAATATTTATACTATAAATATATTATACGCCGTCCGAAAATTCTTGTCAATTAAGATGTGTGACAAAAGTATGTTGTAAATATTTTATTTTCGGCAAAGTATTTACAAATGTGACAAAATATTGTATAATAAATCTGCATAGACATTTATCGAAAAAATATATGATAAAACAGCCGTAAGTGGGGTGTCTTCCGTGGCAAAAAGCGCGCTTCAAAAACTGAAAATAATGTATCTTGCACGTTTGTTTTTGGAAGAAAGCGACGAAGAACACCCGCTGACAATGGAAAAAATTCTTGCGTCACTTTCCGAGCAGGGAATAAAGGCTGAACGCAAGAGTGTTTATGATGACATAGAACAATTGCGTCTTTTCGGTATGGATATTGTCAGCGTCAAGGGCGGCGGTGTGAGTTACGGATATTATATCGGCGCAAGAGATTTTGAACTTGCCGAATTGAAACTGCTTGCCGATGCGGTCGCTTCCGCAAAGTTCATAACGCAGAAAAAGTCCGACGTTCTTATTTCAAAACTCGGAACGCTGACATCGCGTTCTCTTTCGGGACAGATAAGGCGACAAATATTTTTCAACGACCGCGCAAAGACGGGCAATGAGAGCATTTATTACAATGTAGACGCTCTTCATAACGCGATAGCCGCAGATAAACAGGTAAATTTCCGTTATTTTAATTACGGAGCGTCAAAAACTCCGCAGGGCGTTCCCGTTCGCGTTTATCGCGGCGATATGAGAACTGTCAGTCCTTACGCGCTTGCGTGGGACGATGAAAATTATTACTGCCTTGCCTACGATGAAAAACACCCCGGAAAGGTGTCTCACTTCCGCGTGGACAAAATGGAAAACGTCACGATTTCCTACTCTCCGAGACTGCCTCTGCCGAACGGTATAGATATAAAGGAATACGGAACACGCGTTTTCGGAATGTATGCCTGTGAGCGGATATATGTTCGCCTCAAAGCATCCAATGACCTTGTCGGTGTCATTTACGACAAATTCGGAACGGATGTCGGGATAACCGATAACGGGGACGGCACGTTTACCACACGGTTCGAAACTTATGTCGGACCGCCGCTTATCGGATGGCTTATGCAATTCGGTTCCCGTATCGAGGTTTTGGCTCCCGAAAGTTTGAGAGAAGAAATTGAAATGCAGGCGAGGCGTATCGCCGAAGTATATGCAAAAGGGGATTGAAAATGCAATCGTTCAAGCAACTGAAAAAAGGCGCAAAACAGACAATAAGATTCAACTATTGGCGGCTTGTTGTCGTTTGTCTGTTTGTCGCCGTTGTCGCCGGACTTTATTCGTCGATGTTTTCCATCGGCTCGCTGACCAGCTCGTCCGAGACCGAAAAACAGGATGCCGCGGTAGATAAGGTAAGAGATGAGATAATCAGAAAGCTTGACGGCATTATTGACGGGATTGATTCGATAAAAGGCATCAGCCCCGTCGTAAAGCAAGGAGTGCAGGTCGTTGTTGAGCATACGTTTGACTCCGACAGCGCAATACTCAACATCGCCCGAAGCGCGATAATGTTCGCTTCCTCAAACACGGTGATAGTCGGCATAGGGCTTCTTATCGGGTTTGTTGTCAAAATCGCGTACGACATATTTATTTCGGCAAGTCTCCGCGTCGGCGAAAAACGGTATTTTTTGGAAGCGCGCCGATATAAAACAAGAATAATCAAAACATTTTTCGTGTTCCGTCAACACAGCGTGCCCCGTGTCGTATGGGTCATGCTAAAAAAAGAGATATTCTCATTCCTTTGGTGGCTGACAATCGTAGGCGGTATTATAAAACATTACGAATATTCGATGATACCGTACATACTTGCGGAAAATCCGTCCGTCACGGCAAAAGAGGCGTTTGCGCTTTCAAAACAGATGATGAAAGGGCAGAAATGGCGCGCGTTTACGCTTGATTTGTCTTTCGTAGGGTGGCGTATTCTCGGTCTGCTCACCGTCGGACTGCTCAATATTTTTTATGTCAATGCATATTATACCGGCACAAAGACAGAGTATTATATGGATCTGCGCGCGGACGCCGTTCTGAACGGCAAGCCGAAAAACGAACTGTTTATCGACCGTGCTTTGAATGTGCCTGTGCCCGTGGAAAGTCCGTATCCTGCGGACGCATATCCGCTTGCCCCCGGCACAAAAACAAAAGTTGTTCACCGTTCGTTGCACCCCGAACGCCGTTACACCTTTGACAAAATGCTTTTGCTATTCTTCTCTGCCGCATTTGTCGGTTGGATATGGGAAATATGTCTGACGTTTGCCGAAAAGGGTATTATCGTAAATCGCGGCACAATGTACGGTCCGTGGCTTCCGATTTACGGCACGGGCGCCATGGCGGCGATAATCTTCCTGCGACGATGGCTCAAAAAGCCTATTCTGACATTCTTTATTATCTGCGGCGTCTGCTCGGTTGTCGAATACGCAACAAGTTTCTTCCTTGAAAAAATGTACCACGAAAAGTGGTGGGATTACAGCGATATGTTCCTTAATCTGAACGGAAGAATATGCTTTATAGGAATACTCCTGTTTGGCATAATGGGAAGCCTATTTGTATATTTCATTGCCCCCGCGCTTGACAATCTGTTCTCAAAGATACCGAAACCCGTAAGATACGTCGTATGCACGGTCCTCGTGGTTTGTTTTCTCACCGATATGGCGTTTTCGTTCCTCACCCCCAATTCGGGCGAGGGAATCAACCAATATTCTACGGTGATACCGTTCCTGCAACTGTTATAGTGTAAAAAAATGCCCTCCCGAAAAACGGGAGAGCATTTTACTTTGCGGAAAATTTTTTATTTATTGTATGTTCCTATCTTTTTGGAGTTTTCGTCTTCTATATTCTTTTTCAAGGTCTCTATTCTGCTTGTAAGATAGTCCCTGTATTCTTCCAGACACATTCCGTTTTTCATTATGAACTGCGCCTGTTCCGAATCCCCGATATAGCGGAAATGCCACGGTTCGAACGAATGCCCCGTAACAGCGGTCTTATCTTCGGGATAACTGAGAATAAAGCCGTATTTCCATATATTTTCCGTTGCGTACTTGTAAAACGAACTGTTCTTGACAACGGAAATTTCCGTCGAAGACGTTTCGCCTATTGAAACTGCAAGCCCCGTCTGATATTCGCTGTATCCCGGTTTGGCTTCCGAGCGGAGTGTTTTTTGTTCCGCCATTTCGTCGTTTGTATATCCCGCGCCCTGATTCTTTCTGTATTCGGCGTCATAGTATTCCTGCTGCTCTTCCGCCGTTGTGTAGCCGCGAAATACCGTTACGGTTTCGCCGTCCTGTTTTGCTTGTGCAATAAAGGCGTTCAGTTTTTCTGCGGCTTCTCTTTCAAGTTTTATGTCGGAAAAGCCCGAGACCGAAATAAGGTCAAGATCTTTTTCTCTTACTGCGTTTTCGTTGTTTACGAGTTCAAGCAGGTCGGACGCGAGATACTGCGTATATTTGTCTATCGCTTGCTGCATTTCTTCAACCGTTTTGAACTCTGAAAGCGCAGGAACGTCCGCTTGCGGCGGCTGTTCGTTTTGAGAGGAGTTTTCTGCGGAGATCTTGCTGTATATTCCGTCATTGCCCGATACAAAGAACAGCGTAAAGGCAACGGCTGTGGCGACTATTGCCAATATGACCGCTCCCGCAAAATACATCTTTGCATTCTTCTGTCCGCTCATTTCGGACGCCTCCTCTCAATAAGTCATAGTTTGCGTATTCATTTTATTCTACCATAAAACGACATGTATTTCAATACTTTTTCGGTTTTTTTCATAATATATTATAATGTAACAGCAATGCAGAACCTCAGGATGTCATGATAAATATTCCGCAACACGGGAAAGTGTCTCAATATTTATTGAAAGTTTAAACAAAAATTCGAGAAAACTCTTGACAAACTTTAATAAATGTGCTAGCATATAAATGCTTAAAGATGGAATGTATTTGCATCATTCCGAAAAACAATTTGACCGCATTTTTATAGCTGGTTTTGCGTTATAACGGGTGTGGCTGAAATTTGAGTCCGTTTTTTTCGTTTTTCTTATATGCGTATAACCGGTTTCTGAATCTCGGCTTACGCATTTTTTTGTTCACGAGAGTTCTTGAAATTGTTGTGTTTTGCAATGTTTTGGGTGATTGTGTCGCATTTTGTTGAAGCCTGAAAAATCCTGTCGAACGAAAAAAAAAAATATCCCGAAAATGCATTGACATTTTGAATTTTATGCGTTATCGTATTGTCACGAAAACCGATATGAGGTGCGTAAAATTTGAGAATATATTTGTTCGTCTATGATTCTGTTCGACATCGTGCCGTTGAAAAGGCGTACAGTTTGCTTTTACTTCTCCTTTGCGCATAGTTCATTAAAAATCGGACTATGCGCTGAAGAAATTCAAAATCAGAATGAATAGGAGAAGTAAAAATGAAAAATAATAAAGTAATGCTACAGATTGCTGTAATTCTCGTTTGCGGAATCATTCTCTCTGTTTTCCCTTTCGGCAGAATCTTCAATGCCTCAACCGTCGATTCCGTTGAAAAACATACTGAATGTTTTTCGGTTGATGAAATGTACGATGAATCCGAAAACGACAGTTTGTTCGACGGTTTGACAGATGAAGCTTTAAATGTAAATGACGTTGCGGCGACTGTGACATTGAGTTCAAGCTCCGTTTCGATTCTCGAAAATGAAACTTCTACTGTGACTGCCACAACAACTCCGTCGGATTTGTCCGTTGAATGGTCTGTCTCTGACACTTCCGTAGCAACTGTGGATACGAACGGCACGGTCAGCGGCCTTCGTGCCGGGACGACGACTTTAACAGCATCGGTTACATATCTCGGAGAGGTTTATTCGAAAAACTGCACCGTGTATGTTCAAATTCCGAACGGTTGCTATTTTGTCAAAAATTGTGCATCGAATTTATACCTTACGTCGAGTGGCAGATTGAGCGGAAATACCGATTTAAGTTTGCAGGCAAAATCCGATTCGGATGTTTCGGATTTCGAGACCTTGAAGCAAATATTCAAGATTAAATATTTGGGGCGAGGGTGTTATTCGATCAGACCGTTCAATTCTTTGTTGATGCCGGTTTGTGCCGATATCGGAAATGTTGAACAGTATGAAAGCAATTATGTCGCCGAAAATATTTTGAGAATCAGAAAAAATGCAAGGTGGATGATATCAAGAACCGATAACGGTCTCGTCCTGAGTAATTCAAATACTGCGACAGGTGCGATGAAAGGCGAAAATAATTCGGCTGTGTATGCCGAATATTTTGACAGTTCGAGTTTTAAATGGATCTTTGAGACTGTTGAAAATCCTCCGTCGGGAGTGATTCTTTACGACATTCGGACAAATGCTCCCGCAGAAACAGTTACTAGACGGTATTTTTTGGATGAAATTCAAACATCCGAGAGTGCTGATCTAAAAGCCGTTGCTTATTCTCCGGACAGTTTGGAACAGAATTTTACATGGTCGCTGTCGAACAGTGAATTAGGCATAATCGATTCGACAGGACATATGCTTTTTTCAGTTCCTGGATCCGGAACGATTACGGTTATGGCAAATTCTCAAAGTTCATCATATAATATAGTGGTAAGCGATAAAGCAACAGTGAATGTTGATGCCTTATATGACGGTGGATATGTTTCGAGATTTCCCGATTATGCCTCTCGCATTGAAAATTCAATGAAAACATTGAAATACAAGTATTTGGATGATTTCGGGATTGTGATCAATTATACGATTACGGGGTTCGATTCTTATTCTGATTTGAACTGCAATTCAGCATACAATGTTATGTGTAATCATGCAGAAGATTCCGAATGTATGAATTCGTTGCTCTATTCTGCCGAGAATTTTGTTACAAATGAATTACATCACAAGAATATTACGAATAATCTTTTTAGAATTCCGATGCCCGATACTTCTTCACTGTTTAAAATTGCATTTTTAGGGCATGATTATTGTATTGTTAAGGATGGACAGCATTATGTGAATTATGGACGCGGAGTGACGTATTACCCCGTTGGATTAATCGGAATAATGAACTTCTATTCGAAAGAAAATGAAATTAAGACATTGGTTCATGAATTCGGACATTTATATGGTCGTTCTTTGGATCATGCTGCATCGTATGCATCCGATTTGAATTCTTCTGTGCAAGATCATTTTTATGACGATAGGTGTATATACGGTCGTTATAAAAATGATGACAGCGTCGTTGAAAACCTTGAAATTTGCGATCATTGCAGATATCTGATCGAATCAAATCGCAGTATATATGATCATTCGCAAAGCGAATAGTTGATAGTTTAATTGAAAACTTAAATAAGGAGAGTCTTTTATGAACTTTAAAAAGACATCGAAAAATGAGTCATCCGAAAACAGAAAGAATTCTTCGAGAACGAATGTCGAAATCGGAAAAAAGAAGACATTGCTGTATGTGGGAGTTTCTGTTGTTGTATGCATTGTCTTGTTTGCGTCGATTTTGACAATCGGATTTTCCGGGAAAAAAGATCCGAAAACTTTTTCCGGAGAACCTACGGAGAGTTCTCGCCTTGATGGATTCTGCTCGTTAGACGTAAATGATTCTGTTTTTGGTAAAAACGAGGATACTGTAATTGAAACAACCTCGAAACAGAATTCGGATACGGGTGTTACTGCTGAGTCAGTTGTTCCTGTACAAAATACTACAAGTCGTGAGAATAAGACAAACACTACTAAAAAATATATTTACGGAACATCTTCTGCACAAATTTCAGAGACAACGACAATTCCTGCTGAATCTGGGATAATTTGTGAGGATTATCCGTGTTACAACAGTTACGAAGAATATAAAGAAGTTGTTGCGACAATGAATCTGCCGTCTTCGTTTATTTATTTCGATCAGATTTCGGAGCTTGGTTCATTTCGAAACTGCGTTCTTGATTTTTGTCCTGAACATGGCGAGTTTGGCAGTTACTCATATATGATAAATGTAAGTGGCTCTGGTGCAAAAAACAAAGTAAGTTTAACTGTTAGAATACGTCCTTTGTCAGATAGAGTTTCTTCGGAGAATATTATCGGGAAAACAGCTGTAAACTCAAACGATTTAAGAAACTTGAAAACCGATGCCAGCGGAGTTTATACAATCGGCGGAGTATCGTATAGATATGTTAGAGGAAAGCTTGAAGCGATTGATTTTGTTTCAAACGGAGTACTTATATCTATCGTTCAGCCCGGACGGGGAACGTGGGAAAAAGTTAAGATAGACACGGATTCTTTGTTGAGCGGTTTTCTTAAAGAGGATAATGCAATAGAAAGTTTGACTCAATTGAAAAACAATATTTCAAAATGATAAAGGCACAAGGCGAAGAGAAAATCTCTTCGTCTTGATTTATGATGAGGATATATATATATTATAACCGAAGGGTTTCTTCATAAAATGAAGAAAAAAGCAAATAACCCTATGCGGCACAAGACATGGATAAAAAGTTTGTTTTGCTCTGTTCAAAAAGAATTAATCCGGAGGCGCGGGAAGTATTTCTCGCGCCTTGACTTTTCGGCGCGAAAGTATTATAATATAATGACTGCAATTAACTGCTAATAACTGCAATTAACTATGCTGGTTGCCGCGAGAGAACATCCGAAAGATGGTAGAGGAAAGAACACGATGAAACTGATAATCGCCGAAAAACCGAGTCTTGCGCGCAACATCGTTGCGGGCATTGAGTCGTTTAACGATTATAAAATGCGCAGGGGAGACGGCTTTTTTTACGGCGGGGAGTATCTTGTAACTTGGGCGTTCGGTCATTTGTTTTCTTTGGCTGACATAGATGATTATTCTCCCAATCCAGACGGCTCGACGCGGTGGACAATGGCAACGCTTCCGTGTTTCCCGAAAGAATTCCGCTTCAACCTGCGAAAAGACGCGACAAAAAAAGTCGATTCTGGCGTCGAAAAACAGTTTGAGACCATAAAAACGCTTTGTTTGCGCGAAGATGTCTCCGATATAATCAACGCAGGAGACGCAGACAGAGAGGGCGAAATAATAGTCCGTCTCTGCATAACTCACGCGGGCGTTCGGAACAAAAAACTGCTGCGCCTGTGGCTGCCCGACCAGACACCCGAAACGATACGCTCCGCACTTTCGGAGATGAAAGAAGAGACCGAATACGAAAATCTTGCGAACGAGGGCTATGCCCGCACATATACGGACTGGCTTTACGGTGTCAATCTGACGAGATTTGCGACGCTTAAAACAGGCACACTTCTGCGCGTGGGGCGTGTTATCGTGCCTGTTGTAAAGGCGATATACGACCGCGATATGCAGATACGCAATTTTGTTCCCGAAAAGTATTATGCGCTTCGTTCGCAGGCTGAAATGAACGGACAGGTCGTAGAACTGAACTCAAAAAAGAAGTTCACGAAAGACGAACTTGCCAAAGCGGAAGCACTCTGCGCAAAATACAATGCGGTAGATGCCGTTGTTACAGACGTCAAGAGAAAGAAAGATAAACTTGCTCCCGGCAAATTGTATTCGCTTTCAAAATTGCAGAATTTTCTCGGAAAAAAGTACAAAATGTCAATGGACGACAGTCTTGCAATAGTCCAAAAACTTTACGAAGAGGGCTATCTGACATATCCGAGAACGAACTCCGAATATCTTGCAACAGCCGAAAAAGATAAGATAAAAAAGATAATCGCGAATGTTGCGGCGGTCGGTTATCCCGTCAAATTCAAGGACGCAAAAACCATTTTCGACGATTCGAAAATAGAGTCTCACTCCGCGCTTACTCCGACATATAAGATTCCCGACGCTTCAAAACTTTCGCCTGCGGAAAAACAGGTATATTCCGCCGTTATGCGCCGTTTTGTCGCCGTGTTCTGCTCCGAAGAATGCGTTGCCGAGAAAACCGAAATTAAGATAAATGTCGGCGACCTTGAAGACTTTTCGCTCAAAGGAACCGTTATCGTTACTCCCGGTTGGACGCGCTTTGACGAATACGGAAAGCAGGACAAGATCTTGCCGCGTCTCGAAAAAGGCGACCGCGTGAATGTTGATTTCAAGCCCGTTGAAAAAGAGACCACGCCGCCGAAACATTATACGATAGAAACTCTGAACAATTATCTGAAAAACCCGTTCAGAGAAGAAAAAGCGAAAGCGCAGGAAAGCGAAAACGAAGACGACACGGAAGAATACCGCGCCATTTTCGAGGGACTTGAACTCGGCACGGAGGCGACCCGCACAGGTATAATCAAAAACGCCTGCAACACAAAGTATATATTGCTGAAAAAAGATGTTTACACCATATTGCCCGACGGGGAATATCTCATCGAGGCTTTGACACGAATGAATATCAGCATGGATAAATATAAGACTTCCGAACTCGGCAAAGCGCTCAAAAAGGTCTTTCACGGTCAGATGACCGTTCCCGAAAGCGTCGGACTTGCCGAAAAAGAGATTGCCGAAGTCTTTGCGGGAGTGAGAACTCCTCAGCCGCCCGAAACGGATACCGATGACGGCTTTTTCGGCGATATTGTCGGCAAATGTCCTCTTTGCGGCAACGATGTCGCAAGAACGAAGTTCGGTTACGGCTGCCGCGGCTATCACGATAACGGGTGCAAGTTCACCGTCAGAAACGTTATTTGCGGACGCATTATTTCTGCTTCCAACATGAAACTTTTGCTGACGAACGGCAAAACGTCCAAAATAAGAGGGTTCATTTCCAAGAACGGGAAACCGTTTGACGCATACCTGAAACTCGAAAACGGAAAGGTCGTATTTGATTTTGATTGATGTTGAAAGTAAAAAACTGTTTATATTTGATTTTGACGGCACACTTTTTGACACCATGGGCGCATGGACCGGTTTTGGCGAAGCGTTCGTCGAATATGTCGGCAGAGAAACCGAAAAAGGACTGACCGACAGGCTCAACTCAATGCCGACACTGTATGCCGCCGCAGAGTTTTTGCACGACAATTACTGTCCCGAAATGACATCTGATGAGATATTCAAGTGGATAGAGGACAATGTTCGCGATTATTATATAAGCAAGGCGCTACCGCGAAAAGGTGTTCCCGAATTTCTTGAAAAATACGGAAAAAAGGGCGTTCGTATGTGTATTCTGACCGCAAACGAAACGCCGTTTATAACCGCGCCTCTCAAACGCTGCGGTCTTGACGGGTATTTTGAACGAGTTTATTCCACCCGAGAACTCGGGTTGGGAAAAGATATTCCCGACTCTTTCTTGAAAGTTCTTTCCGACTTTGAGACCGAAGCGTCGGACGCCGTCGTATTTGAAGACGCTTTTTACGCCGCTGTAAACGCCGCGAAAGCGAGAATTTCCGTTGTCGGAATCTGTGACCCGTCCGAACCTTACGCCGAGGAAATGAAAAACCTTTGCGATAGATATGTTTCCGATTTTACCGAGCTTTTATGATTTTGAAAACGTCGGAAAAATCAAGCGCGCCCCGAAGTTTTTATCGGCGGCAACGTCTTGTAAAAAATCACGGCCATTCAACGCTGAAATATGCCGAAAGGAAGGTTCGACTATGCCTGCTTTACAAAATTCCTCGTTGTATCCCGTCATTTCATGGTTTTTCCTCGGATATTTTGTTATTCTCTTCGCCGAGCGCGCTCAAAGTCTCGTGCGCATCAGCCGCTCGTCATTTTCCGCTCTGTACCGCACGGGCTTTGACGGCTTTGTCAATACTTTGACGGCGCTTTCTCTTGTCGCCTCCGTTTTGCTGTTGATTTTCGGCAACAAAGGCTTTTGGCAATCGCTTGTCGATTCCGACGTCGTTCCCGATTACACCATGCTGACCGTTACCGCCGGTGTTATTCTTGTGTCGGGTATGATGCATACGGAGCATACGATAGCTCCCGTTCAGTTTGCTTCATACGGCATGCTGATAGTTGCAATGATTTTGCGTACCGTGCAGACCTCGTCGGGCGCGGAGCACCCGTTTATGTTTTGGTATTCGCTTGCTTTTCTGACGGTGTTTTCAATGGCAATTCCCGTTATGTACCGCTCGGAAATCTCCCGCGCCGCGCTTTTTCACGTAACAGAGGCTCTTGCGGCGCTGGCGCTGGTCGCCTGCTTTACGTGGATGCTTAGAGACCTGTTTACGGGGCAGGGAAGCGACCTTTTGCGTTGGATACCCATGATTATAGCCGCAGTTGCAGACGCCGTGATTCTGGCGATGCGTTGGAGGGAAAAAGTCAATACCTTTGTTCTGATTTTTATTATCCTGTCGGCAGTGGTTTTCGTGGTCGGCAGGGTTGTGTTCGCAACACTGACTGCATAACCTCCTGCAGAGCCGCCTACATTGTTTTCCCTTTATAAAGTTTTATCTCCCGCATCGAAATGCGGGAGATAAAACTTTATAGTTGATTATTTGGGAAAAACGGGCAGTCTTTCAAGGAAGATGATGTCTTTTCTGTCCGCCGCGTCGCCCTCTGCCAGAACAGCGGCTCTGCCGACGGTTTTGCCTCCCGCTTTGCTTACAAGCGCCTCAAGCGCTTTGAGCGATTCGCCCGTGCTGATAACGTCGTCGATGATGAGAACTCTTTTTCCCCTCATCTTTTCCGCGTCGTCCGCGCCGAGATAGAGGGTTTGTATCCTCTGCGTCGTTATCGAACGGACATTGACGCTTATCGGGGAGGGCATATATACTTTTTCGCCTTTTCTTGCGATGATGTACTCGTTTTCGCCCTGCTGCTTCGCAAGCTCGTGAATAAGCGGAATGGACTTTGCTTCCGCCGTCAGCATGATATCGTGTTCGGGAAGCAGGGGAATGAGCGCTTCCGCGCATTTGACGGTCAATTCAACGTCGCCGAAGATGATAAACGCCGCGATATCAAGACTGTCGCTGACGGGGCAGAGAGGCAATTCTCTTTCAAGTCCCGCAATGTTCATTTTGTAAGTTTTTTGCATTTGTATCACCCTTTGTTTTACTTTTTCTTTTTCTTGTCGCCGAACTGTTTGAGAAAGCGTTTCTCATAAACGGATTTCGTCGATTTTCTCTGTCTTTGCGCGTATTTCTGCGCCGCGGGGTCGCTTTTTTTGACGTCCTGCGGCTTTTTAATTATTTTTGTTGCGGGATTTATGCCGACCGACGTAAGCAATTCTTCCGTTTCTTTTGTCGTCAGCGGTCTGTATTCTCCCGGCTGTAAATGCCCGAGCGAAAGATTTCCGACAGCGATTCGTTTCAGCAGATGGATTTCAAGCCCGACAGCGTCACACATTCTTCTTATCTGTCTGTTCTTGCCCTCATGAATGGTTATGTGCAGAACCGTTTTTCCGTCTTTCTGTGCATGTATCTCGACCTGCGCAGGCTGTGTTACATCTCCGTCGTCAAGCGTTACGCCGTTGCGGAGCGTATCCAACTGTTCGTCCGACGGGTCGCCCTTGACCGTTACTCTGTATGTTTTTTCTATCTCATGCGACGGATGAGTAAGTTTTTGCGCGGTCTCGCCGTCATCTGTCAAAAGCAGCAGTCCTTCAGAGTCTCTGTCCAGTCTTCCCACGGGGTAAACGCGTCCCTTTATTCCTCCGATAAGGTCTGCCACAACGCTTCTGTCGTCCTGTGCTTTCATGGCTGTTATAACGCCTCTCGGCTTGTAAAAGATAAAATATCTCTTGTTCGCAACTTTCAGATGCAGTCTGTGTCCGTCGCAGAAAACGCTGTCTCGTTCCGGGTCAACGTCCTGACCGATTATTGCGGGTTTTTTGTTGACAAAGACCTTGCCCTCACGGACAAGTTCCTCCGCCGCACGCCGTGAGCAATAGCCGCTCTCCGCTATGAATTTATGAATTCTCAAATTTAATGCGTCCTTTTCAGATATACTTAATCACAACTTACATTATACACCAAAATTTTCATTATGGCAAGACCTTTTTGAAAAGTTGCGAAAGATAATATATAAATCTCTTCGTTCCCGATTTCTCCTCTTCGAGTTCTCCCACGTCGTTTACGGCATAAAGTTCTATCTTTTGAACGCTCCCGCCGTAATCGAGGACAAGTTCTCCGCCTTTTGTTCCTTTTTCGTAAGGCGCAAAGTAACAGGGAAGCAGGTTTTTCGTTATTTTCGGTTCAACCGTTTTCCCCGCGCAGGAATATGCATATATCGTTTCCGCATTGGCAAAGATTATTTGTCCGTCGCCGTTCAGCGCGTCGCGTCTTATCGTGTATTCGCCCTGCTTGTAAAGCACATATCGACTTGAAACCGAAAAGCCGAGGTCAAACATCGCCGCATGGTCGCGCCAGTCGTTCGGGTCGTTCAGCGTGACGTTTACAAGCACCGTGCCGTCCCTTTCCGCCGCGGAAACAAGACAGCGCCCCGCCGCCTTGGTGAAACCCGTTTTAACGCCTATCGCGCCGTCGTAGGACGAAAGCAGTCTGTTTGAGTTTGTTATCGTTATGTTCCCGTATTCAAGATGTCGGCTCTTTGACGAAACAAGATTTCTGAACGCTGTGTTGTCTAGTGCATATACGGCTATCTTTGCCAACTCCCGTGCCGTTGTGTAGTGTCCGTCCGCGGGCATTCCGTTGGGGTTGACGAAATGCGTTGACGTCAGTCCGAGCGCCGCCGCCTTCTCATTCATTTTTTCGGCAAATTTTTCCGAGGATCCCGCAACATTTTCAGCAATCACAACAGCCGCGTCGTTTGCGGAACGGAGCATCAGCATGGAAAGTAGGTCTTTCATTTTTATTTTTTCGCCTTTTATCAGACCGAGTTGCGAGCCGCCCTCATTTGCCGCCCGTTCCGATACCGTGCAGACCTTTTCGGGGTCGGCTTCTTCTATCGCGATTATCGCTGTCATTATTTTTGTCGTGCTTGCAGGCGGAAGTTTCGCGTCCGCGTTTTTTTCGTATATGACGTTTCCCGTAACCGCGTTGACCGTTATCGCGCTCTGCGCCGAGATTGCAAACGTCGCTTTGATGTGCAGCGCAAACACGAATATAAAAGTCAGAATGAAAGATATGTATTTCTTCATTTTTCCAAAACTCCTAACTTCGGCTGTGTATGCTCAGCCTGACCTTTGATAATGTTTATGCTTTTGCCTTATTTAATATGTCGTAATTATATTGACTTTCCGATGTTTTTATTGTATAATAGTGATACTTAGTAATATAAGGAGAAACCTATGGTTTCAACGGAAAAAGTCAGAGCGGATCTGCTTGCGATGAAAGATGATAAGTTCGCCGAGTTTACACGAAAACTCATACCCACCACAGCGCCCGAAAAAATTATCGGCGTCCGCGCTCCGCTTCTTCGCGCTTATGCAAAAGGACTGCGAGCAAGCGAGGTCGAGACCGAATTTCTGAACTCGTTACCTCACGTTTATCTGGAAGAAAATACGCTCCACGGGCTTCTTATCTCCAACTTGAAAGATCCCGCCGCGATTATTGACCGTCTCGACGCTTTTCTGCCGTTTGTCGATAATTGGGCGACCTGCGACGCGATAAGCCCGAAAAATCTTGCAAAAAATCTTGAAGTGCTTGCGGCAAAAGCAACCGCATGGCTCAAATCGGATAAAACATATACCGTTCGGTGCGGCGTAAATATGTTTATGCAATTCTTTCTCGGAGAGAATTTCAAAGTCGAATATGCCGAGCAAATCGCCGCGATACGTTCCGATGAATATTACGTCAGAATGGGTGTTGCGTGGTATTTTGCAACCGCGCTTGCAAAGAATTACGAAGAAACGCTGCCTTTCATAGCAGGCAAAAAACTCGACATATGGACGCACAATAAAACTATTCAAAAAGCGATCGAAAGTTTTCGCGTGACAGAGGCACATAAAGCGGTCTTGCGGAAATATAAGATAAAAAACAATTAAACAGTAAAATAACCTCACCCCATTGACAGAACATTTTAGGTTCGGGAGAAAAACATGAAGAGAAAACTTATCGTATTGATTGCCGCCGTGCTTGCGGTCTGCTGTATGGCGGGGCTGCTTTCGGGCTGTTCCGTAATCGTCAGAAATGTCGAGTACATAGACCTTGCGGGGCAGGGCGCTTCCGCCGAGTATTCATTTGTTGATGAAAGTCTCGAGGCGGAACGGTTGTACCCCGTGTCAAAGGGCGGTACGGTGTATTATGTCAGCGCGGAGGGTGACGACGCAAACGACGGTATTACTCCCGAAACGCCGATAAAGACTCTTTCAAAAGCGTCTTCGCTTTCGCTCAAAGCGGGCGACTCCGTGCTTTTCAGAAAAGGCGATACGTTTGTCGGCAACTTGCGTTATTCGGATCTTGAAGGTTCAAAAGAGAATCCGATAACGATAGCGTCTTACGGAGAGGGTGACAATCGTCCCATATTTACAAACGGGAATGAAACTTTGCGAGGCGGAGATATTGTCGGTATTTATAACTCCCGCGGCGTTGTTGTAAGAGATTTGAAGATAGATGCTTATGCGTCAAGTTCTGCTCATGGCAGTCCTGCAGTAAGAGGTATTGCTTATGAATACAAAAAAGCAATAGACAATCCGAATCTTGATATTTATATCGTAAACAATATTATTCGGGGACATGATATTACGGGCGAATATCCCGACACGGATTCTTACATTTACGGAATTACCGGTTATGTTTGGGCAAATAGAACATTGGATTATGCGACGGATATATATATTCTTAACAATGATGTAAGTTATGTCGGACTTAACGGTATCCAAATGAGAGGTGACTATTCACAGGATTCCGATGATGACGACACTTATTCCAAAAACATCCGCAAATGTTACAAGGGCGTTCACCTTGACGGTAATACCGTTCACCATATCGGTCAGATAGGCATGTATATCTGCGGCGGCAAGAACTGCACAATGGACAGAAACCTCGTTTATCAGACAAGTATAGTCAAGGAACGCGCTTTTATGGACGGTCAGTGCGGTATGATGTATATAAAAAGTGAACATTCCTCCGCAAGGTACAATATTATATACGATGCTTATGACGCGGGCGCAGGCATTGACGGAATGGGATTTGACATTGACTGGAAGACCGATTATATAACGCTTGAATATAATTACATATCAAATTGCCTCGGCAGCGGTATCGGAACTCTGTCAAATCTGAACAGTACGATAGCGCATAACCGATTGGAAGGCAACCTCGGTGCCACAAACCATACAGGGTCACTCACATTGGGTAATTTGGGAGGCGATGTGTTCGGTGCCCATATTTATGATAACCTTATATATCAGACAACCAGATCGGCTCCCGCATTCAGAGCCTTCCATGAGGGCGGCAATAAAAAATTCACCGGTTGCGAATTTGTCGGTAACCATATAGTATTGAAAGCGGACGTCGATCCCTCGACATACTTCTGGGTAAATATAAATTCTTCCGTTCAATTTTATAAAATTGCCGAGAACAAATACTATTCCGTTTCGCCTGACACTTCGTTCAAGGCTTCCGACCGAACTGCAAAGAAGTATTTGAATTTTGAAGAGGGCGCACAGGTATATAAGGCGGGCGCGGGCTCTCCGTTTTCGTCATGGCAGAAACGCGACCTCGGTTCGACTTATGAGATGAGAAGCGATGATGCACCGTCAAAAGTCAAGGGCGTTACCTGCACTTATGAAAACGGCAAGTTGCTGCTGAATATAGCTGGCGATATGTCCGATGTATGGCATTACAACATTTACAAAGTAGGATATAATGAATCCGCGTCATATCGCAATATGATAGGTCAGACGGAAAGCAACACTTTTGAATATGACGTACCGTATACAGGCGACTTTTTCATTATCGTTCAGCCCGAGTCGAACCAGGGCATTTACGGTGAGGGAATGAAAATCAGAGTGAATATAGGCAATAAAAAAGGTTACAGCGACCTTGCGGGCAAAGAGGCTTCAGCCGTATATGCGTTTACGGATAAAAACCTCGGTGAAGAACAGTTGTATCCCGTGTCAAAGGGCGGCACCGTGTATTATGTCAGCTCGGAGGGCGACGACTCAAACGACGGGTTGACACCCGAAACCCCGATAAAAACACTTTCAAAAGCGTCTTCGCTTTCGCTCAAAGCGGGCGATTCCGTGCTTTTCAGGAAAGGCGATACGTTCACAGGTAGTTTGTCCTATTCAAACCTTGACGGAACAAAAGAGAATCCCATAACTTTTGCATCATACGGCGACGGTGACGAACGACCCGTTATAACGAACGGAAACGAGATCCTGCGAGGAGGAAACATTATAAATGTTCAGAACTCGTCGGGTGTCGTCATAAGAGATTTGCAGGTGAATGCTTATGCGTCAAGTTCCGCACACAACGGAACGCGCGTGACCGGCATAGGTTACGGTGTCGGAGTGGCAAGAGAAGAAAGTTATCACGACATTTACATCGTCAACAATGTTCTTCGTGCCTATGATTTCAGCGGCGAATATCCCGACGCGGACTCGAACGCATACGGCATAAGTGTTGGCGGATGGGACGGTACTGTCAAAGAAAGTCTTACCGGCGTACATATTCTCAAAAACGATGTCAGTTACTTCGGACGTGTCGGTATAATTGCAAGCGGAACAGTTCCCGACAATGACGATTATAACCGCACGGCACGCAAAAAGATTTCGGATATCCACATAGACGGCAATACCGTTCATCATATCGGTCAGATAGGTATGTATATCATGGGCGGTGTGAATTGCACCATGGACAGAAACCTTGTTTATCAGACAGGAATCGCAACGGAGCGCGGCGGGATTGACGGTCAATGCGGTATTATGTATATCACAAGTGAATATTCTGTCTGCCGATACAATGTCGTTTATGATATATATGCAGCAGGTTCGCGGTTTGATGCGATGGGTATAGATGTGGACTGGAACACCGACAACATAACCGTTGAATACAATCTTTGCTATAATTGCCTCGGTGACGGAATCGGAACAATGGCAACCCAGAACAGCATTATAGCACATAACAGGATAGAAGACAGTCAGGGTGCGACCAATCATAATGCCTCAATAGGCGTCAGCAACTATATTGACAGAAACTGGCCTTTGACGGAAGAAGTTTTCTCCGTAATCAACTGCCGCATCTATGACAATCTTATTCTTCACACAAATCCCAATGTTTGCGTTTTCAGATGTATTGCAGATAACGGCATACCTAAATGGGAGAAAAACGAATTTGTCTCAAACCATATCGTTTTGCGGGCGGAAGACAATATTTCGGAGTTCTATTGGATAAGAGTACCCACACCTCTCAGATGGTATAAATTTGCGGATAACAAATATTATTCGTCTTTCCCGGACAGCTCGTTCAAAGTGTTTGACAAATCAACCAAAAAGTATATAAACACAGAAGAGGGCGCACAGATATACAAAGCGGGAACCGGTTCTCCGTTTTCGTCATGGCAGAAACGCGATCTCGGCTCGACTTACGAGATGAGATGCGACAGCGCTCCGTCAAAAGTCGAAAACGTTACCTGCACTTATGAAAACGGCAAATTGCTGCTGAATATATCGGGCGATATGTCCGACGTATGGCACTACAATATTTACAAGGTCGGATATGATGAATCCGCATCGTATCTTAATATGATAGGTCAGACGGAAAGCAGCACTTTTGAATATGAAGTGCCGCACAACGGCGAGTTTTACATCATCGTTCAGCCAGAATCCAATCAGGGCATTTACGGTGAAGGCTTCAAAATTAAGATAAACATAGACTGATAGTAAATAAGAGCGGCAGGCAAAGTCCCGTCGCTCTTGTTTTTGTGAAAAAGGAAAAACATACATTTCCGAATTTATTTTTTTCGGGATCTGAATATCAATGCAACAAGACACCCGAAAACTATCGCCGCGCAAATTCCCGCGGAAGCCGCCGTCAGCCCGCCCGTAAAGATGCCGAGCAGGCCTTTTTCGTCAACCGCATTTTTTACTCCCTCGGCAAGCGCAAAACCAAAGCCCGTCAGCGGCACTTTTGCGCCCGCTTTTGCAAATTCGGCAAACGGTTTATATAGTCCTGCCGCACCGAGGAAAACGCCCGCTACAACATATCCGACAAGGATTCTCGCGGGCGTCAGTTTTGTTTTGTCGAGAAGTATCTGCCCTATGACGCACAGAAGTCCTCCGAACAAAAAAGTCCATAAATAAGCCATTTTCAAACGCCCCTAAATCGTCAGCCTTATCAGGTGTGAAATCGCGGGAATGCTTTCGCCCTGCTGGTTTGTTGTCGGACTCATCAGCGCACCCGTCGCCGCAACAAGAACATTTTTATAAAGTCCCGCCTGCATTTGCGGTAAAACGTATGCCGCAAGCACGCTTGCGCAACAGCCGCACCCCGAACCGCCCGCGTGAACGTCCTGCTTGTCGGCATCAAAAATCATCATTCCGCAATCGAGATAATTTGCTCCGAGAGAGATATTCTCCCTTTCGAGAAGCGTTTTGACAAGTTCGTGCCCGATACTTCCGAGGTCACCCGTCAGAATAAGGTCGTAACTGTCCGGCGAGGTCTTTGTGTCTCTGAAATACTTCTTCAACGTGTCTGCCGCCGCAGGTGCCATAGCCGCGCCCATATTGTTTATATCGCTGATACCCATATCAATTATCGTTCCGGGACAAAACGCCGAAATTTTAGGCATGTTCGGTATATCTTCGTCCGTCAGCAACAAACAGCCCGACCCCGTTACCGTCCATTGCGCCGACGGCGGACGCACCGAGCCGTAATTGAGCGGGTAACGGTATTGCCTTTCCGCCGTGCAGAAATGACTGCTTGTTATTGCCACGGCTCGCTTTGCAAAGTTGCCGTCTATCGTCATCGCCGCGATTATCGCCGCTTCAATGACCGTAGAACACGCTCCGTACAGTCCAAAATAACCAGCCCCGCGATCACGGCTGCCGTAAGCCGAACTGACGCACTGATTGAGCAGATCACCTGCGAAAATGAAGTCAACATCTTCGTCGCGCAGGTTTGCTTTTTCGAAGACACGGTTCATCGCCTCCTTTTGCATTTGCGCTTCTGCTTTTTCGTATGTCTCCTGTCCGAAATATTCGTCGTTTGAATACAAATCAAAGTATTTGCCGAGCGGTCCCTCTTTTTCTTTCTGCCCGACTATTGCCTGCCATGCGCCGACGGTGACAGCAGACGATGGAATATAGGTGTTTTTTCCTGCTTTTTTCATACGTCGCAGACCAACTTTACGATATAGTATATTATCCCGTAGACAACCGATGCCGCCGTTCCGTAAACAATAACGGGTCCTGCTATCGAGAACAGTTTGACTCCCGTGCCGAGTATGCTGCCCTCGGATTTAAATTCAAGGGCGGGGGAGACGACCGCGTTCGCAAATCCCGTTATCGGCACAAGCGTTCCCGCTCCCGCTATACGCGCCAATTTCTGATAAAGCCCGATGCCCGTGAAAAGCGCGCTTAAAAACACGAGCGTAACGCTTGTCAACGTGGATGCGTCTTCCGCGGAAAATCCCGCAACATTTGCGTAAAGGTCGGTAAGCGTCTGACCGACGCAGCATATCGCCCCTCCTATAAGAAAAGCAAAACAGCAATCCTTGAAAATGGGCGAATTTTTTGTTTTGATGTCCGTCAGCCGTGCATAATCGTTTTTGTTCAAGCCTCCACATCCTTTCGGATGTATTTTTTCTCATTTTGACGCAAATATACTTTAATTGCATAAAGGCGCAAAAAAAGACCGCAGTTTTGAACTGCGGTCAAATTATCTGCTTAATATAATCAGTTTGTAAATCGGTTTTATTTTGCAAACTTGGCTTTTGCTTCTTCGTCGCCGAGATCGGCAGCCGCCTTGTACCACGCTTTTGCATACTGCGTGTTTTGCGGGAACGGACGTCCCTGTTCGTATGCAAGACCTATAAAATAAATAAATTTCGGCGCGGAGGGCATATCCTCGTCTCCGTTTGCAAACTTGTTAAGTTTGGAAAGCATTTTTGCAAGGTCTTTTCTCGAAATCTGTCTGCCGACAAAATCGTATTCTTCGGTCTTCGGCATTTCTTCAAGGTCTTTGAGCAAGCGTGTAAGCAATGTTACTATCGGGTTTGTTTTCGGCTCGGGCTTGAAAGGACAACCCGGTTTTGCGTATACTTCTTCTGCTTTTTGCTCCGCGATTATCTTTGCGTCGTCTCCGAAATCCGCGTGCATACACTTGCCGTACAGCGGGCAAAGTTCAAGTGCACGTTTGAAATCTTTGAAAGGCGTGTCCCGTGTATATGCGTCTATCAGCGCCGCAACGGGACGCCAGCCGAATTCGTTGTAAGATTCTTCTTCCTGCATTTTGCGAACTATCATTTCGCCGATAAAAATATACTCTTCAAAGTCGCAATCGTTAATGTCCATGTTTTTCAATGTGTTTTGAAGAGAATAGCGACTGCAAACGCCGAATTTTCCCTCCCATTGGTCAGCGCCGCACTTCGGGCAATGACGCGCCGAACCGAAATATATTCTTCCGCAATCATAACATTTCTGCATTTTTCCGCACCCCTTAATTCCGTAAGACACCGCCACAGGTTTTGCGGCTCGTCCTTTTTGGTATATCTTATTTTTTCAATGGCGTTTTTATTCGTCTTTCGAACCGAGTGATCAAGCCGTTGGGAACTTCTTTTGTATTCTTTTATTTATTATATCACATAAAAAAATGAATTTCAATATGCGCGCAAACTTTTTTTTATTAAGATTTTTGCGGAAGATGCTTTGTCAATAAAAAAACCGTCCGCGGAATCCCGCGGACGGTTTTATGTAAACAGTTATATCATTTTGTGATTATTGCTGCTTTTTCTTGCCTTTGGATACGACAACCGCAACAACTGCGCCTATTGCCGCAACCGCAACAACGATGATAACGATTATCCACCATTTGAAGCCGCCGTTGCTTTCCGCGGGTGCTTCCGTGGTTGTCGCCGCCGAATTGTCGGTGGTCGAATTATCGGTATTATCTGTTGTGGGATTTTCTTCATTCAGAACAAGTCCCGCATACGCCGCAATAAGAACTTCTTTTGCAGCCTTTGCTTCGTCGGAAGTATCGTCATCCTTGAACTTCTTCGCTTCTTCAAGAGCCGCGTTAAGGGTCTTTACGGATTCCTGCGTGTAAAGGGAGAGGTCGGTCGCTTCAACCTTTGCGATGATTTCGGAAAGCTTTTCCGAATCGTCTATCGCCGCAGTCGTCGGATTTTCGTCTCCGTTATCGGGATTTGTGGTCTGGATATTGTCCGGAAGTTTGCCGCTTGCGTCAGCAAGGTATGCGGTGTTGTACTTCTTGGGCTTTGTGCAGATGTTGTTTCTGTTGGTGCCCGAACCGTTTGTGTAGGTCGCGCTTATGTTGAGAAGTTTCTGATATTTCTCTGCCTGTGCGGTGGGTCCTTTGTCTGCAACGAATTTGGAGTGGTTCCAATCGTAGTCAACAAGAAGGAAACCGATACCGAATGCAGTACCTACTTTGCCCTCGATCTGACCTGCGTCAACCTTGAGAGCCTTGAACGGAATGAATGCTTCAAGAGTGTAGCCCGTTACGTCAAAACCTCTGTTTTCAAGGTCTTTGCCCGTGGAAGTCTTACCGTTAAGTTTAACGGCGAGTTTAACGCCCGTGCTCTTGTTCATGTCAACCCAGCAGTAATGCTCGAACCATGTCGGGCCGTCTTCGGGGAAGATAAGGAATCCGTTACCTGATCTTGCGGTATACGGTGCAAACGTATAAACCTGACATTCTTTGCCCGTCAGTTTTGCTTTGCGCGCGTTTGTCGGGTCAAAGCAAAGCTGAACGCAGTCCATGGCGTTGATTACGTTTGCTCCGACAGGAAATGCGAAAGACTGGGTCTTATCTTTGATCTGCCAAAGGAAATAAAGACCGCCTTTGCTGCCTTCCGTCCAAACTACTTTAACGGTTCCGGTCGCGCCATTGGAAGAAGTCTGCGCCCAACCGCCGTTTTTCTTAACAGCAGCGGGAGAGATATCTATTGTGAGCGCGTTTTTCCACGCGGCATCACTTGCGCCGCCGTCAACAGTGGGTGCTTTTGTTGCAAGAGGAATGTTGTACGAGGGGGACGCCGCTTCGGAAGCGAAGACAAACGTAAACAAACTGAATGCAACAGCAACAACCATAACAAGGCTGAGTATTGTTTTTTTCATGTGGTTTACCACCTTTCTAAAATTACAAATATAATATAGCAAAAAAGTGTACGAATGTAAAGCCTTTTTGCCGATAAATAACAGATAAATTACACATTATTCGTTTTTATGGTATTTTCAACAATAACCGAACGAATTATTTGTTGACTTTGTTTTCTCCGTCGGTTTTTGTCTTTTTCGAGGAACGTTTTACAAGAGCCATAACTATGAATACTAAAATCAGCGCAAAGAGTGTTCCCGATCCCGCGACAACGACTACCACAATATATTCTCTTGTTCCGTATTCCGCCGAAGTCTGCGGCACCTCGGATTCCGGCAACGCTTTTATCGCGTCGCTCAATGCATTGTATGCGTTCTGTATCTGACTTTTGCTCGGATTCGAACTTGAAAGCAGCGCGGTTGCTTCTTCAACGTATTTGTTCACATCAGCGAGTTGGTCTTCCGAATACTTATCTTTCAGATTCTTTGTACTGTTTATCAGTTCGGTCAGCTTCGCCATTTCGTCCGTTGTGTCCGTTTGCTGTGAGGACGAATCAAGGTCGTAACGCAGCTTCAGTCCTCGTATGGCTGCGATAAGCTCATCTTTGACTTCTTCCTCTGTTTTTGAGGATTTTCCGTTTATGTAATCTTTTGCTTCCTGAAATGCCTTGCTGTAAATTTCCCATGTTTCGGGGGTGTAATCCGCGTTGTTGAGTTGATCGTCCTTTTTTAATATCTCTTCGAGCGTTTCATTGGGCGTGGCAACCACGTCGTCGGGTTTTTCCGTCGAATTGTCATCTGTTTCCGATGTCGTGGCACCCGAAAAATCAGCCAAAATAATTGTATTGTAATTTCTCGGATATGCGCAGATGTTCTCGTTTGTGGTTCTCGTTCCGTTAGAAAAGTCTGTTGTCACGTTTACCAGAGTCTGATACTCCGAGGTGTCTTTGAGCGCGTTCTTTTTATAATCCGATATATATTCCGAATAGTTGAAGTCGTAATCGACAAGCAAAAAGCCTATTCCGAGTTTTGTGCCTATCTTCGCTTCGGGTCTGCCCGTCAGTATCGTCAGCGCTTTCCATGGCAGATATGCCTCGATATCGTAGCCCTTCACTAACCATCTGCGTCCGCCGTCCTCGTCCTTTTCTGCGTTGAGCTTTGAAGAAACGCGAACCCCGAGCGACTCATTTCTTCCCACCCAGTATATATGCTCGTACCACGTCGCGCCGTCTTCGGGGTATACCTCAAACCCGTTTCCGGATCTGGATGTATAAGGGTCGAACGTATATATCATTACCGAATCTCTTGCTTTCGCTCTGCGCTGATACATCGGATCGATAACAAGCTGAACCGAATCCATCGCGTTGGGGTACGGCGAATCCTTGTCAAGCGCAAACGACTGCGTCTCGTCCGTGACGCTCCACGAGATATAGAGTCCGCCGTGCGTTTTGTCGTCGCTCCATAAAAGCTTTACTGTCGCTTTTGCGTCGCTTGCCCCAAACGGGTTCATCGCCCATCCGTTTGCCGCCTTTGCGTTCAGGGAATCAAGTTCTATTGTCAGAGCATCATTCCATTCGATTTCGGTTATGTTGCCGTCTATCGTCGGAACGGTTTTTGCTTTCGGACAATAGTATACGTTTGATTTCGCCGCGGAAGAACCGAACGCAAACAGCGATAAAACAGTTGCCGCACATATTATAAATGCAGATATCTTTCGCAAAACAAAGACTCCTTAATGTTTTCTTATATATATTTTATCAGAAAAAGCGTCCGATGTAAATAGGCAATAAGTACATCGGACAAACAAATTGGTTATATTTTTTTGAACAATCGGTTACGGTATAGTGCAATTTGCACATACCGCCGGTTCGTCTTTTTTGTTTCGGAATTATTCCGTTTTTATTGTATGTCAAGCCCAAAACTTACCGAAAGCGCATGATCCACCTCGTTCATTGCCGTTGTGTCGAGATGTCCCATTTTTTCGCGCAGTCTTCGCTTATCGAGCGTTCTGACCTGCTCCAAAAGAATAACGGAGTCTCTGCTGAGTCCGTAGTCCGCCGCATCGACCCTTATATGCGTCGGAAGTTCCGTCTTGCCGAGCTTTGAAGTTATCGCCGCCGCGATGACCGTCGGACTGTGCTTGTTGCCGAGGTCGTTCTGCACTATCAAAACCGGTCGGACGCCGCCTTGCTCCGAGCCGACAACGGGGCTGAGGTCCGCATAATATATGTCCCCGCGTTTTATCTGCGTCAAGTTTTTTCACTCTCCCTCCGTGTTGTTTTCAACACTATTTTTGCACATTGTACTCCGATTTAAACATCTTTATTATATAATATGTTTTTTTCTTTTTCGGAGTTCTGCTTTTGAACGAAGTCTGCCGTAAAAAGGAAAGAGTAAATCCATCGTGACACGAAAATCCGTTTTTGCATAGTATGAAACTGAGGACGGCGGAAAACGCCTGCCGACCGAAAAATACATAAGGAGGTCAATGGAATGTTCCGCAATAATTATTATTTCTGGACGCTTATAATCGCGGCGCTTATAATTTTCTGCGTCAACACCGACAGCTGCGGCTGCAATACCTGCAATTCCTGCAACGATTCCTGCTGCTGAAACCGAAAAAGGACATTGCCCGAAGATACTGTCTTCGGGCAATGTCCTTTTATGAATGTTGTTTGATTCAAAACGGGTTTTCTTCTATCGACATATTCGCGTAAGCGTTCATTGTCTCGTCCGCCGTGTGACCCGCAAGAAATTCATAATATCCCTGTGAGGCTATCATTGCGGCGTTGTCTCCGCAGTAGCGCAAGTCCGGCATGAAAAGTTGAACTCCTTTTTCTTTATATTCTTTTTCGAGACGTTTTCTCAAGGTTCCGTTTGCGGCAACGCCTCCCGCAAGCACAAGTTTTTTGTTGAACCGCGCCGCCGCCTTTGTCGCGTTGTCCGCCAGCACTTCCGTGACCGCCGCCGAAAACGAAGCCGCCACATCGGGAATGTTTATTTCCGTTCCCGTCTGCTGTGCGTTGTGAACATAATTTATTACCGCGGTTTTTATGCCGCTGAAACTGAAATCGAACTCGTTGTCCGCAAAGTGTGTGCGGGGAAATCTTATCGCGCTCGGATTTCCTGTCGCCGCCGCTTTTTCGACTTTAGGACCTCCCGGATAACCGAGCCCGATAACTCTTGCAACTTTGTCAAAACTCTCTCCCGCCGCATCGTCGCGTGTTTTGCCCACTACCGTGAAAGTGGTGTGATTTCCCACATTGACTATATGAGAGTGACCGCCGGAGACCACCAACGCGGTGAACGGTGGAGTAAGAGTGGGGTCTGTCAGATAATTCGCGGCGACATGCCCCCTTAAATGGTGAACGGGAACAAGCGGCTTGCCTGCGGCGAAAGCAAGGCTCTTGCCGAAGTTGACTCCGACCAGCAACGCACCGATAAGTCCGGGTGCGTAAGTGACAGCAACGGCGTCGATGTTTTGAATGCCGCCGACGGGTTCAAGCGCTTTTCTCACAAGCGAGGAAATCGCCTCGACATGGCAGCGTGATGCTATCTCGGGCACAACGCCGCCGTAAAGCGTATGTATGTCTATCTGCGAAACAACTTCGTTCGAGATGACTTTTGTTCCGTTTTCAACGACTGCCGCAGCCGTTTCGTCGCATGAACTCTCAATTCCCAAGACAAGCATTTTTCTGTAACTCCGTTATCATTTCCAGCCCGTCTTCAACGGGCTTATCGTATAGTTTTTTTCTTGTTCCGACCGCTGTGAAACCGAGTTTTTCATACAGCGCCTTTGCCGCATTGTTTGATACTCTGACTTCGAGCGATACAGTTTCGATTCCCTCGTTCTTTTTCTCCGAGAGAATGTGTTTCAGCAATTCGGTCGCGTAGCCCATTCTTTTTTCGGAGGATGCGACCGAATTTATCTGCATTTCGGGAAAAACTCCTGCCGTCGCAACATGGCAGACGACTTTTTCGCCTTTTTCGTAAACATAAAGTCCGAAATGCGGGGAAGAAAGCGAGGATTTTATGCAGCTTTCGCTCATCGGCTCCGAAAAATTTTCCGCTTCGGCTTTTGCAACCTGTTTTATCGCGGGGTCGTTTGCTTCCGTTATTCTTCGAGTCCGAGTCGCTTTTTCAGACATTCGTTTATCCTTTCGGCACATTTTTCATAGACTTCTTCATCTCCGCCGTATGGGTCGGGAACGTCTTTTCCGTCGGGGTCGAACAATTCCGCTTTTTCCGAAAGCTCGGGGCGGCTGAGTACAAGCAGCTTTAAGTGGTCTGCCGTCATCGCATATATTTTGTCGGCTTCGGAAACGGCTTTGAGCGTAAGCGGCGTCGATATATGCGCGTCAAGTGTTGCTCCGTATTTTTCGACCGCGCGTTTTGCGTTTTCGCTTGCCGGCGAATGTCCGTCCGCAAACAGTCCTGCGCTGTCAACTTCAAAGTCAAGCCCGTTGTCTTTTATCATCTTTTCCGCAAGCGCCTGTGCCATCGCGCTTCGGCAGGTGTTGCCCGTACAAACAAAGAGCAGTTTCATTTTTTACATCTCCGATTATTTTGATTCGTACCACGTTTTGCCCGCGTTTACGTCCGCAAGCAGGGGAACGGAAAGGTTCGCCGCGTGTTCCATTTCGTATTTGAGCATTTCGCTTATTTCTTTTTCCTTTTCGACAGGCGCTTCTATAATGAGTTCGTCGTGGATCTGCAATATAAGCCGAGCGCCCGTGCCTGATTTTTCGAGCCTGTCAAAAACGCGTACCATCGCAAGCTTTATCAGGTCGGCGGCTGTGCCCTGTATCGGCGTGTTTCTGCATACGCGGGAAGCGAATGCCTGCAACTGTTTGTTCTTCGCGTTTATGTCGGGAACGTATCTGCGCCTTGCAAACATCGTTTCGACATAGCCTTTTTCTTTTGCGCTTTCAATGATTCCGTCCATATATTTCTTGACGCCGCTGTATGTGCGGAAATAGTTCTCGATATAGTTTTTGGCTTCTCTGAACGATACTCCGATATCCTGAGAAAGCGAATATTCGCCGATACCGTAAACTATGCCGAAATTGACCGCCTTTGCGCGTCTGCGGAGTTCGGGCGTCACCATTGCTTCGGGCAGTCCGAACACCTGCGCCGCCGTTGCCGTGTGAATGTCCCTGTCTTCGATAAACGCACGTTTCATGTTTTCATCGTCTGCAATGTGCGCAAGCACACGCAGTTCTATCTGCGAATAGTCTGCGTCAATGAGCGTGCATCCCTCTCTTGCCTCAAACGCTTTTCGCAGTTGTCTGCCGAGTTCCGTTCTGACGGGAATATTCTGCAAGTTCGGTTCGGTCGAACTTATTCTTCCCGTTTGCGTGACCGTCTGCGTGAATACCGTGTGTATTCTTCCGTCTTCGCCGACTTTTTTAAGCAGACCGTCAATATATGTGGATTTCAGTTTCGAAAGTTTTCTGTATTCTATAACGTTGTCGATTATGGGGTCTTCGCAGGCGTCACGAACTTTTTCGAGAATGTCGTTTGCCGTCGAATAACCCGTTTTTGTCTTTTTGCCTTTCGGGTAGGGCAGGCACATCTCGTCAAACAGCACCGCGGCAAGTTGCTTTGTTGAATTGATGTTGAACTCGTGTCCCGCATAAAGATATATCGCCGCCGTGCAGTCCGCTATCTCCGTGTCGAGTTTTTCGCCGAAATTTTTCAGGAACTCCGTGTTCACTTCAAAACCGTCATGCTCCATATTTGCAAGCACGGTGCAGAGCGGAAGTTCAATATCTCTGTAAAGTGCGGTTTGTCCGTTTTGTTCAAGTCTTGTTTCGAGGTATCCCTCCGCTTCGGGCAGGTAATAACACTGTTCCGCAGGCGTGAGCGCAGATACCGAGGAACTTTCCTCGATTATCTGCGAAAGCGGGTATTCGGAACTCGATGGATCGAGAATGTAGCCCGCAAGCATCGTGTCAAATTCAAGCGTTGCCGAAACGCCTGCCGTCAGCATCTTTTTGAGAAGCGGTTTTGCGTCGTGCGTGACTATTTTTTTGCCGTCCATCGCTTTCAGCGTATTTTCGTTAAGTTCAAGCAAAGAAACGCCGTCTTTTGTCCTGACCGCAATCATATCTCCGTTGCAGACAACGAAAAGCCTTTCGTCCGCAAGACAGGTTGTGTCCGAAACCGCAGAAACCTCGACTTCCGACGCTTTTGTTTCCTTTTTTGCGTCGGAGACGGACGGCGCGGCGCTTTCGTCCAAACCGTACAGTTTGATTATTCTTTTAAGGTCATATTTTCGGAGCAGGGAAAGAAACTCGCTCTCGTTCATCTTCGGGGGAAGTATGTCTTTTTCCGTGATGTCAAGCAAGTCGCTTTTTCTGATTATTCGACCGAGTTCTCTTGACATGAAAGCGCTGTCTTTTCCGTTTTCGAGTTTTGTTTTCAGCGCGCCTTTGATTTCTTCGATGTTTTCGTAAACGCCTTCAAGCGTTCCGTATTTTTCAAGAAGAGTTATTGCGGTTTTTTCTCCTACGCCCGCAACGCCCGGTATATTGTCCGAAGAGTCGCCCATGAGCGCTTTGAGGTCTATGAGTTGGCTGACATCAAGCCCGTATTTGGCTTTGATCTCGGCAGGAGTGTATATCTCGTCCTGCGTTCCGCCCTGCTTTGTCGTTGCAAGTTTTACGGTCACGTTCTCGTCCGTCAACTGGAACGCATCGCGGTCGCCCGTTATGATAACGCACTTTTCTCCGTCGTCCGAACATTCGCGGCTGAGTATTCCTATAATATCGTCCGCTTCAAGCCCCTCGCGCTCTATTCTTACGACTCCGAGCGCGTCCAGCATTTGTTTTATTATGGGAAACTGTTCTCTCAGTTCTTCGGGCATGGGCTTGCGTCCCGCCTTGTAATCCTTGAACATTTCGTGCCTGTAAGTCGGCGCTTTCAAATCGAAAGCCGCAGCGATACGACACTCTTCCTCTTCTTTTAAATGCCTGTGAAGCGTAGTCAGAAAACCGTAAAGCGCGTTGGTGTTGACGCCCTGTGAGTTGGTGAGCGTTCTTATGCCGTAAAACGCACGGTTCATTATGCTGTTGCCGTCGATGACGAGAAGTTTCATGGTGTTTCCTCTTATAAATTGATTATATTATATATTAACATTATTATCTGCTCTTGTCAAGGAAATATTTACAAACAAATACGTTTGTCACAAAAGCGCGGACGAAAGCGTTTTCGTCTCTGTCATAATTGTGTATGCACACTTTATTCGGACTTAAATCACCCCGTTTTGGGGCGGTTCAAATGTTTCCGCGCCGAGTGGGGCGCGGTTTTGGGCGATTTGTGGGGGGTTGAGATGTGTTTTGGCGCAAAATGGGGCGCAATCCCATAAAAGTTTGTAAAAAATATACAATATCACATACTAATATCACGATATATTTGGCGAGAAATTTTGTTAAACCCCTTGCAAAAGCGAACGATTTATATTATAATATTGTCAAGTGGAGCGAAAGTGGAGAAAAAAAGATTGAAAGTACATCACGCTCCCAAGAAATTTTGAGGAAACGGAGGTAGGACAATATGCTTTGCATCGGCAGATTCGGTTTGATCGGCAGTTACAACCACACAATAGACTCGAAAAACAGATTGTTCCTGCCCGCAAAACAGAGAGATTATCTCGGTTCCACCGTTATCCTCACAAGAGGTCTTCGCAACTGTCTTTATATGTATACCGCGGAGGGCTGGGAAAACTTCATCTCCAAGATAGACAACGACAACGATTTTGAGTCCAACGACGAAACGTTGTACTTCCTCGGTAACGCGCAGGAAGCAGATGTCGATTCGCAGGGAAGAATAACGGTTCCTCAGACGCTGCGTTCTTTCTTCGGAATAGGCAAGGACGTCACCATCGTCGGTGCGGGACAAAGACTTGAAATATGGAAGACCGAGGACTGGGAAGAGTTCAACAACGACAAGGATCTCGGAAACAGAATCCGAGAAAAACTCAAAGAAAAGAAGTCGTCGAACAATGAGTAATTTTGAACATATCCCGGTATTATTCAATCAGACTATCGACGGTCTCGCTGTCAAGCCGAACGGAGTTTATGCGGACGGTACCGCGGGCGGAGGAAATCATTCCCGAGCCATCGGAGAACGCTTGTCCGATAAAGGAAGGCTGATATGCGTTGATCGAGATACAGAGGCTATCGGAGCGTGCAGAGAAAAACTCGCGGGGTTGAAATGCGGTTTGACCCTCTTGCACACGGACTTCGCAAAGTTGCCCGAATATCTGCGGGAAAACGGAATAATGCTTGACGGACTGCTGGTGGATCTCGGCGTTTCGTCGCATCAACTCGATACCGCGGAACGAGGATTCTCGTATATGGCTGATGCAGAGCTTGATATGAGAATGAACAGGGACGACGATTTTACGGCGAAGACGCTTGTGAATACTTATTCAAAAGAAGATATGGAGAGAATCTTCTTTGAATACGGTGAAGAAAGATACTCGCGCTCCGTGGCTTCGGCAATTATCGAATACAGAAAACATAAGCCTATTGAAACGACACTTGAACTTGTCGATATTATAAAAAGCGCAATGCCCGCAAAGGCACTTCGCGAAAAGCAACATCCCGCAAAACGTGTTTTTCAGGCTATAAGAATAGAAGTCAACGACGAACTGAAACAGATAAGCAACTTGCTTGACGGTATAATGCCGCAGATGAAAAGCGGCGGCAGAGTTTGCGTTATAACGTTTCACAGTCTTGAAGACAGAATAGTAAAGACCGCTTTTGCAAAGGCGCAGAATCCCTGCACCTGCCCGCCGGATTTCCCGGTTTGCGTATGCGGCAAAAAACCGCTCGGAAAGGCGTTGAAGCCGATAACCCCGACGGAAGAAGAGATAAGAGAAAATCCGAGAGCCCGCTCATCGAGGCTCAGAATATTTATAAAGGAATAGGGTGGACAAGGCAATGAAGAAGAGAACGGGAAAAGAGACTTCCAAAAAGAGTTTCGGCGCGTTTGAAATACTTTCTTGCATCGCAATAGTCGCATTGATGATAATCAGCGTTAACTGCTATATTAAAAAATATGAAATAAACTATCGCACGGAAGTTCTTGAAAAAGAATACGACAAAGCGTATAACGAGGGCGAAAGACTTAAAGTCGAATATCAGAAACGCACCGATTACAACGGCGTTTCAGAGTATGCGGAGACCGTTCTCGGAATGAAAAAGATAAACGATTATCAGATCATATATATGCCCGCAACGGAGACAGACGAGATGAGAGTTGTTTCCTCCGGTGAAAGTTTTGCGGACAAGATTTCGAAGACATTCTCCATCGTTCTTGAATATTTGAAGTAAACTTCGCATAGATAATAGGGAGAAACTTCCTCGGAATATGTGACGGGAATTAAACTATGTCAAGACCAAAGTCGAACAGTAAAAACAGATATGCGGTTGTCAGGGTAATAGCAATGATTGCCCTGATTTGCCTTATTGGAAGACTTTTTTACATTCAGATAATAAAACATTCCAAATATGAGCAGATAGCCGTTTCACAGCAGACGCAGGATATCGCCATTGAGGCGAAGCGCGGCACGATAACGGACAGGGACGGAAACATACTTGCGATAAGCGCGACCGCTTACAAGGTCGTAATGGCTCCGAAACTGATAGACAGCGAAGACCTGCGCGAAAAGATATGCGACGGCTTGTCTTCTGCACTTTCCGAAGACAGAGACAAGATATATGAAATGACGCTCAAAAACGTTCAGAGCGTCGAGGTTGTGCGCCGCGTGGAAAAAGACATTGCGGATAAGGTCAGCGACTTTATATCCGAAGACAAGGATTATGCGGCGATAATAACCGTTACCGAAGACCCGAAGAGATATTATCCGAACGGAAACACGCTTTCGACGGTTCTCGGTCTTGTGGGTGCCGACAACCAAGGACTTGAAGGTCTTGAATATCTTTACGACGATTATCTGACGGGTACTGCGGGAAAACTTGTTGCAACCAAAACTTCGATAGGAACGTCGATGCCGTTTTCCTATGAGCGTCAGGTAGACCCGAAAGACGGCTGCACGGTAGAACTTACCGTGGACCTGAAAATGCAGGCGATGCTCGAATCGGAGATAAATAACGCAAGAGTTGAACACAACGTTCAGAATAGAATAGCGGGCGTAATCATGGACGTCAACACGGGTGAAATACTTGCGATGACGTCGAAACCGGACTTCGACCCGAACGAAAACTATGTTATAAACGACGAACTGACGCTTGAAGCGCTTGCGACTGAATTTGAGGTCGGAAGCTCCGAATATTACAAAGCATATAACGAAAAATTCGCGGAATACAAAAAGAATAAATGCCTTGAAGCCTACGAACCCGGTTCGACATTCAAGATATTTACGGCTTCTATGGCGCTTGAAGAAAACCTCGTCAGCCTTGAAGAAACGTTCTTTTGCAGCGGGCATCTCGATATAGGACCTACCCGCGTCAACTGCCACAAGAGAACAGGTCACGGTTCCGAACATCTTAAAGAGGGACTTGCAAATTCCTGTAACCCCGTATTTATGACGCTCGGTATGCGCATAGGACAGGAAAAATTCTATGATTATCTGACCGTTTTCGGACTCAGAGACAAAACGGGTGTGGGGCTTCCCGGTGAGCAGACCGGTTATCACCACTCTCTGAAAACCATGACAACGCTTGACCTTGCGGAATCCGCGTTCGGTCAGACGTTCAAAATAACGCCGATGCAACTTATAAGCGGCGTTTGCTCCGTTATTAACGGCGGAAATTATATGCAGCCGTATATCGTCCGCAGCATAACGGATTCGGACGGAAATACGGTCGTTTCAAACAAACCTACCGTTGTCCGCCAGACCGTTTCCGACGAAACGTCCGCAATAATGCGCGAATACCTTGAATTTACGGCTGATTCTTCCGAAAAGTCCCACGTTGACGGCTACCGCATAGGCGGAAAGACCGGTACATCGCAGAAACTCGACACAAGAGTAGGACAGGAGGACAACGACAAGCGTATTGCTTCGTATGTTTGCTTCGCTCCCGCAGACGACCCGCAGATAGCGGTTCTCGTTGTCGTAGACGAACCCGATTCCGAGGTTCAGTACGGTTCTTATATCGCCGCACCTCTCGGAACATCCATAATAGTGCAGGCTCTTAATCAACTCGGAATTTATTCGACCGCCGAAAACGCGGACAGAACAACTGTTCCGTATGTGGGAGAAATGACGGTTGACGAAGCGTCCAAAAAGATAGTCGCGGACGGCTTGCAGGTTAAAGTTGTCGGCAAAGGCGAGACGGTCGTATCTCAACTTCCCGCCGCCAATACAACAATTTCCGTAGGCAGTACGGTGTTGCTTTATACCGAAGAGGGTGAACACGAAACAACGACGGTCGTTCCGAATCTTGAAGGAAAAACGCCTGCGGAATGCAATCAACTGCTGACAAACAGCGAACTGAATATCGAAATCCTCGGAAGCAATGAGTCCGTCACTCCGATAACGGGTTCGGGCGTCGTTGCATATTATCAAAGCATATCTCCCGGTGAGACCGTCGAAAAGATGACGACGGTTCAGGTCAGATTCAAAAAGGTCGCAAAAAGCGGCTGATGTTTGGGCAGAGTATACTCAACCCAAAATAACGGAAAGTGAAAAAAAATAACTTGAAAGGTTGTTTTTGAATGAAACTTTCCGAACTCCTGAAAAACGGTGAATTTACGGGCAGATTTGCCCCCGAGACAGAGATAACAAATGTCTGCTCCCATCTTGACAGCTGCACGGACGGCAGTCTTTTCGTTGCCGTCAGCGGCAGCAGATTTGACGGTGCCGCGCACATCAGCGAAGCGTTTTCAAAGGGTGCAAAAGCCGTTGTGACGGAAAAGAGCATTGTCGGAGACAATGTTTTGCGCTGTGAAAACGCATTATCCGCGCTTGCTGGTATATGTGCGGCTGAAAACGGCGATCCTCAAAAAGAACTGACGCTTGTCGGTCTGACGGGTACAAACGGAAAAACAAGTACTTCGTATATACTTTCTCATATATTGAACGGCGTCGGCATAAAGACCGAGGTCATCGGTTCCGTAAACTTTGAAAACACCACGCCTGAACCGAATATTCTTTATTCCGCATTTCGTCGTATGAAAGAGAACAGAACAAAAGCTGTCGTATGCGAAGTATCATCACAGGGGCTTGACCAACGCAGGGTAGACCCATGCCGTTTTCGCGTGGGTGAGTTTCTCAATTTCGGCAGAGACCATCTCGATTATCATAAAACGGTAACGGCGTATTTCGAAAGCAAGAAAAGGTTGAAAGACCTATCTGATATATTTATTGTAAACGGCGACGACCGCTACGCCTCGTCTCTTGTTTCCGACGGGGTAAAAACATTTTCCGTACTCGGTTTTGCGGATTATGCGGCAAAAGACATCGTTCTGCAAGAAAACGGCAGCGAATTTTTGATTGAACATAAAGATAAGAAAGTACCTGTGCGGACGGGACTTATCGGAATGTTCAACGTTTATAACACGCTTGCCGCCGTTGCCGCCGCAGCAGAACTCGGAGTTTCTCTTGAAGATATTGCGAGAACATTTGACGCTCCGATAGTTATTCCCGGTAGAATGGAGCGCGTTTTTATCAAAGCGCCGTTTTCTGTCTATGTGGACTATGCGCATACGCCGCAGGCACTGACTTCCGCACTTGTCGCTTTGAGAAAAATAACCCGCGGCAGACTTATTGTCGTTTTCGGCTGCGGGGGAGACAGAGATAAAGAAAAACGCCCTGTTATGGGTAAAAACGCCGCAAGGTTTGCGGATGAAGTCATAGTGACTTCCGACAATCCGCGCATGGAAGACCCCGAGGCGATAATCCGCGATATTGTTGCGGGAATGGAAAAAGATACTTTTTCGGTCGTACCTGACAGACGCGACGCGATAAAACTTGCGCTTTCGAGAGCGCATGAGGGGGATACTGTGCTTGTCGCGGGTAAGGGACACGAAAAGTACCAAATTGTCGGCAAAAAAAGATTGCCTTTCGACGATGTGAACATCATCGCCGAATATGAATATGAAAGATGAAGAGATAGGAACGGAGAAAGAGTTATGTTGCTTTCAGATGTAGGAAAAATGCTGAATGTCACTTGTACCGGGGATTGCGAATTTGATGGATTCGCAATAGATTCCCGTGCGGTCAAAAAGGGGAATATGTTCGTGTGTCTGCCCGGCGCACGCGTGGACGGTCACGATTTTGCGGCAAAAGCCGAAGCAAACGGCGCCGCGTGTTTTCTCTGCGAAAGACCTCTTGACACATCTCTTCCTTGCTGCATTGTTCCCGATTCTCTCAAAGGTCTGCAAGGCCTCGGCAAGGCATACCGTCTTGCTCTCGGCGTAAAGGTCGTTGCGGTTACGGGCAGCGTGGGAAAGACCACGACAAAAGAATATATTTCTTCCGTGTTGAGCCGCAAATACAGAACGCATAAGACGGAGGGCAACAAGAACAGCGAAACGGGCGTTCCTCTGACGCTGCTTGCCGTTCGCCCCGAAGACGAAGTCGTTGTTACCGAAATGGGAATGTCCGCAAAAGGCGAAATATCCGTTCTGACGAACATCGCCTGTCCCGATATTGCCGTTATCACCAATATCGGCGTTTCTCATATCGAACATCTCGGTTCGCAGGAAAACATAATGCTTGCAAAACTTGAGATTCTTGAAGGACTTTCCGAAAACGGAACGCTTATTCTCAATTACGACGACGAATATCTGCGCCATGCATATAACGACTTGCTGCTCGGAAAAATCCCGCAGAAGATAACCCGTTACGGCATAAACAATCCCGACTGCGACATAATCGCATCCGAGATAGCCATGGAGGACAACAGCCTTCGTTTTTGCGTAAAAACGCCCGAGGGCGATATAACGGTCATAATTCCGTGCGAGGGAGTTCATAATGTTTACAATTCGCTTGCCGCGATCTCTGTTGGACTTTGCATGGGCGTGCCTCTTTCCGATATCGTGGCGGGACTTGCCGAATTTACAGGTGTTCCTATGCGTCAGCAGACCTATTCGCGTGACGGACTGAACATAATCGAAGACTGCTACAACGCAAGCCCGTCTTCCATGAAAGCGGGACTTGACGTACTCCGCCGCAAAAACGGCAGAAAAATAGCGGTTCTCGGCGATATGCTCGAACTCGGAGACTTCTCAGACGAAATGCACCGCAAAGTCGGCGAAATGCTGACGGACATTGACGCGCTTGTCGCATTCGGACATTTCAACGACAGTTACATTGCAGGTGCAAAAAACGCGGGCGTTGCGCCCGAAAACTGCTATTCGTGCGAAAATAACGAAGAAGCGGCTGTCATACTTTCAAAGATTGCAAAAGACGGCGATTATATCCTTATAAAGGCGAGCCGCGGCATGAGCGGCGAAAAGATCGCCGAAAAACTTTTTGAGATAAAGGAACAAAAATGACTTTTTCTCTGTCGGCAGCGTCCGTTGTCGCAATAACCGTTTCGTTTATTCTCTGCGTTTTGTTTTGTGCTTTTCTGATGCGCCCCGCAGAGCGTGTTATGACGCGGCGGAAAATAACCGTGGTCGAATATCCCGCATGGCGCAAGCGCTCAAAGGACGTTCCTCCCGTGGGAGGTATCGCCGTAATTGCCTCGTCTGCTTTCGGATTCCTGATTGCGGCGACCGTGGGCGGCGGAATTGGTTCCGAATATGTATTTTTGCTTGCCGTTGCGGTGCTTTTTGCCGCTGTCGGTTTTGCGGATGATATGCTGACAATTACGCAAAACGTAAGATTTCGACTGCCGAGGTTTGTTCCTGTCGTGCTTCGCGCCGTTTTGGCTGTCGGCTTTGCGTTTTATTCTTATAATTATAACGGCGGGGGATATGTTTCGTTTTTCCTGTTCTCGGACGGCACGGATCTCGGTGTTCTGTATATCCCGCTCTCCGCTGTCGTGATACTTTTTTTCTCGTTTTCGGCGAGAATCACGAACGGTTCGGACGGCTTAAACGCTGCTTCCTGCGTTCCCGTATTTGCTTATCTTTCGCTTTTTGCGTTGGGACGTCAGGGTGTTGGTGATGCGAACGGAACTTTTCTTTCGTTCTCACTTCTCGGCGCGGTGCTCGGTTTTCTTATCTTCGGAAAAAATCCCGCCCGTATTTTTGAGGGACATTCGGGAACATCTTTTTGCGGAACGTGTGCCGTTCTGCTCTGCTTTTTGATGAAATGTCCGTCGGTTATATTTATCGTCGGCTTTGTTTGGCTCGTTCAGGGAATGAGTTTTTTGCTTTCCCGTGCCGTATATTTTTTCACACGCGGCAAGCACCGTCTTTTGCCTGTCGCTCCGCTTGATTCCTTTTTGCGAAGCGTCGGCGTTTCCGAAAACGCAGTTGTATTCTCATATTTTGCGACAGGCGTTGTTTTTGCCGCAGTCGCATACATTTTGACCGGAGGCCTTTGATGAAAGACAAAGCGCAACAGAAAAAAAATCCGTTACTCCGAAAAAAAGGTTTGCCCATGTTCGACATACCTTTTCTTGTCGGAGTTTTCGCATTGCTTTTCACCGGGCTTGCAATGCTTTTTTCCGCGGGTTACGCAGACGCGCTGAACCGTTATGGAGACAGTTACCATTACATAAAAAGTCAGTTGTTTGCCGTGCTTATCGGACTGACGGCAATGCTTATAGCGTCGTTTATATCGTATAAGTTCTACCGTCGGTTTGCATGGTTTTTTTACGGTGTCTGCGTCGTGTTGCTCATCGCTGTTCTCATCTTCGGCAAAGGTGAGCAGAAGCGCTGGCTCAACATCGGTTTTCAGTTCCAGCCCTCCGAACTTGCAAAAGTTGCCGTTGTTATGGCGCTTGCTGATTACATAGCGCGAAACCGCGACAATATGAAACAGTTTGTAAAAGGTATTGTCTTGCCCTGTATTATATGGGGCGTTCCGTGTCTTCTCGTTGCCGTTGAAACACACCTTTCGGGCGCTATACTGATTGCTTCGATAGGTATAGTTATGATGATAGCGGGCGGCTGTCGCCTTGTGTTCCTTGCCGTTCCCGCCGCAGGTGCGGGCGTTTTGGGCACGATCCTTGCGTTCAGCGTTCCTTACATGAAAGCCAGAATAGACACATGGCTCAATCCCGAAACGGATCTGCTCGGAGACGGCTGGCAGGTATACCAGTCGCTGACCACGATAGGTTCGGGCGGACTTTTCGGGTTCGGTTACGGAAAATCAAGACAAAAATATCTTTATATGTCGGAACCGCAGAACGACTTTATTTTCTCTATCGTCTGCGAAGAACTCGGCTGGATAGGCGCCGTGTTCGTTATCGCGCTGTTTGCGTTCTTTATTTGGCGCGGCATATATATAGCGATGCACGCTCCCAATACTTTTTCCTCTCTGATGGTTGTTGGAATCATAAGCAAAACCGCAGTTCAGGTCATATTCAACATTGCCGTTGTTACGGGCTCCGTTCCCGTTACGGGCGTTCCGCTTCCGTTTTTCAGTTTCGGAGGTACGGCGCTTACGGTTCTGCTTGCGGAGATAGGGCTTGTTTTGTATATTTCAAGGTTTGCGACCGTTGAAAAGGGGAGCGAACCGACAGAGGACGACAATAAGAAAAATTTGACCGCGCCGACGTCCGATGAGACGGCGACAGCGGAGGAAGGCAATATATGAATTATCTTATAGCCTGCGGAGGTACTTCCGGACATATCAATCCCGCAATAGCGATAGCGGACGAACTCCGTCGCCGCGACCCCGACGCAAAATTTATTTTTATCGGAATGAAGCGCAATCTTGAGTCCGAACTTGTTCCCAGAGCGGGGTATGAGATTCGATTTATAGAAACCTCAGGCCTCAGCCGCGACAAAAGTTTTGCGGGAGTGAGACACAACGTCCGTATGGTAAAAAAATTTCTCGACTCAAAGAGAGCCGTTAAGCACATAATCAATGAATTTCACCCTGATGCGGCGATAGGCACGGGCGGGTATGTTTCAGCTCCCGTTATTCGCGCCGCCTGTGAAAGACATATCCCGACCGTTATACACGAGCAGAACGCTTTTGCGGGAGTTACGACCAAAATGCTTGCGGGAAAAGTTGACAGAATACTCCTGAGTTTCAAACTTGCAAAGCCGATAAAGGGGGTTGAAAAGAAAACACGCCTCGTAGGAAATCCCGTCAGAAGAGCGTTTTTGGAACTTGACAGAAAAACTGCGCGCGCCGAACTCGGTATCCCCGAAAACGAAAGAGTTGTGCTTTCCTGCGGAGGCAGCCTCGGCGCAACAAAACTGAACGAGGCATTCGTCGGCTTTGCAAAAAAGGTGGCCGCCGACGGCACAATGAGCCTTTATCACGGCGCATCGAGAGATTATAAGACAGTCTGCGATGAGTTGGATGATGTTGAAAACAAAGATAAAATACACGTTTTTGAGTATATATACAATATGCCGCAACTTATGGCGGCGGCAGACCTTATAGTTTCCCGCTCGGGTGCTACATCTCTGACGGAAATATCGGCACTCGGGCGTGCGAGCATTCTTGTTCCGTCGCCGAACGTGACCGAAAATCACCAGTATTTCAACGCAAAAACATTCAGCGACGCGGGTGCGGCGGTCTTGCTTGAAGAAAAAGACCTGTCTCCCGAAAGTCTTTATGATGCCGTGAACGACGTTATATTCAACACCGATAAACTGAATGCCATGGAGCGTGCCGCAAAGTCCCTTTTCAACGAACGTTCCGTTTCGGATATAGTCGATGAGATATTCGCCGTCGCAAAAAAGAAATAACGCAATTTCTTTAATTTGATAAACGGTCTCGGACAACCTGTTTTTTCGAACCGTCTTTATGTTTTCGCATATTATGTTAATGTCGAAAACTATGAGAGGAAAGAAAAAACAATGTCAAGACTTGTAATAAACGGAGGCAGACCGCTTTGCGGCGTTGTTCGCATTCAGGGCGCAAAAAACAGCGTTCTTCCCATTTTGGCGGCTTCGCTTCTTGCCGATGAGCCGTGCGTTATCTCGAACTGCCCGCATATAAGCGACGCCGACACGGCGGTTGAAATTCTCGAAGCACTCGGGGCGCGTGCGGAACGGTATTCGGACAGGGTGGAAACAGATGCTTCAAACGCGTTCAAATGCGTTATCCCCGACGGACTGATGAGAAAAATGAGGTCTTCCATCGTTTTTCTCGGAGCGATAGTCTCAAAATGCGGCAGGGCACGGGTCAGTTTTCCCGGAGGGTGCGACATCGGCTGTCGTCCGATAGACCTGCACATATCTTCTCTTGAAAAAATGAACATATCCGTCCTCGGCAAAAACGGGTTTCTCGAATGTCGGACCGACGGAATAAAAGGCGCCGAAATAAACCTTTCGTTTCCGAGCGTCGGCGCAACTGAAAATATTATGCTTGCTGCGTGCAAAGCAAAAGGCGACACCGTGATAGAGAATGCGGCAAGAGAACCCGAAATAGTCGATTTGCAAAACTTTATAAACGCCATGGGCGGAGATGTCCGCGGTGCGGGAACGTCACGCATAGAGATATGCGGCGTCGAAAAACTTCACGGCGTAAATTATCAGATAATCCCCGACAGAATAGTTGCGGCTACATATCTTTGCGCCGTTGCGGCAAGCCGCGGCTGTGCTCTTCTGAAAAACGTCCGTCCCAATGACCTTTCCTCCGTTATTTCGCTTTTACGCGACGCGGGCTGCGATATTTCCGCATATGACGACAGCATTTCGATAGACTGTGAGAAAATAAAAAGCATAAGAGGTGTCGATTCCGTTCGAACCATGCCGTATCCCGGTTTTCCGACAGATGCGGGGTCTCCGTTCGTTGCTTTGATGACACTTGCAAAGGGTTCGACGGTATTTGTCGAGACCGTTTTTGAAAACAGATTCAAATATGTCGGCGAACTGCTCCGTATGGGCGCAGATATAAAAACCGAGGGGCGCGTTGCCGTTATCGACGGCGTTGAAAAGCTGTTCGGAACGAGCGTCGAAGCCCACGACCTGCGCGGGGGCGCCGCACTTTGCGTGGCTGCCGTTGCGGCGGAGGGTACAACGGAAATAGACCGTGCCGAATACATTCTCCGCGGTTACGAGCATATAGAAAAAGATTTGCGCGATCTCGGCGCGGATATAGAGTTTTTTGAATATTGAAACGATGAAAATCAAAAAGAAAGGAGTGTTTCGATGAAAAAGCGCACAAAAAAAATTCCCCCCGAAAATGAGGAGGAAGTTTTGTCTTCCGATGAGATAAGAGCGCGCCGCAAAGCGGAAAGAAAACGGCGAATACTTCGCAACCGACTGATTTTTCTCGGAATACTTCTTTTGTTAGTCGGTGCGATAGTCTTTCGCGTATGCGTTGTTGCAAAAACGATAAACGTGACAAATGAAACGCCGTATCCCGACGAACAACTTTTGGCGGCAATGGACGAGGGAGAGGGGACTTTTCTGTTCTCTTTCAGCGCGGACAAGATTGCCGAGAAATTAAAGACGGTTTATCCTTATGTCGGCAGCGTCGAAGTGAAAAAACATTTTCCGACGACTGTTGACATCACTTTCCGCTGTGCCGAAAAATCTTATGCTTTTGTGTCCGACGGATATTATGTGTTCACGGATTCGTCCCTGCGTGTTTTGGAGATTTCAAAAACTCCCGATAACGCTGTTCTTACGGTTATCGGCGCTGATATCGGCGAATACGAAAAGGGAAAGCAAATAGACTCTTCGACGTTTATTTACGGTGATTTTATCTCAAATATTCAGGCTCAGGCGGAACGGACGGGAGTAGGCAATATAACCAAAGTGGATATTTCAAAAAAATACAGGATAGCATTTCTTCTGAATGATACGGTGACTGTCGTTCTCGGCGATTTTTCCGACATTGACAGAAAATTCGACACTTTGAAATACATTGTCGGCGAAAACGATATGTCTGTTGTCTCAACTATAAACGTCAAGGATTTTTCGAGAGGAAAATATTCGCTCGGTTCGGATATATTCTCTGCCGAGCCGATAACGCAGGAGCCTACGACCGCTCCCGAGCAGAACGAACCCGACACAACGGAACCGTCTTCGTCTTCCGAGCAGGGGACAAGTTCTTCTTATGACAGCGATATAGAACCGTAATTTCAGGAAACGCAGAAAACAATTTCCCGTAAATAGTCAAACTTATCGGTGCTTGTGACAAAAAACGAAATTTTTTTTAATTTTAAGACGCGAATACCGGAAATTTGACGAAAAGTGTTGACTATTCGGGTCAGATATGCTATATTATATTCGTATATATATTGTACACAAATGAAAGGATGTAGACAAATGGCATTCAAAAGTTTAGAAGATAAAACGCTGGTCAATATCAAGGTCATCGGAGTGGGCGGCGGCGGAAACAACGCCGTTGACGGTATGATTCAGTCTGAGGTCAGAGACGTTGAGTTTATCGCCATCAACACCGATTGCCAACAGCTTGAAAAGCGTTCGCTTGCTCCCGTGAAGATTCCTATAGGCGAAAAAATTACCCGCGGTTTCGGCGCAGGCGCAGATCCCGAAGTCGGCAGAAAAGCCGCAGAAGAAAGCCGTGACGCCATCGCTTCCGCGATCAAAGGCGCGGACATGATATTCCTTACCGCAGGTATGGGCGGCGGAACAGGCACAGGTGCTGCTCCTCTTGTTGCACAGATAGCAAAAGAGTCCGGCATACTTACCGTTGCAATCGTTACCAGACCGTTCAATTTCGAGGGCAAGACCAAGATAGAAAAAGCGGAAAAAGGTATCGAAGACCTTCTTAAACAGGTTGATACTCTTGTTGTTATTCCGAACGAGAACCTCAAACTCGTTTCCGAAAGCAGAGTAACCATGCTCAACGCTTTCAAGATAGCGGACAGCGTTCTTAAAGAAGGTGTTGAGTCCATCACAACGCTTATTCAGAGCCAGGGCATAATCAACCTTGACTTCAACGATATCACCGCAATCCTTAAAGATGCAGGCAAGGCTCACTGGTGCGTTCAGTCCGCAAAGGGCAAGGACAAGGCAGAGACCGTTGCAAACGCGGTTATCCAGTCTCCGCTGCTTGAATCCTCCATCAAGGGTGCAAAGGGCGTTATCCTTTACTTCAACGCCGATACCGAAGTTACCATGGAAGACATCGAACTTGCGGCACAGATCATCAGAGAAAACGCCGCTCCCGATGCAAACATCATCTGGGGTGTTAACCTTGACGATACTCTTGAAGACGAACTTCAGGTAACAGTTATCGCTACCCGTTTTGAAGATGAGAACAAGTCTTTCGGAACACAGCCTGTGACGAATGCGGCTTATATCGCTCCGTCCAGAGTTGCTCCCGAAGTTCCCGCTGCTCCCGCAGCACCCGTTAACCCCGCTCCCGTAGCGCCTGCGGCACCTGTTGCTTCCGCTTCGACCGAGGATGACGACGAATTCCTTAAATTGCTCAACGATATAACAAAGGGCAACTAAATACGGGACTTTGACCGAGTCCGAAACATTCAGCGTTTGAAATTTTTATATACAGCAGGGCAGACCGATTGTCTGCCCTGTTCTTAAAGAGGAAATGGATAAAGAATTTATACTGTTCGATCTCGACGGAACTCTGACCGACCCCAAAATCGGTATCACGTCCGCCGTTGCTTACGCGCTTGAACATTGCGGTTATACCGCGCCCGAAAATCTTGACGAACTCTGCCCGTTTATAGGTCCTCCGCTTCATGAGTCGTTTATGAAGTATTACGGGGTTGATGAAGACGAAGCGGACAAACTCGTTGATTCTTACAGGAAGTATTACCGTCCGAAAGGTATTTTCGAATGCACCGTTTATGACGATATTCCCGACCTTTTGACGTCTTTGAAAGAGAACGGCAAAAAGGTTTTGCTTGCAACATCAAAGCCCGAAGATATGGCGGAGGATATCCTCGATCACTTCGGTCTGATAGGGTATTTTGACGGCGTTTACGGCGCAACGCATGACAGAAGCCGCACGGATAAGTCACTTGTAATAGCCTACGCTCTTGAAGAGTTCGGCTTGACCGAACGCGATAAGGCGGTTATGGTCGGCGACCGTGAATATGACATCCTCGGCGCAAAAGAGAACGGACTTTCCGCGATAGGCGTCGGTTACGGATACAGACAGAATCCGCACGAATTTGAAAAGGCGGATGCCGTTGCAAATACCGTTGCCGAACTGAAAGCGATACTGTTATGATGCCATATATCATTGTCGGCGTAGCACTTATAGTTATCGGCGTTCTTTGGCTTTCGCTGTATATTTTCACGTCACGCAAAACGACCGTGGAGACTACGGACATGAATCCCGTAAACGCCACCGAAGCGGATATTGCGCGCGTTGAAGAAGCACAGCGCAAATTGCGTGCGACATATATAAAAACGGCTGTCAATATGCTTGTTCCGTGTTTGTTTATCGGAGTGGGAATATTCTGTCTTGCCGTTGCCGTTGTCCGCTTTGCAGGCTTGATTTAGGCTTGTCTGTCTTGATTTTAAGCGTGACATATCTTTATTTAATTGCATAAAAATCGCAGACCGCAGTTTTGAACCGCGGTCTGCTTTTGTGTTTATCAAGATTTTATCTGAGGGGGATTTTTGCGACTTCTTCGTCGTTTTCTCCGAGCAGACAGAAGTTTCCCAAATTCGGCAGTCTGTCTCTGCAATCGCATTGCCAAACGACTTTTTTGTCGGGCGTGACTTCAAAGACGGGAACGCCCTCTCCGTTATGCCCGTGTCCGAGCCAGTTTGTGCAAACGATGTTTCCGTTTTTGCGGAGTTGTATCCCGAGCAGCCAACAGATGTTGATTTCGGGAACGTCTTCGTTCGTCAAAGACCAAACTTCGTTTCCTTTTTCATCGAGTTCGAAAAGCCCCTCCATGCAGGAGTAAACAACGTTGCCGTCGGGACGGATAACCGCGCCGAAAGTGTCGGGACGGGTGTCAAACTCTTTGAGCGTTTTTCCCGCTTCGTCAAGAAAAACTATTTTCTTTGAGCCGGGGGAGACTATCATATACGTTCCGTTTTCGAGTTTTCTCGCCATGCGCATTGTTTCGTGCGGCTCGTCGCCTTTATAATCGAACGGTATCGTTTTTACGATGTTTCCCTTGTCGTCTGTTTCAACGATTCGTTTTTGTCTCAATTCTCCGACGAGAACTCCGCCGTTTTCAAGCGGCTGACAGGTGAATACTTCGTGTTCGGTTGTATATTGGAACAGCGTTTTTCCGCTTCTGTCAATGATTCTTGCACCGCTTCCGTTTTTGCCGTAATGACAGAAAAGTATTCTGTCATCGGAAAGATGCCAAAGGTCAAACACGGTCAGCGCGGTGTCGATTTTCCAGATAACCTCTCCGCTTTCGTTCACTTCGACAAGTTCTTCCGTCTCGGTGTCAGTCGCTAAAAAAGAATATCTGTTTTCGCCTTTAACAGTCTTCATACAAAGCGTCCTTTATTCAAAATCGTATGCCATGTTGAGTATGGTCATCAGTCCGTCTCTGCCTATCTTCGGAATGGACGGAAGATTGCCGTCCGCGTCGCAGCCGTGTGCGATAACTTCGTCGGCTATCTTGTCAAGATCTTCTTTCGGAACGTTGACGGATTTAAGATTTACGGGAACGCCGACTTCTTTGACGAACGCAACGAATTTGTCAATGCACTCGTCAGCAACGTCGATATCTTTTCTTCCTTCTCTGTCAAGTCTGAAAATTCTGTATCCGAGTTCAGCAAATCTTGCCGCTCTTTCATCGTTCAGGTGTGCGGTGTAGCGGAAGAACGCGGGCATGATAACCGCAAGCGTTACGCCGTGGTCAATGTCGTAAAGCGCAGAGAGAACGTGTCCTATCTGATGGCAGGGCGTGGGTGCTGCAAGTCCCGCTTGCAGATAGCCGTTCCAAGTCAGCGTGGAAGCCCATTGAAGCGACGCTCTTGCCTGAATGTCGTCGGGGTCTTTGAAAATCTTCCTGATAAGATCCATTACCGCCATGAGAAGTCCCTCGTGGCATCTGTCCTGAACAGGGGAGTTCTGGTCGCCGTTCAGATACGCTTCAAGAACGTGGGACATTGCGTCAACCGCTCCCGCAGCCATCGGGAATTTGGGAAGCGTCGCCGTTACGCAGGGGTCCATTACGCAGATCTTCGGATAAAGAACGGGCGCCCAGATATATGCTTTTTCGTGCGTTCTGTCATTTGTTGCAACCGCTACATTGTTCGTTTCTGAAGAAGTTGCGGATTTTGTCGGTATCATAATCGTGGGAAGCGTGTCCGTCGGGGGAACTGCAACCGCCTTGTCGTGACGGGAAACAAACATCTTCCACGGGTCGCCGTCGTATTTAACGCCCGCACCTATCGCTTTTGCTGAGTCCATAACGCTGCCGCCGCCGAGCGCAACGATAACTTCTATGCCTTCTTTTCTGCATATATCTATCGCTTCTTCGATGTCGGAAAGACGCGGATTCGGTTTTACCTTGAAAAATTCTGTGACGGTAACGCCCGCATCTTTGAAACTCTTATCGAGTTTTGCAAGCAATTCGTTGAAAAAATCGTGTACGTCGTAGGTGACGAGCATTGCCTTTGTGCCGTACTCTTTGGTATATTTTCCGATATTCTCGGCTTCACCGGGACCGAAGATGATACGGACAGGGTTGTAAAGTTCAAAGTTAAGCATAAAACTGCCCTCTTTCGTTGTTTTATTGATGTTAATATCTTATCATTTATTGTATGTTTTGTCAAGAGATATTCTCTTTTTTTCTTGACAAACGGGTTATTATATTGTATAATGTGAATTGGAATAAAATGTCGTGCGCAGACCGTTTGCGCCGACCGAAAGGCTGTGCCCGAATACAGTGAATCTTGTGCGTTTTCGGGTATTGTTCGCAAATTAAATACAATAACAGAGAGGTGTCCGATTATGCAGATGATAATCAACGGCGAGTACAGAGATTCGAGATCAGGCAAGACTTTTGACAACATCAACCCCTATACCGGCGATCTTGTTTGCAAAGTCGCGAGCGGTACTGCGGAAGATTTTGAAGAAGCCGCAAGGATAGCGAAAGCGTCTCAACCCGCTTGGGCGGCAACCCCGTTTTACGAAAGAGCGGCTATAATCAAAAGATTTGTCGCTTATGTCCGTGAAGACCTTGAAAAGATTGCAAAAGTTGTGACCGCAGAGGGCGGAAAAACGATAACCGACGCAAGAGGCGAACTTGAATGTCTTTGCATGGTTTTTGAGTCGTTCCTCGAAGCCGCACGTCATCTTTACGGCAATTCCGTACCCCTTAACGCAGAGCCGAGAACTCAGGGCGACATTATTTTCACCGTCAGAGAGCCCATCGGCGTATTTGCCACGATCACCCCGTTCAATTTCCCCATAGAACTTTATGCTCATAAGGTTGCGCCCGTTATCATAACAGGCAACGCCGTTATAATCAAGCCCGCGTCCGATACTCCGATGGCTGCGATGATGCTTACCGAACTTCTTCTCAAAGCGGGCGTTCCCGCAGGCGTTTGTCACTTCATTACGGGCAGCGGCAGAGAAGTGGGCGCATGGCTTTCGCAGACGACCAACATTGACGGCGTAAGTTTCACAGGTTCGACGCCTGTCGGCAGAGAACTTATGAAAGGCGGCGCGCATAATCTTCAACACGTCTTCCTCGAACTCGGCGGCAACGACCCCTACGTCGTTTTTGATTCCGCGGATATGGAAGTCGCGGTAAGAGAGGCTGTCGGCGGCAGAGTTTACAATGCGGGACAGACTTGCTGCGCAAATAAGAGATTTATAATTCAGAACACCGTCAAAGCCGAATTTACCGAAAAACTCATCGCGGCTCTGAAAGAAGTCAAAGTGGGCGATCCCGCAGACCCCGCAACCGCTATGGGTTGTCTTGTTTCCGAAAAAGCGGCAAAGGGCATAGAGGAAGAAATAAACAAGGTTATCGCAGACGGCGGCAAACTTCTTTACGGCGGCAAGCGCAACGGCGCGTTTATCGACCCGACCGTTATCGAGGTTTCGAAAGATTCCGAAGTTGCAAACGACCTTGAAATCTTCGGACCCGTGTTCCCGATAATCGGATTCGATACTTTTGACGAAGCTGTTGAGATAGCAAATCAGACTTCGTTCGGACTTTCTTCCGGCGTTATCACGCAGGATATCAACCTTGCGATGAAGTTTGCAAACAAAGTTCAGGCGGGAACGTGCGTTATCAACTCTTCGGGCAACTACCGCTCCGTTCATCAGCCGTTCGGCGGATATAAGCAGACAGGCATAGGCAGAGAGGGTACAAGCCATACTCTTTATGAAGTAACGCAGGAAAAATCCATTGTTATTAAAAATTGCCTGAAATAAGATAAAATTTTAAGTTGTATAAAAATAAATAATATATTTTGAGGTGAAATGCTTTGTTAAGCGCAGAAAAAATCCTTGAGTTGAAACTCAAAGCCAACGAGATAAGAAAAGAGACCGTGAAAACGATCGCTTCTATCGGCGTAGGACATATCGGCGGCTCTCTTTCCATTGCCGACGTTATGGCTGTTCTTTACTTTGACGAGATGAAAGTTGACCCCAAGAACCCGAAATGGGACGGCAGAGACTGGCTCGTTGTTTCCAAAGGACACTCCGGTCCCGCAATTTACAGCACACTTGCAATCAAAGGTTTCTTTGACAGAGAAATGCTGTACACTCTCAACAAGCCCAACACGAATCTTCCGTCGCACTGCGATATGAGAAAAACTCCCGGTATCGATATGACGACAGGTTCTCTCGGTCAGGGCGCTTCCGCAGCCGCGGGTATCGCGCTCGGCAATAAAATGGACGGCAAAGACGACACTTATACCTATCTTATACTCGGCGACGGTGAGTCCCAGGAAGGTCAGGTTTGGGAAATGGCTATGTTTGCCGCTCACAGAAAACTCGGCAACCTTATCGGCTTTACCGACTACAACAAATTGCAGATAGACGGCGCAACCGACGATGTTTGCTCTCTCGGCGACATTGTTGCGAAATACAAGGCTTTCGGCTGGGATTGCGTAATGGTAAACGGTCATGACGTTGCCGCCATTCACGACGCTATCGAAGCCGCAAAGACCGTAAAGGACAAGCCCTCTATGATAATCCTTGACACGATAAAGGGCAAGGGTATCTCCGCGCTTGAAGGCAAAGCAAGCTGCCATAACGCAAACATAAACGCGGAACAATGCGCCGAATACGTTGCGGAACTTGACGCGGAAGCAGAAGCAATTAAGGAGGGCAAATAAGATGGGATTCAAAGTCAGAAATGAAGTCGTTGCGGAAAAGACCGCAATGAGAGACGCTTTCTGCCAGACCCTTATCGAACTGGCAAAGAAAGATGATAGGATCTGCCTTCTTGACGCAGACCTTATGGGTGCAATGGGAACAAAACCCTTTGCAAAGGAACTTCCCGAAAGAACCGTTGACTGCGGTATTCAGGAAGCAAATATGATAGGTGTTGCGGCAGGTCTTTCCGCAGAGGGAAAAATCCCGTTCGCTCACACGTTCGGTATCTTCGCAACAAGAAGAGCCTGCGACCAGATATTCGTATCCTGCGCTTATGCGGGACGTACCGTTAAAATAATCGGCTCCGACCCCGGCGTTACCGCAGCTCTCAACGGCGGTACTCACATGCCGTTTGAAGACCTCGGAATAATGAGAGGTATGCCCGAAGTAACCGTTATCGAGCCGACCGATGTAACCATGCTCAAAGATCTTCTTCCGAAGATAGCAGCCAAACCCGGCGTTGACTATCTGCGTCTTGTAAGAAAATCCTGCGAGGCTATATACGAAGAGGGTTCGACCTTTGAAATAGGCAAAGCAAACGTTCTCCGCGAGGGTGACGATGTTGCAATTATCGCAATGGGTTACTGTGTGGGACAGGCTCTCATAGCAGCAAAAGAACTTGAAGAAAAAGGTATCAAAGCGACCGTTATAGATATGTTCACTTTGAAACCTCTTGACAGACAGGCTGTTATCGACGCAGCGAAGAAAACAGGCACCGTCGTTACCGTTGAAAACCACTATGTCAACAACGGTCTCGGTTCCGCCGTTGCGGAAGTTCTCTGCGAAGAGTGCCCGACGCCGCTTATCAGACTCGGTTCTCAGGATAAGTTCGGTGAAGTCGGAAGCCGTGACTTCCTTGCCGCAAAGTTCGGTATAAATGCCGAGGCTATTGTCAAGGCTGCGGAAAAAGCGGTTGCAAACAAGAAATAAATCTGCATTTTATTATAACGATACAGCGTGTGCCGAGTCACACGCTGTATCAACGAAGAGGTAATCTGTATGAAATCTTTCAGAATAGTTCCAGAAATCAAGATGTGCGATACGTTCGACGAGTTCATTGTGAATTTCGGGCTTAACGAAAGAGACCTTATTTTGACGGACGGTTTTCTTCGCGATAATTTCGTGACCCCGAAAAATCTGCCGTGTCACGTTGTCGCGCAGGACGATTTCGGCGGCGGCGAGCCGTCTTCAACAAAAGTGAACGCTATATTGAAAGAGGTTTCGAAGTTCGATTATGACCGCGTTATCGCGATAGGCGGCGGCACGGCGATAGATATTTCGAAAATACTTTCGCTTGACAGCGTTGACGACCTGCTTGCCGTTTTTAAGGGCGAAAAACCCGCTGTCAGAAAAAGAAAACTCGTTATTATTCCCACCACTTGCGGCACGGGAAGCGAAGTGACGAATATTTCGATAGTTGCTTTTGAGGAATTGAACACGAAGTTCGGACTTGCAAAAGACGAACTTTATGCGGACACGGCGGTGCTTTGCCCCGAATTCCTGAAAGGGCTTCCGTATAAAGTATTTATTTTCAGTTCCGTTGACGCGCTTATACATGCGATAGAAAGTTATCTTTCTCCGAAAGCAAGCGATATTTCGCGCTTCTTCTCTGTAGAGGCGATAAAACGTATTCTCGGCGGTTATGTTGAAATGCGTGAAAAGGGTGCGGAACACAGAAAAGAAATCATGGATTCGTTTGTCCTCGGCAGTACCTATGCGGGTGTTGCATTCGGAAACGCGGGGTGCGGACTTGTTCATGCAATGTCTTATCCGCTCAGCGGAGAGTATCATATCGCGCACGGCGAGGCAAACCACAAAATGCTTATGAGCGTGCTTCATTATTACGATAATGCGCTTCCGAACGGCGATATAAAGAGCCTTTATTCGCTGTTCGCCGAAATCCTCGGCTGCGACGAAAAAGATGCGCTCAATGAATTTGAAACGCTTTTCAATTCGCTGATAGAAAGAAAACCGCTGTCCGCTTACGGCGCAGACGAAGCAAAACTCAAAGAGTTTGCCGCACAGGTCGTCAAAACTCAACAGAGGCTGCTTGCGAATGCGTATGTTCCGACAAGCGAAGAACAAATGGTAGAAATTTACAGACCCGTTCTGTAAACGTATTTATATAAGAAAGAGATGAACGGTATGAAAGCCATAAGAAAACTTAAAGAGGGCGCGGGCTTTGTCGAAATGTGCGATATTCCCGAGCCGAAATGCGGAAAAACCGATGTCAAAATAAAGGTTGAAGCAGTCGGAATCTGCGGAACCGACATTAAAATAGAACACGGCACAACATGGTCGAATCCTCCCGTAACGCTCGGTCACGAACTCAGCGGCGTTGTTGCGGAAGTCGGCGAAGATGTAAAAAGCGTCAAAGTCGGCGACAGAGTTGTTACCGAAACCGGCAACATTGTTTGCGGACATTGCTACTATTGCAATACCGGTAACTTCCTTATGTGTAAGGACAGACTTTCGATTGGCTACGGCTGTGACGGCGGTATGGCGCAGTATTGCGTTGTCCGTGAGGCTATTATACATAAGCTTCCCGATTCCATTCCGTTTGATGCAGGTTCTCTTTGCGAGCCCGCTGCAGTTTCCGTTCACGCCGTTTACGACGCTGTTCCCGTTATCCCGACAGATGTTGTCGTTGTAGAGGGCTGCGGTGCGATAGGGCTTCTTGTTGCGCAGCTTGTAAAGGGTTTCGGCGCGACCGTTATCATAACCGGCCTTACAAACGACGCGCTTCGCCTTGAAACGGCAAAGAAACTCGGTATCGACTATGCCGTTGATATTCAAAAAGAGGATGTTGCTGCGCTTGTTGACAAACTTACAGGTGGTATGGGAGCGGATATCGTTTACGAATGCTCCGGAGCAAAGGCAAGCATCCGTCTCGGTATGTCGCTTTTGAAGAGAATGGGTGCGCTTGTTCAGATAGGTCTGACAGCAAAAGATGTTAAGATTGAATACTCTCTTCTTACGGCACGTCAGATAAAACTCGTCGGCACGTTCGGTCATAAATGGCAGAGTTGGGATACCGCGCTCAAACTTATGCAGCAGGGCAAACTCAACTGTGACGCTCTTATAACCCACCGTTTTAAAATGGATGATTGGAAAGAAGCGTTCGGAGTTGCCGACCGTGCAGAGGGTATCAAGGTCGTAATTTTCCCGAATAAGTAATTAAAAAGGGTAGGCTGCGTATTTTTCAGCTTATATATAAGAAAATCCCCCGTCGCTCAAAACGAGCGGCGGGGTTTTGCGCTTATTTGTAAAAAATCTCTGTTCAGAATTTCAGTTCAAAAATTCCGCCGTCGAAAAATATCGGCTCTCCGTTTTCGTCCTTATAAAACGACACTTTTTCCGTGCCGACATTTTTGAAGCCGAGCGCGGACAACAGGTGAACGGACGGCGTGTTGTTTATTGCCGTTCCCGCAAAAAACGTTCGTACACCGTGTTCTTTGAACTGCTTGATTAAGGCAGAAAGGCTTTCTTTTGCGTACCCATTGCCGTGATACGCGGAGTTGAAAGCGTATCCTATTTCATATCCGTTTTCACGAGCGTTGAACGCCGCATAACCGATAACTTTTTCACCGAGAAGTATTGAAAAAAACTGATGTTCGACGTTGTTGTTTGCCTGCGCCCACCGCGCTATTCTTTGTTTGACATCTTCTTCGTTCGTTGAGTGCGGTATATCGTATTGCGCGTACGGAGATTTTGAAAAGTCAATCCATATTTCGCGAATGTCGCGCCAATCGTCTGCGGCGGTTTTTCTTATCGTAAGGCGATTCGTTTTTACCCGAATATCAATGTTGCGAAGACTTTCGAGCATCTCAAATCTTTCTTTTGATATTTTGTAATATCGGAAAATGCCCTCTTCTTTTATGAATTCAAATCCGACTTTTTCAAGAACGTGTTGGCTTCGTTTGTTTTTCAAAACAGCATCTGCGAAGACTGTTTCAAGTCCGAGGTCTCCGAACGCATATTGTAACATAAGTCTTTCCGCAAGAGTTCCGTAACCTTTGTTTTTACAGCGGTCGTTTTGCAGGTGAACAGACAATTCTCCGCGCTTTTCTGCTGTATTTATATGCTTAATGCATATTTCTCCGATAGGGCGTCCTGCTTCTGTGATGATGAATGCTTTGCGTGTGGTATCCGCAGATATCCTTTCAAAGTATGCATTCACTTTTTCTTCATCATAACGGTATTCGGAAAACTTTGACATATCCATATAAATATCGGAATCGCTCTCAAAGTCTTTGAAATACTCTCTTATCAAATCTTGTGTGATTTTTTTTAATTCAATCATTTTTCAGTGTCCTGAACATTTTTATATGTTCAATTCCCGCTTCTTCGTAGACATTGCCTTCTGTGACAAATCCCATGATTTCATAAAATTTACGGGCGTGCGCCTGCGCGCTTATTTCCACCGTGTCGGCGTCAAAGACGTCTTTTGCGGCTTGCAGCGCGGCTTTTACCACCGCCGCCCCGAGTCCTTGTCTGCGTTTTGCCGCAACTATGCGTCCGAAAGAAACTTCATCGTGCAAAACGCCTTTCGGCAACATTCGCAGACACGCTTCCGTGCCGTTTTCGTCGGTCAGAAAAATGTGATATGCAACCTTATCAAATCCGTCAAGGTCGGGTTCGGAACATCTCTGCTCAAACGTGAAAACACGTTCTCGGAGTTGCAGTATACCGTAAAGTTCTTCGGGGGTAAGTTCGTTGAAATGTTTTACAGTTGTCTTCATTTTTATTCTCTCGGCTTTTCCTTTGCGGTTACGACCGCAGTTGTGTAGTTGACGTATATAACTTTTCCGGGGCGCGCGCCGCTCGGCTTTTTAACGTTTTTGACTTCCGTATAATCGACTTCGACCTTTGCGCCCGCATCTGCGGAACTGAATGTCGCAGCAAGCACGGCTGCTTCTTCAAGCGTTGAATCGGGCGGCGTCTTTCCGTCCGTCACCACAACTACATGGCTTCCCGCATAGTTTTTGATATGGAACCAAATATCGTGCTTGTCTGCAATTTTCAGCGTCAAAGCGTCGTTTTGGAGATTGTTTTTGCCTACAAGAATTGTGAAGCCGTCGGTGGACTTGTATTCGGACGGCTTGCAGGTCTCGGGCTTTTTCTGTCTTTGAGTTTTTTGTTTTCCGCGCTGTTTTACATAGCCCTGTTCGGACAATTCTCTGCGTATCTGTCCGAGTTCCGCAACGGAATCGGCATTTTCCACCGAACTGCGAACGGATTCGAGGTATTCGATCTCCGAAAGCGCTTCGGGAATCTGCTCCGCCAGCATTTTTTTCGCTGTTTGCGCTTTTTTGTAAAGTTTATAGTATTTCTGCGCGTTTGCGGTGGGGGAAAGTCTCGGATCGAGTTCCACGGTACATTCCGTCGGCTCTTCCGCATAATAATCCACAAGACGAGCCGTTTTTTCTCCGCCTTTCAGCAGATACATATTCGACGTTATAATATCACCGTAACGCTTGAATATGTCTGCTTTTTCGCATTCTTTCAATTCGCCTCTCTGCGCTTCGACCTTGCGGCTCAAACGGGAAATGACCGTCGCTATGAGTTTTGTCATGTCCGAGGACGACCGTTTGATATGTTCCGCCGCCGCTTTTACGGAAAAGTATCTTTCCACGGCTTCGGACGCGCTTATTTCGGATATCTTTTTTGCCGCAGAACCATATTGTTCTATGTCAAAGCAATAGTATTCAAGCGGCTTGTCGGAGTAAAGAAAAACGGGTGAAAACCGCTCGTTTTCAATATTGCTTCGCAATTCGAGCAAAAAGTCTGCGAGTTTTTCGAATTCTCCGTCCGAAAGTGACGCAATATCCGCATCCGTAGCGCCCTTGCAACTGAAAGCCGCTTCGCGTCCGAGCAGGGGAGCGACACCGAGAAATTTTTCGCATATACGCTTGTCTATGCGCCCCGCACGTTCCCGTTCAAGCGTGCTTTTGATGTCTGCCGACAGAAGGTCTCCTTTGTCCTGTGACGGCGGAAGCGTATAAGTCAGCCCCGGGAGAATCTGTCTTTTCTCCGATGACGAAAAATCCACCTGATGAACCGCATCGTAAATTTTGCCGTTCTCGTCCGTAAAAACTATATTGCTGCAACGCCCCATGATTTCTATTGTGAGGCGGTTGGTCACGGTTTCGTAAAGCTCCGTGCTGCATTCAAAATCAAGATGAAGCACTCTTTCAAGCCCCGGCTGCGACGCTCCGATAAACTTCGCGCCCGTCAGCCTTTTGCGCAGAAGCATACAGAAATTCGGCGCGACAGGCGGGTTCTCTTTTTTCGTCTGCGTCAGGTGTATTCGCGCCTGTGATGGGTTGGAAGAGAGCAAAAGCGTTCTGTTGACGTTGCATTTGTTTGTCTTATCAAACGCTCTGAATCTAATATTTATTTCGTCGCGTTCGGGTTGGGTAATCTTGTCAACCTTGCCGCCCGCGAGTTTTTCGTTCAATTCCGCACAAATGCTGCGGAGCATAATTCCGTCAAATGCCATATTACACCGTTAAAATGCTGTCCGTGTGAACCGATGAAACTTCAAATCTAACCTCGGGAAGTCTTTCCGAGAGTTTGTCCCGAAGAGCCTGTACAACGGGATTTTCCGTAGCAAAATGTCCCGCGTCGATAAGGTTTATCCCGATATTTTTCGCGTCGAGGAAATGATGGTATTTCACATCTCCCGTCACGAATGTATCCGCGCCCGCTTTGAGCGCGTTTTCAATGTCGTCCGCGCCCGCGCCGCCGATAACAGCAACTTTTTTGACCGCTTTTTCCGCGTCCGCGTATCTGACGCAGTTCGCCGTCAGCGCGTGTTTTACTTTAATCGCATAATTGTGTATGTCCGTTGCCCTCGGAAGCGTTCCCATTCTGCCTATCGGAAGTCCCTCTCCGTCATACAATATTTCAATATCGCCTTCGACGCCGACAAGCCGTATAAGCAGATCGTTTACACCGCCGTTTGCGCAGTCAAGGTTTGTGTGAGCGCAAATCGCACAAAGCCCGTTTTTCATCAGTCCGTAAACGGGATTTTCCGGGTGAATGTTTTTCAGCGGTCTGAAAATAACGGGGTGATGGGAAATTATCATCTGCGCGCCTATCGCTTTTGCTTCGTTTATGACTTCGGGGGTGATGTCAAGGCTGACAAGAGCAAAGTTTATATCGGCATTTTCGTCGCCGACAAGAAATCCGGGATTATCGTATGATGCGTGAACTTCAAACGGCGCGATCTCATCTATCGCCTTGTATATTTCTCTTGCTTTCATATCTCTTTTTCCAACCTCTCGCATATTTTTCTTTGTTCCGCTATGGACTCTTCGTCTTTGTTCTCTGCTTTTTCAAGTCCGTTCAACCTCTTTTTGACCGCTTGCAGAACCTTTTCTTTGTATTTTACCGCATCCGAATCCTTTTTTGCAAGCAGGGGAGCGGAAATGTATATTTCAACGGCTTCCGTCGGCTGTATTTGCTCCGACTTTACCGCTCTGATAACGCTGTAAATACGTCTGTCTTCGCTTACCGCAACTTCGTCCTCAATAAAAAAATTGTTATTGTACAGGAATTTTCTCAATTCCTCCGCCTTTGACATCGGCTGCAGTATCACGGCTTGTCCGACGGGCAGGGGATTTGCCTCCAAAATCTGTGCTATTGTTTCGCCGCCCATACCTGCAACCGTTATTACGTCGCAGTTCTCGTTTATGTTTTTCAGACCGTCGCTCAAAACAGTCTCTATCCTGTCCGTTTTCCCGAGATGCTTTTCTATGTATTTCTCCGCTCGGCTCAACGGTCCCGTTGCCACGTCTGCGGCGATACATTTTTTGCATTTGTTTTCCGATATAAGAAATATGGGCAGATATGCGTGATCCGTTCCTATGTCGGCAACCGTTTCACGGTTTTCTATCATATCCGCAATACATTGCAGTCTCGGTGTCAATATCGGTTTCATAACTGTGTTGCCGCAAAAGGCGGCTCTTTCTTTTATTTTTTTTGAATATATGCAAATGCTTGTCTCTTACGGAACAGGAGATAATGAAGAGTATTTTTAATCCAAAATTTCGGTTACCGTCGCGGTTCTGTCCTTGACCCGAAAACTTATCTCACGTCCCGCAAACGTAAACCTGTAAATTCTTGTTTCGTCGTTTTGATATGACGGACGCGGGTCTTCCGCAATAATTCCTTTGATTTCCGAAAGAGTTTCTTCGTCAATGTCCCTTTTTATTTCGTCAGAGATTTCCACGTCAAGCCTGTAATCTCTCGCCCTGTCCGAAAAACCGCCGTTTGCGTCGGGTACTGTGTCAGCATGAGGTATGTACGGCTTTATATCGTAAATCGGCGTTCCGTCTTTCATGTCAATGCCGCCGACGGTCAAAATCCTGCCGAGTTTTTCATCTTCTTCGATTTTTTCGAGTTTTACGCAGGAAAGCCCGATAGGATTCGGTCTAAACGGTGAACGCGTCGCAAAAACACCGACGCGGACATTGCCGCCGAGCCTCGGAGGTCTGACGGTCGGACTGACCTTATCTTTTTCGCTGTCGGAAAATTCCCAGATAAGCCACAGATGAGAAAATTCCTCTATCCCGCGTGTGAAGTCGGGATCTCTGAACTCTTTTTCAAATATGATTTTTCCCTTTAATTCTGGAACTCTTCCGCTTTGTCTGGGAATGCCGAATTTTTCGGGAAAATCCGTTTTTATATGTGCAATGGGCTTTAATTTCATAACAAAGTAACTCTCATGGCTGAAAACGCTCAGCCTAAATACCGATTATTAAAATAACGGCGGACAGACGCTTTCTGCCCGCCGTTTTTTCTTTTAGCCTACAACTTTGTTGAGCGCTTCAACGAGTTCGTCGGCGTCAATGCCGTGAACTTCGCTTGCACACTCAATGCTCTCACCTCTTGCAGAGGGACAGCCGAGACAGTGCATACCGAACGCCATAAACGTCTGTGCCGTTTCGGGATGAGCGTCAAGAACTTCGCCTATAAGCATATCCTTGTCTATCATTATTTTTCCTCCTCTCGCGGGAGACTGCGCCGAAATGATTTTCTTTGCCGTCGTCCGTGATTGTCGTTTAGTGAAGTTTCGGAAGACTTGCCGCCGCAACGGATTGTCCTACACGTCTGGACGATTCGTCGGGAATGTGGAGCTTCAACGTTTTCGCAAGTTCGGGGAAGTCCGTGTCAAGTACCTCGTTCGCCTTGTCAAGAATAATGTTTCCGCCCTCACCGGAAGTAACTCTTCCGAGAATAAGAACGTGTTTTATATCGTAGAATAACGAATAGTATGCTATCGCATAACCGAAATATACGCCGATGGTCTCGTAAATCTGCGCCGCTCTCTTGTCGCCCTCCGCATGGAGTTTCTGAACGACTTTGAGTTTTTCCGCAGGGGACAGCGTCGGGTCAAGTTCGATACCTGCCGCGGGAGCGAGTTTGATAACAGCGTCCTGAGAGAAGTATTTAACGCCGCAGCCGTAATCGCCCGACCATTCGTCAACCATAGCGTTTTCACAATAGTCTGCGGGAACGAACGCAAGTTCGTTGAGCCAGCCTGTGATGTTGCCGTTAAGGTCAACATATCCGCCAGCTTCGCTTGTGCCCATCGCTATGCCGAGAACGCCGTTGTCGTCAAGGTTCATCGCACCCGCAAGAGCGGTAACGTCACCGTCGTTTGCAACAACTACGGGAACATCGCCAATTTCTTTTGCAACGTCGATGTACATATTCTTGACTTTCTTATCAAAGTCCTCTTTCGGAACTTTGAGAAAGAGGGAAGCCACCATTATGCGGTTGTCAACGTATACTCCCGCAGAACTTACGCCGATTGCGTCAACTCGCGGCATATGGGATGCTGCGGTCTTCATTGCGTCAAGAATGCCCTGATAGTGATAGTTCGGGTCGGAATTTGTCTTCGGAAACCAAACCACCTCTTCCGAATAAACGGGTTCGCCGTCTATGACCGCGCTGACCTTTCTGTCCGAGCCGCCCGCATCGAAACCGATACGGCAGCCGTCAAGATGTCTGCCTACGGGCTCGGAGTTTTCGTGCGTTTCGGGAACTTTGTCAAAATCAACGACTTCAACGCAGAACGGACGCTCATAAACCGTGCTCATAAAGTCAACGTCAAACGCGCGCAGACCGTTCTTCGTATACGCCTCTTTAATCTTTTCTCCGACAATCTTCGAGCCGCCGATAACTATCTTCCAACCGCCTCTGACCCAAAGCAGGGATTTGGTCAGTCTTTCGATGAACTTGAAGTTCTCGTCGTCGTGACCCGTTCCGTCTTTGAAAATCTTTGTCTTAAAGGTCGAAATATGACCGTTATCTCTCTCCACGCTGATCGCTATGTCCTGCGCGCCTTCTTTTTCCGCCGCAGCAAGAAAATCGCGAACAACGAGAGCCATGGGCTGAAACTGCTTGTCTAAAACTGCCTTTACCATTTGAATTATACTCTCTTTTCTGAAATTACTTCGTGACGGTTACTTTTTTGAGTCCTCGCGGAGCGTCGGGATTTCTGCCCTTAACGTTCGTCAGATTCGATGCAAAAAGCTGCGCAAACGTCGCAAAGCCGAATGCCGCTATCATATCGTTGCCTTTCGAATCGGGAATCTTGAAGCTGACGGTTCCCTCTGCGAGAAGTTCGTCGTCGTCAGATACCATGAGCAGGTCTGCGCCCGCACCGTGAAGTTTTTCAATCATCTTTTTAGCGTCTTCCTTAACGGGGCCGCCGGGCATATACATAAATACGGGCATGCCGTCGTCAACCATTGCGAAAGGACCGTGGTGGAAGTCGGAAATGGGATAACCCTTTGCACGAACATAGTTCGTTTCCTGAATCTTCAAAGTGCCCTCAAGTGCAAGGGGATAGTTGATACCTCTCGAAAGAATGAAGCACTCGTTCATAAATCTGTATCTCTTGGTGAGTTCCGCTATCTCGTCGTTCTTTGCAAGAACCTGTTCAACGTATGCGGGAACGGTTTGAAGCGCTTTAAGACCGTCTTCGTCGCCCGCCCACATGCAAGCGAGATTTGCAAGTATGTAAAGCTGTGTTCCGAAAGTTTTTGTTGCGGCAACGCTCTTCTCTTCGCCCGCATCGCAGTAGAGGTGATAGTCAGCCGCATCCGCAAGCAGAGAACCGAGCGTGTTCGTTACGGTTACCGTAACAGCGCCGCTTTCTTTTGCCTGTTTGATAACTTCGTTTACGTCAGCCGCCGCACCGGATTGGGAAATACCGATAACGAGCATACCTTTGTAATTGATTTTTCCGCCGTAAAGGGTAGCGGTAGAGCAAGCCGAAAGTCCAACGGGAATGCCCGCTTTGGATTCAAGCAGATACTTGAAATAGATACCTGCATGGTCGGAAGTTCCTCTTGCGGCGATGATAACATTGTTGACGTTCGATGCTTTCAACTGCGCAACGAGTTTTTCGAGCGTCTCCTTATTATAATCGTAGCATTCTTTGAGCGCACGCGGCTGCTCAAAGATCTCTTTTTGCATCAGTGTCATGGAAAATGCACTCCTTATATTAAATAAAGTTTTTTTATTTATCGCTTGTTTTGTTTGCTCCGTTGTGACCGTGCACAGTTTGTGCGTTTTTCGGATAAAACGGGTCTATCGCTTTGCCGAATATCGCTTTTGCCGAATACGGATTTTTATTTACTTTAGGCTTGTCCCGTTCCGAACCCGCTCTTGCGGAAAAGGATAGGAAAAGCGTCCAGAAAAGTATTCCGAACAGCCATATTCCGACAGCGCCCACCGCCCACCAATACGACAGTTTTATCCAGAAGTGGAGAACAAGCAGTATTGCCGCAGGCAAAAGCCATGTCAAGTTCAGAACAAGATTTATCAGCAGGGACAGGAACAGTCCGTGTCCCGTATTTTTTGTTTTCATCAAAATGCCTCCCGCCGTTTTGAAACGGCTTTTTTATCCTTCGGGATCGGGTTCGGGAGGGTTAGGTTGCTGTGACGGATCAGTCGTGGTTTCGGACTGATTCGGGTTCGAACTCGGCTCCGTTGTCGTTGCGTCCGGATTCGGATCGGGAGACGGGTCTACGCTTCCGCCATGACCGTCGCATATCTTTGTGGGTTGAGTTCCCTCTTTGTAGAACGTGAACGCCGTGTGACCTGCGCATTGTGCGCCGGGGAGCATACCTGTGATCGTGCAGTACGACTCCCAGACAAGACCTGCGGGCTGTTCGAACTTGCCTGAAGTTATGCCTTTTGCCTGGTGTATTTTTGTCATGACCGCACCCCAGATCTCCGTCTGCATCGCGCGGCTCGAAGATACCGAATGGTTGTAGTCGTAACCCCACCAGATACCCGCAAGGTAATACGGCGTGTATCCGATGAACCAACGGTCGTTGTAGAATGAAGTCGTTCCCGTTTTACCTGCCGTTTCAACTCCGTAAACTTTTGCGGCTCTTCCGAAATAAGTTTCCGCAACAACGTTTTCAAGGGTGTATGTCATCAGGTATGCTGTTTGCTCGGAATATACGGATTGCTTGGAAACGTCTTTTTGCAGGACGGTTTTTCCGCTGTACGATTCAACTCTTGTATAAGAACGTGAGTCGGTAAACGTGCCTTTGTTCGCATATACGGAGAACGCTCTTGTCATTTCAAGAACGGTGACACCTTTGCTCAAAGCACCGAGTGAAAGGGGCGCAAGTCCGTTTTTGTCGTCGTCTTGAAGGCTTGACAGTTTCAGCGTGTCTCTGGCAAAGTTCAACACAGTCGAAAACGTTCCGTCATCGTCCTGTTGCAGTCTTAACACTCTTACTGCGGGCGGGTTGTAGGAGTTTGTGAGCGCTTTGTAAATGCTCATGTCTCCGTGGTATTTTCCGTCCGCGTTTGCGGGCCAATCGCTTCCGTCGTATTTCATGACGGGGGAGTCCTCTATTATAGTTCCGAGCGTCACGAGGTTTTCTTCAAACGCTTTGCCGTAAACGGTCAGGGGTTTCAATGAAGAGCCCGGCTGACGCACAGCCTGCGTTGCACGGTTGTAACTGAGTTTGCCCGTTTTTTCTCCTCTGCCGCCGATTATACCGATTATGTCTCCGTTCGACGGATTCATGACCACCATGGCGACTTCGGGATATTCGTATTCGTCTTTTTCTTTGTTGTAATATCTTTCGCTGCCGAGATTATCGGGATTTGAAAGATAATCTTCCATTATTCCCTGAACATCGGTCTGAATTGTCGAATATATCTTCAATCCGCCAGTATACATTTTGCTGACGGCTTCGCTTCTCGAATAATTGTTCTTCGACATCAGATCCGAAACGACTTCTTCAAAAATCGTATCCGTCGCGTAAGACCAGCTTTCTCTGTCCTTGTCGTCGGTTTTCAGCGACCTGTCGCGCAGGACGAGCTTTGCTGTTTTGTATTCGTTATATTCGCGCTCCGTTATCATATCCTGCTCGAACATATAATGAAGCGTCAGGTTTCTTCTTTCGAGATTGTTTTCGGGCTTCGTGTACGGATCGTAATAACTCGGCGCGTTCGTAATGCTTATAAGCGACGCGGCTTCGACAACGGAAAGGTCTGAGGCATTTTTGCCGAAATAATACTGAGACGCTGTCTGAACGCCGTATTGGTTATTTCCGAAGTAGACCGTGTTAAGATAAAATTCAAGTATCTGCTCTTTTGAATAATTGCGTTCGAGATAAAGCGCCCGGAGCATTTCCTTGACTTTTCTCGTCGGGGAGTTTTCGTTGTCTCCCGTAACGTTCTTTATCAACTGCTGCGTTATCGTCGAACCGCCGTCAAGCCCCGATGTGCTTGTGTGCGTCAACTTCGCAGCGGAATATCCTATGACCGCCTTTGTCGTTCTTATGGGGTCAACGCCCATGTGAACGTAAAAACGCTTGTCTTCTATCGCAACTATCGCATTTTTTATGTTTTCGCATATTTCGTCCGAACCGACCCATGTTCTGTGCTCGGATGAATACAGTTTTTGATATTCGACGTATTCGCCGTTTTCGTCAAGCGCATATATGACGGAAGACTGGTTTATATCCCTGTCTTCGAATTTTTCAAGCAGTTCGGGTTCCGTGTATGCGTATATAAATGTGACCGCAATACCGAAAATTATGATACCGACGACCGCGCAGATCAGCCCTACATGGGCAACAACGCTCAAAAAGCCCAAAAGTATGCGGACGGGAAGAGGTTTCTTCTTCGCATATTTGTCCGGGTTCTTTTTGTACATCGGCATTCCGTATTTTTGTTCCATCCGTGCGATGTCCTTGGACGTTACACGTCTTTTCCTTTTCGGTTTGCTTCTGTCAAGCCTGTCTTTTTCGGACATTTACATTCCTCCGTTGTCAACGTGGTTGAATATTTCCGTTCTTTCCTATTATACCACGGATTTCCTGTTTTTTCAAGTATTATGTATAATAAATAATATGAATAATCCGTTACAAGCAGATTATGTTTTGATTAAAACGGAAGTAAAGTTAAAACACTTCATTGAAAAACCGTTTGCAAATGCTGTTTTTAACGCATTTTTGCACTTCCGAAATCCAAACAAATTGTAAAAAAATAAAATCGAAAACGAGTAAATCGAAGCAAACCGAAGAAAAACGGCGAAAATCGAAGCATTGTTTCGGAGAATTAAAATAAATCAAGATCGGGTATTGACAAGTCCTCGGTTTTGTGGTAGAATATTTGAGCGCGGTTGAGAGACCGCGGAAAAAATGTTGTTTTTTATAATTTATCTTATATGGAGGAAACTCAAATGGCTACATTTATGGCTAACGCGTCCAACATCGAGCGCAAATGGTATGTTATCGACGCCGCTAACAAGCCGATGGGCAGAACCGCAACCGTTGCGGCAACTCTTCTCAGAGGTAAGCACAAGGCGACATACACCCCGCACGCCGATTGCGGAGATTTTGTTATCGTTATCAACGCAGACAAAGCGATTCTCACCGGTAACAAACTCGAAAAGAAATATTACAGACATCACACCGGTTGGGTAGGTCACCTCAAAGAGGTTAAATACTCCACTCTTATGAACAAGAACCCCGAGTTTGCTTACGAACTTGCCGTTAAAGGCATGCTTCCGAACAACGTTCTCGGAAGAAACGCGCTCAGAAGACTTCGCATCTACAAGGGCGAGGCTCATCCGCACGCCGCTCAGCAACCCGAAGTTTGGAACATTGACTAAGGAGGAACGGAAGAATGTACGAATCTAAAAAGCCCTATTTTTACGGAACAGGCAGAAGAAAGAAGTCCGTTGCTCGCGTAAGAGTTTACGAGGGAACCGGCAAGATCACCATCAACGGCAGAGATATTGACGATTACTTCGGTCTTGAAACTCTCAAACTCATCGTTCGTCAGCCGATGATGCTTACCGACACTCTCGGCAAGTATGACATCGTTGCCACAGTTGTTGGCGGCGGCGTTTCCGGTCAGGCAGGCGCTATCAGACACGGTCTTTCCAGAGCGCTTATCAAACTTGATGCAGATATGCGCCCGACCTTGAAGAAGGCGGGACTTCTTACGAGAGACCCGAGAATGAAGGAAAGAAAGAAATACGGTCTCAAAGCCGCAAGAAAAGCGCCCCAGTTCTCCAAGAGATAAGTTTTACGGCGTTTTTATCCGAAATATTCTTTCGGGAAAATTACTTTCAGATATTTGCGTATGTGTAAGAAATTACGGAAGGAGTTTGAATTATGGCACTTAAAGACGATTGGAAAGAAACAGGCAAAGATCTTGGCCATGCTTTCAAAAACCTCGGCAAAACCCTTATCCGCTCCGCTTCAAAGGGCATAGAAGCCGCTGAAAAGTGGGCACAGGAAGAGGATAAAGAACATACCGAAGAAAAGAAAGAATCCGCATCGAACGAGACCGAAAACAACGGTTGAGTCGAAAAACAAAAGAAATTCCCCGAAAACCTCGGTTTTCGGGGATATTTTTATCCCCGCGTTCCGATTTCGGAACGCGCTTTTCTTGTAATCGAAAACCACGCGATAGTCGCGTGGTTCAAAAGAGGTTAAACCGTTGG
>URFZ01000010.1 GCA_900547165.1 uncultured Eubacteriales bacterium
TTTTAATACGCCTTTTTTGCTACGGGCGAATCTCACCTCTCGACGTACCTATGTACGCCAAGGCTGATGATTTCCGGACTCTTATCGCCCGACACAGGCTATTTTCGGTTATTTTCTCTCTTTTCGTTTTGGCGGGCGTCAGCCCGCCTGCGTCTCAAAAAGAAAAAATCCCTCGAAAATTTCTCTGTGGCGGGTGCGAGCAGTTTTCACGGAGCGGATTTTTGTCATAACGACAAAGAAGCCGCAGTGAATACTCAACGTATTTACAAGGCTTTTGCGAAAGTCAGGGCGAAAATCCGCCCGTTAAAACCGATGAGAGTTCGAATATCATCAGCCAAGGATTCGATTCACCCATTCTGAACCTTTTTTCCTATCCCCATAGGGTCTGTAAAAAAACTTGAGTTTTTTTGCAGACCCTCTCTTTTTTGAAAGCACTTGCTTTTTTCCGCAAAAGATGCTACAATAGGCATCGGAGGAATAAAATGAAAGCTGTTATGTTTGTCTGTCACGGCAATATATGCCGTTCTCCCACGGCAGAGTTCGTGATGAAAGATATATTAAAAAGAAAAGGAAAAGACGGTATCGTAACCGTTGCTTCAAGTGCGACAAGCGCCGAAGAACTCGGCAACTCCGTTTATCCGCCGGCACGCAGAGTGCTTGAAAAGCATGGGATAAACTGCGGCGGAAAACGCGCCGTGCGTTTGAAAAAAGGCGATTACTCAAAATACGACCTTTTTGTTTGCATGGACGGACGCAATGCCGCAAACGCGCTTCGCATATTCGGGTCTGACCCGGACGGCAAAATCATATTACTGACCTCCGCCGCGGAGAGATCGGGAGAAATCGAGGACCCGTGGTATTCGGGGGCTTTCGATGAAGTTTACAGCCAAATACGGGAGTGCTGCGAAGTACTTGCCGAAAAATTCTGAAGGAATAATCGGGAGAAACAAAATGCTGAAAAGAATACTTAAAATATTACTGATAGTGCTGATAATACTCATCCTCGTTATCGCTGGGTACGTCGTTTATGTTTTTGCTTCGTACCACCGCGCGGAAGACAATATCACGCTGGAAGTCGAGGGAAAAGCGCAGGAAAGCGCACTTCCCGTTTGCAGAACACTTACGGCGGTAACGTACAATCTCGGTTTCGGGGCTTACAGCGACGATTTCTCGTTTTTCATGGACGGCGGCGACGAAAGTCGTTGCAGAACGGAGGAATCAGCGGAAAGCAATATCAAAAATGCGGTTGAAGCCGTGAAAAAACTCGGGGCTGACATATATCTGTTCGAAGAGGTCGATTTCGACAGTACAAGAAGCCGCAATACAGACCAGCGTCAAATTGCGTCCGATGTTCTGGGAGACGGTTACTGTCGTGTTTTTGCGCAGAATTATGACAGTCCTTACCTTTTCTGGCCGTTGACATCACCGCACGGAGCGAACAAAAGCGGACTTCTGACATTTTCAAAATACGGTATAACGTCTTCCGTTCGGCGCAGTCTGCCGATAGAATCGGGCGTCAGAAAGCTTCTTGATCTCGACCGCTGCTATTCCGTCAGCCGTATACCGACCGAAAACGGGAAAGAACTTGTGGTTTATACGCTTCATCTTTCCGCATACACAAAGGACGGCACGGTGGCGAACGAGCAGTTGAAAATACTGCTTGCCGATATGGAAAACGAATATGCGAACGGCAATTACTGCATTGCAGGAGGAGATTTCAACAAAAATCTGCCCGGAGAAAAACTGTCGCAGGAACACGCTTGGGCACAGAAGATACCCGACGATCTCATTCCGGACACGATGACACTCGTCGCACCGCAGGCAGATCCGCTCAGAACATGCAGAGACGCGGGCGAAACTTATTCACCCGAAACGTCTTTCACGGTCACGCTTGACGGCTTTATCGTTTCGAAAAACATAATAGTCATTGAGTCCAAAACGGTTGACACGGGTTTCCGTTACAGCGACCACAACCCCGCATACATCAATTTTATTCTTCAATAGAAAACAGAACAGATTTATAAAAGAATAAATTTCTCTCCGCTCGGAAAAAATGAGCGGGGAGGGATTTTTTTATGACAGACAAAAACGAAAACGACATCGCAACGCAGCAGAAAGAAGAAATCAGGGAATTCGGATCGGTCAATGCCGACAGAATACATTGTCTGACCGTTATAGGTCAGATAGAGGGACATTATCTGCTTTCCTCACAGACAAAGACGACCAAATACGAACACGTTCTTCCCGCGCTCGTCGCAATAGAAGAAACGCCCGACATAAAAGGTTTGCTGATTTTGCTGAACACGGTCGGAGGCGACGTCGAAGCGGGGCTTGCGATAAGCGAGATGATAGCGTCCATGTCAAAGCCGACGGTCTCTCTCGTGCTCGGCGGCGGTCACAGCATAGGCGTTCCGCTTGCCGTTTCGGCAAAATATTCGTTTATCGCGCCGTCCGCAACAATGACGGTGCACCCCGTGCGGCTGAACGGAATGGTGGTCGGAGTGCCGCAGACTTTTGCATATTTCGACAGAATTCAGGAACGCATAATCCGATTTGTTTCGGAGAACTCGAAAATTTCCGCCGAAGAATACCGAAAACTGATGACCGCAACGGGCGGGCTGATGACGGACGTGGGAACGCTTCTCGGAGGGCGGGAAGCCGTGGAATCGGGGCTTATCGACGCTTTGGGAGGACTGAAAGAAGCGTTGAAAAAACTGGACGAAATGATTGCGGAGGAGGAAAGCAAGTGCTGATCTGGACGGTTTGCGGCGAAGAAATTTTCGAAACGACTAAACAATGCTGTCCAAAGGAACAATGCCTTTCCGACACGCAAAGCAAAAACACGGAAGTGCAAAACCTCACGCAGACGCTCGGCGAAGCAAGAACGGAACTGCGACTGGAATTGTGCCGTGCGCAGCGGTTCACGGAATGCAGATCAGAGGAAACAGCAGTATCCATTCTTAAAAAAATTGGTACTGAACAGAAAAAAAACGTCTTGTCCGCGCTTGACATTCTCAAAATGATGTGATAAAATATTTTCAGAAGACGGAGATGGCAAAAGCCCGACCGTTACGAGAAAAATCCTTTCGGAGGTGTTTTTATGAACAAGAAATTCATCGTTACCATAGGCAGACAGTACGGCAGCGGAGGAAGAGAAATAGGCAAAAGACTTGCGGAAAAACTCGGCGTTGACTTTTACGACAAAGAGTTGATAACCCTTGCCGCAAAAAAACACGGAATGTCCGAAAAGGTTTTTGAGAGCGTTGACGAAAAGCCGACAAACAGCCTTCTTTACAGTTTGGCTGTCGGTGCTTACGGCATGGACGGCGGTTCTCCGTATTGGGGAGAGACCGTACTTCCCATAAACGACAAGGTTTATCAGATACAGGCGGGACTTATCGAGGAACTTGCCGAAAAAGGCAGCTGCGTTATCGTGGGCAGATGCGCGGACTTCATTCTGAGAGACAGAACCGACACCGTCAATGTCTTTTTGACCGCAAACGACGAATTCAGAAAAGACAGAGCGATAAATCTTTACGGCTGCGAACCTAAAAAGGTTGCGGATATTCTGCGAAAGACAGATAAAAAACGCAGCAATTACTATGAATACAGAACAAACCGCCGTTGGGGCGAAGCGTCGCACTACGACCTCTGCATAGACGTTTCGAGATTCGGAATTGACAACTGCGTGGAACTCATAGAAAAATACATAGAACTCAAATAATATAAATCGGATTTTTGCGTCGGGGCTTTTTGCCCCGACTTTTTTCGGCAAGCAACCCCTAAACAAAGGGGAAAACAAGTAAAAATAGGTGCGAAAAGAAAATTTATTGTTAAAATTTTGGCAAGTGTATTGAAATCCGATTTAATATAGTATAAAATATTAACACTTGAAATTGTTTATTTCTACCAAATGAGTCAAAAATAATGATATAACAGTAAAGGGAGAAATTGTATGAACTACAACAAAAAAAGCGTCGAGGACATCGACGTTAACGGCAAAAAAGTCCTTGTAAGATGCGATTTCAACGTTCCCCTTGACGGCGACGTTATTACCGACCCGAAAAGAATAGTTGAAGCGCTTCCCACCATCAAATACCTGCTTGCGCACAATGCGAAAGTTATCCTTTGCTCACACCTCGGCAGACCCAAGGGTGAGTTCAATATGAAATATTCTCTCGCGCCTGTTGCGGCAAAACTTTCCGAACTGCTCGGCAAAAACGTAACGCTGGCAAAAGACGTTATCGGCGAAGACGCGAAAGCGAAAGCCACGGCTCTCAAAGAGGGAGAAGTTCTTCTTCTTGAAAACGTTCGTTTCCATAAAGAAGAAGAAAAGAACGATCCCGATTTTGCGAAAGAACTTGCGTCCATGGCTGAAATATATGTAAACGACGCATTCGGAACGGCGCACAGAGCGCACGCTTCAACAGAGGGCGTTTCGCACTATCTTCCCGCCGTTTGCGGTTACCTTATCGAAAAAGAGATCCGCATTATGGGCGGCGCGCTTTCCGACCCGAAGAGACCTTTCGTTGCCATTCTCGGCGGCGCGAAAGTTTCCGACAAGATAGGCGTTATCACGAACCTGCTCGAAAAAGCGGACACCATCATCGTCGGCGGCGGCATGGCTTACACATTCTTCAAAGCGCTTGGCAACAATATCGGCACTTCTCTTTGCGAATCCGACAAGCTCGACCTTGCGCTTGATCTTCTCAAAAAAGCGGAAGAAAAGGGCGTTAACTTCCTTATCCCCGTTGACAACGAGATCGCACGCGCTTACGACAAAGACGCTATCCACATGACGATATATTCAGATTCCATTCCGGCAGGCTGGATGGGTCTTGACATCGGTCCCGTAACAAGAGAACTCTTCTCCAAGTCCATCATCGGCGCGGGTACGGTTGTTTGGAACGGTCCCATGGGCGTTTCCGAGTGGCCGAGTTTTGCGGCAGGTACGGAAGCGGTTGCGCAGGCTGTTGCCGACAGCGGCGCGGTTTCCATCATCGGCGGCGGCGACTCTGCTGCGGCGGTTGAGAAACTCGGATTTGCGGACAAGATGACCCACATTTCCACCGGCGGCGGCGCATCGCTTGAATTCCTTGAAGGCAAGGAACTTCCGGGTATTGCGTGCCTGCTTGACAAATAAGTCTTAAACATTATTCTTTCAGAGGGGATGAAACGGTTCATCCCCTCTCATAATAAGGAGAAACATAAAATGAACAAAGCCAAAAGAAAAGCGATAATCGCGGGCAACTGGAAAATGAACAAGACCCCGTCCGAAACGACGGCTTTTGTCAAAGAACTTGCGCCCGTTGTAAAAGATGCGGAATGCGAAGTTGTTATCTGCGTTCCTTTCGTAGACCTGCAAAACGCGGTTGAAGCCGCAAAGGGCACAAATATTCATGTCGGTGCGGAAAACCTGCACTGGAAAGAGAGCGGAGCATACACGGGCGAAATAAGCGCCGCAATGCTTTGCGACCTCGGCGTTGAATACGTTGTTATCGGTCACAGCGAAAGAAGACAGTATTTTGCCGAAACCGACGTTACCGTAAATCTCAAAATCAAAGCGGCGCTTGCGGCGGGTCTTAAACCGATACTTTGCGTAGGCGAAAAACTCGAAGAGAGAGACAACGGCGCAACCGACATAGTTCTTACGACACAAACCAGATATGCGCTTGACGGTGTAAGTGCGGAAGACGCGAAAAAGATAGTTATTGCTTATGAACCCGTTTGGGCAATAGGCACGGGCAGAACCGCAACGGCGGACGAAGCGGATGCGGGCAACGGCGTTATAAGAAAAACGCTTGCAGACCTTTACGACGCTGAAACGGCGGAAGCCGTAACCATTCAGTACGGCGGTTCGATGAACGCGAAAAATGCGGCCGAACTGCTCTCAAAAGTCAACGTTGACGGCGGTCTTATCGGCGGCGCATCTCTGAAATCCGCAGATTTCGGAATAATCGTTGCGGCTGCAAAATAAGAGATAACAAAACAATTACGGAGAAGACTTTTTTCGGTCTTCTCCGTTTTTTTTGAATATAAAACTTAAATCAGCCTATTTTCTTTGTTTCGACAATCTCGCCGTTTTCGTATATATAAAGGTATTCGTAATCTCCCGATTCGTCAAAGTCGAAAGCCTTTGTTATAACGCCGTCGCCGTCGCGGTAAGTCGCTTTTTTGGGATATATTGAGCGTATGGCATCGAAATACTCATATTCGACCGAACCGAGCAAATTGCCGTCCGCGTCGTATTCGGAAACAACTTTTTCGAGCATATCGTAAAAAGGTTTTTCAGTCAGACAAAGTACCTTTTCATATGTATACGTCGTTTTTCCCGACAAAATCCCGTTTTCGTCATAGACGGAGACTTCCGACGGCTTTCCGCTCTCCGAATCCCGCGTATATCTGCATTCCTCGATGAATGCGCCGAGCGTATCGTATTTTTTACGGTTTACAACTTGTCCGTTTTCATCATAAGCATATTCGCTGTATCCGGACACAAGTTTTTTCTGCCCGCTGTAAAGGACGTAATCTATCCCTTTAACGACCCGTTTTTCTTCGTCAAGGACATCCTCTGTGGGAAAATTCTCCGTAAAGCCCCTGCCGTCAACGGACGGATAGTCTTTTCCGCCTATCGAAACAGACGCATTAAGCATTTTTTTCGAGGGTGAGTCCGTTGTATCGGGGGTTGCGGACGGGAGATGAATACACGAGCAAAGCAAAAACAGAGAGACAGCACAAAGCATTGAAGCAATAAATTTCGGTTTCAACGACGCTCTCCCCTTTCCGTGATTTTCTGCTTATATGATACCACATTTATTGTGCGGTGTCAACAGAAAAATCATCGGGCAGCAAAAACGACCGACCGTTTCCGTCGCACAGAACAAAGCCACCGCCCCGAACGGAACGAACCGTTCCGAGCAGTTTCATCGCGCCGATGTTAGGAAAAACGGCAAATACAAGACCGACATCGGAAAGCGTTTCGGCGTCAGCTGTCAGACGTTCGCTGCAAATACATTCAAGCAGATTTCCCGCTTCTTCCGCATTGAGAAGAATGTCAGACTCTCCCAGCCGAAGCAATACCCCGTTTTCTTCATTGGCATTGCTTGCCGACGGCAAATCTCCGTCACAGCGGCAGAGAAGCGTTTTTTTCTGCCCGCTGCCGTAAACAAGAAACGTCCCGTCACCGTAAGCGACCGCCGAACATTTTTTCTTTTTGGCTTTTCTGCCGTATCCGACTTTTGCGGAGACCTCGGTGCCGCTGCCGTAAACTTCCCAGCCGTAAGGCGCGGGGCAATAAAGAACTCCGTCGCTTTCAAGATATATAAGATTGCCTCCGCCCGTATCGTCAAGCCCGCAACCGCCGAGAAAGACAAAAGGCAGAAGCGTAAGAGCAAACACGAAAACAAGAGCGGAAACGAAAGGTTTTTTGCTCAAAAAAATCATCTCCGCACATAGTTTATGCGGAGATGAAATTCGTTATTTATCCTTTTTAAGGCTGTTTGCGTCAATTTGACGGAATATACGGAAGAACGATATCAAATACCGCGCCGCTTACGTTCTCGCCGAAAATTTCGGGGTGCTGTTGCTTGTTGTAAGCGCAAACGGAGCCGTCATGGGCTTCGGCAACGGCTTTCGCTATCGCAAGTCCGAGTCCGTATTTACCTTTTTTCCCTTTATAAAAACGTTTGAAGATAAACGGAAGATCGGCTTCATTTATGCCATTTCCGTCGTCGGAAATGCGGAGTATGAGTTTTTCCGAAACGATAAAATCTATCCGTATCTCGCTTTTTGCATAACGCAGACAGTTTGTGATTATATTGGTCAATGCGGTCGAAAGGTTGTCGCAGTCCGCTTGAAGATGTATTTCGGGAACATCCGCGACGGTCAGTTTTATCTCGCTGTTGTCAAATACGCCGTGAACCCTTTCCGCAGTTTCGCTTATAACGTCTTCAAGATCGGTCGGAACAAGTTTTATCATGCCGTCCGCGGTCTCTATCTTTGAAAGATACATAACCTCATTGACAAGTTTTTCAAGTCTCGACGTTTCCGACAAAATCATATCGTAAGCATAATCCGTATCGGTGAAAACGCCGTCCTTTATGCCCTCGACATAACCTCGAATTGACATCAGCGGTGTTCGAAGCTCATGCGAAGCGTTTTGCAGGAATATCTTCTGATTGTTGTCGTATTCCCTGATACTGTTCGCCATCTTGTCGATGGACTCCGCAAGTTCGCCCACTTCGTCGTTGGAACGTATCGGCACGTCAACGTCGAATTTGCGTTCCGCGAGCAGTTCCGCGCGGTATTTCAGGCGCTTTATGTCCGAAGTCATTTTATCCGAAAGAACTTCCGACAAAAGCAACGCGAATACGGAAGCGAATATTATCGAAAGCAGATAAAACCTGAAAAAGTTACTTCCGATGCCAAAGTCCGAAACCGGCGTTGCAAGCACGATATAATACGGACCGAGAACATAGTCGCTGACACCGACGCTGCAAACAAGAAAGCGTACTCTTCCTTTTTCGGCAAGCGCCGCCGTTCCGTCGCCAAGATTATCCTTGATGACGGAAGTTACGAGTTTGCCCTCCGAATCGTTAAAAGAAATAAGGAAGTCCGCATTTATGCTGTTGACGTATTTCAAATCGGAAGTTAAAATAACGACCGAATAGTTTTGGTCGGAAGCGATGTCCGTCAAAGCGTCAACATCAACGCCGTCCGGGTCGGAAAGATTGTGATAGCGCATTTCTCCGACCTGTTTGGTCACACGTTCAAGGCTCACGCGCTCACGGCTGACAACATATCCGTCGAGAAACACAAGCATAAAGCCGACGGATATGAGAGCCACGAGAAGCACGAGCATAACGTATGAAAACGCCATTTTTCGGCGGATGCTGACTCTCGGTTTCCGTTTAGCCATCGTTTCTGTCCGGATAGTCGGTCACTTTATAACCGTAGCCCCAAACCGTGTCTATGCAGAAATCCGTCTCGCTTGCGTCGAGTTTCTTTCTGATTCTCTTTACAAGGTCGTCAACGGCTCTGGTGTCGCCGATATACTGATAATCCCAAATGTTTTTGAGCAGTTGGTCACGGGTGAAAACACGGTTTTTGTTCGAAATCATAAAGTTGAGGAAATCAAATTCCATTGCGGTGAACGAAATATCGGTCTCCTTGCCGTCCTTAACTTTTGCGACGCGGCGCTCGGCGGGATAAATCACAAGATCGCGGCAGCCTATCGTGTTGCCGTCCGTCTTGTCTGCTCCCATGCCGTCAAGTCTTCTGAAAACCGCCTTGACGCGGGCAACAAGTTCTTTGGGCGAAAACGGTTTCATCATATAATCGTCCGCACCCATCTCGATGCCGAGAATTCTGTCAATCTCCTCGTCACGGGCGGAAACTATGATTATGGGTGTATTTGCGTGTTTTCTTATCTCATTGCAGAGTTCCAGACCGCTCATTCCGGGCATCATGATGTCGATAACAAGCATATCGGGAGCGGAACGAAGATATTCTTCGAGCGCAGATTCGCCGTTCTCGAAAACAGAGACGTTAAATCCCTCTTTTTCAAGATAGGAACGCACGATGTCGCGAATATTCTTTTCGTCGTCTACGACAAATATTTTTTTTGCCATAAGTTTCAACCTCTCATATTTATTCTTTTTCATTATATAGTTATATTATAACACGCGATTATAAAAAAGTAAAGAGTAACCTGTGAATTTTTGACGGAAACACACGCAAAAACAGCCTTGAACAGAAATTTTTGACCTTTTTGCAAACTACGGAAAAATCTATTGACAAATCGGGAAAGAAATGGTATAATCACATCAACCTACTTGGTTGGTAGGAAAAACAAAAAAAACGACGAAAGGAAGCGCGAAGATGAAAAACGGAAAATATGCGGACAAAAAGAACTTCGCCGTTCCTGTCTGCGTGACGCTGAGTCTTGACCGAATGTGCTGTCGATGTTACCGATAATAATACACACAACACACAAAATCAAGATAAAGTCGAATAGGAGAAAATATTATGTCTGTTAATGTAAAAGATTCAAAAAATTGGAGTTTTGAAACAAAGCAACTTCACGTCGGTCAGGAACTTCCCGACTCGGCAACCGATGCAAGAGCCGTTCCCATATACGCAAGTTCATCTTTCGTCTTCCGCAACAGCCGGCACGCGGCTGACAGATTCGGTCTTCGTGATGCGGGCAACATATACGGCAGACTTACAAACCCGACAAACGATGTTTTTGAAAAAAGAATAGCAGCCCTTGAAAACGGTGTTGCGGCACTGGCAACGGCTTCCGGTGCGGCGGCAATTAACTATACCATTCTCGCCCTTGCGCGCAGCGGCGAACATATCGTTTCGTCAAAAAATATATACGGCGGCACATACAACCTGCTTGCGCATACGCTGCCCCTTTCTTCCGGCATCACCGCCGACTTTGTAGACCCGCACGACCTTGACGCTTTCGAAAAAGCCATCCGTCCCGAAACAAAGGCGCTTTATATCGAAACGCTCGGCAACCCGAACTCGGACGTATGCGACATTGAGGGCATAGCGGCGATAGCGCACAAACACGGACTTCCGCTTGTGGTCGATTCCACCTTTGCGACCCCATATCTGATAAGACCCATTGAACACGGCGCGGACATCGTTGTTCATTCCGCAACAAAATTCATCGGCGGTCACGGCACGGCGATAGGCGGCGTTATCGTGGACGGCGGCACATTTGACTGGAAGAAATCCGGCAGATACCCGTGGATATCCGAAGCGAACCCGAGTTATCACGGAATTTCGTTTGCTGACGCTGTAGGCCCTGCGGCGTTTGCGACTTATATAAGAGCAATTCTGCTCCGCGATACGGGCGCGACCCTTTCCCCGTTCCACGCTTTTCTGTTCCTGCAAGGACTTGAAACGCTTTCCCTGCGTGTGGAAAGACACGTTTCCAACGCGCTTAAAATAGTTGAGTATCTTGCCTCCAACCCGAAAGTCGAGGCGGTTCATCACCCCTCTTTGCCCACCGAGCCGACACACGAACTTTATAAAAAGTATTTCCCGAACGGCGGCGGTTCAATCTTCACTTTCGAAATCAAGGGCGGCGCAAAAGAAGCGCAGGAGTTCATTGACAATCTGCCGATATTCTCGCTGCTTGCAAACGTTGCGGACGTCAAATCCCTCGTTATCCACCCCGCGTCAACCACCCATTCGCAGTTGACGGAAGACGAACTTCTCGACCAGGGCATCAAACCCAACACCATAAGACTTTCGATAGGCACAGAAAACATCAACGACCTTATCGCAGCGCTTGACACGGCGTTTGCGGCGGTCAAATAAGAGGAAAAGAGGAGTTAAAACATCATGGCTGATATTTATACCGCGGCGGATCAACTTATAGGTAAAACCCCGCTGCTTGAACTTACACATATAGAAAAAGAATACGGACTCAAAGCAAAAATTCTCGCAAAACTCGAATATTTCAATCCTGCAGGTTCCGTCAAGGACAGAATCGCAAAGGGGATGATAGATGACGCGGAACAAAAGGGGCTTCTGAAAAAAGGTTCCGTCATCATTGAACCGACCTCGGGCAATACCGGCATAGGTCTTGCAAGCGTGGCGGCGGCAAGAGGATACAAAATAATCATAGTTATGCCCGAAACGATGTCCGTTGAAAGACGTCAGCTGATGAAGGCATACGGAGCGGAACTTGTGCTTTCTCCCGGAGATAAAGGCATGAAAGGCGCGATAGCAAAAGCGGAGGAACTTGCAAAAGAAATCCCTAACAGTTTCATTCCGGGTCAGTTCGTCAACCCCGCAAACCCCGCTGTTCATAAGGCGACCACCGGTCCCGAAATATATGAGGACACGGACGGAAAAGTTGATTTCTTCGTCGCAGGCGTAGGCACGGGCGGAACCATAACGGGCGTGGGTGAATACCTGAAAGAAAAGAATCCGAACGTCAAAGTTGTTGCGGTTGAGCCGAAGACCTCTGCGGTACTTTCCACGGGCGTTGCGGGGCCGCACAAAATACAGGGCATAGGCGCGGGCTTTGTTCCCGAGGTTTTGAACACGAAAGTTTACGACGAGATAATCCCCGTCGAAAATGAAGCGGCATTCGAAACGGGTCGTCTGATAGGCAGAAAAGAGGGCGTGCTTGTGGGCATTTCCTCCGGCGCGGCGACATTTGCGGCAATAGAGATAGCAAAACGTCCCGAGAACGAGGGCAAGACAATTGTGGTACTTCTTCCCGACACGGGCGACAGATACCTCTCGACCCCGCTTTTTGCGGAATAAAAACATTCAAGGAGTTCGTTTGAAATGATGATATCAACGAGAGGGCGCTATGCTCTTCGCGTTTTGACAGACCTCGCGGAACATCGCGGAAGCGGATATATTCCGATGAAAGACGTTGCCGAAAGGCAGGGTATTTCGCTGAAATATCTTGAAAGAATAATGCCCGTGCTGATAAAGAACAAGTTTGTTGACGGAATGCACGGCAAAGGCGGCGGATACAAACTCAACAGAGAACCCGACGAATACCGGGTGGGAGATATTCTGCGGTTGACGGAGGGAAACCTGGCGCCGGTTGCGTGTCTCGGAGAAGACGCGTCCCCATGCGAAAGAGCGTCGGAATGCAGAACTCTGCCGATGTGGAAAGAGTTTTATCGCATAACAAACGAATTTTTTGACGGCATTACCGTTGCGGACCTGATGAAAAAAGCCCCCGAGCCGGACTATTACATATAGCCTGTCGGAATCAAAAATGCAAGAGAGTGGACGAAGAGCCGCGGATTTTATCCGCGGCTCTTTTTAAATTATGCTCGCTATTATACTCGCTTAATCCAATGTGAAGAATTTTGACGTTCTTTTTGCGACGTAATAAAACAGCGCCATCGCATCCTCAATATCTATGGCTCCGTCCCAATTCGACATTGCCCTTGACCTTTCATCGGGAGTGAGATCGACTTTTTTGGAAACCGCATAGAAAAGAAGCATTGCATCCGAAATGTCTATGTCTCCGTCGCCGTTCACGTCCCCTGCCTTGAATCTTTTGTCTGATACGCTCTTTATCATTTGAAGCTTTTCATTCATTGTGAGCGTAAACGTTATGGGGTCTCCGTCCAATGTAAAATAACCCATGTCGCAAATCCACTGCGAACCGCTCTTTTCAACGGAAATCATCAAACTTAAAACATTTCTGTTTGATAAAGTCGGTTGATAAAGTTCCATTGCCGGTTTCACATAATCCTCGGTATACCGAACAGACTTTTTAAGTTGTTTCTGGGTCATGGTAAAATACTGTGAAACAATTTTATAAACAGCATCAAATTTCCAATATTCATACTCTGAATACGGGGGCGAAAAAATGAAATCACCGGAAACATAAGAATCATTGCGATAAAGGATCGGCATAAGAAATCCTACAATATTATTCACATTCGCCTTTGTCATCAGTCCGTCAAATCCGACGGTTGTAAAATCAGAACCTTTCGCATCGTAATTGACCCAAAGCGAAAGATACAGATATGCCATGTCGCAAGCCTTGATAAACGGGGTCTCAACTATTTCATTGCTTGCAAGTTCACCCAGATAAAACTTGTATACGTTTTGTTTTTTGGAGTTGACGCGAACGGTATACGAAACGTAAACCGTTCCGAAATCGGGGTCGTTTGAAATAAAAGCCGCAATGTTCCCCTCTTCCTCATCCGGCATAAGAAGGACTGCACCCAAATCAACGGAAATCGTCTGTCCCGACGATGTCCCGAATGTCAGTGTCATGCTGTTTGTTCCGCTGACTTTGAAACTTGTCAGATATTCTTCCTCCGCAGAAGCAACAAAAGCCGTTCCGAACATAAAAACAACGGCAAACATTAAGCACATAATTCTTTTGGCGTTTTTTTTCATAACTTTTTCCTTTCATAAATCAAGAGTTTCCTTTTGTTTCCGATTCTATTTTATACCTTTTATTAATAAATGTCAATATGTTTCCGAATTTCTCGTCACATTTTGTTTCAAAAAAATTTGCCGCCGCATTCAAAAAGATGCGGCAGTAAAACCTATCTGCTTTCGGGGTTATAATCACTGAAAAGAGTTTCCACATGAACGCCGAGTTCTTTTGCGATATGATATATTTCCACATCGCTGGCGGAACGGAACTGACCTTCAAGTTTTGAATAACTTGTCGGGTTAATATCCAACCCCGACGTCTGTAATTTTGCGATAAAAGTATTTTGCCTTATGCCCTTTTCCAACCGGAGTTCTTCAATCCGACGTCCGACGACGTTTGCGTTGCCGCAAACTTTTGTTCGTTTTTTCATACACGGTCTCCTTGTCTTTGTTGCGTCAATGAGACCGATACGGACATTCACTCTTCTTTTTCTGTCTCTCCGAAATGTCAAGATAGGATTCTTCCGTCAAATCGGACAAGGGATCGAATCTCAGCAGTTCCAAACGGTTCCACCGACACAGATTACATTATCACAAAAAAATTATACCATAGCACGGACATGGTATAATTCCGAAGCGGAAGTATGAATGTTGAAAATTCCGATTTGGAATTTAGTAAATAAGAGGAAAAAGGAGGAAAAAACATAGTCAGAACATATAACGTCCGAAACCGTGAACACAGCAGCCCGAAACATTTGCCGACCATGCCGCCTGACAAAGAGATTTTTGCGGAGCAAACCGAAAAAAATGTGAAATTTATTGAAATTTATATAAAAATAATCTATAATGACATAATAGATAATTATAAGATAAGGACAGGCATTTCAGATGGCACAAAGCGCGCAGGAGCTAAAAAGAAAAATACTCGAAGACGAATTTTCAAATCTCAATCCAATGCAGAAACAGGCGGTTTTCGCTACGGGAAACCCGCTTCTTATTCTTGCGGGCGCGGGAAGCGGAAAGACGACCGTAATCGTCAACAAGATAGGCTATCTGATAAAATACGGACATACGGCAACCGACACAAGCGAACTTTCGGACGACGATTATGCGTATCTCGAAAGATGTCTGGAAAACAAGGCGTTCAGACAGAACGAACATTATCTTGAACTCATGCAGACAGACCCGATACCCGCAGACAGAATACTTGCGATAACATTCACAAACAAAGCCGCACAGGAAATGCGGACGCGCATAAAGAATTTCGGCGTTAGTACAGACGGAATATGGGCAATGACATTTCACAGCGCGTGCGTAAAACTTTTGAGAATGTATGCGGACAGATTGGGGTATGCAAGGAACTTTACGATATACGATGAACAGGATTCCCTGCGGCTTATAGAAGCAACGATAAAAAGCCTTAATCTGAGAACCGAGTTATATCCGCCGAGAATTGTTCGAAAAGCAATTTCGGGCGCAAAAACGAGATTTCAAACGCCCAAGCAGTTGAAAAAAGACATAGCGTACGGCGACTATGCGGCGTTCCCGAAAATACCCGAGATTTATGCGAGATACAGACAAGGGCTTCGCGAAGCGAACGCTTTTGACTTTGATGACCTGATTTTTGAAACGGTAAGACTGCTTTCCGAGAACGACGAGATAAGAGAAAGAGTACGCGGGCGCTTTGAATATGTTTTGGTGGACGAATATCAGGATACGAACCCGCTTCAATACAAGCTTGTGTGCCTGCTCAGCGACGGAAAAAACATCTGCGTGGTGGGCGATGATGACCAAAGCATATACCGCTTTATGGGCGCGGATATAAACAATATCCTCGATTTTGAAAAGCAGTTTGAGGGAACGGAAGTTATAAGGCTTGAACAAAACTACCGTTCGACGCAGAAAATTCTTTCGGCGGCAAATGAGGTCATCGCAAACAACTGCCGCAGAAAAGGCAAGAACCTTTGGACGGCGGGCGCGGACGGAGAAAAGATAACTTACGCGTGTCTGCCCACGCAGTTTGACGAGGGCGCATACATAGCAAGAAACGTTCTGACGGAAATGCAGGCGCACGACTTAAAATACAACGACTTCTGCGTGCTTTACAGAACACATTCGCAGTCGAACGCCATCGAATCTGCGCTTCGCGGCAACGGGATTCCCTACCGCGTATACGGCGGGCTTGCGTTTTATAAAAGAAAAGAGATACAGGACACTCTCGCATATATGAACGTCATTGTCAACCCGAACGACAGAACAAGACTTTCGAGAGTGATAAACGAGCCGAAACGCGGCATAGGTCTGACTACGGTTGAAAAAGTTTTCGAGATAGCGTCAGCCAAAGACAAAAAGATATTCGACGTTATCGAAAACGCAAAAGACCATCCCGAACTTTCAAGGTCGGCGGATAAACTTGCAGCATTCGCCGCAATGATAAAAGCGCTTCAAGAGGCTTCGGAAGAGATGAAAGTTTCGGACCTCTATCTGACCATGCTCAAACAGACGGGTTACATGGAAATGATAGGTTCGCTTGAAATGAATGAGGCGAAAGCAAGACGCGACAACCTGCAAGAGTTTTACAACACGATAGTGACTTTTGAACAGCAGGCACAGGATGAAGCGACGTTGCAGACATTCCTTGAAGAGCAGGCGCTCATCAGCGCGGTGGACTCGCTGAACGAAAACGACGAAGCGGTCGTGCTGATGACCATTCATTGCGCAAAGGGGCTTGAATTCAACACGGTCTTCCTTTCGGGTTTTGAAGAGGGGCTCTTCCCGTCGGCGCAATCCATGGACGAACAGGACGGCGTTGAGGAAGAAAGAAGACTTTGCTACGTTGCGATGACACGCGCAAAGAGAAAACTTTACATAACGGGTGCGCGGACACGAATGCTTTACGGCAGAACAAACGCCTGCTTACCGTCGCGTTTTCTCCAGGAAATCCCGGAAGAGTTAACGGACGTTGTACAGACAAAGATGCCCGAACATAAATCGAGTTTCGAAAAACAGCGCGAACGAATACTTCGTCACAGAGAAGAGTTTGTGCGCAACACGATGACAAAAACGGTCATTCCGAAAAAAGAAACGACATCCGTATACGAAAAAGGGATGAGAGTCAAACACAAAATATTCGGACAGGGCACCGTGACAGATGTTCTGGCAATGACTTCGGACACCATGCTGACGGTAGTTTTCGACTCCGTCGGACAAAAGAAACTGATGGCGAATTACGCAAAATTGGAGATACTCTGATATGAACGAAACGTTGATAACGATTCTTCTCTGCGTTTCCTGCGTACTTTCGGCGGCGGCGCTTGTTGCGGCAATCGCGGCAGCGAAAAAAAAGCCGGAAAACAGCGAAAAAGAAACGCTGAAAAAACTTGACGAAGCAAAAGCGGGTTTGGACGGACGCATATCCGCTGTTCAGACTTCGGTTTCGGAAGCGATAAGAACTCTTTCGAGCCAACAGACCGAAACAGCGATGAAAGACGCTCAGACGATGAAAAATTCGCTTGACGCATTCGCAAAGCAGGTCGAAACGATGTCTGCGGGCATGGATAAACGCATGGCGGAGATACGCTTGACGATGGAAACGCGGCTCGGCGCGATGCAGGAAGACAACAACAAACGTCTTTCGCAGATAGAGACCACCGTAAACGAAAAATTGCAGAAAACGCTTGACGAACGCGTTGCAAATTCTTTCAAGACCGTCAACGAACAACTTGAAAAAGTATATAAAGGCCTCGGAGAGATGCAGACGCTGGCAACGGGCGTGGGAGACCTGAAAAAGGTGCTTTCAAACGTCAAGACACGCGGCATACTCGGCGAAATGCAACTGGACAGAATACTTGAAGACATTCTGACACCCGCACAGTACGACACAAACGTAATAACGAAAAAGGGCTCGAAAGATCCCGTTGAATTTGCGGTAAAAATACCGTCAAAGGACAGCGACACGGAATATGTTTATATGCCGATAGACTCCAAATTTCCGCTTGAACGCTACGCGGCACTGCAAGACGCTTACGAACAGGGAGACGCGGCGGCGATAAGCGCGGCATCAGCCCAACTCGAAGCGTTTATAAAAGAAAACGCAAAATCCATAAGGGAGAAATACATCGACCCTCCGCACACGACGGAATTCGGCGTAATGTTTCTGCCGACCGAGGGACTTTATGCGGAAGTGGTCAGACGCACCGAACTTGTTTCGTACATCTCTTCCAAATACCACATAAACGTTGCGGGGCCGTCCACGGTCTCGGCACTGCTGAACAGTTTGCAGATGGGTTTCAAAACGCTTGCGATAGAAAAGCGTTCGCATGAAGTTTGGAAGATACTCGGAGCGGTCAAAACGGAGTTCGGCAAATTCGAAAAAGAACTTTCGACGCTGCAAAAGAGTTTGGAAAAGGCTTCGGCTTCCGTTGACGCGCTTGTTACAACAAGAACAAGGCTGATGATGTCCAAACTCAAAAAGGTAGAAGAACTTCCCGAAGAGGAGAGCAAAAAAATACTTGACGACGCAGACGCAACGGAGACCGACGACGAATGAGCATATATCTTGACAATGCGGCGACGACTGCGGTTCTGCCCGAAGCGAGCGCGGTTGCGTGCGACACAATGACAAATCTTTACGCTAACCCCGCTTCCCTGCACACGTTCGGTTTCGAGGCTGAAAAACTGCTTGAAAAAAGCAGAGAAACGCTGGCAAAAGCCATCGGGTGCAAAAGCGAAGAACTTTTTTTCACATCGGGAGGAACGGGAAGCGATAATCTTGCCGTGCTCGGGTATCTTAAAACAAAACGCGGAGGACGGATAATAACCTCCGCATACGAACACCCTGCGGTGCTGGAATGCTTCAAACAGGCGGAAAGCAAATTCGACGTCGTTTATCTGAAACCGGAAAACGGAATAATAACGGAAGAGGCGTTGCAGCATGAGTTGACGCCCGACACGGTGCTTGTCAGCGTTATGCACGTCAACAACGAAACGGGTGCGCTGAATCCGACGGAAAAACTTGCACGGCTGACTCACCTTGTAAAAGGAGCGGTCTTCCACACGGACGCGGTTCAGGCGTTCATGAAAGAGCCGTTTGATTATTCAAAAGTCGATATGGCATCGTTTTCTGCCCACAAAACGCACGCGCCCAAAGGTATCGGCGCGGTATACATCAAAAACGGCGTAAAAGTCAAACCCGTTCTGTTAGGCGGCGGGCAGGAAAAGGGGCTTTTCTCGGGCACGTCGAACGTTGCGGGTGCGGCGGCTTGGGCAAAAGCCGTTGAACTCACGGACATAAAAGCGAAAAGAGAAAAGGTCTCAAAAATATTTTCTCTGCTGAAAGAAAAAGTCGAGGTGCTCGGAGGGCTTGTCATAAGCCCCGAAAACGGAAGCCCGTATATTCTGAATGCCGTGTTCGAGGGGTATATGGCGGAAAACCTGCTTCATTATCTTTCAAACGAGGGCATATACGTTTCAACGGGTTCGGCGTGTTCGTCAAAACACGGAAGTCACGTTTTCAAAGCGCTCGGGCTTGAAAAATATCAAAAAAACGCATTGCGCTTTTCGTTTTCGCAGTTCACGACGGAAGAAGAAATAAACAAGACCGCAGACACGTTGAAAGACGCGCTCGGAAAGATAATAAAGAAAAGTTAAAAGGAGAATATAAATATGAAATCCAACATAATCAAGGCGGCGATAAATCTCGGCTGCATTCCCGGAACGAAAATTCTTGAGTTTTACAAGGAGATAGGCAGAGACTGCGCGGATGTAAACGAAGCGGCTTTCGACTATATTCAGGATATTTTTGCGGGAACCGTACGCGAAGAGGATGCGGCAACGAGAGCGAAAAAACTCAAAATGACGTTTGACCCCGACGCGGAGGATTATCCGACCATGGCGGTGGGAGGCGGCGACGGCGACGTCATCATTCTCAACAGAATTTCCGACGGCGGCGAAACGGTGGTTCTCCCCGAGCCGATAACTCCGTTTTTCACTTATGACGAAGACGAGGAGTGCTACAAGAGCGGCGGAGACGAAAACCGCGCGCTTTATATAACCGTAGTCACGGACGGAGATCTGATAAAGGGCGTTTATATGCTCTACGGCGAGCAGTACAAAGCGCTTGCCGGCGACGGAACGGAAGTTGAAAACGGCAGAACCGCGGTAAACAAAGTTTTTGATTGCCCTGACTGCAAGTTTGAAGCGATTGCGGTTGTTCCGAAAGAATATTACGGCACGCTTCACATGCAGAACAGACTTGAACTTGAAGCTCTTATAGCGCAGCAGACGGCGCTGTTTGAAAAAGAAGTTGAAATAGACGGCGTACCGTGCCTGATAATTTATTCGCAGAAATAACAAGGAGTTGATATAAAATGGCTGAAAAGAAACCGTACTATATAACAACGGCTATCGCCTACGCTTCGGGCAAACCGCATATAGGAAACACTTACGAAATAATCCTGACCGACGCCATTGCGCGCTACAAAAGACTTGCGGGATTTGACGTTTTCTTCTGCACGGGAACGGACGAACACGGGCAGAAAATAGAAAACAAGGCGCACGAGGCGGGACTTTCTCCGAAAGCGTTCGTGGACGGCGTTGCGGAGCAGATAAAGGGAATATGGGATCTTGTCGGAACAAGTTACGATTACTTTATCAGAACGACCGACGACTATCACGAAAAAGCCGTTCAGAATATCTTCAAAAAATTCTACGAGCAGGGCGACATATACAAATCGGAATACGAGGGCTGGTACTGCGAGCCGTGCGAATCGTTTTTCACGGAAACACAGATAGTGGACGGCAAGTGTCCCGACTGCGGCAGACCTGTCAAAAAGATGAAAGAAGAAGCGTACTTCTTCAAGATGTCCAAATACGCGGACAGGCTTATGAAGTACATCGAAGACCACCCCGACTTCATCAGCCCCGAACTCCGTAAAAAGGAAATGATAAACAACTTCCTCAAACCGGGGCTTCAGGATCTCTGCGTTTCGAGAACGTCTTTCAAATGGGGCATTCCCGTTCCGTTTGACGAAAAGCACGTTATTTACGTTTGGCTTGACGCGCTGACGAACTATATCACGGCGCTGGGCTACGATGTTGACAGGCAGGGCGAGAATTTCGGCAAATACTGGCCCGCGGACCTGCACGTCATCGGCAAGGATATTCTCCGATTCCATACTATCTATTGGCCCATCTTCCTTATGGCGCTCGACCTGCCGCTCCCGAAAAAAGTGTTCGGACACCCGTGGCTCCTGTTCGGGGAGGACAAGATGTCAAAATCAAAGGGCAACGTCATTTATGCGGACGACCTCGTTCATGCGTTCGGCGTTGACGCGGTAAGACACTATGTTCTTTCCGAGACCCCGTTTGCGGCGGACGGCTCCATAACCTACGAAACGGTTATCGAGAGATATAATTCGGATTTGGCAAACAACCTCGGCAACCTTGTCAGCCGCACGCTGGCAATGACCAAAAAGTATTTCGGCGGCATGGTTCCCGCTCCCGCGCAGGGCACGGAATTTGACGCGTCGCTTATCGAAACGGTAAAACAGACCGTTGAGACCTACAAGACAAAAATGGACGACCTGCACATCGCGGATGCGGAAAACGCGGTATTTGCGATGCTGCGGAGAGCAAACAAATACATTGACGAGACCGCGCCGTGGATATTGGCGAAGGACGAAGATAAAAAAGAAGTTCTCGGAACCGTGCTTTACAACCTGCTTGAAACCATACGCGTGGGCGCGGTGCTTCTCACACCGTTTATGCCCTCGACTGCGGCTTCGATATTCAAACAGTTGAACACGGAGGCGGGAGACCTTTCGACGGTCGAAAACTTCGGTGTTTATGCGGCGGGAACGTTTCTCGGCGAAAGCGAGATGCTTTTCGGAAGGATCGACGCGGAGAAGAAGATAGAAGAATTGAAAGCGGAACACGAAGCGGCGGTAAAAGCAGCGCAGAAGCCCGAAAGACCGGAAGGCGTCGCGGAAATAGGCATAGACGACTTTATGGGCGTCGAACTCCGAACCGCGCAAATAATCGCCTGCGAGCCCGTGCCGAAAGCGAAAAAGCTGCTCAAATTGCGGATAGACCTCGGCTACGAGCAAAGACAGGTCGTTTCGGGCATAGCAAAATGGTATAAGCCCGAAGACCTTGTAGGCAAAAAGATAATCGTTGTTGCGAACCTTAAACCGGCAAAACTCTGCGGCGTGGAATCGCAGGGCATGATACTTGCGTCGGGCGAAGAGACCGTCCGCGTCGTATTCCTTGCGGAAGACACCCCGCTCGGCGAGCGCGTAAGATAAAGGAAGACAAATGAAAGAAATTATTCTTCTCAAACAGGGCGAAATGGTGCTTAAAGGCGCCAACAGATACAAATTCGAAGACCTGCTTCTCCGCAATGTCCGCAATGCGGTCGAAACATTGGGCAAAGCGCATATTTTTGCAAAGCAATCGACCGTATTCGTCGATTTTGAAGATGAAAACGTCGATATGGACGAAGCGGAAGACAGACTTTGCCGCGTTTTCGGCGCAGTCAGCGTCACGCGCGCGGCGGTCTGCGACTACGACTTTGACACAATGCTTTCGCAGGCGGCGGAATATCTGCGTCCCGCACTGATGTTTGCAAAGTCTTTCAAAGTCGTGGCGAAAAGAGCGGACAAATCGTATCCGAAAAAATCGCCCGAAATAGGCGCGGAGCTCGGCGGCAAGCTGCTTTCGGTTTTTCCTCATCTGGAAGTAAAAATGAAAGAGCCGGAAGTTACGGTTTACGCGGAGGTTCGTGAGCATCATATTTTCGTTCACACCGACGCAAAGCGGGGTGCGGGAGGGCTTCCGTGCGGCATAGGCGGACATGGGCTTCTCATGCTCTCGGGCGGGCTTGACAGCCCCGTTGCGGGATATATGATGGCGCGGCGCGGAATGAAGATAAGCGCGGTGCATTTCGAAAGCCCTCCGTACACATCGGAAAGAGCGCGCCAAAAAGTGGAAAAACTTGCGCGTCTTGTCAGCCGTTACAGCGGCAAAATGACGGTTTTCGTGGTTCAGTTCACGGATATTCAGGAGCACATTCGCAGAGAGTGCAAGGAAGATCTGTTCACGCTGATAATGCGTCGTTTCATGCTCCGCATTGCCTGCGACATCGCAAAAAAGGCGAAAGCGGGCGCAATCATAACCGGCGAAAGCCTGGGACAGGTCGCAAGCCAGACGCTTCAGGCGATAACCGTTACGGAAGCGGCGGCGGATATGCCCGTATTCCGTCCGTGTATCGGCATGGATAAGCAGGACATAGTTGACATAGCGTTCAAAATTGGCACTTACGAAACCTCGATTGAGCCTTACGAGGACTGCTGCACGGTCTTCACGCCGCGTCACCCGCAAACAAAACCGACGCTCGCGGAAGTTCTTGAAGAAGAGAAAAAACTCGATATCGAAAAGTTGCTTTCCGAAGTCACCTATGACAGAACGGAGTTCGTTTACTGATGGAAAACATACCGAGCCTTTCGGAATGTTTTGAAATTCTGAAAGAGAAAAAACTGCATATCGCGTTTGCGGAATCCTGCACGGGCGGACTTTGCGCGAAAGCGTTGACCGACCTTGCCGGAGCGTCCGAAGTGATTGAAGCGTCCGTGGTGTCATACTCAAACAGAATCAAGATCGAGAAACTCGGCGTAAAAGCGGAAACGATAGAAAAACATACGGAAGTCAGCGCGGAATGTGCGCTTGAAATGGCGCGCGGTGCAAAAAAATTCGCGGCGGCGGAAGTCGGCGCGGCATTGACGGGATATGCGGGACCGAGCGGAAAAGACGTAGGACTTGTTTTTGTCGCCGTCAGTTCCCCGTTCGGCGAAGAAGTCGAAGAATTGCGGCTGCACGGGTCGAGGGAAGAAATAAGGCTTGCGGCGGCGAACCGTTGTTTTGACCTCGTTCTGCGGATATTGAAATAAAAAAACGGCATAATATCACCGAGGTGACAACTATGCCGAAAAAGAAAAACAAACGCCTTACGGCGGAAAACAAGACCGAAGAGGTAATAGAAGCGTTCAGACAGACGTCCCAACGCGAAAACAGCACGGACGTTCTCGGAAGCTGGACGGGCAACCCCAAAGACGGAGGACAACCCGCGCAGGACGCCGACGACCTGTAAAAATTTCCGTGCCGAAAACGGAGGAAGCATAAAATGACAAAAATCAAAAACGGCAGACTTCTGCTGACCGTGCCCGCGATTATCGGAATGGCGGTATGCATTGCGGTATGCATCTTGCTGTCTTGCCTGACGCTCGCGGGACAGTCCCCTGCCCGACGCTTTATATTTGCGGCGGTGTTCATACTGGTAGTGCTCAGCACGTTTTCCTCGCTTTACACGGGAGACTTTAAGCGTCTGACAAAAACGGGCGCGACGGACGGAGGAAAGCCCGTGCGCGCGGTCTGCGGACTTTGCGAAAAGCAATACGGATTTATATCGGGATTTGTAATGACTTTTATCACGGCATTCCCGATAATGATTTTGTCGATATACTACTCTGTTTCGGATAAGTGAAAACAGAAAAATATCGCCGCGAAGCGTTTTCCGTTTCGCGGCGTTTTTCATATCCGAAAATATTCAGTTTATCTGAATTATCTTTTTGGTACTTGCGGGTTTTCGGCGCAGGCAGAAGAAGTCGAGGTATACGTTCTTTTTATCGTAAACGTGATTGTAAATCATCATTTCGTAGGGACGGAGCGCGGTATATATTTCATCGGATTTGTTTCCGACAGCGTAATATTCGCCGTTCTTGTCCCTTATTCCGAATGCCGTTATTATCGGGAACGTCTTGCGCATTTCGAAAAGGAAGTTCTGATATGCGCTTGTAGGAATACCCGCAGACTTGAACAGAATGGAAGAAAGGTAATTGACGCTCGTGTGCAGGTTGTGTTTGTCCTCATTTTCTCCGAGCCACGACGTGTCAAGTTCGTAATTCGACCAGATAAAGAACTTGGTTATATACTTGCTCTGCATTTCTTCCGCAGAGAGGTCGGAAGACGATTTGCCTCGGATAATGTCATAAAACTCATCTTCTATCGTGCCCTGATGGTCGCCGTAAAAGAGAATTACCGTCGGTTCATCTACATTACTGAAATACTCTATAAGTTTCTGCACGGCCTTGTCCGACTCGTGCATAAGCGAAAGATACTGTTCCGCTTTCGGGTATTTTCCGGGATAGTCGGTCAGCGTTATCTGCTGATCGAAATTGTCGAACTGTGCGCCGTAACCGCCGTGGTTCTGCATGGTTACGTTGAAGATAAAGAACGGTTCGTCCTCATCTTTTTGCTCATAAAGTTCTATGAGTTTTTCGTAATCGCTTTCGTCCGAGATATAGTTGCGCAGATATTTGGTATCTTCATTCTTGAAAAGTTCGTCGTAATGCTGTTCGTCAAACCTCATCGCGGAATAGACATTGGGTCTGTTCCAACCGGAAGAAAGATACGGGTGCAGAGACACCGTTTTGTACCCGAGAGCATTGAACGATTCGACCAATCCCGAAATGTAAGTTGAGTTCTTGAAGTTAAGTTGATACGGAATCGCGCCCTGCGCGTAAATATACATACTGTCGCCGAGCAGGAACTCATATTCGGAGTCTGCTGTGCCGCCGCCGAACACCGAAACATACGAATAACCCGTTATCGTATTTTCCAACTGCGAAAGGCTGTCTATAAACGGCATGACCTCTTTGTTTGTATCAAAACTGCCGACCACTCGCATATCCGAAAACGTTTCATTCATTATAACGATAACGTTCGGGCGCTTTGTTTCTTCAAGAGACTTTTCCGTAACGGAATTTTCTCCGTTTTGTTCCCCGTTTTCGCTGTCCTTGTCGGTCGGTGCGGGAACGTCGTTTTCCGTCGGGTTTTCGGGGTCTTGGCTTTCATCGGGAACAAGATCGGTCTCGAATTTCGGAACGTCTTTTTCCTCGGTCTGCAACGTGCCGTCGTCGTATATCACGTTCGTATTGTAATCGACGTAATAATCCCCTATCTTTTCGGGGCTGTATCCCTCCGCCTCGGACATTGAAGAATATTTCAAGTCCATAAGGAAGTTCAGCGGGAAGCCGTTTTTCTTATGCGTCCAGAAATACGGTTCAACGCCCGCCATTTTCAGAATGGAGTCGCTCGGAACGATAAAGAAAACGGCAACTATCGCAATAACGCCTATCGCACGGAAACGGAAACGGACTTTCATGTTCTGCTTGCCGAATTCGTGAAGCATATATATGACGTGCATGGACAGGAATATCATAAAGAACCAAATTATCAGGAATTTGGCGGAGAATGTAAACGCGTATTCATCGGCAACGTTCATCGCCGTGCCTATCGAAAACAGGTCGGAAAGGAAAAGCGGTCTGCCGCGAACGTCGTTCAAAAAATAGTTGACGCTGGCAAGAATCGCCCAAAAAAGACCGGGAATGATAAGCGTGAGCAATGCCGAGTTCGAAATAAAGAACACGGCATAATAAAGCGACGCATAAAGAAGCAGGTTAAGGAAGAACTTCGGGGAATCGATAAACGATACCGAGTCATTGGAAATAAGTTCGCAGCAGACGGTCATATTGAATACCACGAACAGCAGCAGAAACGTCAGCTGCACGCCGCCGCTGTGAAGTCCGCGCCAACGATAATACGTTATATATGCAAGCAAAAGCAGGTTGACGCTTATAAACGCCCCCGAAACATCGGAGCCGAAGCACTTTTCAAAATAGAGACCGACGCAGAGAACGACGAACGCAAAAACGGCGTTGACCGCGACAAATCGGGATCTTTTGTTGTTGACAAGGCGTGTCAGTTCCGCGCGCAATCTGTAAAAAGCGTTTGCGAAAACCGCGCCGATACCGTGTTTCATCGTTTTTCCTCCTTTGTCAGACAGTTTGTTCGTCCGCCACGCCGCGTTGTTTTTTACGGCTGTAATAGATGCCGAAAACGCCTGCGCAGGCAACCAGCGAACCCACGGTTATACCGAGTGAAAGGTTTTGCAAAGACGTGGGTCTGTACCATACGCGGACAGTTCCCTTGCCCACTTTGGAAAGGTATACGCGGCAAACTTTGTTTTCACCCTCGCCGTCCAACTTAACAGGGGTAAGGTTGCCGTCCTCATCAAGCAGTTCGGCGGTATATCCGTAATAATAAAGAAGCGGCAGGTCGGCGTATTTTTCGGAGCCTTCAACGTCAAACTCTATGCTTGTGCCGTCACGCGCGGTTATGTACCGCTCGGAGCCGTCGTCAAAGAACACCGAATTGCCTTTATAAAGTTCGTTATGCTTCGTGTTGGCGGGGATAAGGGACGTCGAACTTATAGAATACGTTCTGTTCGGGTCGTTTTTGTAATAACCGTTGCTGAAAGAAATATACGAAACGTTGCGGGCGTCCGCTTCCGCGAGTCCGACAAGAATGGAGACCGCTATAAGCGAATACAGCGCAACGGAGCGCAACAGTTTGCCTTTAAGACCGATGTGCATGACTATCGCAATCGCTATCGCGAAGAATATGACGGCAAAAATATAAAATCTTGCCGGATAGCCGATGAATTTGAGTATCCACCAGAATTTTATCGGGAAAAGCGACGACGAAAGGAACAGACAAAAACAGCCGAGGAAAAGCAGCCTGTCCGCAAGCGGGAGAATCTTTGCCGTATCGTCTTTTTTGCGGACAAAGAAACGGAGCAGCGTCAGCAGAATCAAAACCGCACCGAAAGAGGCGGACATCACCGTGCCGTCCGAAACGGCTTGTGTGTTCGCGATAAGGCGGTTTATGCCTACACTCGAATTTTCCCAGTTGATATCGACTTTTTCGGTGAAGTCGATATATTGGAGTTGTTCAAGATACGGCAGCCAGAAAGAGCAGGTCAAAGCCGCTATCAGAACAAACGAAAGCAGCAGCACAAGCAAAAATTTCGGTTTCTTTCTGAAAACGGGAGCGTAAACGCAGAACAGCGCAACGCTCAGAATAAACATCATAGCGAACAGACGCACGCTTGAACAGCAAAGCCCGAGCATACCGAAAAAGTATATCCACGGTTTTTTGTATTCGCGATAAAAAATATCGTAAAGACCGAGAACCGCAACGGGAACGAAGATAAACGAAAGATAATCTTCATAAGATGCGCGGTAGAAAAGCGTATTCGCGTAATACTGCGAAAGAACTACTGTTGCCGCGGCGATAAGACCGCCGTAACGGCTTTTTGTTATATCTTTGCCAGCCTTGTACGTTGCGCACCAACAGAGCGTGACGCAAAGGCAGATAAAGAGATTGTATGCGTCGGTAAGTCCGAGACCGAGGCGGCGCAGAAAGGCGGGAATCCACAAAAACAGGTCGGGAGACGTCAACGACGCGCCGTAACCGTAATTGTCAAAGAACAGCGGGTTTACGCGAACGGGAAAATAACCGTTCGACCACCCCTCGCAGATGCTTTCTATTCGGAGCAGAGAATATCGCATTTCCGTTCCGTTTGAAACGACCTGTCCGCCGAGAGTGGGATAAACCGTAAAAAGCACGGTGACCGCAGCAATGATAAAAACAAACCATCTGCTGCGGTTTCTGAATTTTCTTCTTTTTATAAGTCGAGATTCTGTTTCCGGCATATAAATATTTCTCCGAGCGGCGCTCAAAAAAGAGAGCCAAACAAATTCCGTGCTTTTCATCACGGATAAAGAAAAAAGCAAAAATTCCGAAAAATGCGGGAATATCGCTTCTGAATATGTGTTTCGTTTTTGACATTATACCACTATTTTCTCCAAAAATCAAGCCCGAAGCACGGAACACATATTATTTTAAGAATTTACGGTTGCAAATTCAATGTAAATATGGTAAAATAATGTAAATGCTTTTATTTAGGAAAGGAAATCATGAATACATTAAAAGATTTGCGGAGAGCGCGACGCCGCGCGTTCAATGCGGCTCACTCCGCGGCATATAAATACGGAACGGGAATACGCGGTTTTTTCAACATTCTGAAAACGCCCGTCTCTTTTTTCGGATTCTTCCTCGGCATTGCGCTAACCGCCGTGGGCATTTACAAGGGAGTTTCCCCCGTCTCCGCACTCGCCACGGGGCTGTCAATCATGTATTTTGCAATAATGAGCAAAGTCATATCTTTCTCAAACGCCCTGATGTCGGGACTTCTGATATTCTTCGGCGGTTCGCTTGCAAACAGTGCGATAAAGGTCTTTTCGGGAGAACATACAAGCGTCGAAGTTTCGTTTGTCGTTTCGACGGCTTTTACCTATGCGCTGCTTGTTCTGCTTTTTGTTACGGGGCTTTTTCTGCGCCGAAAAATAAAAAACCGCCCCGCGCCCGCACCGTTCACAATAGAGAAAAATCTTTGCGCTGTTGACGTTATCGCATACGAAATGCTTCCGATAGAGGGACTGACAACGCTCCGAAAGCTCGTATACGCCCTGCCCGACGGAGCAGGCTACGCATATCGCAGAGCTTTTTCATGGGCGGACAGACATGGGTTTGTGCTTGCTTCGTTTGTGCTGAAAGACGATGCGAAAACGGCGGCTCTTTATCTTTTCGCTCCAAAAGACGCGGACATTTCGGGGCTTGAACTTGCATCGTTCGAAAAATCTGAAAAGATTTCGGACGAAACGTTTGAAGACGGTGCGATGAAGATTTTGGCGGAAGAAGCATACCCATCCGACGGCGAAATGTTCAGACGATACAACATTGTGATGGACGCTGAGTTAAAAAGGCGTAAGACCGACAAAACCGTCGATCACACGGTGGAATACATCGTGTCTTTCAACGAAAAAAAAGACATGGAAGATTTTGTTGCGGCTGCGATGGACGATGGGTTCGAGCCGACGGAACGCACTGAAAAACAGGCGGGTGAACCGTTTGAAATCGCGGGCAGGAGTTATTACGCGGCGGCGGTCTGCCACAGAACAAGGCTCGGCGGCGAACGCATAGAGCAGAACACGGAAAGAATGATAAGCCTTGCGGCACATTTTAACGGAAGACTTCGCAGTTGGAACGTTATCGACTGATCTTTTGCGAAAAAATACTTTTTTTCGATTTTTTCGGCTCGTTGCCTATTGACTTAAAGAGAGAACGAGTATATAATATTTATTGTGTTGATTTTGTTTTCAGGAGAAGCAGAGGGCTTCGGACGGAGGAAGAATAAGGATGAAAAAGGGTTTTGACAACGACAAGTATATCAAAATGCAATCGGAGCATATCGAGGAAAGAATAAACAGTTTCGGCGGTAAACTTTATCTCGAATTCGGCGGCAAACTTTTTGACGATTACCATGCGTCGCGCGTGCTTCCCGGTTTTGAGCCGGACAGCAAGATAAGAATGCTTACGCAGCTCAAAGACAGGGCGGAGATAATCATTGTCGTTTCAGCTGCGGCGATTGAGCAAAACAAGATTCGCGGAGACCTCGGTATCACTTACGATATGGACACGCTCCGTCTCATAGACGCATTCAGAGGAAACGGGCTTATCGTTTCCGGCGTTGTCATCACTCATTACGCATCCCAGCCCGCAGCCGACGGTTTTATCAAAAGGCTTAATAACCTCGGCGTCAGGGCTTATAAGCATTATCCCATTCCCGGATATCCTTCAAATCCGCAGCTCATTGTCAGCGACGACGGTTACGGCAAAAACGATTATATCGAAACAACGCGTCCGCTTGTCGTAATAACCGCCCCCGGTCCGGGCAGCGGAAAAATGGCGACCTGCTTATCGCAACTTTATCACGACCACAAGCGCGGCATAAAAGCGGGATACGCAAAATTCGAGACCTTTCCGATATGGAATCTGCCTCTCAAACACCCCGTCAATCTTGCTTACGAGGCGGCGACGGTTGATCTCAACGACGTTAATATGATAGACCCGTTCCACTTGGAAGCATACGGAGAAACGACTGTCAACTACAACAGAGACATTGAAATATTCCCCGTTCTGAATGCGATTTTCGAAAAAATTTCAGGTGTTTCGCCCTATAAGTCTCCCACCGATATGGGAGTCAACATGGCGGGTTTTTGCATTGTTGACGATGATGTTTGCAAAAAAGCGTCGAGGGACGAAATAATCAGAAGATATTATTCCGCACTTGTTTCAAAGCGCAAAGGTCTTGCCGACGATGAACTTGTTACAAAAGCGGAACTTATAATGACTCAGGCAGGAGTTTGCGCAGAGGACAGAAAAGTTGTCGGCGCGGCGCAGGCAAAAGCGGAAGCGACGGGCGCGGCCGCGGCCGCGATAGAACTGCCCGACGGAACGATTGTGACGGGCAAGACCTCATCTCTGCTCGGGGCTCCCGCGGCGGCGGTAATCAACGCGCTCAAAGTTCTCGGCGGAATAAGCGACGAAATGTATATTCTCGCGCCCATCGTCATCGAACCGCTGCACAAACTCAAAATTGAGATCCTCGGCAACCATAACCCGAGACTTCACGTCGACGAAATTCTTATTGCGCTTTCAATCTCCGCAACCACCAACCCCGTTGCGGCACAGGCGGTCAAATATCTGCCAAAACTCCGCGGTTGCGAAGCGCACTCCACGGTCATTCTTTCGCAGACGGACACGGACACGTTCCGCAAGCTCGGTATGAATCTGACCTGTGACCCGCAGTACCAAACCAAAAAATTATTTCATAGTTAAAGTTGACGGATACGGCGCAGACCGAAAAACGAAAAGAAATATAAAGTGGGTCTTGAAAAGGTTTTTTGCCTTTTTAAGACCCGTTACTTTTTTAATGACGCCTGTTTTTGATTTTTATTTTTCATTTTTCGGTCTGCGCCGTATCCGTCAGCCTTGACTTCTGCAAAAAACGGGAACTGTAAAAAACGCAAGTTTCTTACAGCCCCGTTATTATCATTTCAATTAAACAGAAATATCAAATCTTTTTGCCGTTCAGTACCGCTTCCGCAAGGTTTGAACCCTCATAAACGAGTTTAAGGGAGAAAAACGGCTCGTTTTTGCGGAGCAGTTCGAGAAATATGCGATCACCCTCCCACGCGGGGAGAGAAAGCACGCGTTCGTTCTCTATCCATTCGAGGTCGCCCTCGTCGCATTCGATAATATCGCCGACAAAACCTGCGGCGGTGAAAAGGTGCATATATTCGCCCTCGTATTTATCCGAAACGAACGTCACAACGCCGCGGTATTTATACTCCGTCAGCGTCAGCCCCGTTTCCTCCTTCGCTTCGCGCAAAGCGCAGTCTTCGGGGCTTTCGCCCTCCTCGCAATGACCGCCTATACCGACCCAAAGGTCGTGATTCAGGTCGTTTTTCTTTTTGGTGCGGTGAAGCAAAAGGGTCTTTCCGTCCTTTTCGATATAGATAAGCGTTGTGTTTTTCATTGTCCGTTCCCCTATCGGAATTTTTGCGCGCGCATATTTCATCTTGTTATAATTATACAATATATTTTCCGATTTTTCAATAGTTAAGATATTGAAATTACGGTTATTTTGTGATATAATTAATATGTATACAGTGTTTGACTTGCGAGGATACCGATGAAATACGTTTTTTTACTTTTTGACGCGGACGATACGCTCCTCGATTTTGCGGCGGCAGAGCGCGACGGACTGACAAAAATGTTCACGGCGCTCGGGCTGACGCTTGACGACGGTTTAAGGCAAAGATACGCCGTTCTGAACAAAAGTCTTTGGAAACGGCTCGACGAGGGGGAGTTGACGCGCGACGAACTTCTTTATACGCGTTTCGGGATATTTTTTAAGCAGGAAGGCATAAACGCGGACGGAACGCTTGCCGAAAACATATACAGAAAATACCTTGAAGAGGGACATGCGACCGTTGCGGGCGCGCGCGAGCTGCTTGAAGATCTCGGAAAGCGTTACGAGATATACGTGGTGACGAACGGGCTTGCACAAACTCAGGTGCGGCGAATGAGGGAGTCCGGGCTTGACAGACTTGTGCGAAACACATTTATATCGGAGCAGCTGGGCGCAAACAAGCCCGAAAAGGCGTTTTTCGACTATGTCGAAGGACATATCCCCGGCTTTGACGCGAAAAAGGCGCTTCTGATAGGAGACAGTCTTTCATCGGACATTCAGGGCGGCATAAACGCAGGCATTGATACCTGCTGGTTTGACCGCGAAAACAGAGTTTGTCCCGAGAATTTGCGGCCGACATATAGAATTACGGAATTAAAACAGCTTTACGGTATATTACAGGAGGAAAAACAATGTTGACAAACGCGAAATTTCAGCATCTTGGCTTTGCCACGCCCGACATCGACGCAACGGTGAAGTTTTATACGGAAGATCTCGGTTTCGATGTTATTCACAGAACCGCGACGCCCGACGGTCTGACTCCCATTGTCTTTATCCGCAACGGGGCGATGACCTACGAAGTTTACGAGGATAAAACTCTTTCCGCAGAGGCGGCGAAAAAGCCCGACCATGTTGCTTACGACTCAACGGATATCGAAGAGGACTACAAAAAAGCGGTTGACGGCGGATATAAAATAACGACGAGCGGTATCGAGGGCATTCCGACCGTGTTCGACAACGGCGTTCGTTATTTCAAGATTGCGGGGCCGAGCGGAGAAGAAGTAGAGTTCTGCCAGATTCTTTAATCATTTTTAACGGAGGAAAAACCAATGAAAAAAATTACGGCGGGCGTCCTGCTCGCGGCTCTTTGCGCGACGCTTTTCGCGTCCTGCGCCATCTACAGGGTTCCTGAGGATCTCCGCGTCGCGGTCTTTGACAACCTGACGAAGATACGCAGAGAGGAAAAGCTTCCGATAGCGGCGGAAAGCGAGCTTTCCGTAAGCCTTGCGCGAAACGAGAGAGAGGGAATGCAGTTCGTGCTGAGCAGCGCGACGCAGGATTTCAAAGTCAAAAACGTTACTGTAAGCGACCTTGCAAACGATAACGGCAGCGCAGTTCTTCCCGCGTCGGATATTTCCGTTTACCGTCAGCATTATATGTACATCGATGTGCATTATTATACATATAACGGCTATCCCGACGGCTACTATCCCGACGCGCTTATCGAGCAGAAATACGACCTTGCTCATTATGCGGACGGTCTGCCCGTTGCAAAGGGCGACAATCAGGGATACTGGCTGACGGTCAAAGCCGGAAAGGGGCTTCCCGCAGGCAGATACACGGGAAAAGTGACGGTTGAGACCGATATTAAAACGCTTGAGATTCCCGTGACCTGCACCGTTTGGGATTTTGATATTCCCGACGAAGTGCATTTCAAAAACGCTTATGCGCTCTACGGGTTGAACGATTACGAAGGACAGCGCGCCCAGTATTACGATTTTCTGAAAGAATACAGGCTTACGGGCTTTTATCTGCCTGTCAACGAGGAGGATTACCGCGTTTACAAATCGACGGACGATTACCTTTCGGTGCTTCCGAATGTTGACAATAACCTGACGACCTCGGCGTTCTTCAACCTGGGTTACCGAAGAGTTAACAAAATGGTTTGGACCTGTTCGGACTGCGGCCACGAGGAAGTCACGGACAGCCTTTCGGACGATTTCGTTTGTCCCGACTGCGGTGCGGACGCGGAAAAATTCCAAAACTGGATATGCCGCAATTGCAGAACATATTATACGGGCAGAACGCTTCCCGAAGACTATGTCTGCAAGACCTGCGGTGCGGAAAACGGAGGAAAATACTGCGATTACTGCGGAGCGCTTTATTCAAAAAGCGAGGCGCCGTCAAGCGATGTTTGCCCGAAATGCGGTCACGAAGACCTGAACAATACATTCAAGCAATATAAACAGCATTATTTCAACGAAGATTTCAAGGAAACACTTGCAGAGCTTGCAAAAACGAACCTTAACGGCAAGATGTATGCGCTGACGCACGACGAGCCGAAATACCAGCTCGGTCCGAATTGGGCAAACGATGTGCTTCAATTCAACGGCGATGTCAACCGCGAATTGCCGTGGATTACAAGCGTTGTCACCTTCGACGACAAGCTTCCGACGGCGGGCAGTTCGGACGGACAAAAAGTCAGATACCTGCCCGGCGCATGGTGCATAAAGCCCTCGAATTTTGTTGAGGGCGACACGGAAGACCTGCACAAGCACGGGCAGGAACTGTGGTTCTATACCTGCAACTGGCCGACCTATCCCGCGATAAACACGCACATAGACTCCTATTCCTCAGCTGCAAGAATACTGCATTGGATAGAATACGACTATGATATAGACGGTTACTTCTGCTACGCCGCGACATCTGCGGACAGAGGCACAAACGCCGAGCATCCCGACCCGAACCCGTGGATAAATCCCTATGCGCATCTCGCGGGAAGCGGAGACGGAAACGAGGCGGCTTCCGACCCTGCGGGTGACGGATACCTGATAATGATAGGCAAAGAGGGCGACGGCATAATCGACGACAACGTTCCCGTTCCGACGATAAGACTTGAAGTTATGCGCGACGGAATGGAAGATTATGAATATCTGTGGCTTTATGAGCAAAAACTGAATGCCCTTATAGAAAAATACAACCTCGATATCACGGCCGACGACGCGCTTCAAATGTTCTTTGCGGGACTTTACAAGGACACGGCGGATTGGTCTCTCGACACGCAAAGGCTTTATTATACAAGAGAAAAACTCGCCGAACTTATCACGGCGGACGACGACTTCATCTGCTTCCTTGACGCAAACGCGAAAGAGGGCGTTATAAGCATTTTCACAAACGGAAACGAGACCGTAAAAGTAAACGGCAAGACCGTGAGCGGCGAAAACGGCAGATACAAAGTAAATGTGACGGTTGACGAAACGCTTTATCTTAACGAATTTACCGTTTCGGTCGGAAACAAAGAAAGAACGCTTTTCGTTTTTCCCGACAAACTGAATGCAGTGGAAACGCTTGTCACGGTTGACGGAAACGAAGCGGCGATAGCGGCAGCGAACAAAAAAGCCGTCGTAACGGCAACGAACGGAAAGATCACGGCGCAACTGACTGAGAAAGGTAAGTATTTTGACATACCCGTTTCGGCAATAAACACGAATGTCGATCTTTCGAAATACACGCATATCAGAATGAGAATTTCACAGAACGGTTCAGAGATGACAGATGAACTTATCATCGGTTTCAGATCAAGTTTTTCGACTTATGAACTGACGGTGGAAAAGACCGAATCGGGAACATATGTAGATATTCCGATGACGGAGACTTTCATCAACAATGCTCTGAAAAAGAAACCTCGGACAATAAGAATAACTCCCGCAATCGAAAAAGAGATGACAATAACGGTTTCTGATATCCAGCTGATAAACAAAACCGCACAAGATCCTAAACTCAAAGAAAACGCAGGAATTAAATAAGACAGAATATCCCGACGCGAAAAAGCGTCGGGATATTCTGTCTTTGATTCGGAAAGACTATTTCAAATAAACGGATTCCGCATTCAGCAGAGCGGCTTCATCCTCGATGTGAGTGACAACGACGACAAGTTCGTTTTTTGCCTTTTCCCGCAATGCGGCTGCAAGCACGCGCCGATTTTCTTCATCAAGGCCAGTGAACGGTTCGTCGGCAAGAATAATATCGCTTTCGGGAGCCAACGCACGGGCGGCGGCAACTCGGCGGCACATACCCCCGCTCATTTCATCGGGGTAACGGTCGGCGTCGTTTTCAAGACCGAGAGAAGAAAGTACGGCAAGCGCCTTTTCTTTTGCTTCGGTAGTGTTTCCGAGCGCAAGCGCGACATTTTCTTTTGCTGTGCGCCAGGGAAGCAGTCTGTCTTCCTGAAAAATGAATGTAATGCGTTTGTTCTCAAAGCCCTCAAGACTTCCGTTTTTAGGCTTTTCAAGTCCCGCGATAAGACGCAGAACGGTTGTTTTTCCGAGACCGGAAGCGCCGAAAAGACAAACAGCTCCTTTTTGCGGGAGCGAAAGAGAAAAGTCTTTCAACACGAGCTTATCACCGTAAGAAAAGTCAATGTGTTTCAGTTCGTACATTCTTTTTCTTGCCCCCTTTCAGCAGCCGAAGCATAAGTTTTTCAAGCAACACGCTGATTATTATAACAACAACGGTATAAGCGATAACTTCCGCAGTTTCGAGATTGAGTTTTGACGAATAGAGTTCATCGCCTATCGAGCGGTCGGGACGGCAGATAACTTCCGCCGCGACACCTGATTTCCACGCGAAGCCGAGCGCCGTTCTGCACGCGCTGACGGCATAGGGTTTAACGGAGGGGAGCCAGACTTCGGAAAACGTTCCGCGCCCTCCGAAACGGTATATTCGAGCAACTTCAAGCAGTTTGCGGTCGGTTTGGTTTATTCCCTCCGCAACATTTGCGCAAACGAGAGGCACGACCATCAAAAAAGAAATAAAGACGGGCAGCAGGTCGGTTTTTATCCACACAAGCGCAAGGATTATAAATGAGGCAACAGGCGCGGCTTTGACGATATGAAGTATCGGCGCAAGCAAAGTTTTTGCGATTTTGGAATTGTGCATAAGCACCGCAAGCAGACCTCCTACGCAGACACCTGAGAAAAAGCCCGCCGTTATACGTAAAAGAGAAAGTCCGGCCGCAAGCCAAAACTCGGAAGTTTTAATTTTTTCGAGAAGCGTTGCAAGGACTTTGAGCGGGGACGGCAACAGCAGTTCAAGCCCTATTGTATATGAAGCAAAAGCCCAAACGGCGATCCAGAAAACGAGGACCGCCGCAGAGAGAAATATTTTTTTAACCTTAGCCGACATACCAGAAACCGCTCTCGGGCATTGCTCCGCCGATACTTGTCGGGTCAAGTTCGAAAAGTGCCTTGAAATAATCGGTTATCGCCTTTTCGCATTCGGAGCCCGGAATAAACGTTATCGCGCATTTCGGAATGGCTTTTTCGGCAACAGCCGCGGAGCCGACTATTTTATATGTTTCGCAAAGCGCCGCAACGCCTGACACGTCGGAATTTGCCCTTTCAACTCTTTCTTTGTATTCTTCAAGGAATTTGTCAACCGCGGCTTTATTATTTTCGACGTAATCTGCTTTTGCGATAACGCAGCCCATATAAACATTACCCTCTTTGCCGAGGTCTTTCCAAATATCGCCTATGCTTAAAGCGGTGCGAAGTCCCTCGACCTTTGCGCAGGCGGTGGTCAGAAACGGTTCGGGCACGAGCGCGACTTCGGCATCTCCCTTTGCAAGCAGAGATACAAGTTCGCTGTTTTCGGCAACGAATTTAAGTGTCACGTCATTATCGGGGTCACTGCCGTTCGCGGAAAGAACCGCACGAAGAACGTATTCGGGGTTTGCGCCCTCACCCGTGGAATAGATGGTTTTTCCTTTGAGGTCGGCAACGGTCTTTACAGAATCGCCCTTTTCGGCAATGTAAAGCACGCAGCCGGTGTTTATCGCAAGCATTTTGACGTTTCCGTTCAGTTTTGCGTAAAGTTTTGCCGCAAGGTTTGTGGGAACGGACGCAATGTTCATCTCTCCGTTTGCGAACCTGGAAACTATTTCGTCGGGAGAAGTCGCTACGGAAAAAGTATATTCGTTTGCGGTTTTCTTTTCGTCGCTTTGTCCCATAAGATACGCCATGCCGATACCCGTCGGACCGGAGATGCACCCGATATTCATTTTCACACTCTCATAAGTCTCCGTCGTGGGTTCGGAAGCCGTGGAAGCCGTTGTGGGCTCATCGTTTTTCGCACACGCGGCAAAGAATGCGGCGCAAAGCGCGAAAACAAGCACAGCTGCAAGCAGTTTTTTAATTTTCATACATATCACTCCAAAATATATATTGTCTTTTTGTCACGACGAACGGCGCCGCTGCTTTCAAGTTCCGCAAGAGCGCGATAAAGTCCTGCGCGGCTCATGCCGAGAATAGACGCAAGGTCTTTGAGACTGAAATTCAGTTTATAAACGCCGTTGTTCGCTCTTTCGGAAAGAAAGCGCATAAGTATTTCGGCTTTGCTGCCGACCTCGCCGGAGCGCGTTTCGTAAAGCTGCCCTATCCGCTCACTCAGATACCGCAGAAAGCTCGCACTCGCCGACGAGTTTTTTTCCATAATTTCTATAACGGACTTATACGGAAGAAAAGCGGCGATGCATTTTGTATAAGCCACAAACGTCGCGTTGAAGCCTTTGTCTCCGCTGAAAAACATCTCCGCGCCGTAAACGTCACCTTTTTCAAGCGTCCGTATGCGGCTGCCGTCAACTCTCAAAGACACGGCTTTGCCGGAGATAAGAACGCCTATCCCTTTATTTTCATCGACGGTCGAATATATTTTTTCACCTTTTTCAAAGGTTTTCCCCTCAAATTCGACGTCCTCCGCTCGAACAGAGCCCCCTTTGAACAAAAAAAGTTTATTCAGAAGGTCTTCGGGTCTCATGCCAATATCCTCACATTCCGGCGCTTAAATACCCGAAAAGCCGAATGCGTAACTTTCCCGCCGATGCCCGAAGATAACATACGTCGAAAATGTTTTTACGCACAAAAGCGCGTCGCCGTTTTTTCTCAGAACAAAAAAACAGCGCCCGCCGCGATTTTTCAACGGAATCTTTCGGAACAGGCAACAAAAAGTCCGAGAGCAAAATCCGTCTTTCGAAAAATGACGTCGGGAGACCAAAATTCAGCAAACTCATGAAATAAACGCCATTGTTTATTTTATATGTTATTATATCAGATTTTCAAACTTTTTTCAATCCCTGTGATATGGTTTTTATGTTTTTATATATTTCAGTAGAAATCCTGCCACAATTCGACAAATCAAATTAAACATTTTTTTATACATACATTTCACAAATCAATTTTTTTCACTTTTCGGACAAAAATAACTGCCGAACAGGCGTCAGCCGTGCCGGCAAGATTCCGAACGGAAAGAGACAAAAAAGCAAAGTTTCAAAAAATTCGATTTTTGCGGTTGACAAAGAGGGCTGTATTTGGTATAATTAATCTGCCGCACGAATCAGGCAGGGGTTATTATGCCCCTACGCAAGACCCGGGGAGGCGCCTGTGCCGGCGAGACTTATTATAAGAGGTAAAAGTATGTACGCAGTAATCGTGACCGGCGGCAAGCAGTACAAAGTGTCCGAAGGAGACACTCTGTTCATCGAAAAGCTTGATGCCGAAGCAGGTTCCGAGGTAACCTTTGACAAAGTTCTTCTGGTTGCCGACGGTGAAAAAATCACGGCAGGCGCACCCTATGTTGAGGGCGCTACCGTAGAAGCCAAACTCGAAAAGAACGGAAAAGGCAAAAAGATCCGTGTTTTCAAGTACAAGGCAAAGAAAAACGAACGCAAAAAGATCGGCCACAGACAGCCTTATTCCAAGGTTACCGTGACCGCTGTTAAGTTTTAATCGAAGGGTGGAGGTGTTCTGAATGGCTCATAAGAAAGGTGTCGGCTCGACCAAAAACGGCAGAGATTCCGAGTCCAAACGTCTCGGTGCAAAAAAGGCTGACGGACAGTTTGCTCTTGCGGGCAATATTCTCGTAAGACAGAGAGGCACAAAGATCCATCCGGGTCTGAATGTCGGCAAGGGTTCCGATGACACTCTCTTTGCTCTCGTTGACGGCACGGTTAAATTCGAGCGCGTCGGCAAGGACAGAAAGAAAGTAAGCGTTTACGAAATCGAGCAATAAGATTTTGTAACGGACAAAAAGCAAACAAGAGATGCCTTACATAAAAGTAAAGCATCTCTGTTTTTTTAACGGCGGTCTGCTTGCGGGCGGAAATGTACCCGAACATGGAAAGGACTGCCCTATCGGAGGATTTTATATGTTTGCCGATCAAACAAAATTATATGTCAAAGCCGGCGACGGCGGCGACGGCGCGGTTGCGTTCCACCGTGAAAAATACGTTGCGGCGGGAGGTCCCGACGGCGGCGACGGCGGCAAGGGCGGCGATATCGTCTTTCAGGTTGACACAAACCTGAACACTCTTATCGAACTCCGCTATAAGCACAAATTCGTTGCGCAGAACGGCGAAAACGGCAAAGGCGGCAAGATGTTCGGGAAAAGCGGAGAAGACCGCATAATAAAAGTTCCGAGAGGAACTCTTATCAAAGACGCGCAGACGGGAAAAGTCATCAAGGACATGAGCGACGACGAACCGTTTGTATGCTGTCGCGGAGGCAAAGGCGGTTGGGGCAACAGACATTTTGCCACGCCGACAAGACAGTGCCCGCGCTTTGCAAAACCGGGAATACCGGGCGAAGAAAGAGAAATAATTCTTGAACTGAAACTCATTGCCGATATTGGGCTTATCGGTTTTCCGAACGTCGGAAAATCAACGCTGCTTTCCGTTGTGAGCGCGGCACGTCCGAAAATCGCAAACTATCACTTCACAACGCTTGCACCGAATCTCGGGGTGGTTCGTCTTGACGAGGAAAAAAGCTTCGTTATGGCGGATATTCCGGGCATAATAGAGGGCGCCGCGGATGGCGCGGGTCTCGGACACGCCTTTTTGCGCCACATCGAAAGATGCCGTCTGCTTGTTCATATTGTGGACATTTCGGGCAGCGAGGGACGCGACCCCGTTGAAGATTTCAAAATAATCAACTCGGAGTTGAAGCGATTTTCAGAAAAACTTGCGGAGTGTCCGCAGGTAGTCGTTGGCAACAAGACAGACCTTGTGACGGATGAAAAGGTCAGAGAAGATTTCCGTGAATTTATCGTTTCGCAGGGCTTGGACTATTACGAAATGTCCGCCGCAACGCATACGGGAACAAAAGAACTGATGTATGCGCTTTACGAAAAAGTTTCGGCATTGCCCGCGGTAAAGGTCTACGAACCGGAAGCGGACGAGATAACGGAAGAAGACCTGAAAGAGCGCGACAACGCCGTAACGATAACAAAAGTCGGAGATATCTTCTGCGTGGAGGGCGAATGGCTTCGCCGCATAATGCGAGGGTGCAACTTCGACGATTACGAATCGCTTCAATATTTCCAGAAAGTGCTGAGAATATCGGGCGTTATCGAAAAACTCGTTGAGGCGGGAGTAAAAGAAAACGACACGGTAGATATTTACGGATTTGAATTCGATTTCGTTTATTGATTGATATGAAAAAGATATTCAAAACAGCGTGCATAGTCTTTGTCGGTGCAGCGGTAGTTGCTGCGGCGATATTTCTGATGTATAAACTTGCTTCAAGACAAAAATCCCTGCAAGCGGTCGCTTTCGTTTCTTCTTACGAAAACGTTACGGACGAGGACAGACTGACACAAGAGGCATATGCGACGTTGATGAACGCGGTCTTTGAAAAAATGAAAAAGACCGACGCGCCTGATGTGAATAAGGAAAAGCCCGACGTTTCGTTCGTCTGCCACGACGGAAACGGGGGAAACATAAAAAGTTACCGCGTTTTCCGAATAAGCGCAAGAAACAGGGATTATGTCATCTACTCGGCAGACGAGGACACGTTTTATAAAGTCGACACGGACACTTTGGACACGTTTTTTGATATGCCGCCGATAAAAGAGGCATGCCTTGATGCGGAAATTCCCCGTCTTATACTGAAAACGACGGTTTCCGAGGGAACTCGAACACTCGGCACGGCGACGGACGGAACATGGAATTACGCAAAAGAAACGGGAGACTTCACAAACATTGCCGTTCCGAATACGGAGGCGGGAGATGTTGTCGAACTTGATTTCGGGCTTTACGACTTCTGTTTTATCTGCACAAAAACGCCGAATAAACTGACCGTTTACGCAAAAGACGAAGAAAGCGGTGAGCAGACCGAAAAAGAAATTTCGATAGGTGAAAAGCTGCCCGCACTCGAAAAGGGAAAAACCTATATGCTGACGGTCAAAGCGGAATGGACGGAAACAGAAAACCGCGATTATTTCGGAACCGTTTCATACGTTTTCAAGGTAAAAACAACGGAATAGTTGAGACTTGCCGAGAATTTCATAAAAACAAAAAGCAGCGGCTTCGACTCAAAACGTCGGAGCCGTTTTTGTATAAGCAGAGTATGTTCGAAAAAACAAGTGAGACTTTTCGGAAATTGAAACGACAAAGAAGTGAGAGGGAAAAAATCCCCTTTCGGAAAGGAGAAAGTCAATGGACAACGGTGCTTGTAGCTACCGCCGTTTCCTTGACGGTGACGACAAAGGATTGGTTGAACTTGTCGGAGAGTACAAAGACGGGCTGATTCTTTTTCTGAACGGATATGTCAACAATATCTCCGTCGCGGAAGAACTGACGGAAGAAACTTTTTTCCGTCTGATAACAAAAAAACCGCGATATTCGGGAAAAAGCACTTTCAAATCATGGCTGTATGCGATAGGACGAAATACGGCGATAGATTATATACGACACCGTTCAAAAATGCACGATACGCCCTTTGACGATATGGAAAATCTGTTGAGCACGGAGCACGATCTCGAACACAGCTATATAAAGGAAGAAAGAAAAATAGTTGTTCACCGCGCACTTTCCAATCTTTCGGAAGATTACAGAACCGTGCTTTGGCTTGTGTTTTTCGAGGGTTTTTCCAACAAAGAAGCGGCAACGGCAATGAAAAAGAGTGACCGACAGATAAAAAATCTGCTCTACCGCGCGAAGCAATCTTTGAAGTTGTATCTTGAAAAGGAGGGCTTTGTTTATGAAGAACCGTGATGAAATGGTAAACGATTTGCTCGAACGCAGAGACAAATACGTTGCCGAGCAAAAAAGGAAAAGAAACATTTTGATGCGTTCGACCGCAGCCGCCGTTTGCGTATGTCTTGTCGCATCGGCGGGAGTGTGGATATGGCACAGCAAAACAAGAGACACCCCGACAGCGGGAACGGAACAGACAAAAACCGGGCGAGAAGTCGAGACCGTGCCGAACAACTCCGACCCGACAATATCTCTTGACGGTCTGCCGGGACAGGACATCGGGCACATCTATGCGCTGTACGACAAAGGCTATGACACGATAGAAAAACTTCTCAAAGTTTCGGATCTCATCGTGCGGGCAACGCCTGTTGCGATAGAAAGCAAATCGGCGGTCGGCTGTCATGTCGTTCTCCGTGTGGAAGACGCCGACAGGGACGGCATTACGGAAATCAGAGTGGTGCAGTTGAAAGACGAGCACCTGCTCAAAATCGGAGAAGAAGTCGTACTTGTTCTGCAAAAAGACTTTGACAACAGTTATTATTTTGTTCCGGGCGGCGGAGACGGAATTTTCCGCACGGACGAAGAAAGCGGACAGATAAAAGGAAAATTGCTTGATTCCCTTGCGGAGAAAACGCATACGGACAAATCAAACCTGACGTTTGAAGATATTTTTGATTTGCTTGTAAAAAACAAATAAGACAAACAAAAAACACGGAGAGCCTTAAAAACGGTTCTCCGTGTTTTTAATTCGCAAGGGATCAAAAAATCTATAATATAAAGCCCGAATGTCTTAATTTTGTTTCAAACGTAAATTTTTTTACGGGTGTTTTGGTTATGTCTACAAAACTTTATTCAAGGTATTGATTTTATTTAGGTATTATAGTATAATATTATCGTTAAATAACACGGCGGCAGAGATCGCCGCGAAAGGGGACAAAATTTATTATGCAGTACACGACCGACAAGATCAGAAATATATGCCTTTTGGGACACGGCGGAGACGGAAAGTCCGCGCTTGCGGAAGCATTGCTTTATTTTACCGGCAGCACAGACAGACTCGGAACGGCGGCACAGGGAAATACGGTTTCCGACTTTGATCCCGAAGAGATAAAAAGACAGATTTCTATCTCGACGTCAGTTATCCCCGTTGAATGGAAAGGCAAAAAGATAAATTTACTTGACACTCCGGGTTATTTCGATTTTGAGGGCGAAGTTCTTCAAGCTGTCAGAATGGCAGAGACGGCGCTTGTTGTCGTTTCCGCAAAAGGCGGTATACACTTCGGAACGACCAAGGCAATAAACCTTGCAAAAAGCCTGAATATGCCCCAGCTTTTCTTTATCACGAGCATAGATGAAGAACACAGCGACTTCTACGGCGTGTTCGACTCGCTCAAACAAAGATACGGTAAGGGCGTTTGCGCCATATCCGTTCCCATCATTGAGAACGAAAAAGTTACGGGCTACGTTGACATCGTTGAGATGAAAGGAAAGAGAATAGTCAACAACAAAGTTGAGATTATAGACATTCCCGCGTCGTTGCAGGAAGAAATAGATATGCTTCGTCAACTGCTTATCGAATCCGTTGCGGAAGCGGACGACGATCTGATGGAAAAATTCTTTGCGGACGAACCGTTCACGGACGAGGAAATAATCCGCGGACTCAGCCACGGTATAGCGGGCAGAAAAGTGTTCCCCGTTCTCTGCGGCTCTTCGGCAACATTGTTCGGCATGGGCATTTTGCTTGATTTCATCGACAAATTCACGTCCGCGCCGAAACTCGACCCGAAAGGAGAGACCGAGCTTTACACTTTCAAAACCGTTGCCGACCCGTTCGTAGGAAAACTTTCGTATTTCAAAGTGCTTCAAGGCACGCTCAAAGCGGGAGACACTCTTCATAACCCGAGAAAAGACACGGATGAAAAGTTTGCGAGAATATTCACGGTAAAAGGAAAGGCGCAGACAGAAGTCAAAGAACTCGTTGCGGGAGACATAGGCGTTGTTGCAAAACTTGCTTCCGTTGCAACGGGCGACACGCTCGGCGCGGCAGATGTTGTTGTTCCGCCCGTTGAATATCCCGTTCCGAACCTGAAAATGTCGGTGTTCGCAGTTGCGAAAGGCGAAGAAGAAAAGATAGCGTCAGGCCTTGCGAAACTCCGCGAGGAAGACCCGACGTTTACATACAAGACCGACCCCGAAACGAAAGAATCCGTTATTTCGGCGCTCGGCGACACGCAGATAGACGTTATCATGTCGAAACTGAAAGCGAAATACGGTGTTTCCGTAGATCTCAGAACACCGAAAGTCGCTTACAGAGAAACCATAAGAAAGACTGTTACCCAGCAGGGCAAATATAAGAAACAGTCCGGCGGACACGGACAGTACGGCGACGTGCATATCAGATTTGAGCCGTACGACGGCATAGACCTTGTTTTCGGAGAAGAGATATTCGGCGGTTCCGTTCCGAAGAACTTCCACCCCGCAGTTGAAAAGGGGCTTCGTGAAAGCGCGCAAAAAGGCGTGCTTGCGGGCTATCCCGTTGTCGGGCTGAAAGCGACGCTTGTTGACGGTTCGTATCACGACGTTGACTCTTCGGAAATGTCGTTCAAACTTGCCGCCGGCGTGGCATACAAAGAGGGTCTGCCGAAAGCAAGTCCGGTCATCCTTGAACCTATCGGAAAGCTGCTCGTTCATGTTCCCGACAGAATGATGGGCGACATCATCGGCGACATAACAAAGAGAAGAGGTCAGATAATCGGTATGACACCCATCGGAGACGAGGGGTATCAGGAGATCGAAGCGGAAGTGCCGATGGCTGAAATGATGACTTACGCCATAGATCTGCGCTCGATGACCAGAGGCAGAGGTACGTTTACTTTTGACTTCCTCAGATATGCGGACGCTCCCGCAAACGTGGCTGAAAAAGTTATCGCGGACGCAAAAGCGAAAGAGGAATAAAACAAAAATCAAACCGTGTCGAACGGCTCTTTCCGACAATTTCGATTTTTGACTTGACAAAGAGAGAAATTCGTGGTATACTATTTATACGCCATAAGGGAAATCCCGTTCGGACAGTAACCGAAATGACGCATTAAAAAGCATTTTCTCACTCTTTTACATAATATACTCCATTCGGCGCGCGGTGACTCCAACACCGTTCGTCGGGCAAAAAGCAGACGGTTATAAGCCGTCTGCTTTTTGCTGTTTGTTTTATCTTTTACAACTCTGCTCGCACTGTCGAGATTCTTCGCTGTATCGCAAGAGGAAAAACCTCGACTGTGTTTTTCCCCTTATCAAAAAGAAAAAGAACCGCAAAGTCTGCGGTTCTTATAGTATATTCAGCAAGAAGCTTTCGCGGGAATAAGCAACTATTCATGCTACAACCGACATTTTTATTCGTGCTTTTTCCACAATAATGACGCAACTATCAGAACACAGCCGATAATGGCAAAAGCGACACCGACGATTATCAATGCGCTGTCAAAAGATTGCAAAGGAAAGAGTTTTTCCATAACCGAAAATCCGATAAAGTCCATAAAATACAGAAAAAATACAACTGTGCAGATGACGCCGAAGCACATCAAAATTATTCCGAGTGCAAGCATACACCTACACCTCCCTCTTGAATTATTCCCCTTAATTTCCCTAATGACAAAATAAGTATACCACAAGTTTTCAAAAAAGTCAATATTAAAAACGAAAAAATTTCATTTTTGCAAAAAGGCTTGAAAAACACCGTTTTTTCTGCTATAATATACTGCGTCAACATAATATCAAAGACGAGGAAGTGAGAAAAGTGACGATACTCAGCGCAAACGGATTGAAAAAAGCTTACGGAACCGATGTTATAATTGAAGACGTGACGTTCAAAGTCGATGCAAAGGACAAAGTGGGAATAGTAGGTGTAAACGGCGCGGGCAAAACGACGCTTTTCCGACTTCTTTCGGGAGAAGAGACAGCGGACGAGGGAACTGTTTTTGCGGAAAAAGGGCTTGAAGTTTCATATATGAAACAGCACACGGACGCCGTAACGGACGACCGAACCGCGTTTGAAGAAGTTCTCGACGCTTTTGCGGACGTTATCGCGGCGGAAGAAGAACTCGAAAAAATCAATGCGGAACTGACGAACTCTTCCGACCCTACGCTTATAAAAAGACAGGCGCAGTTGACGGAATTTTTTGCATACAGAGGCGGTGCGACATACCGTTCGAGGGCGCGTTCGGCGCTGCTGGGGCTCGGCATTCCCGAAGAGGAACATAATCTTTCGATGTCCGCACTCAGCGGCGGTCACAGAACAAGGGTCTTGCTGGCAAAACTGCTGCTCAAAGACAGCCGACTGCTCATGCTTGACGAGCCGACAAACCACTTGGATACCGACGCGACCGCATGGCTTGAAGATTTTCTTTCGGAGTACCGCGGGGCGGTCATGCTTGTTTCGCACGACAGATATTTTCTTGACCGCGCCTGCACAAGGATTTTTGAAGTCGAAAACAAACATCTGACCTGCTATGACGGAAATTTCACGGCATATCGCGAAAAGAAACGCTTTGACAGAATCACGGCGGAGCGCGAATACGAAAAAAAGACCCGTGAAATAAAACGCATAGAGGGCATAATCGAACAGCAAAAGCGCTTCAATCAGGAGCGAAATTATATAACAATAAAAAGCAAGCAAAAGCAGATAGACCGCATAGCGGCAACCGTTGAGGAAGTTGCAAAAGACCCCGCATCGGTTCATTTTTCATTCAAATGCTGCGGAGAAAGCGCAGGAGAAGTCGTTAAAATGAACGGCGTTAAAGCGGCATTCGGAGACCGCGTTCTTTTCTCGGATGCGGAAATGCTGTTGAAGCGCGGAGACAAGGCGTTCATCGTCGGACCGAACGGGTGCGGAAAAACAACGCTTTTGCGTATTTTGCTCGGCAAACTTAAACCTGCCGCAGGCAGAATAGAAATAGGCAATCGCGTCAAGATTGCATACTACGATCAACAGCAGTCCGATCTGCACGACGAAAAAACGGTCTTTGAAGAGATCTCGGACGCTTATCCGCAGATGACAAATACGGAAATACGTTCGGCACTCGGCGCGTTTCTTTTCAAAAACGACGATGTTTTCAAATTGATAGAATCCCTCTCGGGCGGCGAAAAAGCAAGGGTAAGCCTGCTGAAACTCATTCTTTCGCCCTCAAACCTGCTCATTCTCGACGAGCCGACGAACCACCTCGACATTGAATCGAAAGAAGTTCTCGAAAGAGCGATAGCGGAATATGACGGAACGCTTTTGATGGTCAGCCACGACAGATATTTTATCAACAAACTTGCAACGCGTATCTTTGAACTGACGCCGAATGGACTTGCGACTTTCGAGGGCGGATATTCGTATTATCTGGAAAAGAAAGCGCAGCGGCTGAATGCGGCGGCGAAAAAAGAGAAAAACGAAGCGGCGGCACAGGAACACAAAGCCGAAAAAACCGACCGCGCGGAGTTGCGCAAACAGCGGGCGAAACTCGGGCAGATAGAACGCGATATAGAAAAAGAGGAAGCGCGGAAAAAAGAGATAGAAAAGCTTCTTTCCATGCCCGAAAACGCGGCGGACTATAAAAAACTGCAAGAACTGACGGAAGAAAACGACCGACTTGACGAAAGTCTTGATGCGCTCTACGAAGCGTGGGGACAACTTTCGGAATAAGACAAAAAAATAAGAGAGCATACAAGCCGATAAATCGGAATGCTCTCTTTGTTTTTATATATGAAATTTAACAGCCCGAAAAATTATTTCGAAGAGGACTCGGGAACGGTCGTTGACGCTGTCGCAGAAATCTTTTTGCCAAGATCTTTATACTTGCCTATCAGTTCTTCGCAGCGGGAAATAAGGCTTTCACAGACGTTTTTTTCAATCTGTTTGTCTATATAGGAATTTATCTCCGTTGCAAGAGTGTTTGCGGAAACGGCAAGCGTATTGAATTCGTCGTAAAGCGTCGCGTCCGAATTTTGCGAAGCCGTAAGGGATTCCGAAACCTCGTTTGAAACGTTTTTCAACTCATCGTATTTTTCCGAAAGAACGGAAAGCCTTTCCGACGAGGCGTAATTCGAAACGTGGGCACAACCCGCAAAAAGACATATAGCAATAAGTAAAAGAACAGGCAAAACAAACTTTTTTTTCATAATTTTCTCCGTAATTGCGGAAAAAGCGATTCCGCAGTTATTGAAAGAACCTCTCGGACACTTCCGAAAATATTTTAACATATCGCCGAAATTATTGCAATACCTCTTCGGTAAAAATTTCCGTCAACCGAAAAAAACTTTTTGCGGCAGGTAATCAGAGATAAGAAAAATCGTTTTTGGAACTATTGCTTTTATATGTTTCAGGCTCTTTTACGGTTTGTTTTTTGAAATTCTAATCGGAACGCCACAATGCGATACGGTCGGTATCATTCAGGAATTTGAGATAGATCATCGTCAACGGCACAACAAACATTCCGAGAACGCCGAAAAGTTTCAGTCCCGCATACATCAGAACAAGCGAAAGCAACGGCGAAAGTCCGAGACGACTGCCCACGATACGGGGTTCTATGACTTCACGAACGACGGATATTACCGCGCAAAGGGCAAGTATTCCCGCCCCGAGCGCGTAATTTGCTTTGATTATCTCGATTATCCCCCACGGAATGAGTATTGTTCCCGTCCCGATTATCGGAAGAATGTCGAGAACGGCGACGATGAGCGCGATAAGAACGGCATAATCGACGCGGAGCAAAAGAAGCCCAAGCAAGAGTTCACCGAACGTTATCGCCATTATCAGCATATAAGCAAGCAAAAGATGAAGCAGTTTTCCCGAAAAAAATTCTTTTGTTTCGATATAATCGAAGCGTCTGTTTTTCGGAACGAGCCGCGAAAGCGTTTTTTTTATCTTCGGCAGGTCTGCGGCAAAGAAATACGAAGACATGACCGCCGCCACAAAAAACAGAAGCAGTTCGGGAACTTTTACCAGCACATCGACCGCAGTTCCGAGAAGCGACGAAGCCGCACCTACGGCACCGGTTATCCCCTGTTCAAAAAATGACGAAAACATATTTTCGACGTCCTCGGCACGGACGGCATTTCCGAAAAAGCCCGAAACCGTTTCGGAGAGTGTTTTCAGGTCTATCGAAGAAATAAATTCGAGCAAATTTTTTGCCTGAACGTAAACGGACTGTCCGAGTTTGAAAAGAAGAAATCCCGCCGCCGCCCAGATAACCAAAAGCAATACGGCGCAGACAAACCCGCGTTTCATTCGGGTCTTTCGGACGAGAAATTCGATGAGCGGATTCAGCGCAAGCGCAAGCACAAGCCCGATAAGGAAAGGAACCGTCCATGCGAAAGCCCACTTGAAAAAGGCGTAATACAAAACGATTATCACGCCGAAATAGAGAAGCCCGACAAGCCTGTTTTTTTTCGTTTCCGTGTCAGACACGCCCGTAAGCCTCCCGTTTTTTACATATTTTAGGTTTTAGCGCTTTTTTCTCTTGACTAATTACTCTTCTTGTTGTATAATATATTCAGAAAAATAGCGGTTTATACCGCAGGCTGATGATATTCAAACATAAGGCTAAAAAACATTTTATCATATACGGAGGATTTTCCAATGCCTGTAGCAACCTATGAACAGTATTGCAAAATGATGGACACCGCCTATGCGAACCACTACGCATTCCCCGCGATCAACGTTTTCGATATGGAATCGATCAACGGCGTTCTCGCAGGACTTGCGGAGGCTCATTCCGACGGTATCATTCAGATGTCTTTCGGCGGCGCGCAGCACGCGTCCGGCACATTGAAAGATATGTATCTCGGAGCGCTTGCGCTTGCGAACCACATTCACCTTATGGCGGAGAAATACAACATCTTTGTTGCGCTTCATACCGACCATTGCCAGAACGACAAAGTTGACACTTTTATGATTCCCCTTATCGAAGAGACAGAAAGACGCCGTGCGGCAGGTCTTCCAAACCTCTTCAACTCCCATATGTTCGACGGCTCGGCGCTTCCCCACAAGGAAAACGTCAAAATAGCAAAAGGTCTTCTCGAAAGATGCGCGAAATCTCAGCTCGTTCTTGAAGTTGAGGCAGGCGTTGTCGGCGGCGAAGAAGACGGCGTTACCGGCGAAGCGGGTGCAAAACTTTACACCACGCCCGAAGATATGCTCCTTGTTGAAAACGAACTCAGCGGTATCGGCAGATACACGCTTGCCGCAACGTTCGGCAACGTTCACGGCGTTTACAAGCCGGGCAACGTAAAACTCAGACCGAAGGTTCTTAAAGAAGGTCAGGACGCAATCAAAGCGGAAAAAGGTCCCGACGCACACTTCAACTTCGTATTCCACGGCGGTTCGGGTTCGACCCACGAAGAAATTCAGGAAACGCTTCAATACGGCGTTATCAAAATGAACATCGACACCGACACGCAGTATGCGTTCTCCCGTCCCGTTGCGGATCACGTCTTCAAGAACTATGACGGAATCCTTAAAATCGACGGCGAAGTCGGCGTTAAAAAGGTTTACGATCCCCGTTCCTACCTCAAAAAGGGTTCGGCGGGCGTTTCCGCAAGAGTTGTTGAAGCCTGCAAAGACCTCAACTCTTTCGGCAAATCCATCTATTAAACCACAAAGCAAAAATATTGCCCGCGGCGTACGCCGCGGGCTTTTTGCGTTTTATTCAAATTTCAGATTGAAAATACCCCTGCATAGGCAAGTCTAATCGGGGAACTGTTCAATGTCCGCTTCGGAAGAAAATATTCCGTTCACATAATACTGCATATTGAAATCAACATCTCCCGAATAAACAAAAAGTTTTTCACGGGGAACGGACAGCGGCACAAGATTCGTCAAGCCTCGAACGGAGAAAGACCGAAGTCCCTCTTCAAAATCGTCCGAGCCCGCGACAAGATAAAAACGGCGCTCGAACCAAACCAAGCAGTAAGGGCTGACGTTTCTGAATCTTTGAGAATGCTGTTCCTCCGCGTCGGGGTCGGAATAATCAAAATTCAGCCGAACATCGCCACTCATCGCTTTTCTTATTATTTCGGTTTTCTGATACGCCTGCTCTTTTTCTCCCGTTCTTCGGTCAGGGAAAAACAGCGGTCGGTCAAGAACGCGAGCGTTCTTTTCGGAGGTAAGCAAAGACAACTTTTTTTTCAGTTCGTTTGTTTTTCGGGCTGGGATAAAAGAAGAGGTGTTAACGGCGTCCGTCAGCAGTTTCAGGTCATCGACGGAAAGCGGCGACGGTTCCAAATAATAACTTACTTCCCTGCTGCGGTGCATTACGATATGATAACCCATTTCACGAAGAATTGCGATATCCGAATAAACGGATTTTCGCTCCGCCTTTATGCCGTATTCGGCAAGTTCCTCTATCATATCGGACACGGTCAAACGGTGTTCACGGTCGCTTTTCCTTTGCAGAATACGGTAAAGGTACATTATTTTTGCTTTTTGCGGCGTCAATTTTTTCTTCTCCTCTACGTCAAGATAAAACATACGCCCGCCAAGTCTGACGGGCGCTTATGTTCACTATATTTACTGGTATTTTTTAACGATATTGTCCATCTCGTCATAACGCGCTATCATATCAAGCGCAAGTTTGACTTGGTTCGCGGCACGGTTGTAGTTCTGCGTGGGATAGTGTATCTTGAAATACTTATCCCCTCTCAGATAGTCTTCAAGGAATCTGCAACCTATCTCCAAAGTATCTATGATGGCAGCCGCCGCCATGTTGTCGTTTTCTTCTTTGGTGAACATACCGTTCATCGCGCCCATAAAGCCGCGGGTGAACGATTCATAGTTCTCCATGCTGACGGTGACGCGGGAGAGGTCAATCTCGTCTTCCTCCGCGGTGTTGCCCGCAAAGCGTATAGCGTCGCCGAAATCGTAACAGGAAATGCCCGGCATAACGGTGTCCAGGTCGATAACACAGACCGCTTCGTGCGTTGCGTCGTCGATAAGAATATTATTGAACTTTGTATCGTTATGCGTTACTCGGAGAGGAATTTTGCCCTCCTGTTGGAGTTTGATTATCTTGCCGCATGCGTCTCTCTGCTCTTCAAAAACGGAAATAAGTTTTTTGCAGTCTTTTACTCTGCCGCAAGCGTCCTTTTCAACGGCGTCAAAAAGGTCGTTCAAGCGGACGGGCGTATTATGGAAATTGGGAATCGTCTCAAAAAGTTTGTCTGCGGGAAAATCCGTCAGTCTGCGCTGGAATTTGCCGAAACCGTTACCCGCCGAAACAAGCATTTTCTGATCGGTCACAACATTGTATGTACAGCACTTGTCGATGTAAAGACTCATGCGCCAAAAATCACCGTTTTCGCCGTCGGGAAGAACGTAATTTCTCCTTTCGGAGTCACGCAGATAGCGCAAAGTCTCTCTTTCGGGGTCGCCGCCGTCTTCTCTTATCTTCTTTCTTAAATGATGAGTGACAAGGTCGATATTGGACATTATCGCTTTCGGATTTTTGAAAACGTAACGGTTAACACGCTGCATTGTATAAAAAACGTCACCGAATTTGACGCGATAAGTGTCATTGATATGCCCTGCGGTAACTATCTGATACTCGCGAAGAGGCTCGTCAACGCCGAGGGTATGAGCGACTTTCACCAAAATCGATTCGAGTTTCTGTTCCATGATAAATGGCTCCTCATTCTATTCATTCTGTCAAGCCGTCGCAGCGGCGGCTCCTTTTCTGTCAATAAGTCACGAAAAAGCGAAGCACAACGTCTGCCGACAACTCATATTGCCGCAGAAAGTTCTTTCTTCGCTTTTCTTTTTTTCTTTTGCAAAACAATCACCGTTATCATTGCGGAAATCAGTATTCCAGCAACTATTCCGGCGGAATCTATCAAAACATCTTCAAGACATCCGTAACGTCCGTCTATAAACGTTTGATGATACTCGTCCGCAACGGCAAATATTAAACTTACGCACAGGCTGTACAGTCCCGCACGATGAACATCGACACCGTAAAGACGAAATCTCCAATAAAGCAAGATCCCGAGCAGGAAATATTCAAATATATGCGCGGATTTTCTGATAAATACGGTTATTTGCTCTTTAAGAATATATTTGTCAATATCAGGACGTTCCTCCAAATCGGTCACGATATGCGAGGTGACAAACCCGTTTGTTTTTTCGATAAACGGCTCGCTGACGTCTGCCGAATCCGCGCCGCCCATATTCGAAAACACAAAGATTATAAGTGCCATAACAAAAATGGCAACCCAAAGAACGATGCCGATTGCTTTGCCCGCTTTTGTTTCCGATGGCATATTTAAATTTTCTACCGACTCTCTTTTAATTTTATATATTATAACACTTTTAACAATCTTTGTCAACCTTTTTCGAAACAAAAAAAATCGCAATAATTGCAAGTTTTACAAATACGTTATTTACTTTTTCAGTGTTTTATGTTAAAATTGATATATTAAGGAGTATATTTTGTTATATGAAAGTTTACAGAAAAATATATGCAACGCAAAAAGCGCAACGGTTTCTTATGATAACGGTCTGCGCATGGTTACTCTCCGCGCTTGAAATATCCCCTGTCGGTTTAAGAATTTCGGCGCTTTTGGCGGCGTCATCCGTCGTGCTCGGCATAATCTGTCTGTCAAGAAGCAATGTTGCGAAAAAAGATGTGCTGCATGAAACGTTCGACGTTGATACCGAACGGCTGAACAGGATTTCGAGGATACTGTTCTTTTGCTGTATGAGCGGCGCGGCTGTCGGCGTTATTCTGTGCGCCGTGGTGTGCAAAAGAGATTTTTCTTCGACATACGGCACGCTTGTTTATATAGCAAATGTTATGTTGCCGCTTCATCTGCTGTTTGTTCCCGCTTACGCGAAAGCCGCATTGAGAGCCGCAACGGAAAGTTCGGTTGAAAAGCCGGTCAACACGGCGGAACCCAAAAGCCAAATTCTTCGCGGACACAATGTCTGCCTGCTCGTGCTGGCGTTCCTTGTCTCATATATCATGCTCTTCTATGCCGCGCCGAGGCTTTACAAAAACTCCGCGCAGTTCGGAACGGCACAAAACGACTATCTGCAAAACGATATTTCCGAAGCAGTGAAATACAAATCGGAAACCGTCGAAAAATGCGATTTGAACGGATTGTTGAAAACGCTGCCGGGAGCGGCGGCGCAACTCGGCTTTTCAAAGGACGGGGATTCCGTCACCGTGTCCTATTCCGAAAATGCGGACACGACAAAAAAGCATGCGGAAATCGTTTACAACGCAACCGCGATGTTTGCGCTGACGGATGATTTAAGAGAAATAAACTTTGTTTACGGCAATGATGTCGTAACGGTTTTGCGTGCCGGCGTCGTTGGGTGCTACGACGATTTTACGCAGATTCTGAACGAATGGCAGATGAAAGTTTCTTACGAAATGAGAAACTCGGAGACGGTTGAAACGCGTTTTTCGAAAATGTCGGAAACAAACGGGAAATGAATTGCCGAAAGGCTTAAAAGATAAGGGAAAAGGAGTTGGGACTTTTGGAAAAAGTTTTCAAGACCAACATATACGGAGTGGAGATAATGTTCACTACGGACGAAAGCGACGAAGACACGCAGAGAGCCGTTGATGACGTAAAAGCGCTTATTGCGGAAAAGATAGAGCAGGCATCAAGCGTCAATGTTGCGAAAGCAAGCATTTTTGCGTGCCTTGACCTGTGCGACGAGAGAAACAAGGCGCTCGATGAAGCGGAAAAACTCCGCGAAGAGGTGCTTCGCCTCTCCAAAAAGGAGCAGGACGCGCAGGACGACAGAAAAGAGGCTCTGGCGCTGGTTGAAAGGCTCCGTGCGGAAGTGCTTGATTTGAAGATAAGCCTTTCCAACGACGGAAAAGCGGAATAGGGCGAAGATGCCGAATATGGAAATACTTGCTCCCGCAGGTTCCGTCCCCGCGCTTGAAGCGGCGGTTTACAACGGGGCAGACGCGGTATATCTCGGACTTTCGGAATTCAATGCCCGCATGGGAGCGGAGAACTTCACGGAAGAAAACATAGCAGACTCAATTGCGTTTTGCCACGAACGCGGAGTCCGCGTCCATGCGGTGCTGAATACGCTTGTTTCGGACAGAGAAATGCCGTTGGCACTGAAAACGGCAAAAACGCTCGCTTCGGCAGGAGTAGATGCGTTCATCGTGCAGGATCTCGGCCTTGCGGACGAGTTGATGAAAAGAACCGACGTCGAACTTCACGCATCCACGCAACTCTGCGTCCACTCCTCCGACGGGGTGGCATTTCTTGCCGATATCGGCTTTCGCCGCGTTGTGCTGGCGCGCGAACTTTCCGAAAAAGAGATTGAGCGGATAACCGCAAAAAGCCCGATTGAGACCGAAGTTTTTTGTCACGGCGCGATGTGCATGGCTTACAGCGGACAATGCTATATGTCCGCGATAGTCGGCGAACGCAGCGGCAACCGCGGCAGATGTGCGCAGCCGTGCAGACTGCCTTACGGCAACGGGTATGAATTGAGCCTGAAAGACATGAGCCTGCTGCGGTATGTTGACAGGCTTGAACAGATGGGCGTTGCGTCCCTTAAAATAGAGGGACGAATGAAAGGCGCGGAATATGTGGGCGCGGTCACACGCGCTTACGCGGATGCGAAACGCGGCAAGAGGTTTGAAAAACGAGACGAAGAATATCTGGCGGGCATATTTTCGCGCGACGGTTTTTCAGACGGATATTTCACGGGCAAAATCGGAGAAAAAATGTTCGGAGTAAGAGGACTGACGACAAACTCTTTTCCGCTGAAAAATGCCGAATACAAAAGGGCGACAATCTCTTTTACGCTCTCAAAAAAAACAGATAAGGAACTTACGCTTTCCGCAAGGACATCGGACGGTTACGGCGCGGAAAGTTCCGTTTTGTGGGAAAAGGCGACAAAGGCGCCGACAAGCGAAAAAGATATAACCAAAGCGCTTTCAAAACTCGGAGACACGATATATTCGCTTGCGGACATATCTCTCAATCTGCCCGAAAATGCTTTCATTCCCGTATCGGGGCTGAACTCGGTGCGCAGAGAAACGGTGGCAAGCATAGCAAAAATGAGAAAAACGGTAAAGCACGGCTTTCTCGATATCCCGCTTGCTTTCCCCTCTAAAAAAGAAGCGAAGGAAAATCATATAACCGAGGCGCTTTTCCTCAACGCAACGGACAGAGCGGCGGACTGCGGCGCGGACTTTGTTTGGCTGCCGATAACGCAGGCGGGCGGCAAAGCGTTCGACCGTGCTGTGGAAAAAATGCCCGAAAAAGTCGGTGCATGGCTGCCGCAGGTTTTTTCGGATGACGAAACCGTCGGGATAAAAGACCTTTTGAAAAAGGCGAAAGAACAGGGCATAAATAAAGTTCTCGTAAACAACGTCGGGCAAATATATATGTGCCGAAATCTCGGCTTTGACGTGGCGACGGATTTCGGACTGAACGTGTTCAATTCTTTTACGGCGGACGTTCTGCGCAGGACGGGCGCGGCGGAAACAACTCTTTCTTTCGAACTCAACTTTTCGCAGATAAAAGACATTGCCGCAGAGGATTCCGCATTGATCGTATACGGCAGGTTGCCGCTGATGTGCGTTCGGAACTGCATAAAGAAAAAGCGCATCGTCTGTCCCGAAAACGGCCACGGAAAGCCGTATATAATGACGGACAGAACTTCAAGAAAATTCTTTGTGACCTGCGAGTACGGCTGTCGGAACAGGATATGGAACGGCGACGTTTTGTGGCTTGCGGACAAAGATATTCCGAACTGCGGCTTTTTCCGATTTGTTTTCACTGATGAAACCGAGAGTACGGAGGAACGCAGTCCTAAAAAAATAATTTCCGCATATAAAAGAAAAGAGCGCTTTTTCGAAGACAAGGGATTCACGCGTGGGCTTTATTACAGAAAAGTATGAAAACGCTCGAATATATGCAAAATATACAAAAAAGAATTTGAAATATTTTATCAAACTTCTTTTTTCCTCTTGCTTTATAAAAAAAAGTATGATATAATAATCTCAACAATTAACGCCGCCACGAAGGCATAAGCCTTTCGGAGGTTGCGGTTTCCATTCAAAAACGGAGGATATTTGAATATGAAAAAAATAATTGCATTATTCTGTGCCATCGCCATTATGCTCGGTATGGGACTTTCCGCTTTCGCCGCTGCCGATTCGAGAGGAAACTGTGACGGTTCCGTCGGCGGAGAGATCGACATCTCCGACGCGATGCTTCTTTTCTATTATGTTGCGAAAAAAATTACCGTCCAGGATGTTCCGGACCCCGAAGCGATGGATATTGATCAGGACTATTCGGTTGATATTCGGGACGCAATGCTTCTTTTCTATTATGTTGCGAAAAAACCCGGTTCCGATTTCCCTGCGTTTGACGACAATTACGATTACGCAAAACTCAGACAGATTCTCGGAATCGACTGAAAAAAATAATAAGACAACTTCACGGCGGCATTGTAAGATGCCGCCGTCGCTGTAATTTTCAGGTTTGTTTATGAAAAAGTTTTTCAATTTTCTTTTCAGCCGAATAGTTGTTGTCGGAGTCCTGCTTGTGTTGCAGGTCGCGGCAATGGCTGCCGTTTTCATGGCGGTAAATCAGTATTTCACATACTTCTATATCTTTTGCGATATTGCCGCCGTGATATGCACCGTTTGGCTGATGAACGATGATGACCGTCCGCCCGATTACAAGATAGTCTGGGTCATGTTCATTCTTGCCGTTCCTATCTTCGGAATTGTTATGTTTCTGCTTTACGGTGCGGACAAAACAACAATCAGACGCCGCAGAAAGATGAAACTGTTCGAGGACAAGCCTCGCCGTTTTTGCGAACAGAACGAGGCTATCATGGCACGTCTTTATGATGAAGACAGGGACGTTTACCGCATTTGCAAATATATAGCGGATCGCGCCGCGTACCCCGTATACGATAACACGGGTGTGACGTATTTTTCTCTCGGAGAGGATAAACTGAGCAGGCTCAAATGGGAACTCGAAACCGCCCGCAGGTATATTTTTCTTGAATATTTCATCATCGAAGAGGGTGAAGTTTGGAACGGGATACTCGACATATTGAAGCGCAAAGCCTCACAGGGTGTTGACGTGCGAGTGCTTTACGACGACTTCGGATGCGTTTCGAAACTGCCCTACCGATATTTTGAAAAACTCGAAAAATTCGGCATAAAAGCAAGAGCATTCAGCCCGTTTATTCCCGTTATGACATCAAGACTGAACAACCGCGACCACCGAAAAATATGTGTGATAGACGGTCATACGGCGTTCACGGGCGGCGTCAATCTTGCGGACGAATACGCAAACAAGGTGGTTCGTTTCGGGCATTGGAAAGATACCGCCGTTATGTTGAGCGGAGATGCAGCATGGTCGATGACGGTCATGTTTTTAACGATGTGGCAATATACCGCAGGCGGTGATGAAGATTACGAAAGATTCCGCCCCGACGAATTTGAATTGCTTGACAAGGAACAGAACGACGGCTTTGTTCAGCCGTATTCGGACAGCCCGCACGATACGGAAAACGTCAGCGAAAACATATATATGAACATAATTGAGAGAGCAAAGGATTACGTCTATATAACAACGCCGTACCTGATTCTCGACGACGCGATGGAAACATCTCTCAAAAACGCGGCGAAAGCAGGGGTTGACGTTCGTATAATAACGCCGCACATACCCGATAAAAAACTTGTTTTCGAAGCGACGCGTGCAAGTTATATGCCGCTGATGAAAGCGGGAGTCAAAATATATGAATACACGCCCGGGTTTGTCCATGCGAAAATGTTTGTTTCGGACGACAAACTTGCAACCGTGGGAACTGCCAACCTCGATTACAGAAGCCTGTTTCTGCATTTCGAATGCGGGGCTTTGATGTACCGTTCGGCGGCAGTGTCCTCCGTCAAGGCGGATTTTCTCGAAACATTCGAAAAGTGTCACCGCTGTTCGATAGCGGAAATGAAACGGTGTTCACCGTTCGGAAAAGCGCTGGCGTTTGTTATGAAAATAATCGCGCCGCTTCTCTGACGAGGACATGAGGAGCAGCAGTCTCAACCTATTAATAAAGACACGTTCCGCGCCCTGTGAGCAGAGCGAAAAGTTTTCATTTTTGTCGGCGAGTTACTACATAATTTCGGTTGACAATAAAAAAAATGTGTGCTAAAATTCTATAAGGTTATTTTAATATTGTAATATCCGCAGAGCGGCGCTTTGACCGCGCCGCATACAGTATGCCCGCAGACGGAAAGACAAAAAATGTCCTCCGATGTGGGCGTATTTTTGAAAGGAACTGCGGGAAAGGAGTTTTTTGACGAATGATAAAAAAACTTGCAAAATGTGTTCGTGAGTACAAAGCGTCATCAATTCTGACGCTTATTTTCATCGTCGGAGAAGCGCTTATCGAAACGTTGATACCGTTTATAACGGCGCAACTCATCAACCATATCAACGACGGAGCGGACATCACGGAAATTCTGAAAACGGGCTTGATACTCGTGGGCATGGCGGTGGCATCGCTGACGTGCGGCGGTATCGCGGGCTTTACCTGCGCAAAAGCGTCGGCGGGTTTTGCAAAAAATCTGAGAAGCGATATTTTTTCAAAGATACAGTCTTTCACGTTCAAAAATATCGACAAATTCTCAACCGCGTCTCTCGTAACGCGTCTGACGACCGACGTCACAAACGTTCAGATGTCGTTTATGATGATAATACGAATCGCCATACGCAGTCCGCTGATGTTTATCTTTTCCATTATCATGGCTTACTATATGGGCGGCTCTCTGGCTATGGCTTTTGTCATCGTTGTTCCGTTGCTCATCATCGGTCTTTTGCTCATCGCAAAATTCGCGATGCCTGCATTCAGACGTGTTTTCAAAAGATACGACAACTTAAACGAATCGATAGAAGAGAATGTTCGCGGAATGAGAGTTGTCAAAGGCTTTTCGAGAGAAGAATACGAAAAGCAAAAATTCGATAAAGAAGCGGACAGCATTCGAAAAGACTTCACGTTTGCGGAAAGAGTCGTTGCACTCAACTCCCCGCTTATGCAGGTCTGCGTATACTTCAACATGGCGTTTGTGCTGCTTGTCGGCTCACGTCTTGTCATCACGGGGCAGAACGGTCTCGGCGTCGGTCAACTTTCGGCGATGCTGAACTACGGTATGGCTATTCTGATGTCGCTGATGATGATTTCGATGATATACGTCATGCTTACCATGTCTGCGGAATCGGCAAAACGTATCTGCGAAGTGCTTGACGAAGAGCCCGATATGAAAGAGCCTGAGAGCCCGATAACGGAGGTTCGGGACGGTTCGATAGACTTTGACAACGTCAACTTCAAATATTCGGAAAAGGCGCAGAAGTTCGCGCTTTCGAACATTGACCTGCATATCCGTTCGGGTATGACCGTGGGCATTATCGGCGGTACGGGTTCTTCAAAATCGTCGCTTGTTCAGTTGATTCCGAGGCTTTATGACGCAAGCGAGGGCACCGTCCGCGTAGGCGGCGTTGATGTGCGCGATTACGACATAAAAACGCTCCGTGACAGCGTTGCGATGGTCTTGCAGAAGAATCTGCTCTTCTCCGGTACTATTAAAGAAAACCTGCGTTGGGGCAACGAAAACGCGACCGACGAAGAAATTGCGGAAGCGTGTAAACTTGCGCAGGCGGATGAATTTGTCACGTCTTTCCCCGACGGTTACGATACGCATATCGAACAGGGCGGAACGAACGTTTCCGGCGGACAGAAGCAACGACTTTGCATCGCGCGCGCATTGCTTAAAAAACCGAAGATACTTATTCTTGACGACTCGACCTCTGCGGTCGATACAAAAACCGATGCGATGATCCGTGCGGGATTCAAGAGTTTCATTCCCGAAACGACAAAGATAATCATTGCACAGCGCATCTCGTCCGTTCAGGACGCGGATATGATAATCGTTATGGAAAACGGCAGAATTTCCGCCAAAGGTACGCATGACGAACTGATGAAAGCAAGCGACATATACCGCGAAGTATATGAACAGCAGACGAACGGAGGTGAAGAGCATGAAGCAGAATAAACCCTCCCGCCCGAAAATGCAAAAGGGCGTTTTGAAAAGAATTTTGAAAATGCTCTTCAAGTTCTATCCCGTTCTTGTTCCCGTAACGATCGTATGCATAATCTTTTCCGCCGTGGCGTCCTCCATTCCCGCAATATTCCTGCAAAAAGTGCTGGCGGTCATCGGCGAATTTGCGAAGAGCGGCGATTGGGCGGGCGCAAGCGCACAGATAATACCGAAAGTGCTTCTGCTTATCGGCTTCTACGCGCTTTCGATAGTTACCATAACGCTTTACAGCCAACTTATGGCATATATAACCCAAGGCTTCCTCTACAAAATGAGAGCCAAAATGTTCAACGGAATGCAGGATCTTCCGATAAAGTATTTCGACACACACAAGCACGGCGACATCATGAGTTACTATACAAACGATATAGACACTCTCCGTCAACTTGTTTCGCAGTCACTGCCGACGCTTGTTCAGTGCAGCGTCATCGTTATATCGGTGCTTGCGATAATGCTGTGGTACAGCGTTTGGATGACGCTTATCATTCTTGCGGGCGTTGTGCTGATGATGCTTATATCCAAAAAGATAGGCGGCGGTTCGGCAAAATATTTCATTGAACTTCAACGCACGATAGGCAAGCAGGAAGGCTTTGTTCAGGAAACGATGAACGGTCAGAAAGTGGTCAAAGTTTTCTGCCATGAGTCCGAATGTATCAAAGATTTCGAAAAACTGAACAACGACCTTTACGAAAGCAACAGAAAAGCGCACGCTTACGCAAATACGCTCGGCCCCATACTGATGAACATAGGCAACGTGCTTTATGTTATCATCGCGCTTGTCGGCGGTATATTTCTTGTATCGGGAACGCCGAACCTCGCAATTTCGGGGCTTGCTTTCAGCATTGACATCATTGTTCCGTTCCTTAACATGACAAAGCAGTTCACCGGGAACGTCAACCAACTTTCACAGCAGATAAACTCCATTGTTATGGCGCTTGCGGGTGCGTCGCGAATATTCGAACTCATAGACGAAAAACCCGAAGCGGACGACGGTTACGTTACTCTTGTAAACGCAAAAACGAACGAAAACGGCAACATAACCGAAACGGCGGAGCATACGGGAAAATGGGCTTGGAAACACCCTCACGAAGACGGCACACTGACATATACGCCGCTTAAAGGCGATGTGCGCATGGTGGACGTCGATTTCGGATATACGCCAGATAAAACCGTTCTTCACAACGTTTCCGTATATGCGGAACCCGGTCAGAAAGTTGCGTTCGTAGGCGCAACGGGTGCGGGCAAAACAACGATAACAAACCTTATCAACCGCTTTTATGACATTGCGGACGGCAAGATACGTTATGACGGAATAAACATCAACAAGATTAAAAAATCCGACCTGCGCCGAAGCCTCGGCATAGTTTTGCAGGATACCAACCTGTTCTCAGGCACGGTTATGGACAATATCCGTTACGGCAATCTGGACGCAACGGACGAAGAGTGCATAGCCGCCGCAAAACTTGCGGGCGCGGACGACTTTATAACAAGACTTCCTAACGGTTACGAAACGGAACTTTCGAATAACGGCGCAAACCTTTCACAGGGACAAAGACAGTTGATAGCGATAGCACGCGCCGCCGTTGCGGACCCGCCTGTTATGATACTTGACGAAGCGACGTCCTCGATAGATACGCGAACGGAAGCCATTGTTCAGCGCGGTATGGATAAACTCATGGAGGGCAGAACGGTATTCGTTATAGCCCACCGCCTTTCAACGGTTATGAACTCCGACGTGATCATGGTTCTTGACCACGGCAGAATAATCGAGCGCGGAAATCACGAGCAACTTATTGCGCAGAAAGGCACCTACTATCAACTCTATACAGGGGCATTTGAACTCGAATAAAAGTATGGGAATGTTAAAAACGCCCGGAACGCAAAAAGGCAGAAAAAAGTAAATTGAGACAGAATAAGACGAGACGACTGTCTGCGCAGAACATTATTCCTTACTCATTTTTCTCTTTTCAAAACCGGAGAACGAACCTTTTTTCCTATTCCCGAGATAGGGAATGTTAAACCTGTAAAAGTATCGAACAAGCAATAAAAAATATAGAGGGACTGCAAAAACTTAGGTTTTGCAGTTCCTCTGTTTTTATTCGGTTAAGTTACAGAACATAGAACAATATGCACACAAAGTGGCACACGCTTGCCAGGTCTATAAAGATATGGAAGACCGAATGTATATATCTTTTCTTGTGTCCGAACATGTACAGTACAGCGCCTATCGAGTACATAACTCCGCCCGCAAGCAGCCACATAAAGCCCGCAAGCCCTATACCGTTCAGAACCGATTTCGCGGTAAAAATTATGCACCAGCCTATTGCAAGATAAGAAATTATTGAGAATATCTTATACTTTTTCAGGTCAATGGCGTTGAGCAGCGCCGCGAATGCGGACATTCCCCAAACGATGCCGAAGACCGTCCAGCCGAGCGCAGGATTCTGCTGGCGCAGAGTGCAAAGCGTAAGCGGAGTGTAAGTTCCCGCTATCATAAAATATATAACGCAATGGTCAAGCACCTGCATTACCTTTTTGCCTTTTTCGACTCGAAGCCCGTGATATATGGAAGAGACGCTGAAAAGAACAACGACAGAAGCGCCGTAAATCGAAGCGGAAACAACGGCATAGGGGTCGGAGTGGGTTGCGGCATAAATGACGCAGAGCACAAGATATGCAATGCCGAGAGCACCTCCGACGATGTGAGTTACCATGTTGAATATTTCTTCACCCTTTGTATAATCGGGCAGTTGTCTGTCTTTGAGTTTTGTCCGTTTCATATTTCTTCCTTTCCGAACAGTATTTCGTATGTAGTTTTGAAAACTACATACAGTATATACGACAAATGTCTTTTTGTCAATCGGAAAAGAGCGAAAAAACGGAAAAGTCCGAAAAAATATAACGGAGTTCCCGTTTTTATATTGAAAAGACATAAAAAGTATGGTATACTGTATATATTAACTCAAACGGAGAATTATTATGGCTGTAAAAGTTATTATATATATTTGTATCGGAATACTCGCTTATCTGCTCGGCTCGGTCAGCAGTTCCATAATTTTCGGAAAACTGCGCTTCAAAAAGGATGTCCGTGCGCAGGGCAGCGGAAATGCGGGCGCGACAAACGTTGCGCGCGTGTTCGGGTTAAAATTCGGATTTTTGGTGCTTTTTCTCGATGTTGCAAAAGCGGCGATAGCAACTCTCGGCGGTTATTACATAATTCTTTTGATAAACTCGTTTTACCCGTTCGGAGCGGACATAGAACTTTTTCAACAAATAGGAAAATGCGTTGCGGGCTGCTGCTGTGTTCTGGGACACTGTTTCCCGCTTTATTACAAATTCAAGGGCGGAAAGGCGATCTCCGTCGGGCTTGCCGCTGCGATAGCGGTTGATTGGCGCGTGGGGTGTATAGCGCTTGGAACATTTATTCTTGTGTTCCTTATATCAAAAATAGTCTCTCTTTCCTCTGTCTGCGCGGCGGCGGCTCTTGCAATTTCGGGCACACTGTTTTCAATATTCGTTGACCCGTGTACACCCGACATCGTGCTCAGCGTATTTGTCGGACTGCTTGCGATATTCATGCACAGAGAAAACATCAAACGTCTTGTCAACGGCGAAGAAAAACGCTTTATTCCGAAAAAATAGCACAAACATACACTCTCTTTATGAAGCCCTTTTCAGGGCTTCTTTTTTTGCAGAGACTCGGACTAAAAACTTTTTCAATACTGCGGTATGTTTCCGAAGAACTCAATTCTTCTTATCGTAGTTGACAAAACCGAATATTGTCTGCTATAATAGCCTTCGCAACAAAAGGAGAAGAAAAATCAGACTGTCAAAGCAATTAAATTCCAAACCGGAATTATAGCGAAAGCAAAAAAACACTTATGTTTCCTAATGGTTCACGTTTGTTTTATAACGGGGCGCGTATGTCAGAAAATATTTACTTTTTGCGTCGAATAATGTATTCTTTATGTAAAAGAAAGGAAAAAGCAAATGCTCGACGTTATATCAAAAAAGAACTCCTTTTTCGTTATCGTCAACGACCGTATTTTCAGATACTCTCTTTTCGGGGACAATGAAACACTCAACATAAGGTTTGTGTCACAGCAGAAAACGCTCTGTCTTTCAGAGGAATTTAATAATATCCTTTCTTCCGTCTCAAACAATTTAAGCGAAAGAAAAACGTTGAAAACGCTGTGTTCGGAGTTCTATACAAATAAAAGAACCATCGAAAAACTTTTCCGCGAAAATGTCGGAATGACGTTCCACGAACACATGACGGAACTCCGACTCGGAACAGCCATTGCATTGCTGTTCTCCCCCAAAAACTCCGTTGCGGATATTGCGCAGGCAACGGGTTTTTCTTCCTCGCAGAATTTCAGTAAGTTTTTTTCTAAAAATCTGAAATTTTCTCCGACCGAATTTCGCGCATCATTGCAGGAAAAAGTTTTTGAAATGCTGAACGAAAGCCGTTTGGTGATGTCGGACAACGCCGGAATATCGGACAGCATATACCTGTGCATACAGTCTTCGGAAGACGAAGAAAAGCCATTAAAATCAAGCTTTTCTGTTACCCCCCCCCCGCAAAATTCACGTTTTAGAAGATTAGAAGAATAAAAAGAATTAAAGAAAAAAGGATCAGAAAAAATGGAATACGGAATAAGCGAAGTTGCCAGAACCATCGCAAGACGGCAAGAGGGCGCAGGCAAAGTCTCGGGCGCGGATTTCCCACCCGGAACGATTGTTAGGTTTCCGACCTCAAGCGATTGCGATTCGATGATTTTTGCATGCAAAAGTAAAGAGGATTACATAATCACAAAGAACACCGTAAAAAATGCGGAGATAATCGCAATGGGCGTTATCGGACAAAAGCCGAAAGGGACGGACACGGTTGCCTGTTACGGAATAAAATATAAAATAGAAACGACCGACGGAAAAACGGCAATTATAACGGTTGAAGCGGGAGAGACTCAATACAAAGTGGAACACATCATTTTTTGACTCATGATACTCCTGTAAAACATAAAGTTTCCGCGGAATGCGAAGCTCTTACGCATTCAGGTCGATTCGTCTGTATTTATATTCGAGTTCGGAAACAGAATCTATCCCACCTTTTTCTGTTCAGACGAATTTTGCGTAGGAGCGCCGCATTCCGCGGAACGGGGATGTAAAGAACTTATGTTTTTTACATCCCCGTTTTATTTTGATATTTTTAACATCTGCTTTTTTAGAATAATAAACTCTCTTTTTTCATACTTTGGAATGAACAGTACAACGGCAAACATTGCCTAAACAAGGGAGAGAGTTATGGATAAAGAGTTGACGCTCCGCGTTCTCAGGCTCGGAAGATACATTGCGGAAAACGGGGCGACCGTCCGAAGTGCAGCAAAAGAGTTCGGAATATCAAAATCAACCGTTCACAAAGATGTTGCGGAACGGCTCGAATATATCAACGGACCGCTTTTCAGACGTGTCCGAAAAGTTCTTGACAAGAACAAGGAAGAACGACACCTGCGCGGCGGACTTGCCACAAAAGAGAAATACGAAAAGTTAAAAGAAGAACCGTAATAAATCACAACAGCAAAAGACCCGCCTTTCGGCGGGTCTTTTATACAGAGGGATTCATGCTTCCTGTTCATGTATGCCGAACAATGCACGCAGCAATCCGCGCATAAAAGAGGGTGCTTTTACGACAACGATTTTCATTTTATCACCTCACCGACAAAGAGCGACCGCTATTACCGTCAACGCAAGCGCGGAAATAACAAGTATTGACGGAAAACAGAGTCCGACAATTATTCCGACGGCTGCGGCGATACATATTTGAGAAAGAATGCAAAGTCCTCTTCTCGGTCTTCTTCTGCGCATACCGTTCACCTCCGACGGAAGTTGTTTTATTACAGAATATGCGAAACCGCGAAATATTGTGAATTTTTTTTAAACAAGAAACATATCTTGCAGGTTTTTTCGACCGTTGCCGCGTATTAGTATATGGAAGAGGAAAAAAGAAGAATGAAAGGAGGACGTCGCAAAATGGCGTACACTTTTACGGATGATTTTCTTGCACAACTTCGGAATCGTTGCGACATTGAGGACATTATCGGCAGATATGTTCAGTTGAAAAAAACTGGCAGTTCGACGGTCGGGCTTTGTCCGTTCCACAGCGAACGAACACCTTCGTTTCATGTCTCGGGCAGAAAGCAGATGTTTTATTGTTTCGGCTGTCACAAGGGCGGCGACGTTATCACTTTCATCATGGAAGCGGAGCATTTGCCGTATGTGGATGCCGTGGTATTTCTTGCCAATATGGTCGGGCTTCCCGTTCCGCAGAAAAACGTGTTTGACACGGAGATAGCGGAACTGCGCAAGCGCGTGCTTGAAATCAACCGCGCGGCGGCAAGATTCTATTTTGACACGCTGTTCACCGCAGAAGGAAGCGCGGGGCTTGAATATTTCAAGCGCAGGCAGCTTTCGCAGACAACCATAAGAAGATTCGGGCTCGGCTATGCGCCCGACGCATGGGACAGCCTGTTAAAGCACCTGCTTGCAAAAGGCTATGCGTTGGACGATATAAAGGCGGCGGGACTTGCCATACAGTCAAAAACGGGCGGCAAGCATTTTGACAGATTCAGAAGTCGCTGTATGTTTCCGATAATCGACCACCGCGGCAACGTTATAGGCTTCGGCGGCAGAACCATGGACGCAAACAACCCCGCAAAATACCTGAACTCTTCGGAAAACCTTGTTTTCAAAAAGGGACAGAACCTGTTTGCGCTCAATATGGCAAAGAATACAAAAGCGGACTGCCTGATACTCTGCGAGGGATATATGGACGTCATATCGCTGCATCAGGCGGGATTTGACAACGCGGTGGCTTCTCTCGGCACGGCGCTGACACCCGATCAGGCGCGGCTGATGCGCCGATACACGGAGAACGTGGTGGTTTGCTACGACAGCGACGCTGCGGGCAAAAAAGCGACGCAGCGCGCGCTTGAAATATTGCCGACGGCGGGGCTTAACGTTCGAGTTGTGACCGTTACGGGCGGCAAAGACCCCGACGAGATGATGAAAGAAGAGGGAGGAAAGGAAAAATTCCGAAGGCTGCTTGACGCAGCGTTCAACTCGGTTGATTACCGTTTTTCCGAAACCCTTGCCAAATATGACATTTCGGTTGATACCGAAAAAATAGAATGTCTGAAAAAAATGGCGGAAATAATCGCACCGCTGCCGTCACCTGCGGAAAGAGACGTATATGCGGCAAAAATTGCGGAGATAATGCAAGTGGACAAGCAGGCGGTCGTTGCAGAAATAAATCAGCGCCGACGCCGAATGCAGCGGTACAAAGAAAAAGAAGAGCAAAAGAAACAGCTTTCGGTTTTGACTGACACGGGAGACAAAATAAACCCGCAGCGTCCGAAATATCTGAAAGCGGCAAAAGCGGAAGAGGACTTGCTCTCCGTTTTGATAAACCTGCCCGAAAAGGCGGAGAAAATAACATCACGGATCACGGAAGAAGATTTTGTGACGGACTTTAACCGACGGGTCTTTATCGCGCTCAAAGAAAAAATAGCGCAGGATCCTACGGCGGAACATCTTTTGAACATAGCGCAGTATTTCAATCCGGACGAGATGTCCCACATCAATATGTTCATGGCGGGCATTGAGACCATAAGCGTCACGGACGCGGCGATAGACAGCGCGATAAACATACTTAAAACGGAAAAGAAAAAAATACTTCAAAGGTCTTTCGACTCCGACGAAACGTTTGCGATGAGGTTGAAAGAATTGCAGGGAGGAAAAGAATAATGACGGAACAGAAAAACAACGAACAGCAAAATGCGGTAAACGAAAAGAAACAGGCACTCAAACAACTGATGGAAAAGGGCAAAGAGAAAGGCTCTCTTTCTTACAACGAAGTCAACGCGCTGCTTGACAAACTTGAATTCACGGAAGATCAGAAAGCGATAGTTTACGACCAACTTCACTCCGAGGATATCGAACTTCAAGAGGATTTTGCGATAGACTCCGAACTCAAAGAACTCGAAGAAGAGATAAGCGTTCTTCCGTCCGACCCGGACGATATGGAAGCGTTGCTTCAATCCGAAGGTATAACGATTGACGACCCCGTTAAAATATATCTGCACGAGATAGGCAGGGTTCCCCTTTTGACACCCGAGCAGGAATCCGAACTTGCGGCGCGCATAGCGCAGGGCGACGAGGAAGCGAAAAGGATACTGAACGAATCGAACCTGCGTCTTGTTGTAAGTATTGCAAAAAGATATGTCGGCAGAGGACTTCTCTTCCTCGACCTTATACAAGAGGGCAACCTCGGTCTTATAAAAGCCGTTGAAAAATTCGACAGCGACAAAGGCTATAAATTCTCGACTTACGCAACATGGTGGATAAGACAAGCCATCACAAGAGCCATCGCCGACCAGGCAAGAACGATAAGAATACCCGTTCACATGGTTGAAACGATAAACCGTCTTGCCAAGACGGAGCGCGCGCTTGTTCAGGAACTCGGCAGACAGCCGCAGGCGGACGAACTTGCAAAAGAGTTGAATATGCCCGTGGACAAGGTCCGCGAAATAATGAAAGTTGCAATGGAACCAGTGTCCCTTGAATCCCCCGTCGGAGAAGAAGAGGACAGCCACCTCGGAGACTTTCTTGCGGACGATGATATTCCCTCGCCCTCCGATTCCGCGGCTCAAACGTTGCTGAAAGAGGAACTGAACGAGGTTCTGAAAACACTTTCCGACCGTGAGGCAAGAGTTCTGCGCCTGCGCTTCGGACTTGACGACGGCAGAACGAGAACGCTTGAAGAAGTCGGCAGAGAGTTCAAAGTTACAAGAGAGCGTATCAGACAGATTGAAGCGAAAGCGTTGAGAAAACTGCGTCACCCGTCGAGAAGCAAGAGACTTCGCGACTTTATCGAATAAAAAAGAGGTAACAATGGAAGAAAATTTCAGACAGGTCGTTGACGGCAAAAAGGGCTTTATATGCGACATGGACGGTGTTATATATCACGGCAACCGTCTTTTGCCGGGCGCAAAGGAATTTGTTCAATGGCTGAACGAAAACGGAAAGAATTATCTGTTTCTGACCAACTCGTCGGAGCGTTCGCCGCGTGAACTTTCGCAAAAACTCGCAAGGCTCGGGCTTGATGTCGGAGAAGAGCATTTTTACACGTCGGCTATCGCAACCGCATCGTTTCTTGCCACGCAGAAGCCGGGCGGAAGCGCATATATCATAGGAGAAGCGGGGCTTATCAACGCAATGTATGCCCACGGCTTTACGATGAACGACGTCAACCCCGATTATGTTGTTGTGGGTGAAACGCCGTCTTACAGTTACGACAAGGTCACAAAAGCGGCTCGTCTTGTTTTGGCGGGAGCAAAACTCATAGGCACAAATCCCGACGTTTCCGCGCCGGGCGAACACGGAATTTTGCCCGCGACAAAGGCGATAATCGCGCCCATTGAACTGACAAGCGGAAAGAATGCGTATTATATAGGCAAGCCCAACCCTCTGATGATGCGCCACGCGATAAAACTGCTGAACGTGCATCACCGTGAAGCGATAATCATCGGAGACAGAATGGACACCGACATTATCGCGGGACTTGAATCCGAGATAGACACGGTACTTGTGCTTTCGGGCGTTTCGAGCCGTGAGACGGTGGATATGTTCCCCTATTCGCCGAAATATATAATAGACGGCATAGGCGACGTTCCGCCTCATATATAAACAGGGCTGTTAAAAATGTCCCGGCCGCAAAAGCGGAAAGGAACAAAACAGACCGCAAGATAATTTTTTATAGACGATATAAAAAAGATGTTTAAGATACTGAAATATTTTCTGCTGGCGTTGCCTGCGCTTTTGGGAGCATTGATACTGACGCTTGCGAAAACGATGCCGTTCATGGCTGAAAACGTGTTCGCAGCGTCGTTCTTTCCCGTTGTAAGCGGTGCGCTGACTTGGTTTTCGGGACTGTTTCCGTTTTCGCTGACGGAATTCGGGCTTTATGCACTTGTTCTGATATTGCTCGGGGACGTTGTTCGTCTCATAGTTCTGAAACTGCGGCCGTTCCGCTTTCTGCGTCGGGTTTTGTTCGTCTGCTCCGTCGCATTTCTGCTTTATGTGATAATGCACGGCGTGAACTTTTACCGCCCGACGGTGCAGGAGTTTATGAAACTTGACGACCCGTCCGACAGCGTGGAAGAACTATATAACGCCTGCGTTGAAGAAGCAAAGGCGGCAAGCGCACTCCGCGCAACGCTTTCCGAGGACGAAAACGGACGTTTCAAACTTTCAAACGGCGTTTCGGAAACGCTGAAAGACATCGGCAGCACATACAAAAACGAAACAGTGAAGTCGCTGACTTTTCTGAAAAAAGGAGCGTCAAAGGCAAAAGGAGTGCTTATCTCCCCGCTTTGGTCGTACACGGGCATTACGGGAATGTATTTTCCGATGCTTGGGGAAGCAAATGTGAACACAAACGTTTCGCAGTCCGACCTGCCGTTTACCGCAGCACATGAGTTGGCGCACACGAAAGGCATTGCAAGAGAAGATGAATGCAATTTCATCGCATATCTTGCCTGCATTTCTTCCGACAATGCGGAATACAGATATTCGGGGCATTTGTCGGCATACACATATCTGGCGAACGCACTTTACGCAAGAAGCCCCGAACTGTTCGCAAAAGCCGCTCAAAACATATCCCCCGCCGCAGAACGTGACCTTGCCGAGCAACGGGAATATTCCGCAAAATACACATCGGGCAAAGCCGCGCAGGTCTCGGACAAAATAAACGACTCGTTTATCAAATCGCAAGGCGTGGCGTCGGGCACAGCAAGTTATTCGGAGGTCACGAAACTGATACTTGCATACAAAGAATCACAAAAATAAATCGCATTGGATGTTTATTCAATATAAATCATAAAAGTAAAGCAGACCGTTTTCGGTCTGCTTCATTTTTATGCTTTTATTGCATTTTGTCGAGTTTTTCACCAATAGCCGAAACGACTGTTCAACATCGTCTATATCAAGAACCTTTCTTTCCACGGGGCACATTCCTGTTCCCTCGCGGTTGATGATAACATCTGTCAAAGTTTCAAAAGATACGGAGATCCCATGCTTTTCGAGAAATTCTTTTCCTTTTTTCCGAAAAGTTTTCTCGAAACTCAACATAAAAAATCTCCAATCATGCCCCCTATTTTTCAAGTTCGCACGGGATTTTTTACAAAGTCCACCTGCGGTTGACCCAATTCTATTGCTTTTTTGATTGAAAAATGTTATCATATATATAAAGGAGAACAGATATGGAAGAAATCAGAGTAATGATAGGACAGACTATCGCGACGCGCAGAAAAGCACTCGGGTTAACACAAAAACAACTTGCGGAGAAACTGGGGATATCCAACCAAGCCGTCAGCAAATGGGAAAATCTCGAAGCAAATCCAGACATAGGACTTCTCGTTCCTCTTTCGGAGATATTGCAAACGACAACGGATAACTTATTGCGGGGAACGGAAACGGAAGACACGATTACAGAAAATAAAAATTACAGCAAAAAAGGCGAACGCCGTGTGTCCGCAAAAACAAAAATCGGATATATCTGTGTAACAGGTTTTCTTGGCGTAACCATGCTTGCGGCGTGTGTCTCTTTTATTATTGCGGTGACTGCAATACCTGCCTTTGACGGCAAAAACACAGGTTCACGGGCGGTTGTCATAACGCTATCCCTTTTGTTCATGATTACTGCGACCGTTTCATATTTTTTAAATAAGAAGAGAAAAATCATGAAAAAGAAAATGACCGTTGCTTCGGCAGAAAAAGCGCAAGCATTGGGCTATCGCATTTTCGAAGACATAGACTCTTCGGAGCGCAAAGAGTTGAAAAAGGATTACTCAAAAAGCCAACGAGTTCCGCAAATACTCATATTATGCGCTGTTGTAATCATTCTGATTTCGGGTTTGGCATACGCTTTTTTATCGGACAAAACAGGCAATGCCCTTTTTCTGCTCTGTATGCCGCTGATTATAATCTCCGTTGCGGTCAGCGCAAAAAAGCGAGATGAATGGTGTCGAAAAAACATGATAGTTTTCTCAGAAAAACAAATCGACAGACTGTAAACCGAAAATTTTAGACCGAGAAAACTCATCCTAAAAATATAAAAACGTAAATAGCATCCGCCACAGGGGTCGTAGACTCCTGCGGCGGATGCTTCTTTATTGAATTATCGAAGCTCTATATTGAGATCAATTATTCAGCGATGTCAGCAACAACGCCCGATCCAACGGTTTTACCGCCTTCACGGATAGCGAAACGAAGACCCTTTTCGATAGCGATCGGGGTGATCAGTTCAACGTTGATGGTAACGTTATCGCCGGGCATGCACATATCAACGCCCTCTTTAAGGGTGATAACGCCGGTAACGTCGGTGGTTCTGAAATAGAACTGAGGTCTGTAATTGGAAACGAAGGGCTTATGACGGCCGCCTTCTTCCTTCTTCAGAACGTAAACCTCACCGGTGAACTTGGTGTGCGGGTGAATGGTTCCGGGCTTAGCAAGAACCTGACCTCTCTTAACTTCGTCACGGCTGATACCACGAAGAAGGCATCCGATGTTGTCGCCTGCTTCTGCGAAGTCAAGGAGCTTTCTGAACATTTCGATACCGGTAACAACGGTCTTTTTCTTCTCTTCTTTAAGACCAACGATTTCAACTTCGTCGGAAAGATTAAGAACACCACGCTCTACACGGCCGGTAGCAACGGTACCACGACCGGAGATGGTGAATACGTCCTCGACAGGCATAAGGAACGGAAGGTTGTCGTTTCTTTCCGGAGTGGGAATGAAATCATCAACAGCGTCCATAAGTTCTTTGATGCACTGATATTCGGGAGCGTTGGGATCGGTGGAAGAAGAGTCGAGAGCGAGGAACGCAGAACCCTTGATGATCGGGGTGTCGTCGCCGGGGAACTCGTATTTGTTAAGAAGGTCACGGATGTCCATCTCAACGATTTCGAGAAGTTCTTCATCGTCAACCTGGTCGCACTTGTTCATGAAAACAACGATTGCGGGAACGCCAACCTGACGGGCAAGA
>URFZ01000011.1 GCA_900547165.1 uncultured Eubacteriales bacterium
CTCACCTCTCGACGTACCTATGTACGCCTTCGGGTTCGATTCACCCATTCTGAACATTTTTTCCTATCCCCAAAGGGGCTGTAAAAAAACTTGCGTTTTTTTACAGCCCCTATTCTACTTAAAGTTTTTCAATCACATAATCCGCAAATTCTTTGCAGGTAGCGCCGCTGCGGTCGCCCGTAACGACAACGCGCTTTTCGGTTTCGTTGCAAACAGTAAGCGCATCGGCAAGACGCTTAGCCTTTTCGGAAAGTCCGCAATGCGAAAGCATCATTTCCGCCGCCTTGAAAATCGAGGACGGGTTCGCATAATCGCCTATACCCTCTTCAATCATTCTCGGCGCAGAGCCGTGAATGGCTTCGAACATCGAATATCTGTCGCCCATATTTGCGCTGCCCGCAGTGCCTACGCCGCCCTGTATCTGTGCCGCTTCATCGGTTATGATATCGCCGTAAAGGTTAGGAAGCACAAAGACTTTGAACTTCGAACGAATGCTTTCATTGACGAGATTTGCCGCCATGATGTCAATGTACCAGTCCTCTGTCTCTATTTCGGGATAGTCCGCCGCAACCTCATGGCAGATTCGGGAGAAATTACCGTCGGTCTTTTTCATGATGTTTGCCTTTGTGACTATCGCAACATTGTTCTTACCCTCTCTGCGGGCAAATTCAAAAGCCGCACGCGCTATTCTGCGTGTTCCGAGGTCGGTTGTGACCTTGAAATCCATCGCAAGTTTGCCGGGAATTTCAATACCGCTGCTGCCGAGAACATATTCACCCTCTGTGTTTTCACGGTAGAATGTCCAATCAATACCCTTTTCAGGAACTGAAACGGGACGCACGTTTGCATAAAGGTCAAGTTCGCGGCGAAGCGTTACGTTGGCACTTTCCATCGTACCGCCTTTCGGGGTCGTTGTGGGACCTTTCAGAAGAACGTCGCATTTTTTGATCTCCGCAAGCGTTTCTTCGGGAACGGACTGGCCGAGCGCAAGTCTGTTTTCTATTGTAAGACCGCCTATTTCACGGATTTCGACACGACCCGTCGCTATCTCGTCTTTAAGAAGAATATCTAGAACGCGCTTTGCCTGTTCAACGATTATCGGACCTATGCCGTCGCCGCCGATAACTCCGATAACTATCTTTTCTTTTTTGGAAAGGTCAGCCGCTTGTGCGCCCTTTTCCATATCTTCAACTCTTGCAAGTTGCTTGCGCAAAAGAGCCTCGTAATGCTCAACCGCCGATTTTATCTGATTTTCAATCATTTTCCCTGCTCCTTTGTGTATGCAAGCAGACCGCCCGCTTTGAGAATATCTTTCTGTCTTTCCGTGAACGAACAGGACAGTTCAAAACTTTCGCCCGTCGTTTCGTCTTTCATCATGATAACGCCTTTATCCATGCCCGAATGAACATCGGAGAAAGTGAGGGTATCGTTAAGGTTCAGCCTGTCGTAATCTTCGGAGTTCTTGAATGTAAGAGGAAGAATACCGACATTTATCAGATTTGCGACGTGGATTCTCGCAAAACTCTTTGCAATAACTGCGCGGACGCCGAGATAAAGAGGAACGAGCGCGGCGTGTTCGCGGCTTGAACCCTGCCCGTAGTTTGAACCGCCGACGATAACGGAACGTCCCGCGGCTTTTGCTCTCTCGGGGAACGTTTCGTCGCATACCGCAAAGCAGAACTGCGAAAGGTGCGGAATATTGGAACGGTAAGGCAGAATCTTTGCGCCCGCGGGCATTATGTGGTCGGTGGTGATGTTATCTCCGACTTTGAGAATGAGCGGGGCAGTAAGAGTGTTTTCCTGCGGGAACATATCGGGAAATTTCTTTATATTCGGACCGCGAAGCACTTCAAGTGTTTTTGCGGTTTCTTCATCTGCTGGAGGAATCACGGCGGAATCGTCTATTCTGAACGCAGCAGGCATCTTTATTTCGGGCATTTTTCCGAGAAGACGAGGGTCCGTTATCTCCCCTGTCAGAGCCGCCGCAACTGCGGTTTCGGGCGAAACGAGATAAACTTTTCCGTCTTTGGTGCCGCTTCTGCCCTCAAAGTTTCTGTTGAACGTTCTCAGGCTGACGCCCGCGCTGTTCGGAGAAAATCCCATACCTATGCACGGACCGCAAGCACATTCGAGAAGTCTTGCACCCGCAGAGATAATATCCGTCAATGCGCCGCAATCGGCAAGCATCGCAAGCACCTGTTTTGAACCGGGAGAAATGGAAAGGCTGACTGTCGGGTCGATAACCTTGCCTTTCAGAAGTGCCGCAACTTTAAGCATATCGAGAAGCGACGAGTTTGTGCATGAGCCGATACATACCTGATCGACTTTTGTTCCTTTAAGGCTCTCGACAGTTACAACGTTGTCGGGTGAATGCGGACAGGCAATAAGCGGTTTGAGCGTCGAAAGGTCTATTTTTATAACAGCGTCGTATTCAGCGTCGGGGTCGGATGCAAGCGGCTTCCAATCCTCGCCTCTTCCCTCCGCTTCAAGGAACGCTTTCGTAATTTCGTCGGACGGGAATATCGACGTTGTTGCGCCGAGTTCCGTGCCCATATTCGTTATCGTTGCTCTTTCGGGAACGGACAGCGTTTTTATTCCCTCGCCGCCCCATTCGATAATGGCGCCCACGCCGCCTTTAACTGAAAGAATACGCAAGATTTCAAGGCTCACGTCTTTTGCAGTAACAAAATCCCGCAATTTGCCCGTAAGTTCCACTTTATACATTTTGGGCATCGTTATGTAATATGCACCGCCGCCCATTGCGACCGCAACGTCAAGTCCGCCCGCACCGAAAGCAAGCATACCTATGCCGCCGCCCGTCGGAGTGTGGCTGTCTGAACCGATAAGCGTTTTGCCGGGTTTGCCGAACCGTTCAAGATGGACTTGATGGCAAATTCCGTTACCCGGTCTTGAAAAATAAAGTCCGTGTTTTTTTGCAACGGATTGAATATACCTGTGGTCGTCGGCATTTTCAAAACCCGATTGCAGAGTGTTGTGGTCGATATATGCAACAGACTTCTCGGTTCTCACTCTGGGAATACCCATGGACTCAAATTCGAGATATGCCATGGTTCCCGTTGCGTCCTGCGTCAGGGTCTGATCTATACGGAGAGCAACCCCGCTACCGACTGTCATATCTCCGGATACAAGGTGATCTTTAATTATCTTCTGCGCTATCGTCAATCCCATTTTATTTATTCTCCTCTTTGAACAAACGATCTCTTGCGTTTTCTATATGTTTTAATGCCGCCTTTTCCGCCGCTTCGGGGTCGCCCGCCGCAATCGCTTCGAAAATGGCTTTGTGTTCTTCAAACGACTGTTCCGCGTTATCCGTCCTCGCAACGGAAGCTTTTCTGTATTTTACGCCTTTTTTATGAAGAGGTTCAAGCGTGTAATACAGATTCTGACTTTTGGAACAAAGATACATTTCGGCATGAAAATCCGTATCGAAGTTTTTAATATTGTCCGCGTCGTGCTTTTGCGTATAAAACTCCTGAAGTTCAAGAATTTTACGAAGTTTCTCAACGTCTTCTTCCGTTCGGTTCTGCGCCGCCTTATATGCCGCAAAGCCTTCAAGCCGCATACGAATGTCGTACATATCGCGCATATCATCCTTATTTATACCTACAACGCTTGCGCCGCGTGTCGTTTCAATTATTATATGCTCCTGCGCAAGGCGGCGAAGCGCTTCGCGGATGGGCGTTCTGCTGACGCCGAGTTTTTCGGAAAGTTTCGCTTCCGTCAAAATCTCGCCGCGTTCATACTCTCCCGCAAGAATGTCACGTTCGAGTTGCTCGAAAATCTGATCCGCAATGGAAACCGTTTTATGTTCGGTCATCATTTCTGTTCTTCCTCCTCGCTGAATTCTTTGAATTTCGCTTCAAGTTCCTTGTTGGAAAGCGTTGTGGATCTGCCGTCTTCATATTCTTTGTCAACCCACTCTTTCATCTTCTGAACAACGGGGTCGTGCTTATCCACTTTTTTGTCGTCGGGCAGTCTGTAATGCGAATTTATCCAATATGCGATACCCGCAAGTCCCGACGTCTTCGAAACAACAACAGCCGCAGGACGGTTCAGTATTTTTCCCGTATCGAAAATATTGTAGATCTCTTCGTCTTTAAGTATTCCGTCGGCGTGAATGCCTGCACGGGTAACGTTGAAGTTTTCTCCGACAAACGGCGTCATCGGCGGAATTTTGTAGCCGATATCCTTTTCGAAAAATTCCGCAATCTCGGTTATAACGGAAGTGTCCATTCCGTCAAGCGAACCGCGGAGGGACGCATATTCCATAACCATCGCTTCAAGCGGAATATTGCCCGTTCTTTCGCCTATGCCAAGCAACGAGCAGTTGACGGCACACGCCCCGTAAAGCCATGCGGTGGAAGCATTCGCAACAGCCTTGTAGAAGTCGTTGTGACCGTGCCATTCAAGCATATCTGATTTAACGTCCGAATAATGTTGAAGACCGTAAACTATACCGGGAACCGAACGCGGGAGCGCAACCTCGGGATACGGAACGCCGTAACCCATAGTATCGCAGGCACGGATTCGAACGGGTATGCCCGCATCGCGGCTCATCTTCATCAATTCGTTTACAAACGGAACAACAAAGCCGTAAAAGTCGGCGCGGGTTATGTCTTCAAGGTGACAACGCGGCATAACGCCCGCTTCAAAAGCTTCCGCAACAGTCGCAAGGTAATAATCCATGCACTGTTTGCGCGTCATCTTCATTTTTTTGAATATATGATAATCGGAGCAACTTACAAGTATTCCCGTTTCGCGTATACCCATATCACGGACAAGTTTGAAGTCGTTTTTCGTCGCCCTTATCCAAGTTGTGATTTCGGGAAAGCGCAGCCCGAGTTCCATACATTTTTCAACGGCTTCCCTATCCTTTTTGCTGTATATGAAAAACTCCGTCTGACGGATTATGCCGTAAGGACCGCCGAGTTTTGACATCAACTTGTAAAGTTGAACTATCTGGTCTACCGTATAAGGCTCGACCGACTGCTGTCCGTCACGCAGAGATGTGTCGGTTATCCATATTTCCTCAGGCATACCCATAGGCACACGGCGGTGGTTGAACGCTATCTTCGGCACAGCCTCATAAGGATAGATGTCTCTGTAAAGGTTCGGGTCGGGAATATCTTGAAGAGAATATTTGTAACTCTTCTGTTCGAGCAGGTTTGTTTTTCCCGAAATTTCAAGCATTGTATTATCCTCCCTTTCGAATGCGGACATAGCGAAATCGCAGAACTCGCACATTCAAGTATTTCTGTATACAATTATACTCCCATTCTGTTCCATTGTCAAGCATATATATGTAATAAAATGCAACATAAACGATATTTCCCATATTTTTCCGCTTTTCTTCAATTTTTCATTATTACAGACCTCTTGATATCCGATAAACTCCCGTATTTGTACAGAATACAAGCATAAGCGAAAACTTAACGGCGCCGTTCATATATCTGTTCGCTTCCGCAAGGCTGCCGAAAGTGTCAATAACGTTTCTGTATTGATCTCCCACAAGCTTAACGGTCTGCCCTTTTATCTTCTGCGCCCATTCGCTTTTATCCGCAAGCTTTTCGCTCTTCTCCGTAATATCCGAAAGGATAACGTCAAACTCGCGCACAAGAGCCTCATACGACGGTTGTTTATCCGCCGCCTTGTTCAGGTATATCTCAACCGCGTTTTTCAGTTCCGCGGCAAGTCCCGAAATATCCGCGCCCTCGGCTTTATATTCTTTCGCAAGCTTTTCCAAAACGCTCTTGTGTTCGGAAAGATTGAACGGTCGGATATATGCCTTATCCCGCGCATAAGCCATAAACGCGTCGTATATCTGCTTATGCTCTTTTTGCAGCTTTGCAAGCCCCGCCTTTGTCGCAAAGTCGGAAACGACAGGCTCGTATGTGTCCGTTATCTCCGACACCGCTTTCATTATTTCCCAGTTTTCGCCCGTCGCCCGGTATGAACCGGTCTTCTTCACGGCTTGGAAATTATCCAGGAACAGTTTTGCGTATCGGCTTGTATCTGCCCTTGCTTTCTGGGTTTGCGCAAGTATAGCCTGCAAATTCTTTATACGCATAAACCTTGCCCGCTTATTTTTAAGAATCGTGTTCAAATATCCCCGTCGTTCTTTTACTTCTTCTGACGGCATAATTTCTTCTACTTTTAGCGCGGCAAGAAGATTTTTCAGATTCTTTATATCTTCTTTCAAATCCTCAAATTCCGCTTTGTAATCTTTGCCGAAAACGTCTTCCGCTTTCAGCGCCTTCACGGGTTCTTTCTTTTTGGAAAAGCGAATATCTTCATTCTTCCACGCTTCCGCACCTGTTCTGTCCGTCCTGAACCTTTCCGAAAGAGGAATAATATTCCCCTCGTCGTCATAGGTCACAAGGTCGGCGGACTTTATTTGTTCCGGTTCAAAAACAGCATAAACCGTTCCGATAAAAGAACTGTCACGGGCGTCTCCGTCGATTATATTCTTAAAAACAACGCTGTCGTACCCATTTGCCTTTGCCCAGATACAAAATTCTTTTGTGGCAGTTGTTTTCCCGTTATAGGTCTTCGGCTTACAACCGTCCGGAATGGGAACACGATTCCACGCGCTGCCTTTCGCATCTATCGTATACGTCTTTCCGAGCTTCAAATAAGCGTTATATACTTTCGGTTCTGAATAGTAACGCCTGTTTGTATCCGCAAATTCAGACTTTTGCGCATACATTCCAGCAACTTTATTGTTGTCCGTAAAGAAATATGCGCTTCCGTCTTTATTGTCCGCAAGGCTCCTGCTCGAATCAAATACGGTAAATACCGTGCCGTCATGCGGTTCTCCGTATCGGTCAACTATTCTCGCGTCATAAGTTCCGTGCATAACGACAGGTGAATTATATCCGTTACTGTTTGCGGCAAGCGTGATCATTCTCTGCGCGGAAGCCGCGTCGCCTTTTCCGATATAACCGATATACTTATTGTCGATTTTATCGTTTGTTCTTTTTACTGTTTCCGCTATCGCTTCATACTTTACCTTTTTCCGTGTCTCGTCCAAAAAGTTGTCCGGAACATATCTTAATATATCTTTGCTATTGACATTTTTCAGAATTTCTGCTATACTAATAACAGATAGGCGAGAGTAATTGGCTACGGCGAGTTGCTTTATGACCCTATCTTTTTTAATTTTAGATTGGTCTATAACAACATATAAGGAGTTTTGACCATATGTAGATGTTTTCAGTCCGAACCGCACCGGCACAAAATAATCCCCGTCTATATACCCCCCTAACAGATTCGTGAAGAGAACTGTATTATCATCAAAGAAATATCTATTGTCATGGGCTTCAATACCTATGGCATTTTTTATTGCCATTTCAAGTTTCGGTAAAAGCTTTGCTATGGACAAAGGGTTGTTTAAAACTTTTGATGCAGACTCTTTTAAAGTTCCTTTTGAGACGGATATTTCTGTTTCATAGTTATCATTCTTATATATTCGATCCCCAAAAACATCGAAACACTCACCTATTTTTATCAATGCCAGCTTGACAAGTTTTTGATTTTTCGAATCCAAATCTTCCTTATAAACAGAAATTTGCTCATCAGCTTCGCCCTCATATTCTGCGACTTCGATAACAAGATCCTTCAAAATTTCGTATCTTTCACTATCTGTCATTGCGGGGGAAATCTTTTTCCCGAAAGTATTTTCCGTTTTCTTCGCCTTCACAGCTTCTTTTTTACTGCTTTGTCTCTTTTCCGTCTTCTCTCCCCTTATATCATCCACAAGTTCCGCACGCTGCACGTCGTCCGCCGCCGTGTCCATCGCGTTCATAAACATATTTGAAAGATGTCTGTAATTCGTCGCCTTGTCGCGCAGTTCTATTCTCCACGTTTCCGTGCCGGTCAGGCGTGAAAGCATTTCCCGTATACTGTCGGAAAGATGACGAAGCATATCTGCAACCGACACACGCGTTTCTTTCGACATCTCTTTGATTATGCCTTTTTCGGAAAGCACGTCAAAAAGCGAATCCGCCACTATCTCCGAATCTATAACTTCTTCCGCATATCCCCGCGCCCGCATTTCCTTGCGGGCTTTTTTCGCGCCCTCTTCGCCGAGCATATCAAACACAAGTTTCTTCAATTCCTCGACAATAGTTATATTTATAAGTAAAACGGCACCAATATCGGCGCCGTTTTACTGTATGTCCATTTTTTTTTGAAATCAGTTTTCTTCGTCTTTTTCGGTCGGATTTTTCCGTGCATTCACTCTTGCGACAATTACCGTCAGGTCATCGCCGTCCGCAAGTCCCGAATTGACCGCGGTATCTATAAGCGCGGCGGCAAAGCCGAGCGGGTCGTTTTTTTCTGAAACGCATTTGCGCAGGATATTCATACAAAAATCTTCACTGTCACCGAAAAAGCCGTCCGAAACCATAACGAGGATATCTCCGTCAAAAAGTGTACAGGTCGAAGAAAAAGAATCTGGTGTTTCGTCTGCGCCGAGAGGCAATGAACGCCGTCCGACACAGTAAACGTTTCCTCCGCGACAGATAAAGGTCGGGCTTGCGTCGGCTTTGAGCATTTCACATTGAGCGGAGTCCAAATCGACTATCGACATGTCAAAAGAAAGAACGGAATCTTCTTTTCCGTTATACAGCGCGGTGTTTACCATATCCATAATATCGGTTTTGGGAACACCTCTGCTTATCATTGTCCGAACGGTTGCCGAAATGCGTTTGCTCTGCTCTGCGGCAGGTTTTCCCGTGCCCATACCGTCAACGATACAAAGCGCATATTTATTTTTTCCGCAATCAAAACCGCAGTTTGTGTCACCGCATTCGGTCTGCCCGTCCTTGCTGCGACAAACACGGACGACATCGAGAAATATACCGTTTGAAATAACTTGTCCGTCTGTGCGGAAATTTCGAAGAAACAGGTCGATATTGGGGCAAACTCTTTCGAGCGCGCTTTCCGTTAAGACTTCCGGAACGTCGCAGTTTGCGCGCAGCATTCCGAGAGAACGCACCGTGTCGTCATAATTTTTTACCCAACAAAGTATTCTTTTTTTGCATTTTGAGCAGACGCGTTCAACTATCTCGTCGTCGGTGCCGTTTCGGATGCGTTTTCCGAGCGCCGTTTCGGCGGTATATTTTTTCGGCTTAAAAATGAGTTTTTGCTTTCCGTCGGAGCGTTTTGGCAGAAGCAAGAGGGCGAATCTGTCTTCGACTTTTTGAGGAATAAGCCAAGAGATAACGCCCGCAGAACCTATTGAGATAAGGGTTCGGATAAGGTCGTGTCCCCCGCCGCCGTATATGTAAACAAGAACATTTGCAAGCGCAAAGCCGAGAATAACGGCAAAATCGCTGACGGAGCGAAGAATACAGCCCGCAAGAGTGCCCACAACGATCACACCCGCAAGCCACAGGTCTTCGGGCTTTCGCAGACAAAAGACAAGAGCAACCGTCATTGCGGCGGTGGAAGCAAGAAAAATTCCGCCGCGACGAAGAATACGGCAAAGCAGAGCCACGGTCAAAATTATAACGGCATAATATGCGGCATTTCCGAGACGGAGCATTCCGACGCAGAACACCGAAAATGAAAGAACCGTGCTGAAAAAACGAAGATTTGCTCCGACCGTCGGTTTGCCCGACACGGTTTCAAAAGCATAACATACATAATACGAAACAACGCTGCCGAGAAGTCCGCCGAGAACAAAAAAGATGTTTTCTCTGACATCGTGACTGCCTGTGAAAAGCCCGAAAACGCCTGAAACTATCATCGCCCACAGCGAGCACATAACGCATTGCACGCCGCTTTTTACGGACAAAACGGGTTTCAGAAGTTTTCTTGCAACAAAAGCGACGCAAACGGCAATAATGCTTCTTGTAACGTCACAACCCGCAAAAATATGTCCGACAATGCAGCCGATAAGAGTAAAAATATCACCGCTGACGGCGGCGGCGACACCGAACGGAGCAAAAGAACCCGATACGACGGCATTCGAAAAGACAAAACCGACTATAAAACGCAAAACGGATCTTGCAAGAAACGACGGCAAGGTCTTGACCGAAAACGGGAGCCTGTCCCTTATTCCTGTTTTCATATAAAACACATCCTTCCGAAAAGCATTATACTTTTTTCGGAGCGAAAAGAATGTTGAAGCGTAAGAGACGAAAAATAAAGAAAGCGACGCAATAGGTTTTTATCTGCCCGTATTCAGCCGAATGCGCAAACAAACGTCAAAAAAACGAGCCGCGGGGAGGAGCGTCCCGCGACCCGAAAATCAAATATTGTTTACATTATTGTCTGCAACCGCAGTTGCGGGTCATATTTTTCCGTTCCGCTTCTTCGCGAATTGCGGCAACGCCTGCGGGAGTCGAACATTCACACCCCTCGCCCGCGTCCGTTATTCTCGACGGGAAAAATTCATCAACGGGGAAATCCATTCTGTAAAACAGACTGCACGGGTCTTCTTCGCTCGGGCCCTGACATTCTTTTTCGGGGATGCAGAAATCGTAAGACGGAACGAGTATCTGAACTTCTCTCATCAGGCGGACAATAGAGAAAAGTCCGAGAGAAACGTAAACCCTGTTACCCGAAGTGTTGTCGCAAAGACATTCTTCAAAACACCGACAAATGCAGGCGGGAACGGCGGAAAGATCCGTATCGCCGCAGCCGCAGCGTGTGCAGCTGTCAACAAGTTTAGCGGCAAGCGCGATGGGTTCGACAAGTTCGACGGTCGCTTTCGGCGCATTTGTTTTTGAGCCGAGGTCGGTGTCGGGTGCGGACGGAACATACGAGGAAGAGTATGTTTTGACGTTGCCTTCGCTGCCGTAAAGAATAACCTTTTTGTCAAAGGTGGAAAGACCGTATACTCTCTGCGGTCTTCCGACGTTTGCGAAAACGTCAAGTCCTATGCGGAAGAATATTTTGATATCAACGGTATAAAACCCTCTGTTGAAAGGCAGCGCCTCAACATCGATGTACGTCCAGAGAACTTCCGCGGTCATCGCTTTTACATTGACAGCGCGGTCGATTATCTGCTGGTTTGCGTCGGAAACATAAACGCGGGCATCGGTTATGCAGTCTCTGTCCTTGCAACAGTCATATACCCTGTCAACGTTTATGCAAACACTTTCGCGCAGATCCCGTCTTGCGCAGGCGGCATTTTTTTCAGCCATAAATTCAACCTCCAAAAATTCGTTTGACATAAAAATTTATGTTCAGTATCATTGTATGTCGAAGAGAGAAAAATGTGTTAAATAAATGTAAAATCAGGGTTTTTCTATTGACAAAACGGATTTTGTATGGTATCATATCCGCTGTAAAGGTAAAAACATTTACAGAGAAAGCGGAAATACGATGTCGGATATTGATATTTCTTCTGAAAAAGAACGTTTCCGTATAATGCTTATGCTTGACCGTTACGGTTCGCTGTTGACGGAAAAACAGAGAGATACGCTGGAACTCTATTTTCAGGACGATCTCTCGCTTTCGGAAATTTCCGAATTAAAGAACATTTCACGACAGGGCGTTCGAGAAAACCTGTGGCAAGGCATTCGAACACTTGTTGAGTATGAGGAAAAACTCGGAATCGTAGAGAAAACGGAGCGGCTCAAAGAGCGGCTTGAAAAATTTATTGAAGAAGAAAACCTTTCCGATGCCGCAAAAAGCAGGCTCGGAGAAATAGCAAATCAACCGTTATAAGCGGAGGAATAAAATGGCATTTGACAGCCTTTCCGAAAAACTCGGAAATATATTCAAAAATCTGCGCTCAAAAGGAAAATTGACCGAAGACGACGTAAAAAAGGTTATGCGTGAGATAAAACTCGCATTGCTCGCCGCCGACGTCAACTACATGGTCGTCAAGGACTTCATCGCGGCGGTCAGCGAAAAAGCGACGGGAACGGAAGTTCTCGAAAGTCTTACCCCCGCGCAGCAGGTCATTAAAATAGTAAATGCGGAACTGACCGAGTTCATGGGCTCGAAAAACGACAAAGTGAAGTTTGCGTCAAAAGGTCCGACGGTCGTTATGCTCTGCGGTCTTCAAGGCGCGGGCAAAACCACGCATTGCGCAAAACTTGCGCTTTACTTCAAAAATCTCGGCAAACGTCCCCTGCTCGTTGCCTGCGACATTTACAGACCCGCGGCGATATTGCAGTTGCAGGTTCTCGGTGAAAAACTCGGGATTCCTGTTTTCACCCAGCCTGAGGGTACAAATCCCGTAGATATAGCAAAAAGAGCGGTCGCTCATGCAAAAGATCACGGCAATGATATTGTTTTCCTCGACACGGCTGGTCGTCTTCACATAGACGAAGTTCTTATGGACGAGTTGAAGAACATCAAAGCCGCAGTCGAACCGAACGAGATATTGCTGACGGTTGACGCAATGACGGGTCAGGATGCCGTAACGGTGGCAAAAAGTTTTGACGAAGCGCTTGACATAACGGGAGTTATTCTTACCAAGACAGATGGCGACACCCGCGGCGGTGCGGCACTTTCCGTAAAACACGTCACGGGCAAACCCATAAAATTTATGGGAACGGGAGAAAAAGCGGGAGACCTCGAACCTTTCCACCCCGACCGAATGGCGTCGCGTATATTGGGCATGGGAGATATGCTCTCCCTTATCGAAAAAGCCGAACAGGCTTTTGACGAGAAAAAGGCGGAAGAACTCCAAGAAAAGATGCTCAAAAACAAATTTGACCTGAACGATTATCTCGAAAATATGCAGCAGGTCAAAAATATGGGTCCCATCGACAAATTGCTCGGAATGATACCGGGCGTCGATCAATCGAAACTCAAAGACGTTGACATCGACGAAAAACAGATAGCGCACGTTGAAGCGATAATCTATTCGATGACAATGAAAGAGAGAACACGCCCTGAAATTCTTAACGCTTCAAGAAAGCGCAGAATAGCGGCGGGAAGCGGACGTTCGGTTGAAGAAATAAACAAACTTCTCAAAGGCTTTGATCAGGCAAAAGAGATGATGAAGCGTTTCGGCGGAAAAAATCCGATGATGCGCAAAAAGAAAAAGAAGAGAAAATAAAGATATCTGCCGCAAGACGGATGATATATAAATATGAAGACGAAACACTTAGAGAGGAGTGAACAATAATGGTAAAAATCAGACTTCGCAGAATGGGTGCTCACAAGAATCCGTACTACCGTATAGTTGTAGCGGACTCCCGTTATCCCAGAGACGGAAGATTCATCGAGGAGATCGGAACTTACGATCCCATGACCAAGCCTTCGACAGTTGTCATCGACGCAGACAAGGCTTCCGAGTGGCTTAAAAAAGGCGCTCAACCGACCGACACCGTAAAGGCCATTCTCAAAAAGAATAACATTCTTTAATCGGAAAGGATTTTCGGCGGAATGGAAGAACTTATTCTTTACATCGTGAAAAATATCGTGTCAAAGCCCGATGAAGTGACCGTTGAAGACGGCGGAACACGCGAGGGCGCGACCGTTTATAACCTGAAAGTTGCGGACGAGGACAAAGGCTTCGTTATCGGCAGACAGGGACGTGTCGCAAAGGCGCTCAGAGCCATCGTCAAGGCAGCAGCCGCGAAAGAGGGACAGCGCATAAACATCGATATTATCTGACAGGAACAAAAGCAACAAAGCACCGTTTCCGAAACAGATCAAAAAAACACGAAAAGCAGAGGGCGCACGGCGGGCTTTTATCTTGAAAAGATAAACCGCGGTGCGCTTTTTTCAAAGGAGACAATATGGAACTTATTCAGACGGGCAAGATAGTCAACACCCACGGCATACACGGGGAGTTGAAAGTTATCGCCTGGGCGAGAAGCCCCGAAGATATGCTCGGAATAGAGACTTTTTATATAGACGAAAAACCGTATGAGGTTGAAAAGACGCGAATCCACAAGGGTTCCGTGTTGCTCAAACTCTGCGAGATAACAAATATGGACGAGGCAACGGCACTGAAAAACAAAATCCTTTACGCCGACAAAGAGGATTTCGAACTCGAAGAGACGGAATTTTTTATAGAAGACCTTATCGGGCTTCAAGTTATCGACGCGGACACGAACCAAGATTACGGAAAAATAAAAGACGTGCTGATGACGGGAGCAAACGACGTTTACGAAGTTGTTGACGGCGAGGGAAAGACAAGACTTGTTCCCGCAATAAAGGATTGCATAGTTAGCACGGACATAAAAACGAAAACGATGAAAATTCGCCCGCTTCCGGGATTGTTTGATATATAATATGACATTTAACATAATGACTATCTTCCCTGCCGAGGTCGATGCGTTTTTGAGTTCAAGCATCATAGGCAGAGCAAGAAAAAAAGGCGTTATAGAAGTCAACTGCTTCGATATACGGGATTATACGCTTGACAAACACAACAGAGTTGACGACTACGCATACGGCGGCGGTCAGGGTATGCTTATGCAGGCAGAGCCGATATGCAGGTGTTTTGACGCTATAAAAGAAAAATATCCGACGACGCACACGGTATATATGTCGCCGAAAGGCAAAAAACTGACGCAGACGCTGGCAAAAAGGCTTCTCAAATATGATTCTCTGACTATTCTGTGCGGACATTACGAGGGCGTTGACCAAAGAGCGATAGACCTTATCGCGGACGAGGAAATTTCCGTCGGAGACTATGTTTTAACAGGAGGGGAATTGCCCGCAATGATATTGACGGACACCGTTGTACGCATGGTCAAAGGAGTTTTGTCGGACGATGTTTGTTTTGAAGACGAATCCATATACGGAGGACTTCTCGAATATCCGCAGTACACAAGACCGCCCGTTTACAGAGGGCTTGAAGTTCCCGAAGTCCTTATGAGCGGAAACACCGCAAAAATCGAAGATTGGAAACTGAAACAGTCGTTAAATATAACGCGGGAACAAAGAAAAGACCTTTACTCGAAATATATCGGAAAGAAGACCCGAACGATGAAATATCTAAATAAAAGTATGTCGGAAAAGATGCTCGGAAAAGTTTACGGGCTTATGCAAAAGTCGTTTCCGAGAGATGAAATAAGAACTTTCGCAGACCAAAAAAGATTGTTTTCTCTCCCCTGCTTTGACATGGCGGTTTTGGAGAACTTTACGGATATTATCGGATTTATCAGCGTTTGGGATCTTGACGGGTTCAACTATGTGGAACATCTTGCCGTAGCGCAAAAGCACAGAGGGCTCGGTTACGGAAGCAAGATAATAAAAGACTATATGAAAGAACACCCGGCGGAAAGATATGTGCTTGAAGTTGAACCGCCGCGAGACGAAATCTCAAAAAAACGAGTGGCTTTTTACGAAAGACTCGGATTCACGTTCAATGATTTCGAATATATCCAACCTGCGCTTTCAGGCAAAGAAGTCGAACTTCGCATAATGGCGACGGGCGGCGCGCTTTCCGAAGAAGAGTTTGAAAACATAAAAAAGATGCTTTACGGCATCGTATACAAAAAAGCCGTCGATTGACGGCTTTTTTCAACTTAAAACAAAACAATTTCTGAACGATTTTACGTTTTTCGGTGAAACAGATGTTGACTTTATATATTTTATGGTATATAATCGAATTATAAAAATATCATTGGAGGTTGGGCAATGAAAAAAAGATTTTTATCCATGCTTCTTGTCACGGTTCTCGCGGTGTCGTTGATTGCCGGTTTTGCACTTTCCGCAAGCGCCACCCCCGCGTCATATCCGTTTCAAAGCACCGTGCCGATTACGGGACACGGCTGGACAGGATGGCAAAATGTGTTGAATTCCATACCAAGCACTTCGGATTATGATTCGATGCGCGCGGACGGAACACCTTATGCCGTACTGAAAGCAACGCTTGACAGCGCCAAATCGACCTATGGCGAAATAGCGGACGGAGCATCTCCGAACTACGACTCCGTAACAACTTCTACGGGACAGACATTGACCGCTTATGCGGATTCCGTATTCGGCAGGGCTTTCTATATGTTTGACGGCGGAAAGCAACTTGCATACGAATTGTGGAACAGCACGGTCGATTCTTCCGTAAAACTCATCAGGACAAAAGCAAACTACTTTATGTATGTCACCGCCGATTCGCAGACGATATATCATCCCGATCTGTATCAGGCGGCAATCAACGCGCTCGGCGATTACACAAGAAATTGTCATTACGACAAAGCGTTCGGAAGTGCTGACACCGGTAGATACGAAGCGCAGAAACAACGCTTCGAAACCTTTAAAACGGCATTGCAGGCTATGCTTCCGAATGACGGAAAATACGAAGTTTCCGACTATAAACCGGAAGGAAAAACTCCGCTTAAAGCAAACTCCGTTTTTGCGGGCTGGTACACGGACGAAACTTTCACAACACCGTATCTTCTCGATTCGGGCGAGGCTTATGCAAAATTCGTTGACGAAAAAGTTCTTTCCGTTCGCGTTCAGTGCGATGCGGGCTTCACGGGCGCAAGCGAAAAAACGAATCTGCGCTTTGTGACGACAGTTGACGGAACGGATTACCGCGCTGTCGGATTCAGAATAACGCTCAACAACGGCAAAGAAATAGACGTAAACACCAGCACCGTTTACAGCAGCATAACAGCGAAAAACGGTCAAACGATTCTGACATATCAGCCGACGGCATTCAGTTCCGAATCAAAGTATTTCATGACTTTTGTTATCGGAAATGTACCGACTGAATTTTTTGTATCCGAATTCAGCGTAACGCCGTACTGGATAACGCCAGACGGTTCAAGCGTGGACGGCGTAACAAAGACGTTCAATATAACGGACGCGAACGGACTGACAAAGGCCGTTGCGGTTGACAACACAACGAAAGTTTATCAGGACAGAACGTACAGCACCGAAACCCCGATAAAGCGTATAGATATGTCTCTTGCCTCCAACGAATCGGAAGGTGGGCAGTTCATTCTGAAAAATGAGTCCAAGGCATTCACCGTTAAAGATATTACAGTCAGCGACCTGACGGACGGCAGCGGAAACACTATTCCGTCATCTGTAATAACCGTTTACAGACAGCATTATATGTATGTTGACGTTCACTACTATACATATACCGGCTATCCGAACGCATACTACCCCGACGCTCTTATCGAGATAAAATACGATAAGGCACATTATTCGTCGGGCTTCCCCGTTGCAAAGGGCAAAAACCAAGGCTATTGGTTTACACTTACAGCAGGCAAAAACACCGCAGCGGGAAACTATACGGGCAAAATCACGGTAACAACTGGAGACTGTGAGTTTTATATTCCGCTCAATGTAAAAGTATACGACTTTGCTATCCCCGAAGAATCGCATTTCAAAAATTCGTATGCACTTTATCAATTGACCGATTACGACGGACAGAGAGAACAGTATTACGAATTTCTTAAACAGTACAGACTGAATTCCACATATCTGCCGACAATCGAAGCGGATCTTTCGTGGAACGAAGACAAAAACAAGCTCGTTACACTTGACGCAACGAAAGCCGTTATCGGTCACGCGAAATCGGAGCTCATCAACACCGTTATGCTCGACATTGCGGGTATGAGACGTTACAACGACAACGGAACATACCGTTTCACTTCCGAATTCAGAGAAATGCTTTCGTATCTGAATACGGAATTTCCCGGCAAACTCTATTCGATAATTGCAGATGAGCCCGTATACCAGGAGGGCGCAGACTGGGTAAACACAACAAGAATACCCGACCTTGCAACTCTTGTCCGCGAAGAGGGTCAGGGAATGAAATCTATCATTACCTATGACACATACCTTCCGACGGACACAAATACTTTGAGCATACCGGATGTATGGTGCGTAAAACCCTCCTACATCACAAAAGCGGATGCGGATGCTGCACACGCAAGAGGTCAGGAGATGTGGTATTACACCTGCAACTGGCCCGTTTACCCCGCATTGACCACACACATTGACTCGCACCTTATCGCTCCGAGACTTATAACATGGCTCGGATTCGGCGACCACATTGACGGATTCTTCTGCTATTCCGCAACAAGACATTACAGAGCAACAAACTCCACGCATACGGACGCCAACGAATGGGTGAACCCCTATGCTCACCTGCTCGGAGACGACACGGGCAATACCGCGAACTCCGACCCCGCAGGCGACAACTATATCATCATGATAGGACTTAACGGTGACGGCATAATAGATGAAAACGTACCCGTTCCGACACTCAGACTTGAAGCGCTCCGCGACGGTATGGAAGACTACGAATACCTCTGGCTCTATTCCGAAAAAATCAAGGCATTGAACGCAAAACTCGGAACGAATGTTTCAACCGACGATGCAACGCAGATGTTCACGACCGTTATGTACAACAGCACAACGGATTGGCTCAAAGATACTTCCGTTTTCGCATATGTTCGCAACGACCTTGCGGAAAAGATTGCGGAAGATGTGGGATTCATTTACTACATCAGCGAAACGGGAAATGCCGCAACAAGAACCATTCATGTTTACGGCGCAACGACTTCGACCGTTACCATAGCGGGACAGTCCGTAAATGTTTCGGGCGGACACGCGCAGATGACCGTCAACATCAACACCGCAGCAAAGAGAAACGATTACAGCATAACCGTAGGCGGCAAAACCGTTCAGGTGCATTGCTTCCCCGGGAAATAAACATAATAACAGATTCGCGGCGACGTATATAATACGTCGCCGCGAATCTGTTTTTGAAAACATTCCGTACGGTTACAGGTCTGAGCAGTATATTATTCGATTTCAATATCATTTTTCGACAGTCTTTTCATCTTTCCCGACATGATGGGAATACACTGTTTTCCCGTTATTTCCTTCTTTATCGAATACAGAACTTTCTTTCAATGAGGAAAAGTAACGACTTTCCACAATTTTCAAAAGCGCCTTTTCAGCCGTCATTTTCGACAAACTTTTCATTGCGGTTTCGGGGACTTTCACTTTTCCCCGTTTTTCGGCTTTTCTCACATCTTTCGCCATGCGTGATAAATAATGTGAACAATCAAAAATCATGTAAATATCAAGTAAAATCTTTGTCAATATGTTTTTGAACACTTTTTTTATCGTAATGTTAAAAACCGCAAACGCTATCAATTTTATAATATTGAACTTTTATTCATTTTGAACAATAGAAGAAATCATTAAAAAAGACTTGACAGCGTGGTTATGGGATTTTCAAAACATCAAAAATTGTTGATAACTGTCTTTGAAAAACCGAAACGCATTAAAATCATCGACTTTTTCACACTTTCAACAGGGTTTTCCACCAAATCGGAGCATACTATCAAATTTATTCATTTTTTGTTTTGGGAAAGGTTTTTATTCATTTTTTTGCATTTATGAAAACATGGGGATTTTTTTCGCTTATTAACAGGCGGATTACTGACAGTACACATTTTCGTAACAAAACGTTTGAAATTCACAGCAAGTTTTCAACAATGAATTATTGTTGATATAATCGAATAATTTGCGGTTATCAAACACTTATCAAAATTTTTGTATAAAACATCAATGCCTTATCCGAAAAGAATTTATACATTTTTGTTGATTTCGGTTTTTTGTTGTCAAACTGCACAAAAAAAACAAATCGGAAAAACACGGAGCAATACAGCGCAAAACTTGCCTATTCCGAAAAATGTTAACATTCATAACAGAGTTTTTACGTTGTTGGGTATTGTAAATTCTTGTAATATATGCTATTATATAATATATTGAATAACCGCGTATGCGGAAGGAGGTTTTCGGATGTTCGGAAAACCCGACAGAAGAAAATACGGAGCAAAACCGTTCTGGGCATGGAACGGAAAACTCGACAAAGAAGAATTGATAAGACAGACCGAAGTTATGAAGGAAATGGGCTTCGGAGGCTTTTTTATGCATTCGAGAACCGGACTTGCGACGGAATATTTGTCCGATGAGTGGTTCGACGATATAAACGCCTGCGCCGACGCGGCGGAAAAAGAAGATATGGAATCGTGGCTTTACGACGAGGACAGATGGCCGAGCGGTTCCGCGGGCGGCATAGCAACAAAAGAGAAAAAATACAGAATGCAATATCTGCGCTGCAATATCGTGATGAAAGACCTGTTCGAATGGTCGGACGACATTATATGCGCATTTGCGGCGGACGTTGACGGAATAAATTTTTCGGGCGAAGTGCAAATATCAAAACATACGGACATCGCTTCCCTGCCGACAAAAGACATTATATATTTCACACAGGAATATATGGTTCCGACGCCGACTTACAACGAGAGCGCATATCTCGATACATTGAGCCGTGAAGCGACGGAACATTTTATAGAAATAACGCATGAACAGTACGCAAAAAAGTGCGGAAAGCGCATAGGCAAAAGCATACAGGGAATTTTTACTGACGAGCCTCACAGAGGTGCACTGATGACGGGATTTTCCGTTCCGAACAGAGAACCCGCAATGCTTGCGCCGTATACGGACGATCTGTTTGACTGCTTCAAAAAAACGTTCGGATATGATTTGAAAGATAAACTCCCCGAACTGTTTTTAAGAAAAGACGGGAAATATTACGCAAAAGTCAAATGGCAGTATACAGAATTGCTTACGGAACTTTTCATAAAGAATTTTATGAAACCGTATCATAACTGGTGCAAAGACCACGACCTGCTATTCACGGGGCATATGCTTCATGAGGACAGGCTTTCGTATCAGGTCAGCACAAACGGTTCGGTCATGCGCTGTTACGAACACATGGACGTTCCCGGAGTTGACACTCTCTGTAATCACAACTACGCATATTGTATAGTCAAGCAACTTGCGTCCGTTGCAAGGCAGACGGGCAAAAAACACCTGATGTCCGAACTGAACGGATGCACAGGTTGGCAGATGCGCTTTTCCGATTATAAAGGTATAGGCGATTGGCAGGCGATAATGGGAATCAATCTGCGTTGTCCCCACCTTTCATGGTATACCATGCAGGGAGAAGCGAAAAGAGACTACCCCGCCAGCATTCTGCATCAGTCCGCATGGTATAAAGCATATTCGTATCTTGAAGACCATTATACCCGAATCGGTGAAATTACGGGAACGACGGACAGAGTTTGCAGGACAGCCGTTATAATGCCCGTTGAAAGCCTTTGGGCGCAGATATATGCGGGCTGGGCAGACGGCATGATGAACGTATCGGAAGAAATCAAGCCGTATGACGACGATTTCGACAAACTTTACAATACCCTGCTTAAAGCGCATGTCGATTTTGATTTCGCGGACGAAGAAATGCTTTCGAGACTCGGAAGCGTTGAAGACGGAAAATTGGTAATAGGAAAAGCCGATTACAAGAGAGTGATCGTTCCGAGTATGCTCACGATACGCAGTTCCACGCTCGAAGTGTTGAAGCAGTTCAAGGCAAGCGGCGGCGAAATAATCTTTGCGGGAATAACGCCGCTACTTGTCGACGCGGAGGAATCCGACGCCGCAAAAACTTTTGCCGATGTATGCGAAAAGACCGAAATAGAAAACCTCGCAGAACTGCGCGACAAAATCCTTGTTTCGTCCGATAAAATAATCATTCAGACTTACAAGGACGAAGAAAACAAATACTGTTTCCTGCTCAACACCGACCCCGATAATTCGGTTAAAGGAGTAACGACAGATTTCGGAAAAGATGTTTCACTGCAACTTTGGGACACCGTTTCCGGGGAAATATTCAGCGTTGGCTGCAATAACGGGAAATATACGACGGATTTTGAAGCGGGACAGCTTATACTGCTTGTAATACCGTATGAAGAAACACTTGACGTTGAACCTCTGCCGCAAAGAAAAGTGATTGAAAAAGTTTCTGCGGACGATGAAACGGAAATTTCGACAGATGAGCCGAATGTTCTCGTTCTTGATTACGCAAAGTTCAGAATAAACGACGGAGAATTTTCCGAAAAGAAAGAAATACTGCTTATAGACCGTTGTCTGCGTGCGGAGTTCGGACTTGAACCGCGCGGCGGCATGATGGATCAGCCGTGGTATACGGCACAGCGCAAATTGCAGACAAAAGCCGAAGTCGAAACGGTATTTGAATTCGAAAACGACGGATATAACGAAAAAGTCGTTCTCTGCTGTGAAGAGCCCGAGAAATTCGACATCAAAATAAACGGCAAGGCTATTGACAAAAAGCCTATTGACGGAATTTATATCGACAAGTGTTTCAACAGATTCGATATTTCCGATCTGATACAAAACGGAAAGAACGAAATATCTTTCAGAACGCAGTTCAGAGAAGATTCAAACCTCGAAGCGATATATCTGCTTGGAAACTTTGCCGCCGACATTTCGGGAAAAATCTCAAAAAGAGAAAAACTCGGTTTCGGCAATGCCGCGGCGCAGGGGCTTCCGTTCTACGGCGGTTCAATGAAGTACAAACTTCATTTTGCAAAGTTTCCGAAAGACGGACAAAGAGCGATACTGCATCTTGCAGATGAAGAAAATGTTGCCTGCTGCACCGTCGGGAACAAAACGGTTGCGTTCCCTCCGTACACCTGCGACGTGACGGACGAACTTAAAAACGACGGAACGCTTGACCTGACGGTTTATCTGACACGCCGCAATATGTTCGGCCCCCTGCACGGAATAGCGAGAAAAGTCGATGTTGTAGGTCCCGACGATTTTCTGCGCGGAGACAGCGGAGAATATGTCTTGCTTAATGCGGGATTGACGAACGAACCTTATATAACGATAGAAGAATAGGAGGACGCCGATGTTCAGAAAAAATATGGGAATTGACCTCGGCACGTCTTCTGTGCTGATATACGTCAGAGGAAAAGGCATTGTGCTGCGTGAGCCTGCGGTCGTCGCAATAGACAAAAAGACGATGAAGATATTGAAAGTCGGCTTTGAAGCGCAGGAGATGCTCGGCAGAACGCCGAAAAATATTGCGGCTGTTCACCCGATGCGCGACGGCATAATCTCGGATTACGACAGCACCGAGCAAATGCTACGATACTTTATCCGAAAAGCAAACGGAAATTCAATTTTTCCGCCGAACGCGGTCGTATGCGTTCCATCAAGAATAAACGAGGTTGAGGAACGTGCGGTAAGACAAGCCGTTACGAATGCGGGCGCGAAAAATATCGAACTGATAGAAGAACCGATGGCGGCGGCGCTCGGTGCAGGTCTTGACATAGGCAGACCGCGAGGAATAATGGTTATAGACATCGGCGGCGGCACCGTTGACATTGCGGTTATATGCTTAAACGACATCGTTGTTTCCGAATCCGTAAAATGCGGCGGCAACAAGTTCGATGAAGAGATAGTCAAATACGTCCGCAAGGAGTTTTCCTGCATAATAGGAGAACGAACTGCGGAAGACATAAAAATCAAAATAGGCTGCGTTTCCCCGCGTGCGGAGCGGCTGACAATGACAGTCAGAGGACGCAATATGGCAACGGGGCTTCCGAAAGAATTTACCATTTCTTCTGACAACGTTATGCAGGCGTTGACCCCTGCGGCGAATACGGTGGTAGAAGCGGTTCACGACGTGCTTTCAAAGACGCCGCCGGAACTCATTGCGGATATATCAACGGACGGAATACTTATGACGGGCGGCGGAAGCCTGCTCTACGGATTTGACAGGTTGCTCTCGTCAAAGATAGGCATTCACGTCTATACCGCGGAAGACGCGCTTTCGTGCGTTGTACGCGGTGCGGGAATTGCGTCCGACCACGTTGAAAATCTTTCTGAAACAAAAATCAATTCACCCAGACGAAAACTCTGGAACTGATAAAACGGAGGAATAAAAAAATGATTTCAAACCTTACCGCCCTTGCGGGTTCCGGATTTCTGTCGCAACTCTTCCAGAGTTCTTCGGCAATTTCCATTTCCGACATCATCATCAGACTTCTCATCGCTCTTGCGGTTTCGCTGTTCATCTACTTCATCTACAAGTTTACGTTCAACGGAGTAACATTCAACCGCAATTTCGGCGGAACGATAGTTATAACAACGGTCGTTACCGCAGTCATCATGATGATAATCAACTCAAACCTTGCGCTTTCCCTCGGAATGGTCGGCGCGCTTTCCATAATCCGTTTCAGAAATGCGGTCAAAGATTCGAGAGATATTTCTTTCATCTTCTGGAGCGTTGCTTCGGGACTTGCCGCAGGTACGGGGCTTTATCTTGTCGCGCTTATCTCCACGGTGTTTATAGGTCTTTGCGTTGTTGTATTCAATCTTACGGGATTCTCTTCAAAGAGTTATCTTCTCGTTGTCAGATACAACACCTCTTTCAACAGCGACATTATGGCAAAAGCGCTTAACCATTATTGCAAAAAGTACCGTCTTCGCATGAAAAACACATCCGACGACACGGTTGAAGCGATATACGAGTTGAATCTCCGCAACGGCGCTGACAATGTTATGGTTGAAAAAATAGCAGACCTTGACGGAATCCTTTCCGTAAACTTGGTATCGAGCAATGAAGAGATCTGAAAACGGGTTTTCGAAACTTCTCGATAATCTGACAGGACCTATACCGAAGCCGAAAACGACCAAGACGTTCCGACACGAGTTCAAATATCTGATAAACCGTTACGACTATCTCAAATGCCGTAATCTCTGCGAAAGATATATGAATTACGATAAATTCGCGGGTGCGGACGGGACGTATTTTATCAACAGTCTTTATTTTGACTCCGTAGGTTGCAAGGACTTTTTTGACAAAGACCTTGGTGCATACGACCGCAAGAAAATGCGTATCAGAAACTACGGTTACGACCTTGATTGGGCGCATTTCGAGATGAAGAGAAAACTTGACATTTGGGAATACAAGGATAAGGTCAAGATCTCGAAAGACGAGTTTTACCGCATTGCGGCGGGCGACTTTTCCTGCCTGCTGAACAAAGACGATACCGCAGTCAGATTTTTCTCGATACTTTCGGAGGGACTTTACCGCCCGTCGTGCATAATCGAGTATGACCGCGTTGCGTTCGTGCTTCCCTTTGAGGACGTTCGAATAACGTTCGACCTTGACGTTCGGTATTCGACAAGCGACTTTGATATTTTCAGAAAAAAGGTAACAACGCCTCTCTTCCCCGAAAAATCTGTCGTATTCGAGATAAAATACAACGAATTTCTTCCCGGCTGGGCGCGCGGAATGCTCGGCATAGCGGGCAAACAGACGGAAGCGGTAAGCAAATACTGCTTTGCGCGTGAAAAAATATTATAATGTCTATAAATCAAATAATATACAGCGGATATATTCCGAGAAAGGCATTCAGTATGTTGGAATCTCTTATTTCCATGTCTCACCGTTACGGTGCGGACGCAGACTACGTTCTTGCCGGAGGCGGAAACACCTCTTTCAAGACAGATGAATTTCTTTATATCAAAGGCTCGGGTTCTTCTCTTGCGACGATCAGAGAAGACCAGTTCGTAAAAATGGACAGAGCGGCGCTTGAAGCGATGTGGACGAAGAAATATTCTTCGGACGTCAAAGAGCGTGAGGCGCAGGTTCTTTCCGATATGATGGACAGCCGTTGCAAGGGCGAAGAAAACAAACGCCCGAGCGTTGAAACGCTGCTCCACGACCTTTTCCCGCAAAAACTCATTCTTCACGTTCACCCCGCTCTTATCAACGGTCTTACCTGTTCAAAGGGCGCGGAAGCTGAAATGAAGAAACTCTTTCCCGAAGCAATATGGGTTCCCTCTTCCAACCCCGGTTTTGTTCTTGCGCTTCTTTGCAAAGAACTTATGGACAGGTATGAAAAGGAAAACGGCAAGCCCGCTTCCCTGCTCTTCCTGCAAAATCACGGCGTATTCTTCGCGGCTGATACGGAAGAAGAACTTGACAAACTCGTTGCGGATGTTATGAACGCTCTCAGAGAAAAGGCAACAACCGTTCCCTGCTTTGACGAGGTTGAGTTCGAAGAGGACAAAGCGGTAAGCATTGCGCCCGTTCTCCGTATGCTTTACGGCAAGAACGAAGCAGCATCCGTCAAATTCGTCGCTAATAAAGAAACTGCAAAATTTGCGGCTTCAAAAGACGCTTTTGCGGCAATCGAAAACAGTTTTACACCCGACCATATAGTATACTGCAAAGCAAACCCGCTTTGGATTCCCGCAGATGCGGATGAAGAGAAAATTGTTGCGCTGTTCAACGCTTTCACCGCAGAAAAAGGCTTTATGCCGAAAATCGTATTCGTTGAATGTCTCGGCATGTTTGCCTGCGGCAAAAACAAAAAAGAGGCTGACACCGCAGCGGTTGTATTCACCGACGCGCTCAAAATCGCCGAATATTCGCAGTCTTTCGGCGGCGAACTTCCGATGACGCAGGACAAAGTTGATTTCATCGTTAACTGGGAAGTTGAATCTTACAGAGCAAAGGTTTCCCTTGCTGCGGGCGCAGGTCAGCGCCTTTCAGGCAAGATTTCGATAGTTACGGGCTCTGCGCAGGGCTTCGGCAAAGGTATTGCGCAGGAAATGCTCAAAGAGGGCGCAATAATCGTTGTTGCCGACATGAACCTTCAAGGAGCGCAGGCATTTGCGGATGAAATCACGGCTGAATACGGCGCGGGACGTTCGCTTGCCGTTGCCGTTAATGTTGCGGACGAAGCGTCCGTCAAGAACCTTGTAAACAAGACAGTTCTTGAATACGGCGGACTTGACCTGTTTGTTGCAAACGCAGGTATCGCAAAAGCAGGTTCGCTTGAAGAAATGACGCAGAAGACATTCGAACTTGTTACCGCCGTAAACTACACGGGCTTCTTCCTCTGCACAAAATACGCAAGCAACATAATGAAGATCCAGCACAGAATCTCCCCCGACTACATGATGGATATAGTTCAGGTCAACTCCAAATCGGGGCTTGAAGGTTCGAACAAGAACTTTGCGTATGCGGGCAGCAAATTCGGAGGCATAGGTCTTACCCAGAGTTATGCGCTTGAACTTTGCCCCTACAACATCAAAGTCAATGCGGTTTGCCCCGGCAACTACCTCGACGGTCCGCTTTGGAGCGACCCCGAAAAAGGACTTTTCGTTCAGTATCTGCACGCAGGCAAAGTTCCCGGCGCGACTTGTGTTGAAGATGTAAGAAAATTCTATATGGCGAAAGTTCCGATGAACAGAGGCTGTCTGCCCGTAGACGTTGCGAGAGCGATTTTCTACATTGTTGAGCAGACTTATGAAATAGGTCAGGCCATCCCCGTAACTGGCGGACAGGTAATGCTTAAATAAGGAGAGGTTTTATAATGGATAAAAAGACCGAACTTATCGAAAGACTCAATGCGGAAACGAAAGAAGAACGTTTGGAAGCGCTTCGCGAGATCAAGAAACTTCACGATGACGGCATTCTTCCCGCTCCCCCGAAAACGCAGTATGTAAACAACCATATTCATACAATTTACTCGTTTTCTCCGTACTCCCCGACCAAAGCGCTTTATATGGCTTGGATAAACGGGCTTAAAACCGCGGGCATCATGGATCATGACTCGTCTTCGGGCGCAAAAGAATTCATTGAAGCGGGTAAAATCCTGAATATGCCCGTAACGTGCGGCATTGAGTGCAGAGTTGATGCGTCCGCAACGCCGCTGAACGGCAAAAAAATAAACAACCCCGACCAGATTTCGGTTGCGTATGTTGCAATGCACGGCATTCCTCATCAGAACATTGATGCGGTAAACGCTTGGCTTGCGCCTTACAGAGCACACAGGGACGAACGCAACAAAAAGATGTGCGCAAACATAACCGAACTTGTTAAGGGCGCGGGACTTTCGCTTGACTACGAAAAGGACGTATTGCCCATTTCGAGACACAGCGAGGGAGGTTCCGTAACCGAAAGACACATCCTTTTTGCTCTTGCGAAGAAGATAACGGCACGTTTCCCCGACTGCAAGGATGTGCTGAATTTCCTCATGAACGACCTGCATATTCCCGTAAACGAAAAGGCACAGGGACAGATCCTTTCAGGCAAAGAGAACCCCGACTTTTATGAATACGACATTCTCGGCATTCTGAAAAGTGATATGGTTGAGAAGTTCTACATTCCCGCAACAAACGAATGCCCGAAAATGGCTGACTTTATTGCGATGACAAAGAAGTTCGGAGGTATCTCCGCTTACGCATATCTCGGCGATGTGGGTTCTTCCGTAACGGGAGACAAGAAAGCGCAGAAGTTTGAAGACGACTATCTTCCGTTACTTTTTGAAGTTATTCACGAGCAGAAGTTTGACGCGGTAACGTATATGCCGACAAGAAACACTCGCGAACAGCTTGACAGAATAATGAAAAACTGTCACGATTACGACCTTTTCGAAATCAGCGGAGAGGACATCAACTCTCCCAGACAGTCTTTCATCTGCAAGGCGCTTGACGACCCCGCATTTGCACACCTTATCGACGCAACTTATGCGCTCATAGGTCACGAACTTGCGGCGACCGAAAACATCGACGACGCGATGTTCTCCGATAAAACGAAGAAAGAGCATCCCGACCTCGGTGAAAGAATCGCTTTCTACAAGAAAAAGGTTCTCGGTTAACTTGAACATAAAAAAGAAACGGCGGGAAAACCGCCGTTTCTTTTTTGCAGAGTTTTTAATTCGTAACATTTTTCAACATACCCAATAAAATACTTGATTTCGGAACAATTATTATATATACTGTATTAGTAACAATCAAACAGATTAAAGGGAGTAGTCGGCGAACAATGTTCGTTTCCCCAGCGTCAATACACGGCAATATTTTGCCCGCTCGGGAATTAAACGGCAAGACTTTATCGGATATTCACGCAACCTCTGCGAGCGTTTTCCGATAAGGTCTTTTTATTTTGTAATTTTTTTTAAGGAGCGAATATATGGCAGAACTTTTCGGAAACGTGCTGAACGTAACATGGCAGCAATGCGTTATGTACGTCATCGGTGCGGTTCTCATCTTTTTGGCAATCAAGAAAAAGATGGAACCCACGCTTTTGTTGCCGCTCGGATTCGGAGCAATACTTGTAAATTTGCCGTTATCGGGAGCGATTACGCAGGGAGATGAGGTCGGCGCGCTTGACGTGCTTTTCGATGCAGGCATAGCAAACGAACTTTTTCCGTTGCTGCTGTTTATCGGCATAGGTGCTATGATAGACTTCGGACCGCTGTTATCCAACCCAAAACTGATGATTTTCGGCGCGGCGGCACAATTCGGAATATTTTTCACACTGAGCCTTGCTTCCCTGCTCGGTTTTGAGTTGAAAGACGCTGCATCAATAGCGATAATCGGAGCAGCGGACGGTCCCACATCAATTTTCGTTGCCCAATATTTCAATTCGAAATATCTCGGAGCGATAATGGTTGCGGCATATTCATACATGGCTCTTGTTCCCATTGTGCAGCCGCCCGTAATAAAGTTGCTTACGACAAAAAAAGAACGGCTTATAAGAATGCCCTACAAGCCTCATTCCGTTTCAAAACTCGCAAAAATATTGTTTCCGATAATCATAACGGCAATAACAGGCTTTGTATCTCCGAAAAGCGTTGTTCTCATCGGTTTTCTTATGTTCGGCAACCTTATCCGCGAATGCGGCGTTCTTGATTCTCTTTCCGAAACCGCGCAAAAAGTGCTTGCAAATCTCGTAACGATATTTCTCGGCATTACCATCGCGTCACGCATGAAAGCGGAAGACTTCTTAACGCTTGACACGTTAATGATAATCGGGCTCGGACTTATAGCGTTCATCTTTGATACCGCAGGCGGAGTTATTTTTGCAAAGATACTCAATCTTTTCCTGCCGAAAGGGAAAAAGATCAACCCGATGATAGGCGCGGCGGGAATTTCCGCTTTCCCGATGTCTGCAAGAGTCGTTCACCAAATGGGCTTGAAAGAAGACAATCAGAACTTCCTGCTTATGCATTCGATAGGCGTAAATGTCTCGGGACAGATAGCGTCCGTAATTGCGGGAGGTATGATTCTGAACCTTATTGCAAGATAAAGGAGATATACAAATGACTTTTGATATAAATGCAATGCTTCAAACGCTTCCCATAATGGGAAAAGGAATGGCGGGAATATTCGTTGTTGCGGCGGGTATTGTGCTTTTTATGTACCTGATCGCAAAAATCCCCTCCAAAAAAGATAAAGAAAACAAGTAATACAAAAAGCGAAAAGCCGCGTAATTTAAGACGCGGCTTTTCGCTTTTTGTATAAAACTCATATTGAATTTAACCACCGAGATATTCTTCAAGGCAAAGCCCCGAATCTTTGATTTTTTCCGCCTCACCTATTCCGACATAGCGATAGTGCCACGGCTCGTACTCAATACCCGTTATGCTTTCCTTTCCTGACGGATAGCGCAGTATAAAGCCGTATTTATAGGCATTCTTGGCAAGCCACGCATACGCGGTATAAGAACTTGTTCCGCCCGTTGCGTTTATATCAACGGCAAGTCCCGACTGATGTTCGCTGCACCCGGGCAATGACGCCGTTTGCAATGCAAGTCGTCTTGCTTCTTCGTAGGAATATCCGCGGTTTCTGTATTTGTTTATAAAACTGTTCAGAACAGATTCCTGCGATGCGTAACTTCTGTAACCGGAGCGAATAAACATATATACGCCCTCGCTGCGGGCATCGTCAAGCATTTCTTTAAGATGCGGATATATTACTCTGCCGACATACTGCCCGTCCATCTTTGCTGTCTGCGGAACAAAATTGCTTGGAAGAGGATGTGTAGAGTTTATCAGGCGAAGGAGAGAGATTTCCGAAATAACAGGTTCTTTCTCCGTTGTTCGAGGCTGAGTGTTTGACGAACCGTCCTCAGCGGATGATGAACCCGAAGAAGTTTTCGAGGTCTTTTCGGTTCGAGATGTTTCTTCTCCCGCCGTCGGTTCGGGCTCTGTTGTCGAACCTTTTGAAAATGCCTCATAGTACGGCTTTTCTCTCGACGGAAGAGAAATATCGGAAAACGCCGAATATGCAGATATCCTTGAATATGCAGAGTTCTCTACTGTACCGTCGTCAAGTTCTATGAGCGCGGATGTATTGGTAGGCTCGCCCTCTGTCTTGTTGTTGCCGCGCAACATAACAGGGAGCAAAACCGCCCCAACAACGGCAACAGAAGCAACCGCAGAGGTCACTATCGTTCTTATTTTCATCTTTTTTGCAGGCGGCATTGTTCCCCTGACAATGACACCCGTTACCTCCGATATATCAGATAATCAATAGATATATTCATCTTAAATGCCACAGGCATTTTTTCCCTTTATGTTTCCCGCAACGACATTAACGTGTTATGACGCAAAAACATCAAAACGGCGAATCGGATGCGTCTGAAATAACGTAACGTCTATTCCGTTTCCCCTTTTCCGTCAATTTGAAGACGAACCGTTTGCGGCGGGAACATCTTTCCATATCTCGGATATCTCTTTTGTTTCCGAGCCTGATTTCTCGATAAGTTTGCCTATCTCCGTTCTGCAATATTCTGACAGCAACGCCTGATTTGCAAGATAATCACGATAAAGTTGTCCGTAGGAATCGAAATAGATATAAACGATGCCCGATGATGTTTCAAAGGTCTCGCACTCCCCGGGAGTTCTTTTTTCACCAAAAAGCCACTCGTTTATTTCGGAAAACAATGTGTAACCCTTATACACATTTGTGTGATATCCCTCTTCGTTGGTCTTGTTGGGGTCTATTGAATATTCCTTTTCAAGAGCAATAAACGCCTCTTTACTCTTGTCGCTCTCTTCCCATTTGGTTGCGACCTCGCTTGCGGAATCGCTTTTTACGAGCATTTCATAGAAATTGACAAGATTATAATCTCGCGTGTCTTTTTCTATATAATAAATAACAAACGTTGCGCCCGATGAAGATGCATCGACAAGATATACATCTCCCTTTTCTCTTTCGGAAGAACTTATCCAGCCGTAGAAATTCTTATCATAAGCGTCAAAATATGTTCCGTTGAAGTCATAAGTCCTTGTAACGTCAGCCGTGCCGTATGACACAAGCATATTCGTTGTCATGAAATTATTTGCGTAACCGTCCGCAAAAGCAGTTTCGGAGGACGTATAATGTTCTTTGAAATATTCCGCCATTTCAAGCAAAGACATATCCGAAAGTCCATCAATCTCATCAAGATTGAGTCCCTCGTTTTTCGAATCCTCGTTGAAAAACGCAAGACGAATTATATAAGCATCGAAACTGTCCTTATACTTTTCATAGCAATCGTGCTTTTCGTCATCCGTAAAAGTCTTGCCTTCTTGCAATTTATCGATATACTGATTGTATACCGACAAAATCTCAAAATAATTTTTTATATCGTCAACAATGACACCCGCCCCGAAAACAGATGTTATATACTCGCTTTCGGATTCGGCTTTGCCTCCGCTGACAGCGGAAGACGCCGTTGAGTTGAAATTTGTAAGTTGAGTCGTAACATACTCGTTATCGGGAGAAAGCCCCTGTGCCGTCGCCGCCGCATAAACGGAATAAATTTCTTTGCAGTATGTTTCCGTATAATCGGTAAAATACTGTGCCCAGGTCTTGTCCGTGCTTCCGTCAACGGTGCAAGACTGCTCACCGAAACTCTTTGTTGTATCAGGAACATTTTTCGATGACGAATTGCTCGACAAATACGTCTGAACAGATGCCGAATACAATATCTGGAACTCAAGTTCCGTAATATCTCTGCCCGAAACGGTCATAACAACATTTTCGGACTTATTCTTTCTTGCACGCTCGTTCTTATCCGCACAGGCGGAAAGCGAAAAGAGCGAAAGAACTATCAGCGCGCAAAGCAACAGCGCTACTGCGGAATTTTTTTTCATTTTACCTCCGATTCAATCAAAAATCCATCAAATATACATCCAGATCGACTGTTCCGTCATCACGGAACACAACGCCTTCTTCTTCCAGAAGTTTTCGTTGCATATCCTCGCCGCCGAATGCAAAAGCGGAGGAAGTTTTTCCCTCTCGGTTAACAACTCGATGGCACGGGATAACACCCGGTTCGGGATTGACATGGAGTGCATACCCCACAACACGGGCAAGTCGGGGGTTGCCCGACATCGCGGCGATCATACCGTAAGTCGCAACCTTCCCCCGAGGTATCCGTTTTACATTTTCATATATGCGTTCAAATGTGTTCATGTCAAATACTCTCCTCTCATTCATATTCTTTCTTTGAACGGAGAAGAAATACAGATAAGAATTACGCCCAAGTCATAACGCCTTTTCCGCTGAAAGTCATAACCTCTTTAAGCGTTTTGACGGCTTTTTCAAGTCCTTCGCGCTGGGACATCAGGCTGTCCTCGTGTTCGATTGACATAACGTAATCATAATCAATCGTGCGAAGCGCGGAAACTATCTCACGCCAAGCGTCTTCGCCGCTGCCGTAGCCTATCGTTCTGAACACCCAAGAGCGGTTCATAACGTCACTGTAATGTTTGTAGTCAAGTACGCCGTTTACTGCGGTATTCGCCTTGTCTATGCGGGTATCTTTTGCGTGGAAATGCCACATACAATCTTTGAGAGCCTTTATCGCCTGTGCGGGCTCTATGCCCTGCCAAACAAGGTGTGACGGGTCAAAGTTTGCGCCTATCTCGGGTCCGACCGCCGCGCGGAGATTGAGCAGCGTCTCGGGATTGTATACGCAAAAACCGGGGTGCATCTCAAACGCGATTCTCGTAACGCCGTGGTCGCGTGCAAATGCCGCCATTTCGGTCCAATACGGAATAAGGCACTCGTTCCACTGATAATCCTTTATTGCAAAGAAATCTTCGGGCCATGCGCAGGTCACCCAGTTCGGGTACTGCGAATTCGGGCTGTCGCCGGGACAACCGGAGAAACCGACTATCGTATTGACGCCCATTTTTTCGCAAAGCAGAATCGCTTTTCTGAACTGTTCGTCATAAGATTTTGCAATATCCTTATTCGGATGAACGGGGTTGCCGTGACAGCTGAACGCAGAAATCATCAGGTCATTCTTTTTGAGCACATCGCGAAAATCATTAAGAGCCTTTTCATCGTTAAGAAGAACGTCGGGATCGGCGTGTGCTTTTCCGGGATAACCGCCGCAGCCTATTTCAACTGCCTGTATGCCGAGAGATGCGAAATATTTCGCGGCTTCCGCAAAAGGAACGTCCGCAAGAAGATTTGTAAGAACTCCGAGTTTCATATCAGAAAACCTCCGTAATTACGCTTTCGAGGGGTCGTATCCTTCGATTTTTTCAGCGGGAACAACCTGCTGCCAGCAGTCCATAACGACCTTGTTCGGATTATATGCCCAATGAACAGCATTCTTTATAACTTGAAGAACGTTTTTGTCGTAATAGTTCGGATATGCTTCATGTCCGTTCTGGAAATAGAAGATTTTTCCTGCGCCGCGATGATACGTCACGCCGCTGCGGAATACGTTACCGCCCTCATACCAGCTGATGAACACTGTCTCGTCGGGCTCGGGAATAACGAACGGCTCGCCGTACATCTCCTCATGCTCAACAAGGAAGTTATGCGGAACATCTTTGCATATCGGGTGATTGGGATTGACCGCCCATACGCGACATTTTTCGCCGACTTCTCTCCATTGAAGATTGCAGGTGCAGCCCGTGAGGCGAGTGAAAGGAAGAGAGTGATGCGCGGAGTGAAGTGCGATAAAGCCCATACCGTCGTTTACTCTCTGAACAACGCGGTTAACAACTTCGGGAAGAACGGCACCGTGTGCAACGTGTCCCCACCAAATAAGGACATCGGTATCGTTCAAAACCTCCTCGGAAAGTCCGTTTTCGGGCATATCGAGAGTAGCGGTGCGAATCTCGAAATCATCGCACGCAAGACCGTTTTTCAGCGCGGTATGTATACCCTCGGGATATATTTTCGCGATAGACGGTTCTTTTTTCTCGTGAACATATTCGTTGTAAATAGTAACTTTGATAGCCATTTTTTACACCTCAAAATTTTAAGTATATTTTCTTTTATTTTAGCCTATAATGTTGCCGCATTGAGGACAGGAAAGAGATTTTTCGCAGTCTGCGATTTTGTGAACGATATCAAGACCCGAAGTAACTTTGCCGAATGCGGCATACTGTCCGTCAAGATGAGACGATGTATCGTCACAGATAAAGAACTGACTGCTTGCGCTGTTGTTCTCCGATGTTCTCGCCATGGAAACAACACCAGCTTCATGTGCAAGTTTGTTTTCAAAACCGTTTTCGGAAAACTCACCGTAAATGCTGTTTTCGGAGCCGCCCGTGCCTGTACCCGCGGGGTCGCCGCCCTGAATCATAAAGCCGTCGATAACACGGTGGAAGATAAGTCCGTCATAAAAGCCCTGTTTTGCAAGATAAGCAAAGTTACGAACCGAAACGGGGGCTACGTCGGGATAAAGTTCAAGTTCTATATCGCCGTAATTCTCAACGGTTATTTTTACTTTTACATTCTTCGAAAAATCAACGCCGAAATCGGAATATATCGTTTTCAGATAATCCTCTTTCATCACCTTTGCGGCTTCATCGGAATACGTTGCGTCCGATTTGTTTTCACCGAGCGACTCGGGAAGTATCTCCACCTTTGTCATAACTATTTTTTCTTTCGGCGAGGACTGATAACCTGCAACAAGCGCTTCAAGGTTGTAGTTGTACTGTTTTGCAACCTTTTCAAAAGAAAAGCCGCACTTTGAACAGGTATATGCGGAACTTTCAGTCGTAGTGGTCTGCATATCGTTATTCTCCTTTTTTGCACAGGCGCAAAGAGCCAGCAAAACTGCGGATACCATAAGAATCGAAATTATTTTTTTCATTTGATACCTCTTTCGGCGGAACACCCGCGCTGATAATATTATATTAAATATATAATAATACAAATGTCCCCTGTTTTCAATAGATGTTACCGAAAAACCACACAAAAAAACGGCGATTTGTCAGTTTGCACAAATCGCCGCCATACCCTTTGTTAAAAATATTGTTCAAGTTCTTTTTTCAGTCTTTTCAGTATTTTCTTTTCAAGCCTCGATATATAGGATTGCGAAATTCCGAGAACATCCGCGACCTGTTTTTGCGTGTACTCTTCGCCGCCGCGAAGACCGAAACGAAGTTCCATTATCTCACGTTCTCTGGGAGCAAGTCGGTTCACGGCATTTTTCAGCACGGTAATTTCCATTTCGGTTTCAAGGCTTCCGCTTACGCTGTCCGTATCCGTTCCCAGCACATCGCCCAACAGCAGTTCGTTACCTTCCCAATCGATATTAAGAGGTTCTTCAATGGAAATTTCGCTGTGCGATCGGCTGTTTTTTCGAAGATACATCAATATCTCATTTTCGATACACCTTGAAGCGTAAGTGGCAAGTTTTATATTCTTGTCCGCACGGAACGTATTGACAGCCTTTATCAGTCCTATCGTCCCGATTGAAATAAGGTCCTCGATATTGATACCGGTATTCTCAAACTTTCGGGCAATGTAAACCACAAGCCGCAGATTGTGTTCTATCAATTCGGAGCGGGCGTTGTCGTCGCCCTTTGCAAGTCTTGCTATCGCTTCGGTCTCTTCTTCCGCGGAGAGCGGCGGCGGGAGAGACTCGGAACCGTTTATGTAATATATCTCATCGCTCAAAACTTCCCTTAAAGCGTTTCCGGAAGCAAGGCAAGCTATCGCTTTTCGTATTCCGCTAAGTTTTTCACCGAATGTTCTTTCCATTCTTTTGTTCTCCTTTCAAAAAAGCGGACTGACTCCGCTGTATGCGCCGCTTTTGTCAAAAACCGTGTCACGGCAGGCAATAACAACTTTCTTTTCTTCACCGTTGACGGTAAATCTGTCGGGAAGAAACCCTCGCATTATACCGGTTCTCCCGTCCGCGTTCTTATACGGAACAAGGCGCAGACGGCGGTAAAGCGCACCGTCCCGTACAATCATTCCGTCACGCAGGTCGGCAACGGGACGTATCTTTTTTTCTTCAACAACCACTACGGGCAGTCCCGATATGCTTTCAACAAGTCGGTTTCCCGTATCGGTCAGGCAGTTGAACTCAACACTCCTGCCGTCAAATTCGACCGAGCAGCGGCAAAACGCCTCTTTCGGCATACGTTTTGTAAAAAACCTGTCTACAACTATTTGTATAACGCAGACAATAACCGTTACCGCGAGTATGTACGTGACAGGCAAATCAAAATACACTTCGCCGTTGTTGACGTAAATAAAATCACCCGTCCACGGCAAAAACGTCAGCAGAAGCAAACACCCGATATATGCCGCAGACACCGCCATAAAAACGCAGAGTGTTTTTATGAACTTACGGACATTTCCGAATCCGAAAGCAACAAAAACTATAAGTGCGCCCGAAATGAATTTTGCGGCGATATTCAACAAAAAAGAAAGTTGCGGCAAACAGATTGCAAAGCCGTAGGCTACGGAAATCGCGACCGCGAATATCAGCCGCAAAGGTTTTGTGTCAAGCCGCATTATCCGAGCAGTCAGCCACAGAATAACGGTGTTTACAACCACATTGACAAATATCAGAATATCAACATAGACAGTCAAGCCCCTCACCCGAACATATTCTATCACGGCAGCGTCGAAAAACGTGTCGGAATATGTAACCGCTATTGACAAAAAGATATAAATGATGTAAAATTAGGAAGTAATAAATTTGTTCAAGGAAGTATACGGATTTGGCTGATCTCAACGCAAAAACAAAAAGATTTTCACCGTTAAAACCGGGGCAATACATTCTCCGTCTTATATGCGCATGGCTGTTCGGAGCAGCCGCTGCAACATTTGTTTCGGGCGCGAAAGCGACAGAAGAACCGCTGCTGAACACGGTGTCCGTTGCGGCAATGCTCATAATCGCGGCAGGAGTCTTCATCGCAACGTGCTTTATCAAAAGCGATAAAAAAGCGTACATAATTCTTATCGCCGCCGCAGAAACGTTCTGTATAAGCGTTCCGCTTAAAGAGGCGAACCTTTCGGTTCCCGTTTCTGCGGGACTCTGCCTTATTCTTTGCGCTGCAATTGCCTATTCGGACTTAAAGGATATAAATGTGAAGATAAGCAACCGCACGGTTTACATAACGGTTGCGGCGTTGCTTGTTGCCATGACGGTGTATATCGGCGCGGCGTGCATAGTCAGATATGACAACTATGAGATAAAGGGCTACGATCACGGACTTTTTGACCAGATGTTCTACTATATGAAAAACACGGGGCTTGCGGATACTACGTTTGAGCGCAATAGGCTGATGAGCCATTTTCAGGTTCATTGCTCGCCTGTTTTTTATCTGCTGCTTCCGCTTTACATGATATTCCCGTCGTCGCAGGCGTTGCTTGTCATCAACGGATTTATCCTGATTTCGGGCATAGTCCCGCTGATGTTCCTCTGCAAAAAATATAACCTTTCAAACATTGCAACGGTTCTTTTCTGCGCTTGTTATGCGATATATCCCGCGCTTGTAGGCAACGGACTGTGGGGACTTCACGAAAACTCTTTTCTTGCGCCGTTTGTGCTTTGGTTCTTTTACTTTTCAGAAAAAGACAACCACATTCCCGCCGTTGTTTTTGCTGTTCTGATTCTTTGCGTCAAAGAAGACGCACCCATATATCTTGCAATAATAACCATATATTATATCATCTCGGGCAAAAGCCTGAAAAGAAACATTCCCCTGCTCGCGCTTTCACTTGCCTATTTCTTTGCGGTCACGGCGCTTATGCAAAAATATGGGCTGGGCATAATGTCAAACCGATATGAAAACTATGTCGGAGAAGACGGAAGCCTTATCGGAATAATCAAATCGTTCATCATGAATCCCGCTTTTACGCTTTCGCAGGCGTTCAACGAGAAAAAGTTGTTGTTTCTTGTGCAGCTCTTCGCTCCGCTCTGCTTTTTGCCGTTTATGACAAAAAAACCTGCACGATTGATACTGCTTACCCCGATACTTCTCGTCAATCTGATGACGAATTATAAATATATGCCGATGATAAACTATCAGTACGTCATAGCAAATACGGCAATACTTTTCTATATGTCCGTCGCGGCATATTCGGAAATGGGCAAAACGCGAAAAAAAATTCTTGTCTGCGCTCTTCTTTTCTCAACCGTTTTTGCGCTGTCAAACAGGCTGCACCCGACATATCTGACAAGAACTGCGGAACAAACGGCATGGAACGAAAAAATGACTTCCGCACTTTCCGTGATTCCGTCCGACGCAAATGTTGCCGCCACAAATTCCCCGTCGGGACAGTTGACACAAAGAAAAGAACTTTACTGTATCTACACCGCGGATGACCTCAAAAATATTCCCGACTTTGTTGAATACTATGTCGTTCGGCTCGACGGCAGCCAAAAGACCGAAAAAATACTGAAAGAAATCAACAGCGGCGACTACAAAGAATTTTTCCGCGAAGACGGTGTCGTTGCAATCTATAAAAAATAAATCCGACATAAAATGTCGGACAGCGAAAGGATATTAAAATGAAAAAGAGGTTTTTCAGAAATGGACTCACGGAAACCGGAAATCCGCTGAAGCTTAAACCGGGTCAGTACATAATAAGATTGCTGACGGCGTGGTTTTTCGGGTCTTTTGCGGCGGTTCTCGTCGGCGATTATAATGCATTTTTATCTCCGCTGCTCGGAAAAGGTTCGCTTTTCGCGCTGCTCGTCATCGGCTTTGTTGTATTTGTCGGCACCTGCTTTTTTAAGCGTGACAAACTTGTTTTTCTTCTGCTTATACTCGGAACGGAATTGTTTTGTTTGAGCATTACGCTCAAAATCGTGAACACGACGATTTCCGTACCGCTTTCCGTCGGACTTTGCCTTGTTTTGTGCGCGGTCGTTGCGTATTCGGACTTAAAGGATCTCAACCTGAAAATCAAGAAAAGGACACTTTATATCGCCGTTGCGGTCATGCTTGTTCTTATGACCGCGTATATCGGCGCCGCCTGTATTGTAAAATACAATAATTACAATGTTTACGGGTACGACCACGGGATTTTTGCCCAGATGTTCCACAACATGAAAGAGACGGGGCAGATGGTCACGACCTATGAAAGAAATGAATTGATGAGCCACTTTAAAGTTCATTTCTCCCCTATTTTTTATCTTTTGCTGCCGTTGTACATGATTTTTCCGTCATCGCAAGCGTTGCTCATCATAAACGGCTTTATAATCATTTCGGGTATCGTGCCGCTGATGTTCCTTTGCAAAAGATTCAAGCTGTCTGACATATCAACGCTTCTTTTCTGTGTTTGTTATGCGATATATCCCACATTTATCGGCAACGGACTTTGGGGACTGCACGAGAACGCATTTCTCGCACCGCTGATACTTTGGCTGTTTTATTTTTCCGAAAAAGACTGCACCATCGGTGCCGTTATCTTTGCCGTGCTTCTGCTTTGCGTTAAAGAAGACGCGGCAATGTATCTTGCGATTATCGCCTTGTACTACATCTTTTCGGGCAAAAGTCTTGCAAGGAACTTTATACTGCTGGCGCTTTCGCTTCTCTGCTTCGGCGTGGTAACGATGCTCATGCAAAAATACGGACTCGGAGTTATGTCGGACAGCCGTTTCGGGAACTATATCGGCAAGGACGGAAGCCTGTTCACCTTAATAAGGTCGGTCATAGAAAATCCTGCTTTTACTCTTTCACAGGTATTTACCCAAGAAAAGCTGCTTTTCCTGCTGCAAATGTTTGCTCCGCTCTGCTTCCTTCCGCTGATGGGCAAAAAGCCTGCAAGACTTATACTTCTTATCCCGATGCTGCTGATAAACCTTATGACAAGATACAGTTACGGCTACGATATATATTTTCAGTATACGCTCGGTTCTGCCGCAATTCTGTTTTATCTTTCAGTTGCGGCGTATTCCGAAATGGGAGAAAAGAGAAAAAAGACGCTTATCTGCGCAACGCTTTGCTCAACCGTAATGGCTTGTTCCACATACCTGTCTCCGGGCTATCTCGGCAGAACAGATGCTGTAAAGCAACGAAATGATGAAATCGCACAGGCACTTTCCGTAATTCCCGAAAACGCAAGCGTTGCCGCTACGGATTCCCCTGCCGGAAACCTGACAGAAAGGGACGAACTCTATTACATAAACAGTGCAAACAAAATCTATTCCGATGTTCCGAAAGATGTTGAATATTATGCAATACGCAGAGGTCATGGATGGGAACGAATGGAAGAGGTCATTGAAAAACTCAGAGACACGGACGGGCTGACCGAAATCGTTACAACAGAAAACATTGTCATTTTTAAAAATGAGAATGCGGGGGCGGGCAAATGACGAAGAATACACCGACAAGAATAGTTATTCTCACCCTTCTCCTTGCGGCTGGCATTTTTTCGGCAATGCTGTGGAGCAGAAGCGTTTGGTTTCCCGTTTGCGGAGTCGCAGTATTTGCATTATTTAACGTTTTCCCGTCATTTGTAAAAAGACCCGACAAAAAACTCCGCATAAGTTCGGACGGAGCAGATCTGCTGACGGCATTTCTTGCGCTTGTTTGCATTGAATGCGTCTTATTCCCATTTTACGCAAATTATGTAACAGGTTGGTTTTCTTCCTCATTCTGGATATGTTTTGCAATCATATTCACAGCCGATTTGACAGTTTTTTGGAACGGAATAATCCGAGTATACGCAACGTCTTCAATAATCGGTGCAAAATGGCGTATTATCGGAATAATCTGCGGAATGATACCGATAGCGCATATATTTGTGCTTATAAAAATAATCGGGTTGGTTCGTTTTGACGTAAAAACGGAAGAAGACCGAAAAGAACGCAACGACGCAAGAGCCGCAGATAAAGTCTGCAAAACAAAATACCCGATAATTTTTGTTCACGGAGTGTTCTTTCGAGATATTCGCTTTTTCAACTACTGGGGAAGAATACCGAAAGAACTCGAAAAGAACGGCGCAACAATATACTACGGCGAACAGCAATCCGCACTCGGAGTAGCAGAAAGCGCCGCGGAAATCTCGGAAAGAATAAAGAAAATCATAAACGAGACAGGCTGCGAAAAAGTAAACATAATCGCCCATTCAAAAGGTGGGCTTGATTCGAGATATGCAATAACACACCTCGGACTTGACAGATACGTTGCCTCGCTGACCACTATCAATACACCTCACCGAGGCTGTGAATTTGCGGACTGGCTGTTCGCGAAAGCCTCCGAAGGATTTAAGAACAAACTTTCAGCCGCTTATAATTCAACGCTCCGAAAACTCGGAGACAGGTCTCCTGACTTTCTATCATCGGTAAAGGACCTCTGCGCGTCGGAGTGTAAAAAGTTGAACGAAACAACGCCCGACGCTCCGAACGTATTTTATCAAAGCACGGCAAGCAAGATAAACAAACCTTTAAGAAACATTCCCCCGCTCTGCTTTACGAGTGCATTTGTCAAACGGTTCGACGGACCGAACGACGGTCTTGTTAGCATAACGTCCGCAAAATGGGGCGAAAAAGTCACCGTATTGCAAAGCAATTCGTCCGAGGGTATCTCGCACGCCGACATGATAGATATGTCGCGCCATAACCGCAAAGACATCGACATTCTCGAATTTTATGTCGAACTCGTTTCCGACCTGAAAAAGAGAGGATATTAAGCATATCTGAATATTGTTTTGCATAGGCTAAACATACTAAACTATCAAAAACTCGTTATACAAAAACGGACTGTAAAAAACACGTTTCTTACAGTCCGTTTTAATATGTTTTAATATTATTCTTGTGCAGTTACAGGCAACCACAATTATTCATAAAATATATGCACCAATATATTTATCCGAATCTTGTCAACACCTCACAAAGCAATTTTTTGACATCAGATTTTATCTGCGAAATATCCGCCGACTTGATCAACCTATCGTCTTCGCTCAACAAACCCATATTGATTTCAAAAAATTTTCGGCTGAAATCTCTGTCAGAATCAAAAACGTCCTCCAAAAGTCTGATTCTTTTCTGCATGCACAGAATGTTTTCCGACAGCAAAGAAAAATTTTTATGACGGAATAAATCTTTTGCAATCAACTGCTGCATTACATCGTACAAGCCGATTCCCAAAAGGTAACTTCCGTTACCGTCAAGCATTTTCATATCAAAATCGCTGTCAAGATATCTCCGTATGCTGTCCGTGATTAAATCAATATTGAAATCTTCTCCCAAATGTATAGGCCTTATCAACAACAAATACTCACAGGAATCATTGTCTATACATTTATGAAAGGAATTTCTGTCAACATAAACGGTATGATTCGGAAAATGATAGGAACTTACGGTATATGTATTACCGTAATCATTGTACCCTGATAAAATACAATCGCCGAGCCCATCAACGTTACTGCAAAAGCAACGCAGATCCGCACAACCGTTCGCAATAACGTAATATCCGTTTTCAATAGCAGCACAAATAGTTTTCTTTCCGAAATCTTTTAAGAAAAACTTAGGGATGGTTTCAAACTCCAACAAGTGCATTATTCCCATCCACCCGGAATTATCCATAAAAACACGTCCTATCTCACCGTCGCAAAAAGAACAGCGCAAACAGGAAACATGATTATAATACCAATAATTCAATGACGGATTCCCGGCAACGGCTATGCCGACACAGAAATGTTCCTCGCAAGAACCGTATAACGGCTCCGTAATGGGAAGCTGTATCATTTTCATATCACATAACCTCCGATAATTTCGACAATATCTCACCCTCCGCCGTAATATTACGTTCAACAAGCGTTTTTATTTTTTCTATGGGCGAATAATTATCGGTCATATTGATTTTCAAAAAAAGCAAATGTATTTTTTCCGAATTTTCAATCACTTCCTCATATCCGCAACTGAAACCGCTGCCGCAATCACACACAGATTCGACCTTTTTGATAAACTTAAATAAAAGACGTTTATGTTCAACGTAAAAAAGTGAGATACGCATATCCGGAGAATACTTGTTTTCCTCGACAAACGATAAATACTTCAATAAATACTTGCCCGTCTCCGCACCGACAGCAACAGAACTTTTGTCGCCGCAGTTGATTTCGGAAAAACGGCAAAGATAATCTTGTATACCTCTCTTTGCGCATATACGGTCAAATACTATCTCATCGCTTCGGACACGCATAGCGCACAAATGTCCGAGATTATCCATAACTGAATCTCTCGTTATATATTCAGACTCCAATGCCTGTTCAAGACTTTTTCGCGATGATGTTATAAAGCCGAAATGATCCGTCTCCGTATATACCGCTATGTTATATTTATCGGAAGAACAGTCATAGCCGTATATCAAACAATCGTGAATACAGTGCCTTTTCTGAAATAAACGCGCATTTTCCAAATAAAACTCGTCATAGCAATCAATATAAACATAATACCAGTGAGACAAACAATAATGTATTATTGAGCTTGCAAATGGAACAAATATCTTTCGGCAAAGCGTATGATATTCCAAAACATCTTTCATTTGTGAATAACCGGATTTGACAAAAGATAACTCAAAGTCTCCGTTACTCTCCGTATCGAAAAACTTATTGCACTTGATCTGCAAGCCGTTATTAAAATACCAATTGTCCGCAGTCGGATTTCCCGCCATAACAATTGCGGGACAGGCATCGCATTGATATGTTGTGAATTGAGGTATTTTCGCGGGCAACAGAACAGAGTCCATACGTTTGATTACTCCTGTAAATATTTTTCCGCTTGAAGATTAAACATCTCCGCATACTTGCCGTTAAGACGCATCAGTTCATCATGGCTGCCATGCTCGATTATTCTGCCGTCTTCAAGCATATATATCTTATCCGCCATGCGTGTTGTGGAAAGCCTGTGAGAAATAAACACGACAGCCTTATTATACGTCGCACTCATCATAAGTTTGTTGAGTTCATATTCACTGTCCGGGTCAAGCGCGGACGACGGCTCGTCCATTATAACTATCTGATTATTCTGCATGATAGTGCGCGCAATGGCAACCTTTTGCGCTTCTCCGCCCGAAAGAATCGTACCGTTGTCGTCAAACTCTCTGCCGAGCTGTGTATAGATTCCGTCAGGCAATTGTTCGAGTTTGTTTGTGAATGTAGCAGCGTCAAGAGCTTTCTTTATGCGTTCTTCCTCTTCGGGAGTGCCGTCAAGCAAGTCCATCTTTACATTCTCCGCAATAGTGACGGAAAAGAGTTTGAAATCCTGAAATACCGTGCCGAAAAGTTCGCGATAATCGTCTGTTTTATAGTCGCGGACAGGTCTGCCGTTGAGATAAACAGCCCCCTTATTCGGCTCATAAAGACGCAGCAATAATTTTATCAACGTCGATTTTCCCGCGCCGTTATAACCGACAATTGCAATTTTTTCATTCTTGTGGATTTTCAGCGATACGTCCTTTAATACAGGCTCGGGACTGCTGTCATATCCGAACCAGACATTTTTCATTTCAAGCAAAGTCAACGGCTCGGTAATATCAAGCGCATCGGGAGCATCCTTGATCTGAGGGTCATACTCCATAAACGCACGGAACTTTTCGATATACTTGCTGTTTGTCGCAAAATCTATCACCGAGAACACAAAACTGCGCACATCGCTTGCCGTGCGCTGAACGGCAGGAAGAATCGTCATCATCCCACTGATTGCAAGCGTATGAGTGACAACTATCTGATACGACATATACAAGTAGAACACAACGTTCAGCACTATATCTTTCAACAAAGAGGAAGTATAGTTCACCCAAAAGACATCCTTGACATTTTTTAAGGATATTTTCTTTTGCGCGTCAACAAAGCCGTCATACTTGTCTAAAAACGACTGACGGATCTTGTTCATTCGCAACTCTTTTGCATAAGTATCAAGAAAAAGTACACGGTTTACATAGTCGAGTTCTCTGTTGACAGGAACAAGGTCTTCGTCCTTTTTGAGTTCTGCCTTTGCAGTCAAAAGTTTTGCGACTATGCCTATTATTGCAAGAACCGCGACAAATATTGCCGCCGACATATCAAGCGAAACGATTACAACGCCTATCGTCACAAGCGATGCAATTACTCCGAGCATTTCCATTATAGCTCTTACAACCTTGAACGGCATTGACGACGCATACTCAAACGACCAAACAAAGTCATCGTAAAAATCGGGATTTTCATACTTTGAAATCTCTACGGTACGGGATTTATGATATATAATATCCTTCATTTTTTCGATAAAACGCGGTATTTTTATCTGGTAATAAAAATATCCGAAAACAGAACTTAAAACAAATGATACAACCTGCACCGAAATCAAGATTGCGAACTGTATCAATACGGGGATAAAATCAGAGGTATTGTTCGTAATCTGACTTTCGATCTGTGAATACAGATTGTTCAGGAAATTATAATATATGTAATTTGTAATGACATCCGAATATATAACAAAAAACAGTTGGATAAATATGTATGCCGGCATATATTTGACAACATATTTTACCATATAAAAGTTGTTGCTTATAATTCGTTTCAACTTTTTCATCATTTACTCCCCCTGTATTTTTCAGCTTGCCGCAAAAACATTTTTGCGTATTTGCCGCCGAGTTTCATCAACTCACGGTGCGTTCCCTGCTCGGCGATCTGACCGTTTTCCAGATAATAAACGGTATCTGCAAGCACGGCGGACGAAAGTCTGTGAGAAATAAACACAACGATTTTTCCCTCACAGGCACGCATCATGTTCTCATACATATTATACTCGGCAATGGGGTCAAGCGCAGATGATGGTTCGTCAAGAATAACGATTTCGCAAGGCTTGGCAAAAACCCTTGCAAGGGCTATCTTTTGGAATTCGCCGCCCGACAAAATAACTCCCTTGTCACTGAACTCGCGCGTAAGCAAAGTATCCATGCCGTTTTCAAACGTGCAGACCTTATCCCAAATTCCGCTTTCACGAAGTGCGTTTTCAACGATTTTTCTGTCCTCTTCCGTTTCGCACTTTCGCATAAGAACATTTTCGGCAACGCTCAGAGCAAGCACCTGATAATCCTGAAAAACCGTTCCGAACAATGCGCGGTAGGAGTCAAGGTTTATCTGCTTTATATCTGTTCCGTTAAGAAGTATCTGACCGTCCGTAACGTCATAAAGACGCATCAGAAGTTTGACAAGCGTTGACTTTCCTGCGCCGTTGTTGCCGACTATGGCAATTTTTTCTCCCGGACGGATATTCATATTGATATGCTTTAAGCACTCGTTTTCCTGGCTGATATACTTAAAACTGACATCCTTGATCTGCACCGCAGGTTTAACTGACGTATCCACTTTCGGACCGTTCTCGTTAAGGCTGACGTTTGGTTTGTACTCAAAGAAATACTTCAAATCATCAACATAAAGCGAACTGTTGCCCAATCTGTGAAAGATGCTTGCAAAGGATTGCAAATGGCTTGAAACAGAGCCTACGGAATTGATTGCGACGAAGAAATTACCCAACGATACCGTTTTGGAAATTATCGTTCTGAACGCAATGTAGATCTGCGCACCGAACGAAGAAATCATGTCGGAAGAAAAGTCCAGCGCATTGAATTTGATTGATTTCCAACTGTATTTTCTCGCAAGGGCTATGAGTTTATCGTTGGCGTCGTGATAGATCTTCAATATATTCCGAAATATCTTGGTCATACGCATCTCTTTTACATAGTCCATCAAGTAAAAGATACGGTTTGAATAATCGACACGCCTGTTCTGCGGAACTTCCTTCAAAGAGTATTCGTGATTGAACTTGTTCACTATCCCGCCCGTTATCAGCGTATACAAAAAAGGAATCACCGAGAAAACAACAAGTAACGGATCTATCTCAAAAAGAATGAACGACATTGAGAACATCATTATCACGCTTGTTAAAAAGTCACAGATGATCTGTATCGACTCATGAACCTTTGACGCAAAAATGACGTTTGCTATTACATATCTGTCATAAAAGTCCGTCTGTTCAAAACACGCAATGTCAAGTTCAAAAACTTTGTTGTAAAACATCTTTTGAAGACGTCTGTTTATCTCTATGTTCGCTTTCGGCAGATAAAAAGTGTTATAAAACTGCATTACCGAACCGGTAATCCAATTAAACAAAAATGTACCGACAACAACAATTACGATTTTGCCGTAGTTTGAACCCGCCTGCAACTCATCAACAACGGTTCTTACAAGAAAAACATTCGTTACAAGTTGCAAGATGCAGCCCCAGATAGTGAACAGCAAACTGAGCCAGACTTTCAGTGGACTGGCCTTATAAAGAAGTTTCAGTACAAAAAAATTATTGGATAAAATATGCTTAATTCTTTTCATTCACTTTCTCCTATCCTAAATGATTAAGCGATTTGTTTTCATTACAATCTTCTTTTTTTCTGTTTTTTTTGTCAGCAAATAATAAAAAAGCACAAAGAATCCCCTTATAAAATCTTTGCGCTTTCCCTTAAATTAAATTTTACCGACCTTAATAAACAAGCATACATATAAATAATGTACCTTTCGGACTTTTATTCATTATACCATAACCAAAATATTTTGTCAATATTTGAAAGAAAATATTGCAAATTATCGTTACGGGTCTATGGTTCTACCCATAATTTTCCATGAAGCCTGATATATAAACAAAATACTCCTCATTATCATAAAAATGCTCCGAAAAGATTTTTCTTTTCGGAGCATTGGTTTTCTGTTTTTAAGATTACTTTGCGTACTCAACGGCACGGCTTTCTCTGATAACGTGAACTTTGATCTGACCGGGATATTCAAGTTCGGCTTCGACCTTATTCGCGATATTTCTTGCAAGAACTGTCATGTCGTCGTCCGAAATATCTTCGGGTCTGACCATAACGCGAATCTCACGACCTGCCTGAATGGCATAAGTTCTTTCAACGCCTTTGAAACTGTTCGCAAGAGATTCAAGTCTTTCGAGACGCTTGATGTAACTCTCGATATCTTCACGTCTTGCGCCGGGTCTTGCAGCGGAGATTGCGTCCGCAGCCTGAATGATAACGGCAACAACGCTTTTCGCTTCAACATCGCCGTGGTGAGCTTCAATGGCGTGAACTATCTTCTCGTTTTCCTTGTATCTGCGCGCTTCCTCAACACCGATACTGATATGCGAACCCTCTTTCTCCTGATCGAGAGCTTTGCCTATATCGTGAAGCAATCCCGCACGCTTTGCGGCGGTAACGTCCGCACCTATCTCACCCGCGATAAGTCCCGCAATGTGCGAAACTTCTATGGAGTGGACAAGCACATTCTGACCGAAAGACGTTCTGTAATGAAGTCGTCCGAGCAATTTGACAAGTTCGGGGTGAATGCCGTGAACGCCTGTAACAAACGTTGCGTTCTCGCCCTCCTTTTTGATCGTCTGCTCAACTTCTTTTCTGGCTTTTTCAACCATGTCACCGATTCTTGCGGGGTGAATACGTCCGTCCTGAATCAGTTTTTCAAGCGCGATTCTCGCAATCTCTCTGCGAACCATATCAAAGCATGAAATGGTTATTGTTTCGGGTGTATCGTCGATTATAAGATCGACACCCGTCAACTGTTCGAGAGCGCGAATGTTGCGTCCCTCTCTGCCGATGATTCGACCTTTCATCTCATCGTTCGGAAGAGTTACAGCCGAAATTGTCGCTTCCGCAACGTGGTCGGCGGCACATCTCTGAATGGCAAGCGAAATTATTTCTCTCGCTTTTGTTTCCGCTTCCTCTTTTGTACGATTTTCGTATTCCTGAATTTTGATTGCCTGTTCGTGTTTCAGTTCGCCTTCAAGATTTGCGATAAGTTCGGTCTTTGCCTGTTCCGCGGTCATGCCGCTGATACGTTCGAGAACGGCTCTCTCTCCCTTTTTAAGTTCTTCGAGTTCCGCTTCTTTTTCTTCAACGACCTTCATTTTGCCTGCAAGGACGTTTTCTTTCTTCTCATAAGAATCTGCTCTTCTGTCAAGAGACTCTTCTTTTTGAATGACTCTTTTTTCAAGCCTTTGGACTTCATTCCGTCTTTCACGGATCTCTTTCTCAGCTTCCGTGCGACTTCTGTGAATATCTTCTTTCGCTTCGAGCAAAGCCTCTTTCTGCTTTGTCTCCGCTGTTTTTATCGCCTCATTAACAATATCTTTCGCTTTCTGTTCGGCAGAGCCTATCGTTGCTTCTCCGACCTTTTTGCGGTAAAGATTGCCGCATACAAGTCCGACTGCAAGGCACACAACTCCGACAGCGACAAGGATAATTATTTCAACGGTTCCCAAGGCTAACGGTATAATATGTTCTATTTCTGACACCTCCCAACTTAAAATTTATGTAGATAGAAACATAATCCTGTTATATGAACAAAACTATACTTTATAATTATATATTATAAATATAAAATTGTCAAGTTGATTTTTCGGCGAACGGGTTTTTGACGCAGATTTGTCAAAAAACGGCTTTCAGATTTCATTAAAAATTTATTATTTCAAACTTTCGGGACTTGAAAATATTATGTTTATATGGTACAATATGTGTATATTCGGCGAAAAAGATTTCTTTCGCAAAAAGAGAAAGAAAAATACCTTTATTATTGCTGCCCTCAAACAGGAAAAAGGAGGCTCCTATGGCTGAAAGATATGAAAACGGCGCTCCGAGAAGAAGACCTTCGGATGCGACGAGAGAACAAAGAACGCAGCGAATAGACAGAGTTCACCAAAACGGCTCTTCCCGTCCGCTGACGGAAGAAGAACTGCGCGCACGCAGAAGACGCATTGCGGAAAGAAAGCGCAGAAAAAAGAGAGAAAAAAGAATCAACGCGATTTGCGCAATAATTGCCGTTATAGCATTTTCCGCGGCGATATGCACGGGTGTGTTCTTTTTCAAAGAAAGAAACGCATACAACAGCGTTCAGGAAAAAAAGGCAGCGGCTGACCAACAGGCGGTTGACTTAGGGCTCAAATACGAAAAAACAAAAGAAGAGATTTCAAATCTTGAAAAAGAAATAGCGGATTTGCAATCAAAACTTCCGCAGGAATAAGGAGGACAATATGAGAATAGTATACATACTTATCACTTTTGTCTGCCTTGCGCTTTCCATTGTTTTTATGTATTTCGGTTTTTCGAACAAATCGGGCATAACCGACGCAAATAATATGCTTGCGGAGCAGGAACAAAAAGTTAAAGACGCACAGAACAGTCTTGACGAACTCCAACAGACGCTCGCTTCGAAAAAAGCGGAAAAGAGCGGGCTTGAATTGCAGGTTCGTTACAGAACCGAGCCTACGGCATTTCTGACATTCAACAGCGTTCCGTCCTCCAATACGGCAAAGATACTCGATATACTCAAAGAGAACAACGTAAAAGCGACATTCTATATAACGGGAAGCCTCATTCAGACGGACGAGGACAGAGCCGTTGTCAAGCGCATTGTTGACGAGGGACACGCGATAGGCATTCGTGCTTACGGGTCGGACAACGTTTCGGAAATCTTTTCGAGCGCGGAAAAATATATGGAAGACGTCCAAAAATGCGCCGCAATGATCAAGGACATAACGGGAACAGAAACAAAACTTGTCCGTATGCCAGGCGGAACGGAAAGAGCGAAATCGTACTGCACTCAATACGGCAACGGAACGGAAACGCTCCGCGAAATAATGAAAAGTCTTCACGACGCGGGATATTCCGTAACGGACTGGTACACAGATGCAGGCGATTACGATTCATCGGCAAGTGCTTCTTCCCTGCTTGAAGTCGTAAAGACCGCGGCAAGCTCGAGAACGCAAAACGACGGCTACAAGACTTACATATTGCTTATGTACGGCACCGATGTTTCGGTCGAACTGCTGCCTGATGTTATTAGTGCGCTTAAAGAACTCGGATACAACACATTCGAAAAAATCGTTCCGGGCGGATACGCATATATCAAATATCCGGTAGATTATTGATAAAAGAGGTCATATATGCAGGAAATAATGTCAAAAGAGGAGCTCGAAGAACAGAAAGAGATGATTCTCGACCTGCTCCGAAGCACGGAAAGAGACGGTATAGACAAACTTGCCGACTACCTTTCCGATTCGACGGACTTTTTCACGGCGCCCGCTTCAACGAGATTTCACAACAATTTCAGCGGCGGTCTGGCGCAGCATTGTCTCAACGTTTACGAGAATTTCAAATCGCTGCTTGAAATCAAAGGCGTTGAAATGTCCGAAGACAGTATAATAATATGTGCGCTTCTCCACGACCTTTGCAAGTGCAACACTTACGTGGTTGAGACAAGGAACAGAAAAAACGAGCAGGGACAATGGGAAAAATACAATATTTGGGCAACAAACAAAGAAGTTGACATTCCCCTGCCCCATTCTTCGCGTTCAATAGCAATTATCAGAAAATTTATCAAACTCTCCATAAAAGAGGAATTGACCATATTTTATCACATGGGTCCCTACGGCGGAGAAGACTACGAATACAGAAATATGCTGAAAGCGGCAAATGAGAAATACCCGCAGACGGTTCTGTTTTATGTCGCGGACACCATAGCGTCGTATCTGGACGAAGAAACGGTAACGGACTGACGAACAACTACTGTATAAAATTAAAAGGTCGCCTTACGGTGACCTTTTACTGTTTATGGTAGGGATATAAAACAGATTCCTTCAATAAATTCATGCACGGGGTTGCTCCGCACGGTGATTCTCGCATTGCGTAGCAAAAACTCCTTTTCATTTATCTATAATCCCTTTTTCTTTTTTCCGAAAACGACGATTTGAGAGAAGAGAAAAAACCGAAAAGAACCAAAAATAAACGACGATCTTCTTTCGAAAATCGTCGTTTATTTTTGGAGCAGGCGACGGGAATCGAACCCGCGCTGTCAGCTTGGGAAGCTGAAGTTCTGCCATTGAACTACGCCTGCATGCTTGTTGATTATAGCACAACAAACAAACTTTGTCAAGTGAATTATGTCAATTATTGGCTATTAAAATGTCCACTCTTATTTATTGCAAATATCTGTTTTCAAAGAAAACTGTTTCAAAGAACCCGTCAACGTTATGATAAGGGTTCATATACACATAACTCCACTGAGATTAAATTCCCTTGCGATTCGGATTCGAGGAGAACCGTAATTTTGACAGACGCCCGTTAAGGGATGGAAATAATTTCGGTTCAGAGGCAGGTCATTGTTTTAGACAAATCCACCCCTCTGCGTCAAACAGGAATTTGCCTTACAGTTCCTTCTTGATGATTATTTTTTCTCCTGTTCGGGATTCTTCCACAAATCCGTGTTTCAGAAAAAGTGTAATAGACGGGTTGTCAATTGCAATATCATCATAGAGAACTGAAATCCCATTGTTTTTCGCTACGGAACACAGCAGAGTCAACGCCTCGCTCCCATAGCCTTTTTTTCTGTATTTTGAATAGATAATAACATTGGCTATCTCATGCTGTATTTCGGTATCGTAGCGGTATGAAATTTCTCCAACGAATTGACCATCTTCATTTTTTAAATATCTATAATACCTCTTGTTCTCGTGGCAATCAATCCAATAATTGTACCAGCTGCTCCATTTATCCTCCGGCCATGGAATTGTTCCGCCATAGGCATGATTGTAGGACATGGTATCTTCATCTTCCAGCATCATTTGCCGAAACCACAAGTCCTCATATTTTGGCTCATATAAAGTAAGCATCATTACCTCCTGCAAATTCCGCGATTTGTCTGATTCATTATAACATAAAAGTCCACCGTAATTCTATCAAAATTACGGTGGACTTATGGTGGAGCATATGGGATTCGAACCCACGACCCCCACACTGCCAGTGTGATGCGCTCCCAGCTGCGCTAATGCCCCGAATATTACGTTCTGTTTTTCAACGAAAATATTATACCATATATATAAGAAAAAAGCAATAGGTCGAAATAAATTTATTTTCAAAAATATTCAGATGATATTAAGGGCTGACAATGTTCCAAACAGAAACGAAATCGGGGTCTTCGACTGTTCGACCGTCTTCCAATGTATATACACCGATTTCCGCGTTTCTTAAAGCAGAAAAATCGGCGGGTAAAGTATGAACCTCACCGTCGGCGGTGCAAACCGTTATTACGTCGTCATCAACAGACTTTATCTTTCCGTAAAACTGTTCCCTACGCAAAAACTCTTTTTCGGAAGTAAAAATATTCAAGCAGACAAGCAATGTTTTTCCTATTATATATTTCTCGTTCATAATGTTCTCCTTTGTTTTCAGTATAACATTATTTCTGTTTTTTGTCAATATGATGAGATATTTTTGCGCGGTTAAAGTGTGTTCCTTAACTCAAATAGGTTTGCGCCGCCTATACTTCATCAAAGTAGAACAACAGAGCGACGAAATTTGAATTTTTTTTATGCAAAGATACAAAACTTAAAAAAATTACGCTAAACCACTTTACAACTTTAACGCGATGTAGTATAATAGTGTCATATCAAACAAGACCCGACAAAAATCAAACGGGCAAAGGAGAGTAAAAAAGATGAGAAAAGTATTTGCAATGACCATGGCAATCCTGATGCTGGTTCTGTGCCTCGCAGGATGCGGACAGAAAGACCAGACCGCAACCACGACCGCAGTCGGAGCACAGCAGGGTTCCACAGCGGACACAAACGCGGACAGCGCTTATGTTAAGAGCAACGGCAAGTTGGTTATCGGCATCACGGAGTTTGCTCCGATGGACTTCCAAAAAGAAGGCAGCACCGAATGGGTAGGATTTGACGCAGACCTCGCGAAAGCGTTCGCGGCTGAACTCGGTGTGGAGGCTGAGTTCGTCGTTATCAACTGGGATAACAAAGAGTTTGAGTTGAACAGCAAGTCTATTGACTGCGTATGGAACGGCATGACCCTGACCGACGGTGTTAAGGCGGCAATGGAGACTTCAAACGCATACTGCAAAAATGCGCAGGTAGTTGTTCTGCCTAAGGACAAAGCGGCGAACTATTCTTCCGTTGAAGACCTCAAAGACCTCAGTTTTGCGGCAGAGGGCGGCTCTGCGGGTGAAGAAATACTGACCGAACTCGGCTACAATGTAACTCCCGTAACGGCGCAGTCCGATGCTATCAAAGAAGTTGCGGCGGGAACGTCCGATGCGGCAGTTATCGACTTGCTTATGGCAGGCGCAATGATAGGCGAAGGCACAAGTTACGACAACCTTACGTTCTCTTTTGAACTGACTTCCGAAGAATACGGTGTAGGTTTCAGAAAAGGCTCCGACCTTGCACAGAAACTTAATGACTTCTTCGTAAAAGCATACGCCGACGGCACTATAGCAAAACTTGCGGAGCAATATTCCATTTCTTCCGCAAACATCATTGAGCAGAAGTAATTAAAACAGAAAAAAGTCAAGGCAGAAGATCTTGCGGGTCTTCTGCCTTGCGGAACGTATTAAGGACGGAACAAAATGTTTGAAACTGTAATGAAATCTCTGATGATAGGCTTCGGAGAGACATTGAAAATATTCTTTTTGACCTTGCTCGGCTCGCTACCGCTCGGACTTATAATCTCGCTGGGGTCAATGTGCAAGTTCAAGCCGCTTCAAGCCCTTGTCAAGATAATCGTTTGGATAATTCGAGGCACGCCGCTTATGCTGCAGCTCATTATCATCTATTACGGTCCCGGGTTGCTTCTCCAAACGAATATATGGGGAACAGGCTCAAACGGACGAATGATAGCGACGCTTGTGGCATTTATAATCAACTATGCTTGCTATTTTTCCGAAATATACCGCGGAGGTATCGAAAGCATACCGAAAGGACAGTTTGAAGCGGGACAGGTTCTCGGAATGACAAAAAAGCAGATATTTTTCAAGGTCGTGCTTTTGCAGGTAGTCAAACGCATAGTTCCGCCCATAAGCAATGAAGTTATAACGCTTGTCAAAGACACTTCACTTTCAAGAATAATCGCCATTCAGGAAATTATTTATTTCGGCGAAAGATTCATCAAAAACGGCGGACTTTTGTGGCCGTTGCTCTTCACGGGCGTTTTCTATCTGGCATTCAGCGGCATTCTGACGCTGATTTTCGGCAGAATCGAAAAGAAACTTGCGTATTTCAAATAAGGAGAGAAAAAAGATGCCGGTACTTGAAGTTAAAAATCTGAAAAAGAATTTCGGGAAGACCGAGGTTCTGAAAGGCGTCGGATTCTCTCTTGAAAAAGGAGAAGTTCTCGCTATAATCGGTTCGTCGGGCGGCGGAAAGACAACGCTTTTGAGATGTATCAACTTTCTTGAATTTGCCGACGGCGGACAGATTCTCGTCAACGGAAACACTATTTTCGACGCCGACGACAAAAGAAAGCAAAGCGAAGCGGAGATAAGAAAAAACAGACTGCATTTCGGACTTGTTTTTCAGCAGTTCAATCTGTTTCCGCAATACAGCGTTTTGAAAAACGTTACGTTGGCGCCAACCCTGCTCGGAATAGATACCGCCGAAAACATAACGGCACGGGCAACGGAACTGATAAAGCGCGTCGGTCTTTCGGACAAGATGAACAGTTATCCGTGCGAACTTTCGGGCGGACAGCAGCAGCGTGTTGCCATAGCAAGAGCGTTGGCGCTCGACCCTGACATTCTTTGTTTTGACGAGCCGACATCGGCGCTCGACCCCGAATTGACGGGCGAAGTGCTTCGGGTCATCAAAAGCCTGAAAGAGCAGGACAGAACGATGCTCATAGTCACGCACGAAATGGAGTTCGCAAAAAACGTGGCGGACAAAATAATATACATTGCAGACGGGCTTATCGAGGAATACGGAACGCCGGAGCAGGTGTTCAACTCTCCAAAATCCCCGAAAACAAAGGCGTTCCTTTCAAAATCTCTTGAAAGCATATAATAAAAAACGCACCCTGACGGGTGCGTTTTTTACTCTTTCCAATCAAATTCAACGCTATATGCGGTAAATGCAAGAATATAGTCGGATAAAACAACGACAAAATCGTTTTCATTCACAAAATGATTCAGGTATTCGAGTTTTTTTCCGCATATTTTTTTCCTGAAATCTTCCGCATCAAAAACTTCTTTTATTTTTGAACCACTTTTTTTCTTTTCGTAGATAAAAAAAGTGGGGTCGGAAAGATTTACCGAAATTGTAAGCCCTTGAAAATTCAAACCCATTGCTCGAACTGAATCATATTCACATACGTCAGCGGAAAATTCAAAAGACACCGCATTTTCGGTTTCGGTTATATGTTCGACAATGCAGTCATGAGGAACGGGAATCAACGGCAGCGAACCGTTTTTTCCGGATAAATCATAATTTATTTTCATAATTCAAACCTGTAAATTCTTTTCAAAAATCCCCGACGGGAAGTTTCGACAACAAAGTTTCCGCTTTCTGTTCTCGGGGACTTTTCATCTCCGAACATTACAAAATATTTTGTTATGATATAACCTCGACGGCATACCGCATCATAAATATTGACGCCGAGCAGCGGAGTTTCACCGTCGAATATAACGTCGTTTTTCGCTATTGCACGGTTTATCAGTTCGTCGGCACGGGCGAAAAACGCATCTATCTGCGGCTGCATAAACAAGGATTTCGTAAATGTCGCGGCAGCTGCGTTTTCAATCAGTTTTTCGGGAAATGTTTTATCGGAAAAAGCCTCGGATGCAGGAATACCGTTATTCTTGCAAACCAAAAGCAAAAGCGCGCCGATATCATAGCAGGCAATGCGAACGGGAAACAGACGTTCCGTATCTGCGACCGATGAAATCATCCGTTGAAGTTTTCGCAGATATTTTGATTCATCAAGGATTTTCAGCGTTTGCAGTTCAACAAAATTTGCCGTTCCCTCGATTTGTTCGATTGACGTCTCATAACGAAATTCATATTCAAACTGTTCGGCACGCATTTTGCGAAGCCCGAGAAATCCCGTGAATTTTGCGTAATCAAAATGTTCCGCAAGTTCCGATAGGAGCCTGTTTTCTTCGGCTTTTACCGAAAGGTTTTCATTTGAATAGCAATATTCGAACAAGGCGTCCATCTCATCGGCGTAACGCTTCTCCCCTCTTATCGTCTGAAATCCGTGGAACATTTCGTGCACGATTTTCGAGGTGAGAACATCTGAATCCGTCGGTTCGGAAACGTTCCATATAGCAATAACTTCTCCGTTAAACTCTATCGCCGTGTTGGCAAAGAAATCATCGGTTTTTTCGATGTATTGTCCGTCAAAGAAGCATTTTTTATCGTTATACAGCGCAAATCTCAAAGGTTTGAAGTCTTTCCACAGAGCGTCAAAGTCAATTTTTTCTATGCGGCTGTTTATTTCGGAATAATATTCGTGCAGTTCCATATTTTCCCATTCTATTGGTCGGAGAACACATCGGCATAGAGATTATAGAGTTTGTAATACTCCCCTTTTTTCTCCATAAGTTCTTGGTGTGTTCCGGTCTCTTCAATTCCGTTTTCGGTCAGAACCATTATAACGTCGGCGTTTCTTATTGTGGACAGCCTGTGTGCAATAATAAACGTGGTTCTGCCTTTCGAAAGTTTTTCGAGGGAAGTCTGAACGACAAGTTCGCTTTCGTTGTCGAGCGCTGACGTAGCCTCGTCAAAAATGAGAACGGACGGGTCTCGCAGGAATACGCGGGCAATGCAGATGCGTTGTTTCTGACCACCCGACAGGCGCACTCCGCGCTGTCCGACATGGGTGTCGTAACCGTTTTCGAGAGCCATAATAAAATCGTGAGCGCCCGCAAGTTTTGCGGCATTGATAATCTCTTCGTCAGTCGCCCCGGGTTTGCCGTAAGCGATATTGTCGCGAACCGTGCCGACAAATATGTAAACATCCTGCTGAACTATGCCGATATTCTCTCTCAAAGATTTTTGCGTTACGCTTCTGACATCTTTGCCGTCAACAAGCACCCTGCCCTCGGTGACATCGTAAAAGCGCGGGATAAGACTGCAAAGAGTGGTCTTTCCGCCGCCCGACGGTCCGACAACCGCAACATTCGTGCCCGCCTTGACATCTAAGTTGATATGATTCAGGACTTTGCCGAGATCCTTGCCGTAAGAGAAGCCGACGTCTTCAAAAGTAACATCTCCCTTGACTTTGCCTATATCTACGGCATCGGGCGCGTCTTCAAGCGCGACAGGAGTATCCATTATTTCAACATAGCGTTCAAAGCCCGTCATACCCTGCTGGAACTGTTCCGTAAACTGAACTATTCGGCTTATGGCGGTCAGAAGCAAGGAGATATAAAGGACGAATGCGACAAGATCGGACGGGTCGATTTTTCCGAGCGCGATAAACGTTGCTCCGAAAACGACTACCGAAAGATACATAAATGCGTCAAAAAAGCGTATACCGCTGTGAAAAACGCCGAAATAGTGATAACTCAACTTCTTTGCGGACAGAAACTCATCGGACGTTTTGTCAAACTTTTCGCGTTCGACATTCTCGTTTGCAAAGGATTTAACAACTCGAACGCCGCTTAAACAGTCTTCAACGTTTGCATTGATATTACCTATCTTTTCTCTGCGCAATTTTGCGGCTTTACGCATTTTTTTGTTGTAAATAAACGCAAACAGAAACATAAACGGCAAGATAGCGAAGATTATCAGCGTCAGCGGCACGCTGACCGTGCAAAGAATAATGAACGCTCCCGTTATTTTCAAGCCCGCAAGATAAAACTCTTCGGGACAATGGTGCGCAAACTCCGTTATATCGAACAGGTCGGTCGTTATGCGGGACATGATCTGCCCGACTTCCGTTTTGTCGTAATACGAAAACGAAAGGCTCATGAGTTTGTCGAAAAGTTTCATTCGCATATCCGTTTCCATATATGCGCCCATGATATGTCCTCGGGACTCAATATAATAATTTGCAAACACGTCAAGCACACGCATAAGCAAAATCGCAAGTCCCGTCAGCCATATAAAGCGCAGATTTGTATGCGTTTCCGACGCAACGGAGGTATTCATCAGCATACGGACAAGCAAGGGGAATACAAGTTCAACAGCCGCGACCACGGTTGCACAGCCGAGATCGCGGGCGAACATCTTTTTATATGGTTTATAATAAGGCAAAAACCGTTTTAACAGGGATTTTTTACTGCTTTGCGCCATCAGAATTTACCGTCTTTCAGAATTGATTTCAGTTCTTCCATAAAGGTGTTTATATCCTTGAACTGTCTGTATACGGACGCAAAACGGACGTATGCAACATCGTCTATATCGCGGAGTTTTTCCATGGCGAGTTCTCCGATACGGCTGGACGGGACTTCTCTTTCAAGTTCGTTGAGAAGCGTACTTTCTATCGAATCAACAGCCTTTTCTATCGTCTCGTAAGCGACGGGACGCTTGTTGCAGGCACGAAGAAGACTGTTGAACAGTTTTTCCCTGTCAAATTCCTGACGTGCGCCGTCCTTTTTGACAACGACAATGGGAGCGTGTTCAACCGCTTCGAATGTGGTAAAGCGTTTTCCGCATTTGCAACATTCTCTGCGACGTCTTATTCTGTCCTCAGCGGGACGGGAATCGATAACCTTGCTGTCATCAAAACCGCAATACGGGCATTTCATATATTTTTACTTCCTTTCAAAAAGTCGGCTGAGTTTTTTATATGAATCAATAATTTCGCTTCGGTCGGAATAATTCTGCGAATACACCTCTATCGTAAACATTCCGTCATACCCGTTTTCGGAAAGTTGCCGACGGAAAAGAGAGAGGTCAAATGTGCCGCAAAGAGGGAGCAAACAATCGCTTGATTCGTCAAAATCGTTGCAATGAACAAGTTTTAATTTGCCTTTTGTGGCGTCGATAAAATCAAACGGGTCAAAAGACGCTCTGTGCGCCTGTTTTATATCAAGTGTAAAACGAACATCGTCTCCGCATTTTTCGGACATATACCGAATAAACTCGGAACTGCGGCTGTGGCAGCGGCTGACGTTTTCCTGACAGAAGTACACGCCCTCTTTTCGCGCTTCACGATAGTATTGTGTATACACTTCGCAATACTTTTCGGGAGTAACAGTCTGCTCTCTGCGCGGACCGTGAAAATTAACGACTTCCGCACCGAGCAATGCCGCAATTTCAAAAAAGCGGCGGTACTTGTCAAGCGCGTCCGCCTGCCTGCGAGGATATTCGCAGAAGAGGTAGTAATAGTCGCTTGTGGACATAAACGGATGTACGGAATATACGCGAACACCGTTTGCGAGAGCGATATGTTTCAGTTCCGAGACAAAAGACGGCGTAAGTTCGGAGTCGGTGTTGAAAAATATCTCCGTATTCTTTATTCCGTTTTTCGCAAGATATTCAAAAGCCTTTTCCGTTTCGAGCGGATAAAGGCAGGCTGTCGAGACGCCTATCATTTTGCAAATACTGTCCTTTATAACAAGTTTTATATTTTCTGTCGGCAAAAATCATTTACGGTTCTTGTCTTTTAACTTAACCGCAAAGAAGTAACAAACAACCGCAATGGTCGCGGTCATACACCCGCCGCCGAATATCTCGACCGTCGCGGTGTAATTCTGCGGGTAAAAAAAGACGGAATAGACCATCTGAAAAATTGCCAGAACAGAAAGAGTTTTCAGCATATAAAGCGCGCCGTTTTCGCTTTTTAATATACCGTCAGAAAGTTTTTTGAGTGTTTTTTCAAACATAAAATATCATCTCCGTAAATCTCAAAAATCAAAGTTTTACGGATATATGATACCATATAAAAACTACGGTTGCAATGCACAAAATTCAGCAATCGCGGGAAATTTCCCCTGTCGCGTTTTTTCGCTTCTCTTCGAATTTCAGAACGGCAATAAGCGGAATATACGTCAGAACGCCGCAGACGACGGAAACGCACACATACACGGGAAGCAATCCGAGAACGGAGACGGTCTCCGTTACAAAAGCGGCGGCAAGGAGTTGTCCGAAAACGTGTAACACGGAGCCTGACACATTGACACCGAGAGGTGAAAAAAGGCCGCACTTTTTAGCCGCTCCCATTGCAAGAACGGCAAAGACCATTCCCGTCAGAGAAAATATCGCGGACGAAAGTCTTCCGAGAAAAAGCATTGAAAGAAAACTTCTGGTAAGTCCGAATCCCGCGGCGGTCGGAAAGCCGTACTCGTAAAGCACATAGGTCAGAAGCACGTTGCCTATCCCTATCTTTACGCCGGGAACGACGATATTGAGTTCGAGAACGCTCTCAACGTAAGAAAGTATCAGAGCGGTTGCCATGAGAAGCGCAAGCCGAACGATTTTTTGAACTCTAACCGACAACGGCGTCAACCTCCCCTCCCGCATCAACGACAACGGCAAGACGGTTTGGCATACAAATTACGGAATTACCCGAAGAACTTATCTTACCCATTTTTTCGCACGTTTTGTCGGGGCAGGTCATATCGCAGACAAACGCTTTTCCGTCTTTTACGACGACTTTTCCAACTCCGTCTATTGTATATTCCCTGTCCTTGTCAAGCGGCATTTCGCAAACAGTGTTCCCGTTCAAAATAACGGAAACATTTTTTGCGGGCTTTCCGCGCAGGAACAGCCAAGGGACAAACGCCGCCGCGCCAAGCACGATTATAAGAACGAAATCCGCTATGCGCACGCGAAACCGTCGGTGCGGCTGCACGGATTTATTCATCTTTGACAAAGTCGCCGGAAGTCAATTCAAAATTGATATCTCCGTAAACGCTGACGCGGCAACGGCTGTTGACAAGCACCGCGCCTTTGATATAGCCTTTTTCAATGGCTGATTCGATATAGGATGCGCTCTTTTCGTATCCGAGCACGACAAACGCCGTAGCAAGAGCGTCTGCATAAGCGCCGTCTTCCGCAACGACAGTCGCACTCAAAACATCGGTATCTGCGGGATAACCCGTGGACGGATCGATTATATGATGATAGCGTTTGCCCTCATATTCGAAGAATCTTTCATATGTTCCCGAAGTCACAACACAAACATCTTTACACTTGATATTGCCGAGATACTCGGACGTCTGTCCCGAGGACAGCGGACTTTTGACAGCAACCGTATAATCCGAACCGTCGGGCTTATCTCCCCAAACAACGACATTGCCGCCGAGAGAAAGCACGCCTGCGGAACATCCCGCATTTTTGAGCGCGGAAACAGCATAATTGCCAGCATATCCCTTTGCGATACCGCCTATGTCGATACCGCCGAAAGACTCAAACGTAACGGTTCTGTCCGCATCATTGAATTTGAGTTTTGAAGTTCCGACGAACGACAACATCGCGGCAATGGCCGCGGCGTCGGGAGGTGTTTTGTTTTCGGGAATATTCCAAAGTTTTGTTACGGGCGCTATCGTCATATCAAACGCGCCGTCCGTAAACTCATACATCTCCGCTCCCTTTTTCAAAAGCGCGTACTGTTCCTCGCTGAAAGAAAGAGTGGTGCCTTTATCCGCAAGAGAAATATTCTTTCCGTCGGAGAAAAATTTATTGATAACGTCAACCGCATCGGCGGCTACGTTTGCGTAGGAATCGTCATCACCGTAAACAGTCAAAGAACAATCGGTGTCAAGCGAATAAAAAGTATATCTTTTCGCGGTTTTGTTCTTTTCCGAATCGTCTTTTTGTCCTTTGCATGAAGCAAGCAAAGCAACCGCAAAAACGGCAACAAGAACGGCAGAAAGAATTCTTTTCATCATTCGTCATCTCCTATCTTCCAATCGATGGGTTCAAGTCCGTGTGAAACAAGAAAACGGTTTGCCGCAGAAAACGGACGGCTGCCGAAAAAACCGTTATACGCCGAAAGCGGCGACGGGTGTGAAGATTTGATTATATAATGTCTTTTTTCGGTTATAAGGCATTCTTTCGATTTTGCGTTTGCGCCCCACAGAATAAAAACTATCGGAGTCAGGCGTTTGTTGAGTTTGCGGATTATGTTATCCGTAAATATTTCCCACCCTTGCCCTTTGTGGCTGTTCGGGCTTCCCGCGCGGACGGTCAGTACCGTATTCAAAAGCAGTACCCCGTTATCCGCCCATTTTTGCAGGCAGCCGTGATTCGGCGGGTCAAATCCGAGATCGTCTTTCAGTTCCTTGAAAATATTGACAAGTGACGGAGGCGGTTCTATGCCCTTTCGGACGGAAAAACACATTCCGTGCGCCTGCCCCGGACCGTGATACGGATCCTGTCCGAGAATGACTGCACGGACAGCAGAATACGGTGTCGCTTTCAGAGCATTGAAAATATCGTTCATCGGAGGATATATCGTCCGTGAAAAATATTCCCGTTTCAGAAATTGACGAAGATTCAGATAGTATTCGCTTTTGAACTCATCTTTGAGTATCTCGTCCCAATCGTTTCCGATATTAACCACGTTTCTTTTCCTTTCCGCCTCTGTAAACGGCGCTGTAAATCACCGCAACGGATACCCCACCCACGATGTTTCCGAGCGTCACGGGCAACAGATTATGAATAAAGAAGTTCTTCCATGAAAGCATTCCGAGGTTGACCACGGATGCCGCCTGTTCAAGTCCGAGAGAGGACTGCGCAAATATTCCCGCGGGAATATAGTACATATTGGCAATACTGTGTTCAAAGCCGCAGATTACAAAGACCATTATCGGGAAGAAAAGTCCCGCGATTTTGCCGCCGACGGAATCAGCGCCGAAACTTATCCAGACAGCCACGCATACAAGAACATTGCAGAGTATGCCGAGAACAAACGCCTGTCCGAAACCGAGCGCACATTTGTTTGCGGCGGCGGTAACGGTCGTCAGAGCAACTTTTCCGCCGAACATTCCGAACTGTCCGGAAAGAGACAAAAGTGCCGCGGCAAGCACGCTGCCCACATAGTTGCCAACATATACGAACAGCCAGTTTTTAAGCATATGACGGAATTTTATTCTTTTGTCAAGAAGAGCGACCGCCATAAGGCTGTTTCCCGTAAAAAGTTCGCTTCCCGCGCACAGAACCATTGTAAGTCCCGCAGGGAAAACGCAGCCGCTGATTATCTTTGCCACACTTGCGTTTGATATAAGCGCGGAGGCTGTATTCGACGCCGCACCCGCAAGCGCAATGAAAAAACCCGCAAGAAAACCGAGTGCTATCATACGGGGAATGCCGAGTTTGGATTTTACCACGCCGACATCCGAGGTGAATGCGGCAATTTCTGCGGGAGATTTCATACTTTATACTTCCTTGAATATTTATTTAATACATTATAGCATAACACAAAGCATTTTTCAATAAGGAAAAAATGATAAAAATGTATCAAACATCTTTACAACGCATACAATCAAACGAAGAGGTGGGTATATGAACAAAGGACTGAGTAAAAAACTATTTCGCCGCACGGTATGTGTGCTGTTGTGTGTAAGTATTATATGTCTGCTCGCGCTGAAAAACACGACATTTTTCGCAAAAGAGCCGAAACAGGCAACCGTGGTTATTTTAATGTACCATTCCCTGCTCAAAGACCCCGCAAGACAAGGCAAATACGTCGTATCTCCCGACCTTTTCGAAAATGACCTGCGTTGGCTGAAAGAAAACGGTTATTCGTTTGTCGAAATGCAGGACTTGATAAACTTTGTCTATTCGGGAAGTTCTCTGCCCGAAAAAAGCGTTGTTATAACGTTCGACGACGGTTATTACAACAACTATCTTTACGCATATCCCCTGCTCGAAAAATATGACGCAAAAATGCTCATATCCTTCATCGGAAAATATACGGACTTATATAACGACGAAAAGCCGAACGCATATTATTCGCACATAACGTGGGATATGATAAACGAAATGCTCGAAAGCGGGCGTGTGGAGATAGGCAACCATACATACTCAATGCACACGAACGGACAGCGAAAAGGTTCAAAAAAGATCAGCGGAGAAACAGACGAACATTATACCAAGATTTTAATTGAAGACATCGGAAAATTACAAGATGAAACTTATGAACATACGGGCATATATCCCGCCGTTTATACATACCCGTTCGGAGCAATCAGTTCAGCGTCGTTTGACGTGCTGGCGGATATGGGATTTCTTGCAACGCTGTCCTGTGCGGAAAGGGCAAGCGTGATAACGCAGGGAGAGCCGAACAGTCTGCGCTGTCTCGGACGTTTTCTACGCCCTGCGGCAATGTCAAGTGCGAACTTCTTTGAAAATAAGATAAAGATAGAGGGATTATACGAATGAAACTTCCGAAACTGCCAAAGCCGAAAAAGATACTGAAAATAATAAAAGGGCTGAAACCGAACGGAATCGAAGCGCTGATAGCCTGCGGGCTTGTGGTTGCAACCGCCGTTGCCGTGGCTGTTATCCCAAAGAACAGAAATGATACCGTGCAGGCTTCGAGCGAAATAACCGATTGGGGGCTCAGTTTTTCAAACGGAAAGAACAAACTCCCCCGCGGAAACGTTTCGCAAAAGGAACTTGACAAATACGGGGCGTTTTACTGTGACAACAGAGATGAAAAGGTCATATACCTGACCTTTGACGCAGGATATGAAAACGGAAATGCCGGAAAGATACTTGACGTTCTTAAAAAAGAGCAGATTCCCGCCGCATTTTTCCTTGTTGGCAACTATTTCAAAACACAGCCCGAACTTGTGCGCAGAATGGTTGAAGAGGGGCATATTGTTGGCAATCATACAACGACGCACCCCGATATGAGCAAGATAAAAGAACTTGCCGACTTCCGAAAGGAACTTGAACAGACCGAAAACCTTTATAGGGAAACAACGGGCAAAGATATGCCGAAGTTTTATCGTCCGCCGCAGGGAAAATTCAGCGTGTCAAACCTTCAACAGGCGCAGATGCTCGGTTACACCACGGTTTTTTGGTCGCTCGCCTACGCCGATTGGGACAATACAAAACAGCCGACACGAGAATATGCGCTCGAAAAACTCAATTCGCGAATACATAACGGCGCAATAGTTCTGTTGCATCTGACATCGAAAACCAACGCCGAAATACTTGAAGAACTTATACAAGGGTGGAAAGCGCAGGGATATACGTTCAAACCGTTAACAGATCTGAAAAAATAACGCAAAAACGCGGAGGTAAATCCTCCGCGTTTTTGCGTTATTTATTGTTTTTATGTAAATAAGCAAGCGCCAAAAGAACTGTCTTTGCGTCCGTTATCAAGCCTGCGTCAATGCGTCGTATAACTTCGTCCACCGTAACGCGCTCAACCGTGAGAAACTCACCGTCATCGAGATGCTGTGTTCCCGAAAGTTTGACCTTTGCAAAATACAGGTGAATTATTTCCTCGCAATAAGCGGGGCTGACGGGCATGGGCATAAGATAACAAATATCTTCGCAAACTGCGCCTATTTCCTCTTCACACTCGCGGACGGCACATTTTTCTCCCGTTTCACCGGGATCGACTTTTCCTGCGGGGAATTCTTCCGTATATCTGCCTATTCCGTGCCTGTACTGACGGACAAGATATGTATACCCCTCGTCATCTACGGGCATAACGCAAGCCGCCTCGCAGTGCTCAACGACTTCACGCAGACATTTGCGCCCTTTTTCCTCTATCGTGTCAACGCGGACGCCGATGATTTTTCCCGAATATTTTTTCTCGCTCGATAAAACTTTTATATCTTCCATAACCTTAGCCTTTCGTCAGTTAAGTTCCGCTATCGCGGAATTTGCTCTTCCGCGCAACAGTTCGGAAGCGATAAACAAAACAAATATTCGAATACAGCGGTGGAGCAAGTCTTTTGCTTCCGGGTTCGGCGCGTCATAGTCGGCTATGGTCTCGGAAACGGTTTTATCTATATCGCTTCCGGGTTCGAGTTCTCCGTATTCGACACGTTCGGACGCATCCACAAAGTATTCGTAAAACAACGCATCGGAAACAATACCCTCGCGGGAACCGTCCACACTGCCGCAAACCGTATTCAGCACGGTGGCTATATTCTCCATGCTCGTCACGGGACGCAGCGCATTGATTATCAGAATACGCGCAAGATGATCGACCGAATACTTTTTATGTACGGGACGTTTGACCCAGCCGCGGTGAACCCAATTCTGCAATGTGGGAGTATCAAGCCCCGTTATATTTCTGACGGTCATCAGCATAATGCCGTCGTTTTTCTCAAAAACATCCTCAAAAAGTTCTTTTGCGGAGCGTCCGTTTTTTTCGGTAACGGTTCCGGGGAAATATTGAAGCATTTCTTCCTCCGAATGTATGTTTTTTGTGTTTACTGTTCAGTAAATATTGTAGCACACATTCGGAGGAAAGTCAAGTCAAAAACGGTTGTTTTTCATTTTCCGTTATTTCAATATCTCTTCGGGGTCGATATAGGCACCGTCGCGTATGACCGCAAAATGAAGATGAACTCCGCCGTCGGATTCCGCAACCGCCGAGTTCCCCGTCCTCCCGATAAGATCTCCGCAGAGGACGTTCTGTCCCCTTATAACGGCAACTTCGTCGTCAAGTGACTGATAAACGGTTCTTGTTCCGTCGGCGTGTTCCACAACAACGGTCTTGCCCATAACTCCGTCGGTATAAACGTCCTCGACTATTCCGTCAGCCGCCGCAGTTACGTTCATCGGTGTTTCGGTTCTGTAATCGACGCCCTGATGAAGCCGCCAATCTTTCATTATTTCGGAGAATACGGGAACCGAACCCGAAAACGGCTGCGAAACCGCACATTCGACGGGAGCTTTGAACAGCTGTGTTTTCGTAACGTTCTCCGCGGAAGTCGGTTCGGGTTCGGGCTTGTTCGGAGAAAGCGTTATTCTCGGCGTGTCGGAGTTATTTTGCACCAAGTTCATATCGTCCGCAGTTTCTCTGCCGCGAAGTTTGAAATATGCAATGCAGACAACACCCGCAAGCAAAACCACAACCGCGATATAAATTCCTCTGCGGCGCAGAAAAGAAAAAAACGCACCGCTTTTTTTTCTGTAAAAATCAGACATATTTTCCTCCGTTTTGTTTTATTCGAGAAAAGTTTTCCCCTACGGAGCTTTTTTATTCAGTCTGTTAAAAAGAGACAGAAATATATGGCAAATATGCACAATACTGTCACACATAATTCGTACATATTTTACCGAGTCGGTATTGACAAAAAATAAACAATGTGATAGAATAAAGACATAAATAATATGAAAGAAGTGGACATTTCCATGCTGTACATTATTGATACCGCCAATGTTGACCAAATCAGAAGATGCAACGAGTTCTTCCCCATCGCGGGCGTTACCACGAACCCGACCATCATTTCCAAAGAAAAAAGAGATTTTGTTGAACTTATCAAAGAGATAAGATCCATAATCGGACCCGACAAAATGCTCCATGTTCAGACAACGCAGGAGAAGTGCAGTGATATAATCGCGGAAGCGGAAGCACTTCGCGACATTGCGGGCGACAATTTTTATGTAAAAATTCCCATAGGTCCCGAAGGACTTAAAGCAACGATGGCTCTTGCAAAGAGAGGCATAAATGTTACCGTTACCGCAATCTTTACACAGCAGCAGGCTATGCTTGCGGCAAGCGCGGGCGCAAAATTTGTTGCTCCTTATGTCAACAGACTTGATAACCTCCTCAGCGATGGTATTCACGTTGTTGAAGAGATCGAAGAAATGTTCAGAACAAACCATGTTGAGACAAAAGTTCTTGCGGCAAGTTTCAAGACCATCGAGCAGGTTCATAAGATAGCTATGGTCGGCGGCGACGCGGTTACAATCAACCCCGAACTTTTCGATCACCTTATCTATCACCCGCTCACCCAGTACGCGATAGACGATTTCAACTGCGATTGGAAGAGCGTTTACGGAGACAAGAAGATTCTCGATTTCATCAACGAATACGAGGGCAAACAATAATTTACAGACAAAATATCACGGCGCAGTCGGTTTCGACTGCGCCGTATTTTTGTAATCGAAAACCACGCGATAGTCGCGTGGTTCAAAAGAGGTTAAACCGT